>NZ_JBIWGU010000003.1:0-389891 GCF_044763775.1 Streptomyces sp. NPDC094448 | reverse complement strand
GGGGCCCCCGCCCCCCCCCCCCCCCCCCCCGGCCCGCCCCCCGGGGGGGCGGGGGGGGGGGGCGCCCCCCCCCCCCCCCCGGGGGGGCCGCCCCCCCCCGCCCCCCCCCCCCCCGGCCGGGGTCTCAGCCCTCGGTCCAGCCGTGGTTCTTGCCGAACTGGAGCAGCCCCTGACGGATCTGGAGGATCTGCTCGGCGGTCAGCGTCGGCGCGGACCTCAGCAGCAGCTCCGTGATCTCGCTCTTGAACTCCTCCGGAGTGAATACGTCGCAGAGCGGATCCTCGCCGTCCACGACGGGCCGTGCAACGGACACCGGGGCCACACCCGGCGGGACGGCGTGGCCCGCCGCGCCGTCCAGGAACTTCACCGACGAGGCCTTCAGCCCGCGGTCACCCTCTTCGATCTCGAACTCCACGGCCAGACCCGAGCGCACGTACTGCTCGGGAATCAGCAGATCGTTCACGTGCAGGAAGACGTCCTCCCCACCGTGATCGGGAGCGATGAAGCCGTAACCCCGCATACCGTCGAACCGCACCACACGACCGGCAACCATGCCAACAACCCCCAAACCGATCCGGACCCTGTGCCCGGATGAACACCTTGCGATAGACCATAAGCCACCGGACCTTCCGGGAGCACCCCCTCGCCGTGGCGGGTGGGACGCCCGACGGCCGGTGGGCGCCACCGCCGAGGGCCGCGCTGGCCGCGCCCCGTTGGCGGCGACCGGGGTCCCGGGCGGCGGTAGCCTCCTCCGGGCGGCCGCGCCGCCGCTGTGGTCAAATGTGAAGAGCCGTACGGAAAGCGGAGGTTGTCACCGGTCAGGGGAGGCCGGGGCGACCGGCCGGACGGTGCGCAGGCCGACGGGCGGAGCCAGGGGGAGTGGTGGCAGGTGGGCCAACGGCACGGACGAACGGTATCCGGGGACCCTCGGCGCCTTCGGGGACCCCGGTGCGCCGGGCCGGGTCCGGAAAGCCCCGCCCTCGGTGCTTCGCCCGGCCGGTGCTGACCCGTGCGGAGTACTGACTACTATCTGCCCGCCGCGGCCCTGACGATCGCCTTCGCCGCCAAACTGCCGTCCCTCCGGCACAACTGGCGCGACCCCCTGGTGCGCTGTGTCTGCTTCCTGGTCTTCACCGCCGCCACCTGCTTCTTCTTCGCCGCGCCGCCCACCATCACCGCCGTCAACCGCATCACCGGCGTCCCGAACTTCTCGGGCCCGCTGGTGTACGTGATCATGGGGTCCTTCAGCTGTGCCTGCCTGGTTCTCGTCGTCAACTGGCGCGGCGGCCCCGAAGACCGGGTACGGCGCAGCTCCCGGGCCTGGCTGGCGCTGTACGCGGTCGTCATCACCGCTCTCCCGGTGCTGTTCGCGCTCGGGGACGCGCCGGTGGAGCGGCTGCGCGACCTGGACACGTACTACGCCACCACTCCGTACATCCGAGAGATGATCATCACCTATCTCGGTGCCCATCTGGTGTCCGCCGTGGTGACGACATGGCTGTGCCTGCGCTGGGCGAGGGCGGTCACCGGCTGGCTGCGGGCCGGACTCATCGTCCTCGTCGCCGGATTCGGCCTCAATCTGGCGTTCGCCGTCACCAAACTGTCCGCCGTGGTGGCCCGCTGGACCGGCCGGAACTGGGACCACCTCAGCACCACCGTCGCACCCCCGATCGTCGCCCTCGGCGGATTCGTCGTCACCTGCGGCTTCCTGCTGCCGCTCGTCGGCCCCCGGCTCGGCGCGCTGGCCGGGGGCTGGACGGCGTATCTGCGTCTGGGCCGGCTCTGGAAGCTCCTGAACAGCACCCGCGGCGGCAGCGATACGGCGTTCCACTCCGCGATCCCCTGGTGGGCCGATGCCGATATGCGGCTGACGGTCCGGGAGACGGGTATCCACGATGCCCTGCTCCGGCTCCACCCCCGGCTCGACGACGGGGTCCGCCGACGGGCCCTCGCCGCCGCCCCGGCCGCCGCTCCGCCCGAGACCGCGAACGCCGTGGCCGTCGCGGCGATGATCCGGCATGCGGCCGCGGCCCCGGGGCCCGGCGGCGATCCGGCCCCGGAGCCCCCCGGCGACCACGACGCCGCCGGGGCCGACGCCCTGGCGGAGTTCCTCGGCCCCGGCCGCCGCCGGCTGCTCCTGCTCTCCAAAGTCCTCACCTCCACCGCGGTCAACGCCGCACTCTCCGTCGCGCCGGAGCCCCCGGCCCGCCCAGAAAGCCGATCCGCGTCATGACTTCTCCCTCCTCGCCCGCACCCGTCCGCCCGGAGGGCACCCGGGCCCCGCGCCGCCCCGGCCGCGCCGTCGTCATCGGCGGCGGAATGGCCGGAATGCTCGCCGCGCAGGTTCTGACCCGCCACGCCGACGAGGTCACCGTGGTGGAACGGGGCGAACTCCCGGACGGCCCCCGCCCGCGCCGCGAACTGCCCCAGGCCCGGCATGTGCATGTGCTCTACTCCGGCGGCGCCCGGGTCGTCGAAGAGCTGATACCGGGCATCACCGAGGACTGGATAGCGGCCGGGGCCCGCCGGATCCCCCTCCCCACCGGACTGGTGTCGTACACCGCCCAGGGCTGGCTCAGGCGCTGGCCCGTCGAGATGCAGTACATGATCGCCTGCACCCGTGATCTGCTGGACTGGGTGGTGCGCCGCCGGGTGCTCGGCCATCCGCGGATCCGGCTGCTGGACGGTCACGAGCTGACCGGTCTGCTCGGCACCCGCCACGGTGTGACCGGGGTCCGGGTCCGGACCTCGGCGGGAGTCGTACGCCATCTGGACGCCGATCTCGTCGTCGACGCTTCGGGCGCCTCCTCCCGGGCCCGGACCTGGCTGGCGGAGATCGGCGCCGGCGCGGTCGACGAGGAGACCGTCGACTCCGGGCTGGTCTACGCGAGTCGCTTCTACCGGGCCCCGGCCGGGGCGGAGAACTTCCCGGTCGTCAATGTGCAGTCCGTACCGCGGGAGCCGGTCCCGGGCCGGACCGCCACCATCGTGCCCGTGGAGGACCGCCGCTGGCTGGTCACCCTCTCCGGGACCCGCGGCGGCGAACCCACCCGTGACCCGGAGCTTTTCGAGGTCTTCGCCCGCGGAGTCCGGCACCCCGTCGTCGCCGATCTCCTCTCCCGTACCACCGCACTCCCCGGTGACATCGCTGTCAGCCGGAGCACGGTCAACGGCCGCCGGTACTTCGAGCGCGCGACCCACTGGCCGGAACGTTTCCTCGCCATCGGGGACTCCGTCGCCACCTACAACCCGCTGTACGGACAGGGGATGAGCGTCGCCGCCCAGGGAGTGGCCGCGATGGACCGCGAACTGGCCCGAGCGGGACGGCTCTCCGCGCCCGGTCTCGCCTGCCGGGTGCAGCGCGCGGTGGCCGGACCAGTCTCCGTCGCCTGGCAGATGGCGACCTCCCAGGACATCCTCTACCCGGGGGCGAAGGGCAGACGGCCCGGCCGTTCGACCACCCTCGTGGGGGCGTACGCCGACCGGGTCACCCGGGCCGCCACCGGCCGGATGAGCGTCACCCAGGCGTTCCTCGACGTCATCACCCTCTCCGAACCCGCCACCCGGTGGCTCGACCCGGACGTCGTGGTGGCCACGCTCCGCGGCCCGGGCCGCCCGAGCCTCACCGCGCCGACCCTGACCGCCAAGGAGTGGGAGGCCGTCGGCCCGGCCCCCGGCGCACGTTAGCCACCGGTCCCGGGCCGCGGAACCGCCCGCTCACCGGGGCATACCGGCCACTTTTCCCGCGCTGTGGCGGAGCACCCCCGGCCGTCCCTAGAGTGAATGCGGACCATCGCGCCCCGGGCACCGCGGCGGGAGGTCCACCGGGCGAACGGACCTCCGGCCCGTCCGATACGAGCTTCCGGGGAGTGGCACGTGGGCACCAGGCGCGATATGCGCAGACTCCGGGGCGAGCTGGCACGGGCGGTGGAGCGGGAGCGGCCGCCGGCGGAGCCCGGGGCCGTGTTCACCGTCCTGTGCGACCGGCTCAGCGGGCTCCGCGAGCGTCCCGTGCTGCACCGGCTCGTCCCCTTCCCGCCCGGTACCGCCAGCGGCCTCTACCTCGACACCGCCGACCGGGACATCATCTGCGTCGAGGAACGCACCAGCCTGCTGCACCAGTTGGTGATCTTCGGGCACGAGGTGTGGCATATGGCCGCAGGGCACTGTTCGGGCCATCCCGACCGCACCACCATGGCCGCGCGGGTCATCGTCCGTGACGCGGATCTGACCGCCGCCGTCCAGCGGCTGGCCCTGCGCAACGGCTTCGTGGCCGCGGAGGAGGCCGAGGCCGAGCAGTTCGGCGTCGGCCTCGCCACCCGGCTGCGGTCCTGGGCGGAGCAGGACGGCACCGCCCCGGACAGTCCCCTGGCGCGCCGCATCCAGGAGACGCTCGCCCACACCGGGCCGGGCGGCGGGCCCCTGCGCCGCCCCGGCCACGCTCCGTTAGCCGGACCCCGGCCACCGGGGAAGACCACCGCGGGCCGTCCGGGCGGGACGGACTGACCGCACCGTGCGCAGCAGCGACTACTACGTTCCCTCGGCCTTCCTCGCCCTGGTCTTCGTCGCCAAACTGCCCGCGCTGGTGCGCGGGAGGAACAATCCGCTCATCCGCTCCGTGTGCGCCCTCGTCGGCACCGCGGGCCTCTGCTTCTTCTTCGGCGCGCCGCCCACCATCTCCGCCGTCAACGAACTGACCGGCATCCCCAATGTGTCCGGCCCCCTGGTCTACATGATCATGGGGGTCTTCGACTGCTCCTGCCTCGTCCTGATCGTCAACTGGCGGGGCGGGCCGCCGGACCGGGTCCGCCGCCGCACCCGGCAGTGGATCGCGGTCTACGCGGTGGCCACGGTCGCCCTGCCCGTCCTGTTCTTCCTGGGCGAGGCCCCCGAGGAGCGGTTGCGCGATCTGGACACGTACTACGCCACCACTCCGTACATCCGCGAGATGATCGTCCTCTATCTCGGGGCGCATCTGCTCTCCGCGACCGTCACCACGGTGCTCTGTCTGCGCTGGGCGCGCCATGTCGGCGGCTGGCTGCGGGCCGGACTGACCGTACTGGTCTGCGGATTCGTCCTCAACTGGGCCTTCAGCGCCACCAAGCTGACGGCCGTCGTCGCCGCTTGGTGCGGCCGCGACCTGTCGGGCCTGAGCACCGGCGCCGCACCGCCCGTCGCCGCCGTCGGCGCGCTCGTCACCGCGGTCGGCTTCCTGCTCCCGCTGATCGGTCCCCGCCTGGAGGAGCAGGCGACCGCCTGGACCGCCTACCGGCGACTGGCGCCGCTGTGGCGGCTGCTCCGTACGACACCGGGGGAGACCGGCGGTCCGGCGGGCGCGTCCTGGTGGGCATCGCCGCGGACCCGCCGTACCGTCCGGGAGACGCTGATCCACGACCGGCTGCTCACGCTCGGGCCGCGTCTCGACGACGGGGTACGGCAGCGGGCCGCCGAACGCGCCGCAGCGGAGGGGGCGTCCGCCGGGAACGCCGCTGTCGCCGGGCTTGCCGCGATGGTCCGCGCGGCCGTCGCGGAGACGGAGACGGAGACGGGGGCGGCCGCACCGGAACCGGAGGAGACCGGGACGGCGGACCGGCCCGACTGGGGCGTCTCGGCCGGGGCCGCGGCGCTGATGGCGGCGGTACGGCCCGGCAGCGGCGGTCTCGTGCCCCTGGCCAGGGCGGTGGGACGGGCGGAGTGTTCGGAGTGCGGGGGCGGCGGCGCCGCGGACCCCGGAGTGCGCCGCCCCCCGCCCGTCCGATCGGGCCGATGACGGAGATCTGGTGGTCGGCCGCCGTGCAGCGGCCCATCACGGCCTCGGCGCCGGCGTCCGGGCCGCCGTCCCCGATACCCGCACAGCCCTGCCCGTCGACCCGCAGGACGAAGGTGTTCCCGCCCGGCGGCCCGGCGCGTTCGCCCGGACCGGTCTCCCTCAGGCGTCCGGTGCCACCGGCGGCTGCGGAGGCGTTGCCGGCCGGGAGCCGTGCGGCACCGGGCAGCCGCGGATCCCGGGCACCGGGAACGTGCCCAACTCCGCCGGCCGGTAGCCCTGCGGATAGCCCTTGATCTCACGGTTCTGCCGTGCGAAGTGCGGTGTCCGGCGCGGCGGCAGCAGCCGTACCGCCCGCGCCCGCAGCTTCAGCGCCCCCTCGACCGTCCGGCGCAGCGCCGGGGAGGGCGCCGGGAAGCGGAAGGCCTCTCGCAGCGGCCCGTCCAACAGGGAGATCGTGGCCGCCCGCAGGCCCGGTGCCAGCGGACCGGGATACCAGGACGTCATCAGGTCCAGCGTGGCGTCGGCGACCGCCCGGCCGCCCTCGTCCCAGCCGAAGTGCCGGGCCTCGTAGTCGTCGAGGTACCGCTCGAACTCCGCGAAGGTCTCCGGGATCTCCGGGATTCCCATATGCCGGCCGAGCTGCCGGTAGTAGGCGGTACAGGCCCGCAGCTCATGCGGGGTCAGCGGGCGCCAGCCGTAGCGGTCCAGCCAGCGTTTGGGCACCACGACGAAGGTGGCGAGCACATAGCGCATATCGTCGTCGCCGATGTCGTAACTGCGGTGCATGGCGTTGATCCGGCGGATCGCCGTCCGCCCCTGTTCGCTCGCGAAGCCGTGCTCCACGACCGCGTCGAGGAGCAGCGCGGTGTCGTCGTACCGCTTCTGGGGCCGCTCGGTGAACTGGGCCGTACGCAGCAGCAGGGCGCCGATGGAGGGGACGGCGTAGGTACGGAAGAGGGCCAGCTCCAGGGCCCGGGTGAAGTCCCAGGGGAACTCGTACACGGCGATGAGCCGGTACATCTCCCAGCAGTCCTGTTCCGGGTCCATCCGCCGGAGTTCCCTGAGCCGGTCGTAGCGCCGCACCGCACGTCCCCTTGTTCGCCGTTCCCTGGACGGTCATTCTCCCATCCGGCGGCCCGCACGGACGAGGGATCACGGCCGCCGAAGCGGCGGCCCCGGCGGCCCGCCCCCTCCCGCCCCCACCCGGCCCGCTCGGTCCGGCCGGGCCGCGGAAATCCTCCCGCCCCCGCCGCCCGCGGTGGCATTCCGGGCGTTTCAACAGGCATGATGGGCACAACAGTTCCACCCGCCCCGGGAGTGAGCGGACTCGTACGGAGCATCGACGTCGGGGCGCCCGGGAGGTCAGAAAGTGTCACGCCAGCTGCTCACCGTCGCGCCGGACGGAACGGGCGACTGCTCCACCATCTCCGCGGCCCTCCGCATCGCCCGGACCGGCGCGGTGATCAGCATCTTCCCCGGACGGTACGAGGAGAGCCTCACCCTCACCACCTCTCTCACCCTCACCGCGCTCGAAGGCCGCGGCACGGTCGAGCTGGCACCCCGCCGCGGTACCGCGCTGACCCTCTCCTGCGATTCCGCGATGGTCAACGACCTCGTGCTGCGCGGCCACGACAACGAACTGCCGGTCGTCGACGTCCCCCGCGGACAGCTGCTCCTCGACCGCTGCGAGGTGTACGGGGCCTCCTGGGCCGCCCTGTTCGCCCGGGGCGACGGCGCCCTCGCGGTACGCCAGTGCCGTATCGAGAACCCCCAGGGCGCCGGGGTCGTGACCACCGCAGTCCCCGAGAGCCTGCTGGAGGAGTGCGTCGTCGAACACCTCGGCACCTCCGCCGTGGTCGCGGGCGAGGAGGGCCGGCTCTCCCTGCGCGGCGGAAAGCTGCGCGACGCCCGCGGCAACGGGGTACTCGCCAACGGCCGGGCCCGGGTCCGGGTCGAGGCGTGCGAGATCTCGGCCACCGACAAACCCGGCGTCGCCGCCGAGGAACAGAGCGCCGTCACCCTCCTCCGTACCACCGTCACCGACTGCGCCGTCGGCGTCTTCGCCAACTCCTCGGGCACCACGCTCCTGGAGGACGTCACCGTACGGAACAGCGGCGGCCACGGCTTCGTCGTCGGCGGCGGAGCCGCGCCCACCCTGCGCCGCTGCCGTACCGAACGCACCGCCGGAAACGCCCTGCTCGTCACCGAGCGCAGCCGGGGCACCGTCGAGGACTGCGTCTTCACCGCCGCCCGGGACGCGGCCGTCCGGGTCGCCGGATTCTCCTCCCCGCAGCTCACCGCCACCGTCGTCCGCGACGCCGAATCGACCGGAGTGCTGCTGGAGGAGGACTCCGCCGCGGAGACCGACCGGCTGGAGGTCACCGGCAGCGGCGGCAGCGGCATCGTCATCCGCGCCGGAGCCAACCCCCTGCTGCGCCGCTCCACGGTGACCCGCGCCGGGGGCCACGGCATCGAGGTCCTCAAGGACGGCCGCGGCCGACTGGAGGAGTGCCTGGTCGAGGGGAGCGGCGGCGCCGGGATCCATGTCTCGGGCCACGGCAGCCTCTACCTCGGCCAGGGCCGGATCCGCGGCGGTACCGGCCCCGCGGTGCACATCGGTGCCCTCGGTGCCCTCGCCGTCCGCGACCTCGACGTCCAGGACTGCCCCGCCGACGGTATCCGCGTCGACGACCAGGGCGAACTGACCGCCACCCGGGCCACGGTCCGGGACCCCGGCGAACACGGCGTACGGATCGCGGAGGGGGCCCGTGCCTCCCTGAACTCCTGCGAGGCCACCGGCGCCGGCGCCGACGGGATCCGGATCGAAGGCCCCGGACCCGTATCCCTCGTCGACTGCGCGGTCCGCGACAACAAGGGCAGCGGGCTGCGCCAGACCGTCGCCGGTGACCGGGTCGCGGTGGAACGACTGACCAGCACCGGGAACGGCGCTCCCGACGCCTTCGGCAGCGCCGCCGAAGCGGAAGCCGCCGGAGACGGCCGGCTGCCCGGCGGCGCCCCCGTCACCGGCGGTACCGCCGATGCCCCGGACGGGCCCGTCGCCGAACTGGAATCGCTGATCGGCCTCGACGATGTCAAACACCAGGTCCTGACCCTGATCAACCTCAACCGGATGGCGCAGCGCCGCGCCGGGCTCGGGATGCCCGCGCCGCCGATGAGCCGGCATCTGATCTTCGCGGGCCCGCCCGGCACCGGCAAGACCACCGTCGCCCGCCTCTACGGCTCCATCCTCGCCTCCCTCGGCGTGCTGCCGTCCGGCCATCTCGTCGAGGTCTCCCGCGCCGACCTCGTCGCCCAGATCATCGGCGGCACGGCCATCAAGACCACGGAGACCTTCAACCGGGCCCTCGGCGGCGTCCTCTTCATCGACGAGGCGTACACCCTGCTCTCCGACTCCGGCGGTTCGGGCGCCGACTTCGGCCGCGAGGCCATCGACACCCTGGTCAAACTGATGGAGGACCACCGCGACGACATCGTGGTGGTGGCCGCCGGATACCCCAAGGAGATGACGGACTTCCTCGCCTCCAATCCCGGTCTCGCCTCCCGCTTCACCCGCAGCGTCGAGTTCACCGACTACACCTCCGAGGAACTCGTCACCATCGTGGACCGGATGTGCTCCGCACACCGTTACGAACTCGACGGCGATGCCCGCGCCGCGCTCCGCGGCCACTTCGAGCGCATGCCCAGGGACGCCTCCTTCGGCAACGGCCGCACCGCCCGCAAGGTCTTCGAGGAGATGGTCGACCGCCAGGCGTCCCGCCTCGCCGTCCGCGGCGACGTCGGCGAACGGGACCTCGCCCTGCTGACCGCCGAGGACGTCGGACCGTCCGCCGCCTCCGGCGCCGGGGCCGACGACGGCCAGGACCCCCTGCTGCGGCTGGAGGCCCTGACCGGACTCGCGGCCGTCAAACGCGAGGTCGGCGATCTGGTCAACCTGCTCGCCACCGCCCGCCGCCGGGCCGCGGCAGGCCTCCCGGCGCCCCGGATCAGCAACCACCTCGTCTTCGCGGGCCCACCCGGCACCGGCAAGACCACCGTCGCCCGCCTCTACGGCGAACTGCTCGCCTCCCTGGAAGTGCTGCCGCGCGGCCAGCTGGTGGAGGTGTCCCGGGCCGATCTGGTCGGCCGGTACGTCGGCCACACCGCCCAGCTGACCAAGGAGGTCTTCCAGCGGGCGATCGGCGGCGTCCTCTTCATCGACGAGGCCTACACCCTCACCCCCGCGTCCGCCGGGGCCGGTTCCTCGGACTTCGGCCAGGAAGCCGTGGACACCCTGCTGAAGCTGATGGAGGACCACCGGGACGAGGTCGTGGTGATCGCCGCCGGCTACACCGAGGAGATGGACCGCTTCCTGAACTCCAATCCGGGTCTCGCCTCCCGCTTCACCCGGACCGTGGAATTCCCCGACTACTCCTCCGACGAACTGGTCACCATCGTCCGGCAGCACGCCGTGGACAACGGCTACGAATGCGCCCCCGGCACGGCCGCCGATCTGCGCGCCCACTTCGAGTCGATCCCGCGCGGCCGCACCTTCGGCAACGCCCGGCTCGCCCGGCAGACCCTGGAGACCATGATGACCCGTCAGGCGCGGCGGCTCAGTGCGGTGCCCGCACCCACCCTCGACGATCTGCGTCTGCTGCTTCCCCAAGACCTCTGCGGGGACTGACCGAGCCGCCCTGTCACCGGTGCGGGGCCCGCTTCCCCGACTCCTCGAACCCCGAAGTGAGGACCGTTCCTTTGCGCCGCCGTACCACCGCGCTGCTCGGCCTGGTCACCCTCGCCGTGCTGCTGCCACCGCCCGCCGCGTTCGCGGACCCCACCGCTCCGGCCGGCGGGGGCGAGAGCGGGACGACCACCCTGCCGGGCATGCCGGAGCGGCTGCCCCCGGGGCAGGACGGCTGCACCACCCACCGCGGCCGGCCGACGCCGGCCGCGCCGTGGACGCGCCGCGCCCTCGGTCTCGACCAGGTGTGGAAGCTTTCGCAGGGGCGGGGGACGACGGTCGCGGTGGTCGGCACCGGGGTCAGCGCCGCCCCTGCCGTGCTCGCGGGCCGGGTCACCGCCCTCGGCGCCGCGGGCCGCGACTGCGTGGGCCGGGGGACGTTCCAGGCCGGGCTGGTCGCCGGGGCGAGCCTGCCGGGGCAGGGGTTCTCCGGGGTGGCGCCCGCCGCGCGGATCCTGGCGGTCCGGGGCACGGGGGAGCGGGGGGAGCCGGATCCCGCCCTGCTCGCGGCCGGGGTCCGGAAGGCCGCCGAGGCAGGCGCCGATGTGATCACCGTGACCGCGCCGCTGGACGGCTCCCTTCCGGCGGTACGGGCGGCGATGGCCGCCGCCGCCCGCAGCGACAGCCTCGTCGTCGTCCCCGCCGCCGTGGACGCCGCTCCGCGGGAAGGCTCCGGCGGCAGCCAGGGACCGCCCGCCCCGGCACCGCCGCCCGAGGCACTGGCGGTACTGGACAGCGGTCCGCAGGGGGTCCGGAATCCGGCGGCGCCCGGCTACACCCGGGCCGATCTCACGGCCCCGGGGGCGGCCCTCGTCGGCCCGGGACCGGTGGGCGACGGGAAGTGGACGGCATCGGGCTCCTCCCTGGCGGCCGCGGTGACGGCGGGGGCGGCGGCCCTGGTCCGCTCCTACCATCCGGCGCTCCGGGCGGACCAGGTCCGGGAGCGGCTGCTGGCCGGTGCCTATCCGGGTGCCGGACTGCCGGCCCTGGACCCGTACGGCGCGGTGTCGGGACCGGCCCGCCCGGCGGCCGCCGCCCCCGCCGCGGAGAAGCCCGTCGCGCTGCCGGAGCCGACCGGCACCGGCGCGGCACGGTCCACGGCCCTGCTGGTGACGGCCGCTTCGATCGGCACGATCCTGGCGGTCGCCTTCGCCGCGGCGGTCCTGCCGCGCGGCCGGGCCCGCAACTGGCGCCCCGGCCGCTACGAGGCGGACCGCCGGACCCGGTGACGGGTGCGCCGGCCGCCGGGCGGTCGGAAGGTCACCCCGGCCCGCGGCGCCCGGCACGCACACTCTCCGGTGCCCTCCGGCCCCGGGCGCGGTAGCCCGGGGGCGTACCCCATGTGGACGAGCAGAGCCCCCTCACCTCGCCGGGTCCCCGCCGCCTCGCGGTCGCACGCACCTGGGGCCGCGCCCCCGTCCGCAGGCCCGGCCCCGCGGGCGGACGGCCCCGTGTTGCGGACCCGGACCGGCCCTACTCCCCGTCCCCTCCCGGCTCCTCCACCACCTCGTCGGGCAGGGCGAGCTGCATCATCCCCGGCTTGCGCCGGACCACGCTCTGCGCCCGGCCCGGCGGCAGGATCCGGGACCGTACCCCGTCGACGACCTGGCCTTCGGACGGCGGGCAGGACAGCAGCAGCGCCGAGGTGTTGACCTCCTGGAGCTTCCGTACGAGGGGATCCTGGCGGCCCGCGCCGGAGGCGGCGCGGGCGACGACCACGTGGAGTCCCACCTCGTACCCGAGGGGAAGGTGCGTCAGAAGCGGTTCGAGGGGGCTGTCGAAACCGGAGCCGACGAGTTCGTAGTCGTCGACGAGGACGAACAGCCGGGGGCCCTCCCACCAGTCCGCCCGCCGCATCCGCGCGGGGGAGATATCGGCGCCCGGCGTCCGTTCGGCCATCGCGCGGGCCACCCCGCCCACGTACTCGCGCAGCGGAACCGAGGAGACGGCGTGGCCGAGACGGTACTCCTCGGGGATCGCGGCGATCAGTTCCCGCCGGAAGTCCGCGACCAGGAACCGTGCCTCGTCCGGGGTGTGCCGGGCCATGATCCGCTGGGCGATCAGCCGCAGTGCGCTGGTCTTGCCGCTCTCGGTGTCGCCCACCAGATAGAGGTGCGGGCTCTGGGTGAAGTCGTGCCGGACCGGCTCCAGTTCGGCCTGGTCGAGGCCGATGGTGATGCGCAGCGGATCGGGCCCGTCGGGCAGGTCCGCCGCCGCCAGCCTGGTGGGCAGCATCCGCACCGGGGGCGCGGCGGGGGCGTCCCAGTGGTCGGCGACCGCCTCGACGAGATCCGCGAGGGCGTCCGCCAGATCCTCGGCCTGCTCCTGTCCGTCGATCCGCGGCAGCGCGGCCAGGAAGTGCATCTTGTCGCCGTTCAGTCCCCGCCCGGGGCTGACGGGCACGGTGGCCGCCTTGCGGACGTCGACGGTGGAGTCCATCGGATCGCCCATCCGCAGCTCCAGCTTGTTGCCGATCTGGTCCCGCAGCCACGACGGCACCTCCACCCAGCGGGAGGTGCTGATGACCAGGTGGACGCCGTAGTTCAGACCGCGGGACACGATGGCCTGGAAATGCTCCAGATCGTCCGGCATATCGGTACGGACGGTGGACCAGCCGTCGACGACGAGGAAGACGTCGCCGAACGGAGAATCGGGGAACTCGCCCCGGGCCCGCCGCCTGCGGAACGTGGCCATCGAGTCGATGCCGTGCTCCTGGAAGAACAGCTCGCGCCGGTTCAGCAGGGAGGTGACCTCCGCCAGGGTACGGGCGATGCGCTCCCGGTCGAGCCGGCCGGAGACCCCGCCGACATGGGGCAGTCCGGCCAGCGACGAGAGGGCGCCGCCGCCGAAGTCGAGGCAGTAGAACTGCGTCTCGCGCGGCGAGTGGGTGAGCGCCAGGGAGCAGATCAGGGTCCGCAGCACGGTGCTCTTGCCGCTCTGCGGGCCGCCGGCCACGGCGAGATGGCCGCCCGCACCGGACAGATCGACCATGAGGAGATCCCGTACCTGCTCGAACGGCCGGTCCACCAGACCGACCGGCACCCGCAGCCGGCCGCGGTCCGGCCAGTCGGCCGCGGTGAGACCGAGTTCCGGGTGCGGGGTCAGCGGCGGGAGCAGCGTGTCGAGGGCGGGCGGCGCGTCGAGCGGCGGCAGCCACACCTGATGGGCGGGCGGCCCGCTGCCCCGGAGCTTCTCCAGCGCGAGCCCCAGCAGACTCTCCTCATCCGATGACCCGGCCTCCGGCTCCGGCTCCGGTTCGGGGGCTGCGGGCAGCACCCGCGGCACCACCCACTCGGTACCCCAGGGCACGACCTGACGGGCGATCTGCGCCCGCCGCGCGCTGCCCAGCCGGGGAGCCTTGTAGGCGCCGGACACATAGGCGGCCCGGAACCGGGTCAGCGCCTCCACCCCGCTCTTGAGATAGCCGCTGCCCGGCTGGGAGGGCAGATGGTAGGCATCGGGTACGCCGAGGACGCCCCGGGACTCGATGGCGGAGAAGGTCCGCAGACCGATCCGGTACGAGAGGTGGCCCTCCAGCTGACTCATCCGGCCCTCCTCCAGCCGCTGGGAGGCAAGCAGCAGATGGACCCCGAGGGACCGCCCGAGCCGGCCGATCATCACGAACAGCTCCATGAAGTCGCGGTGCGCGGCCAGCAGTTCGCTGAACTCGTCGACGACGACGAAGAGACTCGGCAGCGGGGTCAGCGGGGTACCGGAGGCGCGGGCCCGCTCGTACTCCAGGACCGAGGCGTAGTTGCCCGCCTTCCGCAACAGCTCCTGGCGTCGTACGAGTTCGCCGTGGAGGGCGTCCTGCATCCGGCCGACGAGCGCGACCTCGTCGGCGAGGTTGGTGATGACGGCCGAGGTATGCGGCAGTTCGTCCATACCGAGGAAGGTCGCGCCGCCCTTGAAGTCGACGAGGACGAAGTTCAGCGTCTCGGAGGAGTGGGTGAGCGCCAGCCCCAGCACGAGCGTCCGCAGCAGTTCGCTCTTGCCGGAACCGGTGGCGCCGATCAGCATGCCGTGCGGACCCATACCGCCCTGGGCGGACTCCTTGATGTCCAGCTCGACGGGCGTACCGTCCTCGCCGACGGCGATCGGAACCCGCAGCCGGCCCCGGCCCTCGACCGGGAAGCGCCACAGCCGCGCCGGTTCGTGCCGCCGCAGATCCCCGATGCCGAGCAGCGCGGTGAGTTCCGTATCGGTCACGAACGGCTCGGACGCGATGACACCACCACCGAGGCGGTACGGGGAGAGCCGCCGGGCCAGCGTCTGCGCCGCGACCGGGCCCAGCGCATCGGGCTCACCCAGCAACGTCGACTGCTCTTTGCGATCGCGATCGGTACGGACCAGGTGCAGGCCCTCCTCGTCGAGCCGCAGCCGCAGCGTACCCCGGCCCGATTTCCACTCCAGCGCGCCCGCCAGGTCGACCAGGACCGTGTTGCGGTATCCGACGCCCGTCACCCGGTGCCCGCCGGGCACCGAGCCGCCGTCGACCACAACGACCGTGAAGGGCTCCTCCCGGCCCGGCGGAGTGTCCGGGTCGAACGGCGAACGCTGGGTGAAATCGGCCCCCAGCAGCTCCTCCAGCGACTGGAAGTCGGCCGCCGCGAGCCGCGCCTGCCCGGCCCCGTCCCGCTGGTAGCCGTGCTGGGCGTGCGGCAGCCATTTGAGCCACTCCCAATCGGCCCGCCGCTCGTCCGACACGCACAGGGCGATATTCAGCTCCTCCGGGGCGTGGAAGGCGGCGAGCTGCGCCAGCATCGCGCGGACCAGCGCCCGGGCCTGCTCCTCGTCACCCGTGACCAGCACCCGTGACCAGGCCCGCAGATACAGGGCGATGGGCTGCCCGGGAACGGTCCCGTAGGCCCGGATGAAGCTGCGCAGCGCATGGGCGGACAACGGCTCCAGATCCTCCACCGGCCGGGTCGCCAGCGGTGCCAGCCGGAGCGCGAGCTTCTGCTCGCCGACCGCCACCCGCACCTCGCTGAAGTCCTCGTCGGACGCCCGGCGCTCCCACTGCCGGCTCGTACCGCCCAGAGCCCAGAGCGCGGCCGGTTCCGGATGCCGCCAGGCGAGCGCCTTCTGCTGCTCCGCCACGGTGCCCCGGATCTTGCGGCGCATCTGCGTCAGATAGCGCAGATAGTCCCGCCGGTCACCCTTGAGTTTGCGTTTGCGTTCACTCGCGCTGCGGATCACCTGGGCCAGGATCATGACCACGGAGGAGAGCAGCATCAGCCCGATGGCGATATAGCTGAAGGCCGTGGCCTGATTGGGTCTCAGGAACATCATCAGCATCGCCAGCGAGGTGAGGCCCATCGGCAGATAGGTCCACATCGCCGAGGTGTTGGGCTCCGCCTCCGGCAGGGTCGGCGGCTCCTGGAGACTCAGCTCTCCCTCGGGCATATCGGGGCCACGGCGGCGCGCGGGCCGACGGAACAGCACGGTGCTCACGCTGGAACTCTCCTCGGGTTCTCATGTCCCGGTCGCGGCCGCGCACCCGGAACTCCGGGCGGGGCCGGTGCGGCGAGAGCGGCCGCCGGTCGGGCCAAGGGGCCCTGTGACCTGACGTGTTGCCCACGGTAGTGTGCGCTACCTCCCCTTCGGTACCCCGGCCCCTCGGATAGGTGCTGCATTCGCATGACGGAAACTTCGGGCATATCTAGCCCCGGTCTGTGCCGGTTGACGGTCAGGACCCCCCGGAGACTGCTCGACCTCGCGGTCCCGGGAGACGTCCCGCTCGCGGACCTCCTGCCGACCCTCCTCGACCACGCGGGCGAGGAACTCGCCGAGCAGGGAATCGAACACGGCGGCTGGGTGCTCCAGCGCCTCGGCGAGGACCCCCTCGACGAGGAGAGCACCCTGGAGGCGCTCGGTCTGCGCGACGGCGACATCCTGCATCTGCGGCCCCGCACCGAAGCGCTGCCCGCGATCCACTTCGACGATCTGGTCGACGGGGTCGCCGGCAGCATGCGCGAACGGCCCCACGGCTGGAACGCCCGCAGCGGCCGCCGGATGCTGCTGGGCACCGCCGGTCTGCTGCTCGCCGCGGGCTGGGTGGTCTGCGCCCTGCCCGGCGGCCCGTTCACCACCCGCGCCGCCGTCGCCGCCGCCACCGGACTGCTGGTGCTCTTCGCCGCCGGCGCGGCCTCCCGCGCGGTCGGCGACGCCGCCGCCGGAGCCGCCCTGGGCGTCTTCGTACCGCCCTATCTGGCGCTGGCCGGGGCACTGCTGACGGCCGGTGACACCACCGGCGGCGGACTGGTGACCGGCGCCGGAATGCTCGCCGCGGCCGCCGCGGCGGCGGGCGGGGCCGTCCTCGCGGTCGCCGCGGTCGCCGCCTACGTACCCTTGCTGCTCTCCCTCGCCGTCCCCGCCGCCGGCGGAGCGGTCTGGGGCATCCTGATGCTCACGCTCGACACCGGCGCCGGATCCGCCGCCGCACCCGTCGCGGTCGTCGCCGTGCTCATCGGCGGACTCGTCCCCGGGATCTCCTTCCGGCTCTCCGGACTGCGGCTCCCCGTGCTCCCGTCCAATGCCGAGGAACTCCAGGAAGGCATCGACCCGCACCCCCACGGGCACGTCGTGACCCGGACCGGCCTGGCCGAGGAGTGGATGACCGCCCTGTACGCGGCCATCGGCCTGCTGCTCACCGCGGTCCTCACCGCCCTCCTCGCCGACGACCCCGGCACCCCCGCCCGGGTCACCGCCGCGGTCCTCTGCCTGCTTCTGCTCCTCCACTCCCGCGGTATCGGCCACGCCTGGCAGCGGCCCGCCGTCATCCTCCCCGGGCTCTGCGGACTGGTGCTGATGGCCCTGACCGCGGCACCCGACCTCGCCCCCGAGCGGCGGCCCGTGCTGCTCGCCGCCCTCCTCGCCCTCGCGGGCGCCGCGGCCATCGCCTCCTGGACGGTGCCCGGCCGCCGGATGGTGCCCCACTGGGGCCGCGCCGGGGACATCCTCCACACCTGCGCGGCGGTCGCCCTGATCCCGCTGTCGCTCTGGGTGCTCGGCGTGTACGGCCGGCTGCGCGGCGTCTCGGGCTGACCCCGGGACATGACCGCTGCGGCCCCCGGCCGCACCATCCACCAACCCACGGATCAGGGCGGAGGAACACCCAGTGCAGTCCAGAAAAGACCAGGTCCAGGCGCATATGTTCGTCATGGGCCGACTCACCGGCGGTATGCTCCGCCAGGACCCCGACGCCCCCGAGACCCCGGGCGGGCGCACCAACCGCGGGCTGGCCTGGGGCATCGGACTCGCCGTCGTCCTCGTCCTCGGCTTCCTGCTCTACGGACTCATCGCACCGGCCGGCACCAAGACCTGGCGCACCTCGAACGCGCTCATCGTCCAGAAGGACACCGGCACCCGCTATCTGTACCTCGACGGCGTGCTCCGCCCGGTGCACAACTACGCCTCCGCCCGGCTGATCGCCGAGAAGACGCCCGGTACCGTCAGCGTCTCCGCGGCCTCCCTGCGCGGCGAACGGCGCGGCACCCCCGTCGGTATCCCCGGAGCCCCGGACGCCCTGCCCGGCCCCGGCGACCTGGAACGCGGCGCCTGGCAGGTCTGCGCAGAGGAACCCCTGCGCACGGGACCCGACGGCACCGGCCGGCAGACCCGTACCTCCCTGCGCCTCGGCCCGGCCGCCGACGGCGAGGCCCCCGGCCGTCAACGGGCCGTGCTGGTCCGCGCCGACGACGGCACCCGCCATCTCCTCTGGGGCGACCAGCGTCTGCGGATCGGCGGACACGGTGCCCTGCAGGCCCTCGGCTACTCCGGCACCCCACCCGTCCCGGTCTCCGCCGCCTTCCTCAGCAGCCTGCCCGCCGGAGCCGATCTGGTGGCACCCGAGGTCGACGGCCGCGGTACGCAGTCCGGCCGGACGGGGACCGCGACCGCCCGGGTCGGCCAGGTGTTCCGGCTCGAATCACCCGGTGCGGCCGGCCAGTACTTCCTGCTGGAGAAAGCCGGACTGCGGCCCCTCGGCCCGCTCGCCGCCGCCCTCGTCCTGGGCGACGCCCGCACCGCGGCCCAGGCCTACCCCGGCGCCCGGCCCACCGCACTGCCCCTGACCGCCGACGAACTGACCCGGCGCCAGGCACCGGCGGCGTCCGCGGCTCCGACCCCGGCGGACTGGCCCACCACCACCCCGCCGATCGTCCGGGCCGCCCCCGGCGCCGCGCTCTGCGCCCAGATCCAACCCGAGGGCACCACCCCCCGGATCCGGCTCGCCCTGCTCCCCGCCGCCCCCGCTTCGGTGCCCCCTGCAAGGGGCGCCGAGATCGCCCCCGCCTGTCTCCCGGTGGACGGGATCACCGTCGCCCCGGGCCGCGGGGCCCTGGTCGCCGCCCTCGGCGCGGGCGGCGGCGTCCGCGGCACGACGACCTATCTGGTCACCGATGTCGGCGTGAAGTACCGGATCGGCGAGGGCACCGCGGCCCAGCGCCTCGGCCTGAAGGGGGCAGCGGTTCAGGCCGTACCGTCACGGCTGCTCGATATGCTGCCCACCGGCCCCGAACTGGACGTCGCCGCGGCGACCGGCGCCGCCGACCGTCGAATTCCAGCCAATCGGTCCTGCCGGTAAACCACATGACGCGCCTGCACATCCTCCCGGGCGCCCCACCGTTCCGATCCCGTCGGCACGAAATGACGGAAGATCAGGAGAAGCTCAAGAAAGTCCCCCGATCATTGCCCGCGTCATCTGTCGCTCCCTAGCATCAGCCGCGTTCGGCGCGGGTTGACCGCGCCGCCTCCACGGCCTCTCCTCCGACCCAAGGACACGCCTTGACCACTGCCTCTCCCGGCCCCGGGAACATCCAGACCTCCAGCCAGCACTCCAACCAGCTCGGCCATAACGCGCTCCAGCAGGCGGAGACCGGAATCAAGCGCTCCCAGCAGGACGTCCGCACCACGATGGACGGTCTGATCAGGGCGTACGGCGGCAAGGACGGCGGCGCCTTCCAGAATCTGCTCAACGAGTGGAGCGGCCAGGTCGACCAGATCACCGCCCGGATGCGGGAAATGATGGACGCCCTCCAGCGCACCGGCCTCGCCCAGAACCGTACCCAGAGCGAGATCGAAGAGCTGATCGCCGGAGCCAAGGCCCAGCACGCCCAGCTCGGTGACAGCGCCTACGGCGCCCTGATGGGCAAGAAGGGCTGACCCGGACCCGCCCCTCCGGCCGTCCCCTTCTTCCAGTCCTGCCCGCCCTTCCCGCTCATCCCCACCGGACCACCTGGAGCTTCCGTGTCCTTCAACAGTCACCTCAACGACGGCGTCATCCACGTCGAGTACAACTCCGTCCATATGGCGGCGGAGGACATGCGCATGCAGACCAAGGCCATCCAGAACACCGTCGCCGCCCTCAACTCGGAGCTGGACGTGCTGCGCGCCGCCTGGCAGGGCATCGACGCCGCCACCTACGACGAGAAGCAGGCGGCCTGGAACGCCGCGTCCAGCGGCCTCGCGGACATCCT
Source organism: Streptomyces sp. NPDC094448 (assembly GCF_044763775.1). Taxonomy (NCBI): domain Bacteria; kingdom Bacillati; phylum Actinomycetota; class Actinomycetes; order Kitasatosporales; family Streptomycetaceae; genus Streptomyces; species Streptomyces sp. NPDC094448. Next base: position 369,901 of record NZ_JBIWGU010000003.1, on the reverse strand, counting down.
CACCAAGCACGGTGCCCTGCTGGAGCAGATCGTCGAGATCTACCGGAGGCACGAGAACAAGGCGGCCAGTGACTGGGGTTCGATCCGCGTCTGACGCGCGACACCACGGGCCGTCGCCCCGTTCCTCTCTTTCCCGTCCCCGCCGTAGGAGTGCGTGCAGATGAGTCCGCAAGAGGTCGACCTCTCCCACCTGGACGTGGAGGCGCTGAAGAACTTCAAGGACAGCGAGGTCAACGGGGTCCGCCGGTTCCTCGACGACCTCGCCGTGCTGATGACCGACCCCATGGACCCGTCCGATCCCGGGGGGACCGGCCGGGTCGACTCCATGCCCGACCTGGACCGGCAGGCCGGAGAGCCCGGTGCCGCCTTCGCCAAGAACCCGCTGCAACTGGGCAGGCTCGGTGCGCCGAAGGAGAAGGACAAGCTCACCGCGGCGACGCTGAAGAAGTTCTATTCGGGGTCGGTCGGGTCGCTGCACGCCGTCGAGGCTCAGCAGAAGACGCTCTTCACCGCCATCTCGCAGAATCTGCAGATCACCATCAAGGCGATGGAGGACGCCCAGGACTCCAGCCTCGACCAAGTGGAGTCGTCGAAGTTCCTCGACGACTGGGCGAGTGTCAACCAGGGGCTGACGACCAAGCCCACCAACCCCAACACCGTCTGAATTCCTCCTCCCCACCGAAGGACCCGCCCGTATGGCCGAGATAGCCCTCTGGGAGGACGTCGTCCGACCGCTCACCGGTTTCGACGGCGGAAAGCGCGAGGACGTCGGCCAGATCGGCGGAACCCCCGACTCCGACAAGTACGGGGGACGCGCCTGGCTGACGGCGGACCTCAAGTCCCGTGAGCTCTACTACCTGGCGCAGAACGTCCAGACGAAGAATCCGGAGTACAGCCCGGAACGGACCATCCAGTTCTACGACGACGCGTCATCCGACGGCTATATCCACTACTACTACGAGGCCAAGCTGTCGGTCCCCTGGTCGTCGGAGGACGGCAGCGACTTCAGTGACGGCGGAGTGGCGGGGAAGTTCGACTACTCCTACGGGAAGGCCCTGGAGACGCTGAAGACCCTGGGCACGGCCGCGACCTTCCCCGATGTCCCGGCCGGAGACAGCGTCGACCTGAACTCCTTCATCGCCACCGCCAAGTCCTTCGACGCCGTACGGAAGTTCTTCGAGGAGAAGGAGGCCGTACTGGCGGGATGGATGAAGCAGCTCGGCGAGGACGACGCCGCCTGGCGCGGTACCAGCGCCGACGCCTTCCGGGAGCTGATCGACGGGATCCACGGCGGCTACAAGAACTTCCTCACCCTCTTCGGGGCCGGAGACAACGCGCCGGCCAGCGCCTTCGTCCTCTCCGGGGCGGCCTACACCCCTACTTCCGCCGCCGGAAAGACCATCATCGAGGCGAGCAACGAGATCAAGACCGCGGCCGACGACCTCTTCAAGGCGTGGGAAGGGTGGATGAAGCACCCGAACGGGGGCTGGCTGCCCACACACCACCTCGACTACTGGCTCGACCAGGTGGCCCACTATCTCAACACCAACAACATCGCCCTGGCGGGACTCCACGCGCGCACGCAGGTGGTGGGTGTCGGCCAGAGCTTCGGAACCAGCACCAGCATCGTGGGCGTCAAGGAAGCGGGCTTCTCCATCCACCATCCGGACTTCGGGGACCTGCGGTACCCGGACGCCTGGCGGGCGCTCGGACAGAAGGCGTACCAGACCTGGGTGGGCGGCACCGGCGCCGCCGACGGCCCCATCGGGCTGAAGCAGCTCGACGATATCGCCGGACCCCTGGCGGTCCGGCTGAACAGGGCGCTCGCCACGCTCGGGGAGGCCGTCTCGTCCTTCCCGTTCACCATCGGCTTCAGCGATCTGCGGGCCCGGTTCACCGGTCGTGAGTCGGAACGAAAGGCCGAGGAGCAGCAGCGGGAGCTGGAACGCCAGAAGGAAGAGGCGGAGAAGCAGAAGAACGAGCTGGAGTCCAAGCTCGGCGGCGGTCCGCCGCCCGGTCTCGGCCCGAACGGACTCGGCAACGGCAACAACGGGTTGCTGCCCCCGCCCGGACTGGGACTGAACGGACCCGGACCCGGAACCGGAAACGGCAAGGGACCGAACCTCCCCGGCGGGCCGGACAGTCTCACCCCGCTCCCCGGTCTCGGTTCGAACGGCCCCGGCCCGGTGACCGTCCGCAACCCGGACGGTTCGGTCTCCGTCCGCAATCCGGACGGCTCGTACACGACGACGTACCCCGACGGCCGCAAGGAGACCACCCCGCCCGGCACGCTCCCGCCCGGTGCCCTGCCGCCCGGTCTGACGCCCAACCCGTCGCCCGGACTCGGCGGACTGCCGGGCTCCGGCATCGGCTCGCCCCCGTTGAAGACGGTCAAGGGTCCCGACGGCTCCACCACCTCGTACAACCAGGACGGCTCGCGCACCATCACCCACAAGGACGGCGCCGCCACCACCATCGGCCGCGACGGCACGGTGACGACGGTGAACCCCGGCGGTTCCACCACCGTGCTGCACCGGGACGGCAGCCAGTCCGTCAGCTACCCCGACGGGACGAAGACCACGTTCAAGCCCGACGGCAGCTCGGTCACGCAGTACAAGAACGGGACCGTCGTCCAGCGGGCGCCCGACGGCACACTGACGACCACGGACTCCGAGGGCAACAAGACGGTCGACCGCCCGGCGCCGGGCGAGACGGTGAAGAATCCGGACGGTTCCACCACCACGTACAACAAGGACGGCTCGGCCACCACCGTTCACGCCAACGGCATCCGGACGACCATCGGCGCCGACGGCACCATCACGACCCTCGACCCGGACGGCACCAAAACGGTCTCCCGCCTGGGGCAGAACACCTCGACCATCGAGTACGCGGACGGCTCGGTCGCCAAGGTGGAGAAGGACGGCACGGTCGTCACCACCTACAAGGACGGCAGCACCACCCGGCTCGGCCCCGACGGCACCTACACCACGACCGACCCTGACGGGAAGAAGACCACCGAGCACCTCAACCCGCTGGGCGGCAAGGCCGGCGCGATCACCCAGCACAACGTCGACGGCTCCACCACCACGCGGTATCCGGACGGCACGGTCGACCAGGAGTACAAGGACGGCCGCCGGAAGGTCACCTACCCGGACGGGCGCACGGTCACCACGGACGCCGACGGGCGCACGGTCAGCGTGACCGGCGGCAAGGGCTCGTCGGGGCTCGGGTCCAACGGCGGCGGCCGGTTCGGTGACGGCGGCTTCGACTACCTGGACCGCGAGCGGAAGAAGTCGTCGTGGGTACCGAACCTCTACAACGGCGGTACCGGCGGCAGCCAGGGTGCGGGCGGCTCCCCGCCACCCACCCTGAGCACCAACAGCATCGGCAACAGTTTCCTGCCCCCGGGCAGCGGCCCCGGGACCGGGACCGGAACCGGTTCGACGGGCAGTGGCAGTGGACGGTCGGTGGCGGTCAACGAGACGACCACCAACCGGGTCCGGCCGAACCCGGTGGCGGAGGAGACCGCGGTCCGCCGTCCCGCCACCAGCTCCGGGATGATGCCGATGATGCCGCCCCCCATGGGGGGAATGGGCGGTATGGGCGGCGGCCAGGGGAACCAGGGCGAGGAGCGCGAGCGCGCGACCTGGGTCAGCGAGGACGAAGAGGTCTGGGGCACCGACGAGGGCGGTGTCGCCGGCGTGATCGGCCGGTGACACCGTCGCCGTGGACCGGTACGAGCCGGCCCAAAAGTACGACTCGCGCCGAGCAGCGACGAGCCACACGGATGGATACCGCATGAGCAACCCCCTGGAAGAACAACTGGCCGAGGCCCTCGCCGAATTCGAGGAGACCCGTACCCAACTGGAGAAGGCTTCGGCCGAGGCGGCGCGGATCTCCGTGACCGTGACGTCGAAGGACCGCTCGGTGGAGGCGACCGTGGGGGGCCAGGGCGAGCTGAAGAACCTGCGCTTCCCCACCTCGCGCTACCGGAACATGGCCCCCGCCGAGCTGGCCGGAACCCTGATGGCGACCATCACCCAGGCCCGGACGGAGGCCGCGTCCCAACTGCTCGACCTCTACCGGCCCTTCGGTCCCGTGCCCGGTCTGTCCGCCGGGGCCGACGGCGGCTTCGCCCCCATGTCCTGGGACGAACTCCTCGCTCCGCTGCGGGAGGAGGGCATCGAGGTGTCGGCGACCCCGGCCGGCGCCCGCTCCGCGGGAGCCCTGTTCGACGAGCTGATCGACGACGAGACCGAGGACGGCGGCGCCACGGGCACCGCCGGTGGCCCCCGGGAAGGAGCAGGGCGATGAGCGGCGTCGACATGGACCCCGAGAAGGTCGGGAAGGCCGGCGAGTCCCTGGAAGGCGTGGGCGAGAAGCTCAAGATCATGGGCGAGGAGTACATCGACAAGATCAGCACCTACCGCGGCTGCTGGGGCACCGGGGAGTTCGGGGAGGCCTTCGCGAAGAAGTACTACCAGGGACTCGCTCCCCTGGTGGAAGGCGTCGAGGCCCTGGGCGAGGCCGCGAAGAACAGCGGAAAGACCCTGGGCGCGCACAAAAAGCGGATGAGCGGTTCCCAGGAGGGCATCATCGACCACATCAACGGGTCGAGGAGAGGCTGACCCGTGTCGATTCAGTTTCCCCCCGAGTGCGCCTGGCTGTTCGCCATTCTGACGGGTGAGATACCGCCGGACGGTGACGAGGACAAGCTGTTTGCCCTGGCCGAGGTGCATGAGGATCTGCGGGGGAAGCTGAATACGACGTTTCAGGCCATGGTGGCCGATGCGTTGGGCTACACGAAGCAGAATTTCGACGGCGATGCCGCGAAGATGTACCAGGAGGCGATGAAGGCCTTCCTGGGGGGCCAGGAGGGCCTGGACTACTTCAACGCCGTCGGTGACCAGGCCAAGTTGGTCGCCGATTTCACGCGGAAGTCGGCGACCCAGCTCCAGTACACCAAGTACATGATCATCGCGCAGTTGGTGGCGTTGCTGATCGAGGCTGCGGTGGCGGCGGCGACGGCGTTCTTCTTCGGCGCGTCGATCGGCGCGTATCTGCAGAAGCAGGCGATCGTACGGGCGATCCTGAAGACGAAGCTCGGCCGTCTGGTGGTGATGCTGCTGACGCATCAGGTCATCAACGTCGGTATGGGCGTGGCGATGGATTCCATGATCCAGTGGATTCAGCTGAACCAGGGGACGCGGGACGAGTGGGATACGGATCTCACGAAGAACGCGGCGCTGTCGGGGATGGTGCAGGGTCTGCTGGCCGGTCCGTTCAACGCGCTGGGCAACCGGTTCGGGAAGCTGCTCGCGAAGATGTTCGGGCTCGACTCGGGGCGGAATCTCGGCAACAGGATCGACGGAGTCCTGCCGCCGCCGAAGAAGCCGGACGTGGACATCGGGCCGCTGCCGAAGAAGCCGGATACCAAGCCGGACACCAAGCCGGACATGGAGGCGCCGGTCCCGCCGCCGAAGGACGCCCCCGTGGTTCCGCCCAAGGACGGGCCCCCGGTGCCGCCCCAGGACGGACCACCGGCCAAGCCGAAGACCGAGTCGGGAACTCCGGAGCCCGCTCCCCGGCCGAAGCCGGACCCGGCGGAGCCCGCGCCGGAACCGGGAGCCAGGTCTCCTGAAACGCCGGATGCGGGCAAACCGGATCCGAAGGCGCCGGTTTCGTTCGGCCGGGACATCAGCGACGCGTTCCGGAAGAACCTGCCGGGGACCTACGGCCCGAACGCGGGCAAGGCCGCCGCCGACTTCGTCAAGGACGTGGGGGAGGCCTTCCGCCGCCAGTACGGCGACGGGGCCGCCGACGCGGGCCGCGACTGGGCCCGGACCCTGCTGGAGAAGACCGGGACGAGGGAGCTGCCGGACGCGCTGGAGAAGGCGCTCGGGCCGATCGCGAAGGAACTGGGCCCGGATCTGACGAAGGTGCTGAGCCAGGGCGCGGCCGACTCCCTCGGACGCAGCATCCTCCGGGAGATCGCCGAAGGCACGGGCCGGGGCCTCTTCGAAGGCGCCCATGCCGCGGTGTCCGAGGGCATGTACAACCTGATCTTCTCCGACGAGCACACCTTCAAGACGTCCGGACTGACCTTCGCCTCCGGCATGGCCGAAGGCCGGCTGGGCGCCATGATGGAGACCGGCGGCGAGAACGTGGCCATGGGGCTGCGCGGCAACCTGGGCATGGCACCGCCGAGCCGGCTCACCGAAGGTGACGGTGCGGCCACCGGCAGCGGGGCCACCGCGTCGCTCGCCGCCGCCGGGGACACCGGGGCGAACCCCGGCGGTCTCACCGACGAAATGCCGGACCTCGCCCTCGACGAGTTCTTCGCCCATGAGGACGACGACCTCGGCTATCTGCCGGTGGACGCCGACGACGAGTCTCTGTACGGCGACGACGCCGACGACCTGGGGAATCGGGAAGGGGACGACGAGCCGCAGAGCGGCCCGCCCCTGGCGTCCCCCGTCCCGACCGCGACCGGCGCTGGAGCGGGCGTGGCCGGCAGCGCCGCCCCCGCGGCCTCCCAGTCCCCGGCCGGGCAGCACAACAGCCCGTCCCACCAGAGCAACCAGGGCAACCAGGGCAACCAGTCGAATCAGGCTTCCCAGCGGTCCGGCGCGGGCGATGCCGGTTCGGGCGCGAAGCGACCGGAGGGGATTTCCACCGAGAGCAGTGCGACCGGGTCGGACCGGGCCGGGGCAATGGACGATTCCACTCGGGCGGGCAGCACCGACCAGCAGTTCGACGACCCGCTGAAGGAGACGAACCAGCCGGTCACCGAGAGTACGGTGCCGTCGAAGGACCCCACGGAGAAGCCCGGAGGGAACGGGAACGAGTCCGTTCCCGAGCCGTCCTCCGCCACCGCACCGGCAACCGTGCCGGTGGAGACGCGGCTGGACGAGAACATGTTGTCGGACGACGACGATGACGAACGGGACCATCTGAACGTCAGCTCGGCGCCGCCGCTGGTGGACGACACCCCTCAGAACGTGCCGGGGAACCCGGAGAACACCCCCGGTCCGAGCATGCCACCGTTCGCCACGACAACGGACATCGGCTCGGACGACGGGAACTCCTTCCACACGGCCTCGGAGTTCTCCGTGTACACCGACGCCCACTCGGAACCGCAGCAGCTCGGCCCGGACGGACAGCAGGCCGACGACGTCTCCGTGGGGGAGGGCGACGACGAGCCGGCCTTCGGCGGAGGCGACTTCGGGCTCGGCCGGCTGTTCCGGGAGGAGAACGACAGCGCGGCGGCGTTCGGCCGTGGCGACTTCGGGCTCGGCCGGCTGTTCCGGGAGGAGAACGACAGCGCGGCGGCGTTCGGCCGTGGCGACTTCGGGCTCGGCCGGCTGTTCCGGGAGGAGAACGACAGCGCGGCGGCGTTCGGCCGTGGTGACTTCGGGCTCGGCCGGCTGTTCCGGGAGGAGAACGACAGCGCGGCGGCGTTCGGCCGTGGCGACTTCGGGCTGGACCGGCTGTTCCGGGAGGACGACGGCGACCCGGCACCCTTCGAGCACGGTGATTTCGGCCTGGGCCGGTTGTTCCGGCAGGAGAACGACGGCACGGCGGCGTTCGGCGGTGGCGGCTACGCGTTCGGCCGGCTGTTCCGGCAGGACGACAGGGCCGAGGACCTCGCCCCCGCGGTCCGCGACCTCGGAACGGACCACCGCGGTGTCCCCGGCGGGGTGCAGCTCTCCACCGCCGGCTCCGGAGTTGTGAACGCACTGCGTCAGAGGCTGCTCAACACCCTGGAGGCCCAGGGCATCGGCCGGGACGACCCCCGGCGCGCCGATGTCGAGCGGCAGCTCGACACCCTCATCAGCCCCCAGGCCCTGCACGACAACCGGGTGATGCTGCTGAGCCCCGACGGCCACCGCATCACCGTCGTCCACAACGGCACCGAGTATCCGCTCGATGTCCGCCTGCACCTCTCGGAGCCCGGGGCATCGGAGATGTACGGCTCGTCGGGCCGCTTCCCGCCGCGCAACAACGAGGACCGGCTGTCCTCGGGCTACGACAGGACGTCGCAAGGCGGTACGAGCGCGGTGCGCACCGTCTCCCTGCCCGCCTGGGCCGGATCGCTGGCCAACAAGCTCAATACGCTGGCCGTCCCGGTCCTCGGCGATATCTGGAACCGTGTCACCGCCTTCAGCCTCTCCGTGACGCCCACGATCGGCCTGGGCCGCCACACCCTGTCCACGACCGTCGCCCAAGCGGTCGTCGCCACCACCATGATGCGCAGCGGCGAGCCGGCCGTCCCCTTCGACTACCAGGCCGCCTGGAGCATCCGGACACCGAACGACGGCACCCCCGACCCCGACGACGGGGCCGCCGACGGCACCGGCGACGATGTCCCCCTCCAGCCGCGGAACGGGAGCCTCTGGTCGGACCCGGTGGGCTCCGGAATCGTCACGGCCTGGTTCCCCAAGCACCTCACCGTTCCCGGAGACCCCACCGGGCCGACCCATGTCATCAGCCGCGACGAGCCCGGCCTCCGGGCGCATCTGGAGAAGCTGCCGCTCTGGACCATGGATTCCATGACGGACCCCGGCAGCCTGCTGCGTCATGCCGAGGCGCAGTTCGGACGGGAGTTCAACCAGCTCTCACCGGGCTCCCGGGACGCGTTCCGCCGCTTCTTCGGCGGCCCGCAGCAGCTCGGCGCGCTGCCCCTCCAATACACCGGGTCCGACGGAGAACGCTCGTCCCAGGGCACCGTCTCGCCCCTCCTGGTCGACCAGGACGGCAACGCCGTGGGCATGTTCAAGGTGACGGCGAGCATCACACCCACCGGCGATCCCGGTCTGCGGGACATCCATATCACCGACACCTACAACTTCGAACGCGCCCTCGACCGGCAGACCAAGGTCGACTCCCAGGCCAAGGTGGGCCGGACGGTGGGCGCCGACGGTGCGTTCGGGGCCACCCTGAACACCCAGCAGCCCGGTGAACCGTCCGCGCTGAGGGACTTCAACTTCGCCGTCACCGGCGCGGTCAAGGGCAGCGGCTCACTCCAGAAGGACCAGTCCTTCGGGGCGGGCTCCACCCACAACCTGCTGCGCAATCTGCGGGCCAACGGCGGACATGTGCTCACCCCGGCCCAGGTCACGTACCAGGTCACGTTCATCGGCGCCGACGGCACCCCCCGGCGCGCCGACCGCGAGATGACGGCGACCGACGTGTGGATCCGCGCCCTGCACCCCGACACCGTCACCGCCCCCACGGCCGAGGAGACCGTGGCGCCGCCCACCGAGGTGGCCGGACTCCAGTCCCTCGGCGTCTCGGCGACCCCCATCGCGGTCGGCGGAGCGGGTGCCCGCGCCGTCCTCGCGGAGACCCGGCGCTGGCTCACCGAGAACGGATATCTGCCCCGGACCGAGCCCGTGACCTGGCCCGGCGGCGAGGCCCTGGTCAAGGCACGGCTGGAGAACCTGCGCGATCTGGACCTGTTCACCTCCGCCCATGGCCTCCAGGCCGGTGCCGACGAGTTGGTCGACGGCGGCTACACCCTCCACTTCAACAAGCCGGCATTCGGCGGCACCAATGAGCGCATCGCCGTCACGCTCGACCTGCGCAGACCCGCGCCCCCGGCCGACGGCACCGACGCACCCCCGATCCGGCACCTCAAGAAGGCCTCCGGCGTCGTCATCCCCAACATCAGCGGTATCACCATCCCCGGAAGCAGCTCCCGCACCCGGACCACGTCCTGGTCGCTGGGCGGCAGTCTCGACGCCGGGCGCGCCGTCGGCGATTCCGCGGTCCGGCTCTCCGGCAATGCCGAGATCAAGAGGACCTGGCAGAACGCCCATACCCTCACCACGGGCTCCGGGCTCGCCTACTCCCAGCTCCTGGGGACGAGCAGACAGTCCACCGAGGTGTTCCGGGTGCCCGCCGAACTGCATCTGACGATCTCGGCGGGGCGCGAAACCCTGCACGGCTACCACTCCGGCATGTTCACCCCCGCCGCCCAGGACGGCTCCGGAACCCCCAACGACCCCGGCGCCCATCTCGACGTCGCCCTGCCCGAGAAGCGCACCGTATCGGCTACCACCCCCGCCCCCACCGCGGGCAACGTCACCGTCACCGACCCGGGCGGGCTCCTGCCCGACAACGCCATGGTCGACATCATGCGCGGCAGTACCGTGCTGAACGACCTGGTGAACAGCCTCATCCGGCGGTCGACCGCGGAAGACGACCCGGGCGACCGGGACACGGAGCCCGGCGACCTCCCCGACGGCGGCGTCCTGCCGACGCACACACAGCCGGCCGCCCACGGCGGATCCGGTTCGCTGATGTCCTCACTCGTCGACGCCGCGACGACGGTACGGCAGGTGGCCACCGGTGACGACCGTGCCGCCCAGGAGATCCTGCTCTCCGAGGCCCTCCACGCCCAGCTCACCCCCGGCGCCCTGACCGCCCGCGCCCACCAGATGGTCAAGGGCGTGTACGTCATCGACGATCTGTTCGTCCCGGGCGCCACGGTCGGGACCGATCTCGTCGTCGAGATCAGGGCCCGGATGACGAACCTGCGCCGGCTCGACACCGTCTCCCAGTACGGAGAGGTCGATCTGGGGTTCGTCGACAGCGCCTCCCACCAGACCAGCACCACGACGTCCCTGGAAGGCGGCGGCGGACTCGGTCTGAAGTCCGGCCCCGATCGCCCGGCTGCGGAGGCAGCGGCAGCCGGAACCCCGGCCGCCGGCCGTTCCGTCACCGGCGGCGGCGGTGCCAAGGTCATCCACGGCCGGGGTGCCGGCCACGCCGTGACGGCCGCCGTGTCGACGAGCAACACCCGTGTCCCCTCCGAGAGCGGCACCTACCACCGGATGGCCGCCGATATCGAGTACGAGGTCACGGTGGTCCGCGGACACCGGGGCGGACCCGTACACGCCGCTCCCGTCACGCTGAGGGGCAGCGATACGGTACCGGGCGGGATGCAGTTCCTCGCCACCCCGGAACAGCTCCGCCACAGCGGCCAGCTCACCGGACTCGCCGGAATCGACCGGCACGACGACCGGCCCCAGGACATTCCCCTGCCGGACCGCTTCCGTACCCACGGCATCGCGGGACTGGCCACGGTCCTCGAAGTCACCCCCCTGACCGCCCCGCTCCCCGCCCCGCAACCGCCCGGCGCCGCCGCGCCCGCGACCCGGCCCGCGGCGGCGGCACCCGTCACCGCCCCGGACCCCCGGGGCTTCCTCCGTACCCGGCTCACGGAACTGATCAGCACCGAGGCACCCGGCGCACTCACCCCCGGCAACTCCCACTACGTCCCCGGACTGCGCCAGCGCATCGCCGACTTCACCTCGCCCGCGGCCATGGCCGCACTCGTCGGCCGGGGCGCCGACCGGCCGCTCGCCTTCACCTTCCCCTACCCCGACGGCCTGACGACCAAGGACGTCACCGTCCGTCTCTCCGGCCGCACCGGCTGGGACCCGGCGGCCCTGGAGCACGCGCGGGGCCGCGCCGCCGCGGCGGGCGCGGGACTGGAGACCTTCAGCCAGCACGCGCCCAACAACATCACCGAAGCCCGGTCCACGACCACGAAGTGGGGCGCTTCCGGATCGGGCAGCGCCTCCGTGCCGACGGCCGCCACCGGCAGCCACAAGACAGGCGTCAGCCCCGGGACCGCGCACTCCACCACCCGTACCGACACCGTCGCGACCACGACCACCGCCGAGGACCGGATCTGGCAGCGCACCGACGGCGGGGCCGAGTTCAGACTGGCGTGGACCTTCAACGCGGAGATCTCCGTCGACGGTGCACGCCGCGGCGCCGTCCCCGAGGTGCACGCGGGCGTCACCCTCCGGTTCGCCCACGACAACGCCCCGGCCCCCGGCGGACCGGTGATCGAACGACTGCCGGCCGGCGTCCACGAGCAGGACCCGAGGACCGGTCTGACCACCGCCGAGGCCACCCCCGTACGGCCCAGTGGCACCGAGGCCGTCTACGGAGCACCGCAGTCCCTGCCGCTGCTCGACGCGATCCACGCCGTCGCGCCCTCCCTGGTCGACGCGGAAGGCCTCATCAGCGGTACGAGTCAGGAAACCGCGGCCGTACGGATCACGGAGCTGCTGCACGCCGGACAGATCACCGTCGACGGACTGCGGCAGGCCTCCGGTCTCGGCGGGCCGCCCGTCCACACCGCCGACGGCAACCCCCGGACCACCCTCAGCACCGAGATCCTCCGCCCGAGGCTCCTCGGCGACTCGCACGGAGTCACCATCGACCGGGTACGCCAGGCGGGCTTCGGCATCACGGCAGGATCGTCGACCTCACGTACCACCAACGTCACGCTCGGGGTCAACCACACCGTCGACGCCGAGGGGAACCACACCCTCGGCGCGAGCACCACCCCCTTCCACTACCAGTCGGTGCCGCAGGGGCAGGGCGGCGGGGACACGGCGGCCGGCCGCCGCTGGACCAAGGTGGGCTCCGCCGGACAGCGAACGGCCACCTCCGGGCTGCACACCCATGAGATCGAAGCCGACAGCGTCACCACCGTGACCGGACCCGACGGCACCCGCCATGTCACCGGCACCGTCGTCCTCCGCGTCTCCGAACTGGACCTGCTGGGCCTCGGCGTACTGCCCGACGCCGACCGCGGCGACGGGGTCTGGGACCTCTCCGCCCCGCCGCGCAGGGCGGACGGCACCGACGCGGATCCCGGCCCCGACGGCCACGACACCCGGCCCGACGCCACGATCGTCGAGCACCTCAACCGGGCCCGGGAGGAGCAGGAGAACGTCCTCGACGCCGACCGGCGCCTGCCCCAGCTCTGGATGACCCTGCCCCACGGCGACCGGAACGACCCCGAGTGGCTGGCCGCGGAACGGCAGACCATCGACCGGGCCGCCCGTATCGCCCGGGAATCGCAGCTGACCGTCGAACTCGCCGTACGCGACGACGACGGCATCCGCTACCGGCTTTTCGACCCCGAATCCGCCGATACCGAACGGCCCGGTGGCACCGGGGCCGGCGGCCCGCGCCCCGACTCCCTGGCCGCGCAGCCGCTCCACCGGCCCACGCCGTCCGTCACCACCGTCTCCAGCAGCCCGCCACCGCCACCGCCACCGCTCCCGCCGACCCGCAACCGCCCCGAGGGCAGCGATTCCACCGCCGCATCGCCCCCGCCGAGGGACCCGGACGCCACCGGGCCCGCGAAGCCGCCCCGGGCCGAAGGGGACTTCGTGAAGAACCGGGTCGGCAGGGAGGAGCTGCCCGTCCGGGGCCGCGACGACACGGCAGCCGTCAGCACGGAACGCTTCGACCCCAAGCTGCGCCAGGACGACCGGCCCGCAGGCCGCCTCCGGGGATCCGAGACCCGGATCCGCTACCGCGTCAGCCGGGAACAGCTCCCCGGCGGACGGACCGCACGGCACTTCTTCGTCACCCTGCCGTTCCAGCGCGGCCGGGACGTGAGCACCACCGACCTCACCGATCTGCAGCAGCGGGTCCAGAACCTGCTCGACACCCACATCAACCGCGGCTACCGGCTCCCCGGCTCCGGGGACCAGCTCATGGTGACGGCCGGGTTCCTCGACAAGCCCGACCGCCGCGACGCGATCACCCTGACCAGGACACCCGTACCGGGCCGCGCCGACCAGCTCCACTGGGACGTCAACGACCACGACGCGGTGCTGACCCATGAACTCCTCCACTATCTGGGCCTCCCCGACGAGTACCTGGACACACCGGGCAGAAAGGAAGGCGACCCCCATCTCTTCCGCTCCCGGCAGGACCTCACCGCGGTCCACGACGACGGGCTGATGGCCGTCGCGGACACCGCGTCCCTGTCGAGGGTGCTCGCGGACCATCTCGCCGTCATCGAGCGGATCAGCGATACGGCGAACATCCCCGTGCACACCACATCGGCGGCGCGGCCCACCGCCCCGTCCCGGATGCCCGCACCCGACAGCACGCCCGAGGACCCCCGCCCGGGTACCGGAGGCGGCGGTCGCGGACTCGACCAGCAGACGTTCGACATCCTCACCGGCTCGAAGGGCTCGGGCTCGGGCAAGGGAGGCAAGTGATGACCCGGCCGAGGCAAGGGGAGCGGACCGCACCAGAGGGAAGGGGCGGAATACCGGGGCTGCTGCGGCGGTTCGGCCGACGCGGCGAGGCCCCGGCCGGGGCCGCCCCCGCCGAAGGCCCCCGCACCGTCCTGGAGGACCTCTCCCACCGCTATCTGCTGCGGTCCTCCGCCGTCGCCGGATCCGCCGTCCGCGACCTTCTGCGCGAACTGCCCGCCGACGCCCGCCGGCCCGTCGTCGTCGTGGACGTACCGCCGGAAGCCGCCGGAAATCTCGGAGAAGAACTCGGCGCGCTGCTCGGGCGGCTGAGCGGTGAAGAGCCCCTCGCCGTACGGCTCGTACTGTCCGGCTCCGCGGCCCCGGCCGGGGCGGCCGGACCGCTCGCCCAACGGCTCGCCGACGCCTGGCGCCTCACCCTGGAGGCCCCCGACGCCGCTGCCGTCCTCACCCCCGGCGGGCTGCTGTACGTCTCCGAACCCGCCACCCCCGGCGGCGGCTGGTGGCGCTTCGTACCGGACACCGCGCCCGAAGCCCTCGGCATCCGGCTGCCCGCCCCCCGCTGGCAGCGCGCCCTGGCCCGGGTCCCCACCGGACGGGTGGGGGAGTGCGTGGCGCGGCCGGTGCCCGCCGGACTGCTGCTGAGCCCCGCGGAAGCCGCCGCGCCCCGCCCCGGCGACCCCGCCTACACGGCCGCCGCCCATCCCGAGAAGGTGAGCGTCCTGGTCGGCGTACCGCGCGCCCAGCCGGTCCCGGCCGACGATCTCGCGACCCTGCTCGCCGGGCTGCCCGCCGACGCCCGCTCCTCCGTACGGCTCGTCCCCGCCGACGGGCGCGAGGCGGTCACCCTGGCCGAGGACGTCTGCGATCTGCTCGGTACGGCGCTGGAGGTCACCCTCGGCCTGCCGTTGAGCGGCGGCGGTACGGCGGCGGAGGCGGCGGAGTCCGTACGGTTGCTCTCCACCGAGGGCGAGTTCACCTGGGCCCCGCCGCTGACCGCCCTGAGGTGCTTCCCCGCGCGGGACGACGGATCGCGCCCCGCGCCCGAGCCGACCGGCTGGTCGCTGCCGGGGGCCGCCGCCGGAGCCGGCGGCGAACCGGCGCTCCTGCTGGCGTCCGGGGCCCGGGCCGTCGCCGTACGCTCCGGACTCTGGCTGGGCACCGGCTCCGAACCGCCCCCGGAAGTCGGCCGGCGCGCCACCGACGCGCGTGCCCTGCGGGTCACCGTCGACTCCGCCTGTCTGACGGGACGGGAGCGCGACGCCCATCTGAAGGGACTCGCCGCGCTCCTCGCCGACCTCGACGCACCGTCCCGCGCGCACGCCGAGATCGCAGGGCCCGCCGACGCCGCGCCGGAACTCGTCGCCCACTTGCGGAGATTCGCCGTCAGGGCGGGGCTGGCATGGGCGGCCCCGGCCCCGGCCCCGACCGGGACGGTTCGGGCCGGGACGGAGCCCGCGGCGCATCGCGAGACGGGGACTCCGCCCGGCCCGCCGCCCACCGTCAGGGCCGCCCCGGTGGCCACCACCGGTCACACCCCGGCCCCCTCGCCCGCCCCGCTCCCCGCGACTGCCACCGTCCGGGCCGAGACCGCCGTCGCGGTCCCGCTGCTCGGTACGGTCCCTGACACCGCGCCGGCCGTGAGCGCGGCGGAGCCCACGGCCCGGTCCTCCGGTTCCCCGGCGGGCGGCCCGGCGGTTCCACCGACCGCCCCCACCGCCTCCGCCGGGCCGGCCGCCGGTGTCACGACGAGCGGCCGGGTGCAGCCTTCCGGTGCGCGCCCGGCCGCGGCCTCCGCCGGACCGGTGCCCGCGGAGGCACCCCGTACCACCGCCACGGCTCCCGCCCCCCACCGCCCCGCGCCCACCGGACTCAGCGGCGAACGGGACCGGCGCGCCTTCCGGGAACTCGCCGCGGACATCTGGGAGGAACACAGCGGCCCCGTCGCCCAAGCCCTGATCAGACTGCCCGCACTGCGCAGTTCGGGGGAGGAGGGCGCCGACGCCGATCTCATCGCCGTACGGCTCTACCTCTCCTCGGACCCCGACGACCCGTTCGGCGCCCGCGCACTGGCCGCCGATCCGGACCTGCTCCGCCCCTACGCGGTCTGCCTGGCCTCCGGACTGCGCCGACTGCCCGCGCTGCGCGGCACCCTGATCCGTGCCGTAGCCCGGCCCGGCATCCCGGACGACGTGGTTCCGGGGGCCGTACTGACCTGCGACGCCCCGCTGGACGTCGTCCACGCGGAGGCGCGCGGTGCCGCGCTGCCGCCCGATCCGCTGGTCCGCTACGCCATCCGGCCCGTCACCGCCCGGCGTACCTCCGTCCTCACCCGCGACGGAGACGGCGCCGGGGCCCTGTTCGCCGCCGGGACATCCTTCACGGTCCTGGCCCGCCGGGAGCACGGCGACGGATCACCGGCCCGGGTCCTGCTGGCGGAGACACCCGGCGGGGGCGGGCCGTTCCGGGAGCCGTCCGCCGGAGCCCTGGAGAAGCTGGACGCCGCCGCCTGCCGGCCCGCCACCGGGGAGCCGCCCTGGCCCGGACGGTGCACCGGCCCGTTCCACCTCTACGACCCACCGGCGTCCTGAGCGAACCGGGGCCGCGCACCCCGGTTTCTCCGCCGCACCCTTCCCCGTACCCGTCCCCAGAAAGGCAGCCCAGGCATGGCACCCAGAGAGACCACCCCGGACGGCGGAAACACGCCGGACACCTCGGTACGGCGCGCGGCGGCCGTGGCGCCCCTGGCGCAGGAACCGGCCGCGGGTCTGTTCCCCACGGCCACGGCCACGGCCGCTGCCGCCGCCGCTGTCGCCGCGACCCCGGATGCCCCTGCCCCGGCGGCCGCACCGCCTGCTGCCGGGGAGCCGGGTTCGTCCGCGGCGCGCTCGGCTGCTGCCCCTGCGGCCGGAGAACCCGCGGCCGGTGTCCCGACGGTGAGCGGCGCCCCCGCGGCCTCCGGCACAACGGCCGCCGCCTCCGCGCCCGCTCCGGCCGCCGCGGCGGGCGCGGAGCCCGGGACCCGGGCCGCGGCCGGGTCCCGCACCGGAGCCGTTTCGGCGGTACGGGCCCGGCTCGCGACGGCGACCCGGGCCGCCGGACCGGGTTCCGGTTCGGGTTCCGGTACGGGAACGGGCGCCGACGGCACTCCGCCGGGACGGCCCAACAAACCGCTGATAGCCGCCGCCGCGCTCGGCGGGCTGGTGCTGATCGCCGTTCCGTTCCTGATCTCCGAAACCTCCGAATCCGACGAGAAGCGGAAGCCCGCGGTCGCCGAAGGACCGCGCGGCAGCCTGATGAACCCCGACGGCTCGGACCCGGGGCTGGTCCCCGGTGAGGAGAGGCTCGACGCGCCCGGCTCCGTCAAGGGCAGTCCGGCGCGGCGCGGCGTGACCCCGGCCGCCGGTGGTACGTCCGGGGCCGCGGGGGGCGGTTCCCCGGCCCTCGCCCCGGTGCCGGGACCCCAGGAGGCGGGCGCCCCTCTCCCCGGGGCCGCCGGAAGCGCGGGAACCGGCACAGCAGTGGGGCCCGCCACCGGAACCGGCGGGAAGAAGGCCCCGGCCGCTCCGGCGGCGGCCGTGAACCCCAAGGCCCCGGCCACCACCCCGGCGAAGAAGCCCCCGGCCGTCCCGGGCACGAAGGCCCCGGCGACGAACACACCGTCGAAGTCCGGCCCGGCCGCCAAGCCGCCCGCCCCGGCCGCTGTCACTTACTCGCACCTCATCGGACCGGGCTGCGACACACCGGGCTTCGCCGCGGGCGGCAGATACGACAGCAAGGGCAAGGACCGCTGGCGCGGCAGCCGCGGCAGCACCACGGGCTACGGTTGCAGCGGCTTCTACTTCAGCGTCCCGATGTCGGACCGGAGCACCGACGACAGCTGGGCGCAGTGGAAGTTCACGACCGGCAAGGTGACGAAGGGCGTCTGCGCGGTCCAGGTGTACATCCCCAACGTCAGGAACATCACCTATGTCGGCGGTAGCCCCGCCTACTACACCGTGTACCGGGCGTTCACCCAGAAGTCCTCCAATGTGCTGGGCACCTTCTCCCTCAACCAGACCTCCCATCTGGGGGGATGGGTGAACGCGGGCAGCTATCGGATCTCCGGCGGAAAGATCTCCGTCGTGCTCGGCAACCGGGGCAGCGATTCGGGCAACCGCCATGCCGCGGCGGCTCCGGTACGGGTCAGCTGCACCGCGTCCTGATGTGACGGGCCCGGGGGTACGGCCCAACGGCCGCACCCCCGGCGCCGGCGGCCCGGTCCGCCGCCGGGGCCGTTGATAGTGTGATCGTCGTGATGGAGCTGGAAGAGGTGGTTCTGACCCCCGGCGAGCGCGCCCGAGGGGCCGACGCCGACAGCGTCGTGTTCAGCATGGACTGGACCGGTGAGGAATCCCCGGGCGAGCTGGCGTCGTTCGTGGCCGGCCGGGTACGGAGCTTCGGAGCGGACCCGGCGGATGTCGACACCGCCGCCGTCTACCGTGCGGCCGAGGCCGATCCGGCCCCGGGGCGTGGTGATTTCCCCGTCCGGCAGCTCGACCATCTCTCCGGTGTGCTCGCCCGGCTCGGCTGCACGCTCCTGGTGTGGGACACCGGGACCGACACCTACGAACTGCTGGTCGCGCTGACCGATGGCCGTGAACCGGCTGGGCTGACACATCACGGCCTCCCGGTGCGGCCCTGGGGTTCGCCTTCCGAGACGGTCCTGATCAGCCTCGACTGCCCGAGTTGCGGCCGGATGGCGGTCTGGGAACTGCCGACGGCCGAAGCGGACCGGGCCCTGGCCGGTGAGCGCTGCGACTGCGGAGCCGCCTTGTTCGACGCGACCGGCCGCCCGCTGCCCGGAGTCACCCTCCACGGCTGAGCCCCCGGACGGCGGCCGGTGCTCAGGGGCGCCGGCCGCCGCCGGGGCCGGAGACCAGGCCGCGCGCGGCACTCAGGGCCTTCGATTCGTCCCCGGTGCCGGTGAGGACACGGAGCGTGTAGACGATCCCTTCGATCCGGACCGGGGTCGAAGGGTCCTCCCGAGGCCCGTCGGGTGCCGTGAGCGCCTCGTACCGGTGGATCAACTCCCGTACGACGTTCGGATCGGGTTCCAGCACCATGGGCCCTCCTCGGGTCCGGTCGCTCTGATCGCCCCCCGGCACCCCTCCGATGCTGCCCCGCGGGCCGCGCCTCCGCACCCGGGCCGGACCGGAATCGTTTCGGAACACTCTTCGGTGGAAAAAGCGAACGCGCCGACCGATTGTTTTCTCTTCGGTGCGGTCATAGGAGAACCGAACGGTCGGAGAATGCTCATTCCTGAGCCGGGGCGATGATCGTACTTGCATGACATGGTGGGCGTGTCGTCCATTTTCTTCTTGTGTCATTTTTTTGACCTTTATTGACTTGTGGTTGTAGCGGGAAATAGCTTGCCGCTTGTTCATTTCTTGGCCCCGGAACGCCTCGCCCTCGATGTGCGCGAGTGAATCCAAGTGGATTTTGAAGATCACCATCGTTCCGGGAGTCCAATCCGATTCAGAACCCCTTTGAAGGGTGCCTGTATGCTGAAAAACAGAAGCCCGCAATGGTCCCCCCGGGCCGTTGTGTTCGACTGCGACGGAACGCTGCTGGACAGCGAAAAGCACTGGATCGACGCCCGGCAGCAAGTGCTGGACGACCATGGAATGGTCCCGGACGAGAAGTTCGCCGACCTGGCCCAAGGGGTCCACTACGCCGAGTGCGGACGGCTCATGGCGACCATGGCGGGCCGGCCCCGGATGGCGGCCGAGCTGACCGACGACCTGCTGCGGGCCTTCCGGGCCCTCGCCTCGGCCACACCCGTCACCTGCCCCGGAGCGCCCGCGCTCGTCGCCTCCGTGGCCGGGGGCCTGCCTCTGGCGGTCGCCAGCAACTGCCCCCAGGATGTCGTCGAGAGCTGCCTGGCGGGCGCCGGTCTGCTGCGGCACTTCCGCCATGTCGTCGTCCCCGGCGGCGCCGTCAGACCCAAACCGGAACCCGACGTCTACGCGGAGGCCGCAGCGCGCTGCGGCGTCGATCCCGGTGAATGCCTCGCCTTCGAGGACTCCCTCTGCGGTATTCGTTCGGCTGTCAGTGCGGGAATTCCCGTCATCGGCATCGGTGAGCGGCCTTCCGCCGAGAGCCGGCAACTGGCGGACGGCTGGGTCTCCTCGCTCGAAGATCCGGAACTCATCGCCTGGGCGGGAGGCTGGGGGTCGGAGAAGCTGAACGGCTGACCGCGGCCGAGGAAACAACGGGGGTCCCGGCAGCGGGCCTTCGGCGGCGCTTTGCGGCCCCGGACCGCCGGTCCGTTCCGGCCGCGTCCCCGCTCCCCGTCGCCGTTCGGAAGGCAATGCCGGAAGCAATCGTGATCACTCCGGGCGGATTCTGTTGATCGTTGGATGAATACGGGTCTGCGCATTTCGCGGACTGTCGGTATCGTGCTCATCGTCGCCGGTTTCCGCCCCGGGCGCCCGGTGCTCCCGCGGTGCGCGGACGGGCGGCCGGACGGCAGTACCGGCAGCGGGCGCGCCCGGCCGAACGGAGGTTCTCCCCATGCGTGGACAGAAGGCGGCGCACCGTCGTCGCCCTCATCCGTTTGGAGGCACGATGAGCTACTTCCTCCCCGACGACGAGGCCGTTCTGACGGCGTGCCGAGGGCTTGCGCTCACCCACCCCGGGATCGGCCTCTGCACCGATCCGCTCTATCTGCTCGCCATCCGCCCCGCGCGCCGGCGACGGGTGGCCCTCGTCGCCGGGGGCGGGGCGGGCCACGAACCCCTGCACACGGGTCTGCTGGGCCGCGGCGGGCTGGACGCCGTCGTCCCCGGGGCGGTGTTCACCTCGCCCGGCAGCGCACAGATCGCCGCCGCCTCCCGGGCCGCCGCCGCGCTCCGCCCCCGGGACGGCGTACTGCACATCGTCAAGAACTACACCGGTGACCGGATCAACTTCGGGCTCGCCGCCGACCAGCTCAGGTCCGCCGGTATCCCCGTGGCCGAGGTCGTCGTCGACGACGACCTCGCCACCGACGCGGTGCCCACGGGGCGGCGGGGCACCGGAGCCGCCGTCGTGGTGGAGAAGCTCCTGGGCGCGCTGGCCGACCGCGGCGCCGACCTCGACGCACTCGCCGAACTCGGCGGCCGGGTCGCCGGGGCCTCCCGCAGCCTCGCCGTCTGCGCCCGGGCCCATACCTCGCCCGCCGGCCGGACGCCCGCGTTCCGGCTCCGCCCGGACGAACTCGACTACGGCATCGGCATCCACGGAGAACGGGCCGCGCACACCGTACGGCCCGGCCCGGTCGGCTCCGTCGTCACCCGGATGCTCGGCCGGCTGCTCGACGCCGTACCGAGCACCGCCCAGGGCGTGACAGCCGTGATATCCGGCCTCGGCGGCACCAGCGAGCTGGAGCTGCGCGCCATCAGCGCGCTGGTCCACCGGGATCTGACCGCCCGGGGCGTCCATGTCCACGCACTGGCCGCCGGGACCTATGTCGCGGCCCTCGACATGGCCGGATTCAGCATCACGCTCACCGCCCTGGAACCGGACTGGGCGAGCCTGTGGGACCACCCGACGGACACCCCGCTGCGGCTGCCCGGGGCCGCCGCGGCGGCAGCCACCACACTGATCCCGCCCGCGGCGGCCACCGCCGTCGACGCGCCGCCCCGACGTGCGGCCGCCCCGGCCGAGGGCAGCCGGGCCTTCCTCGACGAACTCCACCGCATCTGCCTCCGCGCCCACCCCGACCTCACACAACTCGACCAGGCCACCGGCGACGGCGACTTCGGCGACAACTTCTGCGGCGGTGTGGCCGCGGCCGTCCGCCTCGCCGACCAGCAGGGCCTCACCGGCACCAACGCCCTCGCCGAAACCTTCCGCGACCGGGTGGGCGGCTCCAGCGGCCCCCTCTTCGGCGTGCTCTTCACCGCCCTCGCCCCCGGGGCCGACCGCTCCGCCGCCGATGTGCCGGCACTCGCCGGAGCCCTGCGCCGGGCGCTGAACCGCATCACCGCCATCGGCGGCGCCTGCCCCGGCGACTGCACCCTGGTCGATGCCCTCGCCCCCGCGGCCGAGGCGCTGGCCGCCACCGCGCCCGCCGATTCGGGGCGGGCGGTGACCACCGCCGCGCTGGCCGCGATCGGCGGGGCCCACGGCACCGCCGTCCTCACCGCCCGCCGCGGCCGGGCCAGCTATACGGGCGGGCACTCCGCAGGCGTACCGGACCCCGGTGCGGTCGCCGTCGCCCTCGTCCTCACCGCCCTGGCCCGGGTCCACGAACCCCATCTCGCCGGCGACCTCCCCGGACTCCACGCCATCACCCGGGGAGCCGATTCCTTCGCCGCACCGCGGGACGAGACACCGGCCTGAACCCCCGGTCCCCAGGGCCCCGGTCACCCGGGCCACGGACGCCGAGCCCAGGGGCACCGAGCACCCCCGGACAGACCCCCCCCCGGACAGACCCCCCGGACGGACCCCGGACGGCGGGCCTCAGGCGGCGGCCTCGTCGGCACGGCCGTGCTCGATTCCCTCCCGGAGCCGGAGCAGACCGCGTCGCGCGTGGCTCTTCACGGTGCCCAGCGGCAGCCCGGTCCGCTCCGCGATCTGAGCCTGGGTCAGGTCCTCGAAGAAGGCCAGGCACAGCACCTCGCGCTGCCCGCGTGGCAGCCGGGACAGCTCGCCCGTCACGAACATCCGGTCGAGTACGTCGTCCGGCGTGCCTTCCCGGTGCCGCCCGTCGGCGTGGTGGGCCGCCGTGTCGATGAGGTCCAGTCGCCTCGTCCGGGCCGTCAGCGCGTCGATGATCTTGCGGCGGGTGATGCCGACCAGCCAGCCGCCGAGCGGACCCCGCTCCGACCGGTAGCCCTCCCGTCCCCGCCAGGCACCGAGGAACACCTGCTGGGTCACGTCCTCGGCCTCATGCGGATCACCGAGGGAACGGGTGGCCATGGCATGGACGAGGGAACCCCAACGCCGGTAGACGGCGGCGAAGGCGTACTCGTCGGCGGCGAGCAGACCACGGGCGAGTTCGTCCTCGCAGCAGAACTCCCGCACGGCCGGGGGCCGGGCGTCCGCGTATCGGGTCTCGGGGGACATGGCGTTCTCCTCCTGCCGTCTGCGCCTGCCGCGCCGGAAGCCGCCGCGGACCTCGCACCGGGACCGCGCCCGTGCCTCGGCCGTTTCGTCCGGTGGAGTCTGGTCAAGGAGATCCGACGCACACAACACGCGTCGTTTGTGCGTCGTAAGCTGAAGCGTGGACGTGACCGAGGGCGGCGACGGAGCCGCCGGACGGACCGGTGGGGGGCTGACGACCGGCGAGGTGGCGCGGCGCCTCGGAGTCGCGCCGACGACGATCCGCTCCTGGGACCGCCGCTACGGACTCGGCCCCGCCGTCCGCACCGGCGGCCGGCACCGCCGCTGGACCCCCGGGGATCTGGCGCTGCTGGAACGCATGTGCGCCCTGACCGCGACCGGGCTCCCGCCCGCCGAAGCCGCCCGCCTCGCCCTCGGCGGACCGGAACCGCGCCCGCTCCCGGCCGGTGAAGGCGCCGCCCGGATCCCCCGCCCGGCGACCCCCGACCGCCCGGCCGCCGGAGCGGGCCCCCGGCCCGGATCCTTACGCAGGCAGTGCAAGGGAGTCGCCCGGGCGGCCCTGCGCCTCGACGCCGCAGCCCTCGACCGGCTGCTGAACACCGCGATCGAGGAACACGGCCTGGTCACGGCCTGGACCGAGGTGATCGTGCCGACGCTGCAGGCCGTCGGCCGCAGATGGGAGCGGTACGGACAGCGGTACGTGGCGGTGGAACACTTCCTGTCCTGGCATGTGTCCGGCGCGCTGCGGCGCCATACGCCACCGGCCGTGTCCGATCGCGCCGGTGCCACCACGGTGCTCGCCTGCGCACCGGCCGAGAATCACACCCTCCCGCTCGAAGTACTGGCCGCGGCCCTGGCCGAACAGGGTCTTCCGGTACGTATGTTCGGCGGCGGGCTCCCCGTCGACTCCCTCGTGTCCGCCGTACGGAGGACCGGTCCGGCCGTCGTGGGGCTCTGGGCACAGTCGCGTACCACCGCAAGCCGGCCACTGGCACAGCACGTCTCCGCGATCGAGTGGGGTGTCAGGGGCGCCCGCCGCAGACCGGTGGTGCTGACACTGGGCCCCGGCTGGGCCGGACTGACCATGCCGGACCTGCCGCACCCGCCGGGCCTTGCGGAGGCCGTGGCGGTGGTCCGGTCGGCCGTGTCCAGGTGAGATGACACCGCCTCCCGGGTACGCACACGTGGTGGTGCCTGGCATCGCCCGCACGAACGTGCTCTGGTGAATGCCGTGTCCCCACGGTTCCGCCGCCCGCGGGCCGGGTCCCTCCCCGTACCGCCGGGGCCCGGCCCACGGCCGGCGAACCGGACGGAAATCATCCGGTAGCGCATCCACGGGCCGCCGCCGCGCGGAAGAGACGGTGAAGAGGAACGGCCGATGAGCCGCCCCGCCACAAGGAGCTGACGGTGAATCAGAACGGCCCGGCCCCATCGACACCCGCAGGGAGCGGACCCTGCGCCCTCCCAGCGGCCTCCGTCGCCGGTCCGCCGGGCACGGCGGCCCAACCACCGCGCACGGCTCCCGGTCCGCCCCGTACGGCTCCGGCTGTGAGCCCCGCCGCCCGGCGGCGCACCCGGTGAGCCGGGAACCCCGCACCCCCGGACCCCCGGACGACGTGGTCATCGTCGGCGGGGGCGCCGCCGGACTCGCCCTCGCCCACCGGCTGGCCGCATCCGGCCCCCCGTCCGTCACCCTCGTCGACGCCCCCGAAGGCCCGCTGCGGCCTCCCGAACGGACCTGGTGCTACTGGGCCCGGCGCCCCGGCGACTTCGACGATCTCGACGAAGCGGTCACCGCCTCCTGGTCCCGGCTCCGTGTGCACGGCACCGACGGCCGCGCGATCACCGTGGACCCCGCCCCGCTGACGTACCGCATGCTCCGCTCCCCGGACTTCGAACGGCTCGTGCACTCCCGGCTCGCCCGTTCCCCCGGCGTACGCGTCGTCCGCGCGACCGCCGACACGGTGCGCCGGACGTCCGACGGCGCGGAGGTACGCTGCACGACGCCCGACGGCCGCACCCTCTCGCTCCGTGCCCGGTACGTCTTCGACTCCCGCCCGAGACACCCCGTGCCACCCGCCAGGACCCGGCTCGTCCAGCACTTCCGCGGCTGGTTCGTCCGCACCGCCACGGAACGTTTCGACCCCGCGGTCGCCGATCTGATGGACTTCCGCGTCCCCCAGCCGCGCCACGGGCTCGCCTTCGGCTACGTACTGCCCCTGGCACCGGACCGGGCCCTCGTCGAATACACCGAGTTCTCCCGCACTCCGCTGACCGCCGCGGGCTACGACGCGGCACTGACCCACTACGGCCGCGATGTCCTGGCGCTCGGCGCGTACACCGTGGAATCGGCCGAGCAGGGCGCCATCCCCATGACCGACGCGCGCTTCGACCACCGGGCGGGACCTTCCGTCTTCCGGATCGGCACCGCGGGCGGGGCGACCCGTCCGGCGACCGGATACACCTTCGCCGCCGTACAGCGGCAGAGCCGGGCCGTCGCCGCCTCCCTCCGCGCGGGCCGCGCGACCGTACCCCCGCCGCACGGGCGGCGCGCCCTCGCTATGGACGCCGTCCTGCTGCGAGCCCTGGACACCGGACGGATCAACGGCCCCGACTTCTTCACCACCCTGTTCCGCCGCGTCCCGCCGGAGCGTCTGCTGCGCTTCCTCGACGGCGGCACCTCGCCCCGGGAGGAGTGGTGCATCGGCCTGCGGACCCCCGTCCGCGCCATGCTCCGCACCGCCCTCGAACTGCCCTTCCTGCCCCGCCGTTCACCCTTCGCCCCGCACACCGGAGAAGGCCACCGATGACACTCCTGCGCGACCACGACCTGGCACGCGCCTTCGACCACGCCGCGCACACCTACGACCGGCTCACGGCCCTCAACCCCGGCTACCGCACCGACCTCCTGCGTTCGGCGCGCCGCCTCCGGCTGCCCCGGGACGGCGCCGGTCTCCATCTGCTGGACCTCGGCTGCGGCACCGGCGCCTCCACCGAAGCCCTGGTACGGGCCGCGCCACGGGCCCGGATCACGGCCGTCGACGCCTCGCCGGGGATGCTGCGGCACGCGCTGGCCAAACCGTGGCCCGCCCGGGTGCGCTTCCGGCATCTGACCGCGGAGGAAGCGGCGACCACCGCCGGTGAACCGTACGACGCCGTCTTCGCCGCCTACCTGTTCCGCAACGTCACCGACCCGGACGGCGTCCTCGCGACCGTCCGCTCCCTCCTGCGGCCGGGCGGCCGGCTCGCCGTCCACGAGTACAGCCTCAGCGGCTCCGCCGTCCACCGCGCCCTGTGGACCGCCGTATGCCACGGCCTGATCATCCCCGCGGGCACCCTCGCCGGGGACCGCGCCCTCTACCGCCACCTGTGGCGCAGCGTCCTCGGCTTCGACACCGCCCCGGCCTTCGCCGAACGGCTGGCGGGCGCGGGGTTCTCCGGCGTACGCACCGCGCCCGTCGCGGGCTGGCAGACCGGCATCGTCCACACCTTCCTGGCCCGCAACGGCGCCGCCGCCCCGCATCCGGAGGGCGCCCGGTGAGCAGCCCCCGGCAGACGGCCCGGCAGACGGCCCGGAAGACGGCCCGGCGGGGCCGCGACCGCAGGGCCGAAATCCTGATCCCGGTACGGGGCCGGGAACGCTTCGCCCCGGACGACGCGCCCGCCGTCGCCGTGGTGGGCGGCGGTATCGCGGGCCTGGCCGCCGCCACCCTGCTGGCCGAACGGGGCGCCCGGGTCACGCTCTACGAACGGGAGGAGTCCCTCGGCGGACGGGTCGCGGGCCGGAGCACCCGTCTCTCCGACGGGTCGCGGGTGACCATGAGCCGCGGTTTCCACGCCTTCTTCCGCCAGTACTACAACCTGCGCGGCCTGTTGCGGCGGACCGACCCCGGCCTCGAACGCCTCCGGCCCCTCCCCGACTATCCGCTGCGGCACAGCGGCGGGATGACCGACAGCTTCGCCCGGGTCCCGCGGACACCACCGCTCAGCGCGCTCGGATTCGTCGCCCTCAGCCCGAGCTTCGGCTGGCGGGATCTCGCGGGCATGGACGCCCGCGCGGCGCTGCCGCTCCTCGACGTCCGGGTGCCCGAGGTCTACGAACGCTTCGACCATATGAGCGCGACCGCGTTCCTCGACCGCGTCCGGTTCCCCGCGGCCGCACACCATCTGGCGTTCGAGGTGTTCTCGCGCAGCTTCTTCGCGGACCCCCGTGAACTGTCCGCCGCGGAACTGCTGCTGATGTTCCACATCTACTTCCTCGGCTCCTCCGAGGGCCTGCTGTTCGACGTGCCCACCGAGCCCTTCCCCCAGGCGCTGTGGGAGCCCCTCGGCGACTACCTCCGCCGGCTCGGAACGGATCTCCGCACCGGCACCCCGGTCCACCGCGTCCACCCCGTCCGCAGCGCCGACGGAGCGGGAGTGACCGTACGGACGGACCACGGCACCGACCGGTACGACGGCGCGGTACTGGCCCTCGACCCCGGCGCCCTGCGCGGGCTGGTCGCCGCGTCGCCCGGCCTCGGCACCCCGGCCTGGCGCGACGCCGTCGACACCCTGAGGACGGCGCCGCCGTTCCTCGTCTCCCGGCTCTGGCTGGACCGGCCGGTCCGCGCCGACCGGCCCGGCTTCCTCGGCACCAGCGGCTACGACGGCCTCGACAACATCAGTGTCCTCGACCGCTACGAGGGGGAGGCCGCCCGCTGGGCCGCCCGCGGCGGCGGCGCGGTGGTGGAACTCCACGCCTACGCCGTGCCCCCGGGCGCGCCACCGGAACAGGTGCAGACCCGTCTCGTGGAGAGTCTGCACCGGGTGTACCCGGAGACACGGGAAGCACGGACGGTGGACGTCCGGCACGAATGGCGCTCCGACTGCCCGCTCTTCCCGATCGGCTCCCACTCCCGGCGGCCGGGTGTGTCGACCCCCCATCCGGCGGTGACCCTGGCCGGGGACGCAATCCGCTGCGACCTCCCGGTGGCCCTGATGGAACGCGCGGCCACCACGGGGTTCCTGGCCGCCGGAATCCTGCTCGCCGGGTGGGGGATCCGGGGGCAGACGCTGTGGACCGTTCCCCGGGCCGGCCGCCTCCGCGCGCTGCGGGCGCTGGGCGGACCGGCCGTGCGGTGACAGCCCCGGCGCCGACGGGACGAGCCGTTGCGGGGCAGCGCCGAGGGCAGCAGGGTCCCGTACCCTCGGCCGGCCTTCCGCGTACCCGGCCCGGAGCCGCCCGGGGTCACCCGGCACCCGGCCCGTAGCCGCCCGGACCCGCGCAGCACCGGGCCGGGAACCAGCAGCCCCACCGGCGGGGCCCCGGTCGGCTCACCCCGGGAAGCGCCCCGTGCTCCGCAGCTCCCACCGGCGCTCCGCGTAGGCCAGATCGTCGTGCCACAGCCGCCCGGCCGTCCGGCGCATCAGCGGACGGAGCACGGGCGCCGCGGCCCGCGCCAGGGCGAAACCGCGCCGTCCTGATGCGGCGACGACCGCTTCGACCACGGCGGTACGCGGCCGTTCCGCCGACTCCGCGGTCAAGGGCGTCGCATGGGTCTCGACCACCGACGACGCCCCCTCGCCCTCCGTGATCCGCATGACCACCGTCCGGGGTCCCGGAGCGGTGAACTCCGCCCGGACGGGCACCACCAGACGCCCGGTCACCCGGAACGACACCTCCACGACGAAGGCGTCGTCCTCCTCGCCCCGCGGCGGCCGGGCCACGGTGAGGTCCGTGAACGCATAGGGGTGGAACCACGAGCCGTGCCACGGGTCGAGCCGGTTGGCGACCACGTCCTCCGGCTCGCACCGGCCGACGGCCGTGAAGACGGCGTCCACGCCCGTACCCGCCTCCGGACGCACCGGCACGACGGGACGCTCCGTGGGCTCCTCGCCGCAGACCGCGTCCAGCCGGACCCACACCAGCACACCGTCGTCGTGGACCGGGTACGGCTCCCACCCGGCGAACGCCCGGCCGTCCAGGGCCAGCCCGTGCCAGTGGCAGACCAGTGTCCCGCAGACCACCCGGCTCTCCCGCAGGGGCGCCCCGAGATGCGGACAGCTGCCGGGACCCGCGTGCAGCTCACCGCCGTCCGACCGCCACAGGACGACCTCGGTACCGCCCACCGTTCTGCCGTAAGGGCGGTCTCCCGCCCGGACCGCGCGGGAGGCGCCGACCACGAACCAGTTCCCCGACGGCCGTGCCGACGCCCGTTTGAGCGCACCGGCGATCACCGCCGGGCGGGCCTCGCGCCAGGTCGCCGCCTGGGCCGCCCAGTCCGGCGTACGCCGCAGCCGCAGAGGGGCCGTCCAACCGCCCCGCTTCCCCCGGCCGGTCATGTCACGGGCCCCTTCCCCTGGAGTTCCGCACGGCCCGCGGGCGCGGGCCGATACCCGGTCCTGGCGGTCCGGCGGGCACGGGCGATCTGGAGCAGACCGGTCGCCGCCACGGCCGCCCGCCGCCGCCGGGACACCGCCGCCCGGCGGTGGAGCACCGCGTACCCCTGGTCCGCGATCGCGTCGAGAATGCCGCCGTAGAGGGTGAAAGCGGTACGGATACAGGGACGCGTCCGCGGGTCGAGCATCCCGATGCCCGGTTCCGCCTCTCCGTACACCCTCCTGGCCAGAGCCTCCGCGGCGACCAGGGCCGAACGGATCCGCGGGTCGGCACGGCCCGTCCGGCGGCTCCACTCCAGCAGCGGCCGGTCCACACCGTGCGCGGCGAGCAGATCCGCCGGCAGATACACCCGGCCCCGGTCCAGATCCTCGCCCACGTCCCGGAGGAAGTTGGTGAGCTGGAAGGCGACGCCCAGGGCCGCCGCGTGCGGTGCCGCCTCCTCGCGGTCCACGACCGTGCCGAGGACCGGCAGCATCTGCAGCCCGATCACCGCGGCCGAGCCGTGCATATAGGCCCTCAGATCGGCATAGGTCGGATAGTCCGTGATGTGGAGGTCGCTGCGCATCGAGGCCAGGAAGTCCGTGAACAGGGTGTGCTCGATGCCGTACCGTTCGGCGGTGTCCGCCACGGCCCTGACCACCGGTTCCCCGCCGCCTCCGGTCCGCAGCCCGTGCGCGAGGTCGCTCTCCAGGGACCGCAGCAGCCGGTCCCGTTCCACCGGGGTACGGCGCCGGTCGAGGTCGTCCACGATGTCGTCGGCCCAGCGGGCGAAGCCGTACAGGGCATGTACGGCGGACCGGCGCTCCACCGGGAGCAGCCGGGTCGCCAGGAAGTAGCTCCTGCCGTGGCGGGCGTTGAGCCGGCGGCATTCGGTGTAGGCGGCGCGCAGGGCGGGGCCGGTGACACCCGCGGCATCCAGTTCACGACGGGTCATGGGCGCCTTCCGCGGACGGTGCGGGGAGCCGCGCGCCGTGCGGTGCGGGACCCTTCTGCGGGCGGCGGCCCCTCGGGGCCCCGCCGGTGATGCGGGCGGCCGCGAGTTTGCCGCTGACGAGGACCGTCGGCACCCCGACGCCCGGAGTCGTGCCGCAGCCCGCCAGGACGACGTTCTCCGCCCCGCGCACCAGATTGCGCGGGCGGAACGGGCCGGTCTGGGCGAAGGTGTGGGAGACCGAGAAGGGGCTGCCCGCGGTATGCCCCCGTGCCGTCCAGTCCACCGGCGTCACCAGCAGCTCCTCCTGGATACCGGCCGCGAACCCGTCGAGTCCCCGGCGCTCCAGCTCGGCGATCAGGCGGTCGCGGTAGCGCGGCCCCAGATCACGCCACTGCGCGGCGGAGGGACCCACGTCGGTGTTGGGGCAGGGCGCCAGCACGTAGTGCAGATGCCGGCCGGGCGGCGCCAGGCCGGGATCGTGTGCCGTCGGCCGGGTGATCAGCAGCGAGGGGTCGCTCATGAGCCGCCCCGAACGGGTCAGTTCGTCGAACGTGCTCTCCCAGGCGGCGCCGAACGACAGGGTGTGGTGGGCGAGGTCCGGCCAGGTGCGGTCGGTTCCCGCGTGCAGGACGACGGCCGAAGGGGAGTGGCGCAGCCGCACCGGGCGTTTCGGGGCGCGCCCCAGGAGGCTGTACGCGGCGGGCAGTTCGCACGTCAGCACCACGGCGTCGCAGGCGATCCGTTCGCCCGAGGCCAGCCGTACGGCACGGACCCGGTCGCCCGGCCGTTCGAGCCCGGTCACCTCGGCCGACCAGTGGAACCGGGCGCCCGCCCGCTCCGCGGCTTCGGCCATCCCGCGGGGCAGCGCGTGCATCCCGCCCTTCGGGAACCAGACGCCCGCCACCGTGTCCATATAGGCGATCACGGCATAGGCCGCGAGGGCCCCGGCCGGGGCCACACCGGCGTACAGGGACTGGAAGGAGAACACACGGCGCAGCCGCGGATCGGTCAGATAGCGGCCGATCCGCCGGTCCAGCCGGCCGAAACCGCCCAGCGCCGCCAGCCGGGCCAGATCCGGATGCAGCAGCGCGAACGGCGAGTCGAAGTTCGTGTCGATGAACCGGCGCATCTGGGCCCGGTACAGCCGTTCCAGCCACTGCCGCAGCGCCCGGTAGCCTGCCGCTTCCGCCGGTCCCGCGAACCGTCTGACCTCGTCCTCCATCGCCTCGCCCGCGGTGTGGACGTCGAGGGAGGTGCCGTCCGCGAAACGCGCGCGGTAGGCCGGGTGCAGAGCCGTCAGTTCGATATGGCGGTCGAGGCTGTCGCCGACGGCGGCGAACGCCTCGTCGGCCAGATGCGGCATGGTCAGCACCGTCGGACCGGTGTCGATCCGGTACCCGCCGAGCCGGACCCGGCCCGCCCGGCCGCCGGGCGTGTCGTCCCGTTCGACGACCGTCACCCGGCGGCCCGCGCCCAGCAGATGCAGCGCACAGGAGAGACCGGACAGTCCGGCGCCGACGACGACCACATGATCGGTGGCTCCGGGTACCGTCCTCATGCCGCCTCCCCGGTCCGCCGCGGGGCGGTGCCGCACGCCCGCTCGACCAGGGCCGTGAATTCCCGCCGTACGACGGGATCCGCACCGGTCCGGTCGAAGTGGTCCAGGCCGGTCAGGGCCAGTTCCGCGATCTTCGCGCCGACGGCGGCCCGCGCCCCGGTACGCTCCAGCGCCGCGCGCATCCGGCGCACGTCCTCGTCGGACGCGCGGGGCGCGCCGGGGGCGAGCGCGTCCGACGACTCCCGGTCGCCGGAGGCCTCGGCGAGCCGGGAGCCGACCGCCAGCAGATAGGTGAGCTTGCGCGTCCGCAGGTCGTCGTCCGCGGGCTTGCCCGTCACGGCGGGGTCGCCGAAGGCGCCGATGAGGTCGTCGCGGAGCTGGAAGGCGAGTCCGGCGCACCGCCCGGCGGCGCACAGGGCTTCCCGGACGGGGGCTTCGGCTCCGGCCAGGGCCGCACCCAGGGCGAGCGGGCGCTCCACCGTGTACAGGGCGCTTTTGAGGGTGGCCACGGTCACCGCCTCGTCGACGCCGGACGCCCCGGTGGCCTGCGCATGCAGGTCCCGGTACTGTCCGGCGACCATCTCCTCCCGTACGGCCCGCCACTCGCGGTGCAGTTGCGGGCCGTACGGAGAGCCGAGCGCGGTCTCGGTGAGCAGATCGTCCGCCCAGGCCAGGGCGAGATCACCGGCGAGTACGGCCGCGGAGGTCCCGAACTCCGCGGACGGGCCCGCCATCCGTGCGGCCCCGTGCAGACGGGAGAGTTCCACGTGTACCGCCGGGGCGCCGCGGCGCAGCGGCGACCCGTCCATCACATCGTCGTGGATCAGGGCGCCCGCCTGGAGGAGTTCGAGGGCGGCGCCCGTGCGCAGCACCGGGGTGACGTCCCCCGAACCGCCGGCGGCCCGCCAACCGCACCAGGCGAACGCGGCGCGCAGCCGTTTTCCGCCGCGGAGCGCCAGCGATGCGACACGGCCGGCGATGTCATGGGCGAAGACCGGATCCGTTTCGCGGGCCCGGTGCAGTGCCTCGTCGAGGATGCGCCCGAGTTCCGTCTCGACGGCACGGGTCGCATCACGGGCGGTGAGCGGGCCGTCCGCCGTCCCGACGGTGCCGGCGTCGGCGGGCCGCAGTCCCAGCATGCACACCCCTATCTCCCTGATGTTCACCTGTACACCAGTTCTTCGGGCGAGTGCCCCGGTACGGATGCGCTGATTCCTGCCCGGTGCGGGTGCGGCCCTGTCGACGGTCACTCCACCGGTCCACCGGCTCCGCCCGGATACCACGCCGGACCGTCGGCAGACGGGTGCGGCGGGCGGGGCGCCTGCCATCGGGCGGGCAGCGGGACCCCGGCGTCCGTTCGGGTGAGTCCGCGGGCGCGACCGGGCGCGGTTCCTTCCGGTCCTCGTCCCGGGGCCGCGGGAATCCGGCTTGACGGGCGTCGAGCAACTCGGCCGGGTCCGCGGCGGAGGCAGCCGGCAGGTGCAGCCGGGGCGTCGCACCGCCGCTGCCGGCCCGGTCCCCGGCCGCGGCCGGAAACGGCGCCGGTCCGCCGGACGGGCGTCCGGCGGACCGATATGCGGGCCGAGTACTCCCTGGGTCGGCCCTGGGTCAGCCCTGCGCCGGTCCCGGCAGTGGCGCCGCCAGCTTGCGCAGCATCCCCGCGACCAGGGCGGTCTGAGCGGGCACGGTGTCGGGGTAGATGAACTCTCCCTGGGCATGGGCGCCGTCGCCGACGGCGCCCATGCCGCACAGGACGGGCAGCCCGAGGGCGGCGACGAAGTTGGCGTCGCTGGCCCCGCCTACCGCGGTGTCGGGGAGTTCGCCGCGGCCCTGGTCGCGGGCGACCTCGCGGGCGAGGCCGAGCAGCGGAGCCGATGCGGCGTTGAGGGTCATCGGCGGCCGGTTCCAGTCGCGTTCGATGGCGATACGGACCCGTGGGTCGCTGATCCGGATGGCGTCGAACGCGGCATCGACCCTGGCCTGTTCGGCCGCGCTGCTGATGCGGATGTCGATGCTCGCGGTGGCCCGTCCGGCGACGACGTTGGTGGCGGAGCCGCCCTCGACGAGGCCGGTGTTGATGGTGGTACCCCGGTCGGGGGCGGCGATGCCCGCCGCCGCGACCACGAACTCGGAGAGTGCGGTGATCGCGCTCGCCCCGTCCTGGGGGGCGAGCCCGGCGTGGGATTCGATTCCGGTGGCCGTGACCCGGAAGATCGCGGAGCCCTTGCGGGAGGTCTTGACCGCGCCGTGGGCGCTGGGCTCCAGCACCAGGGTCGCATCGACCCCCCGGGCGACCTCTTCGATCACCGGCCGGGAGGAGAGGGAACCGATCTCCTCGTCGCCGTTGAAGAGGAAGGTGACGTCCGGGACCGGCGCACCACCTTCCGCCGCGAGCTTCAGCGCCCAGACCGCCTGGACCAGCCCGGTCTTCATATCGAAGATGCCCGGCCCGCTCAGTTTCCGGGGGCCGTCGCCGGACGGCTCGGGCTGCTGCCATCCGGCGAGGGTGCCGGCCGGCCACACGGTGTCGTAGTGGCCGACCAGTGCGATGTGCCCGGCGCCGGTGCCGCGGTAGGTCAGCGTGAGGGTGTCGCCGTACTCGCCGCCCGGGTGGCGCTGTTCGCGGTCGGGCGGCCCGAGCCGGCGGACGGCCAGCTCGCGCAGGAGGTCCAGGCCCGCGGCGAGGCCGGGCAGATCGCGGCTGCCGGTCTCGCAGCGGACGAGGGACATGATGTCGGCGACGATCTCCGCCGCCGCTTCGTGGGCGCGGGCGGAGAGTCCGGCTGTGGGCACTGCGGTCATGTGCTGTTCTCTCGTACGGGGCGGGGGTCGCCCGCCGGGGGAGGAGGAAGGTGAGGCGGAGGCGGTCAGCTGATGCCGAAGGGGATCTTGAGCAGGTACCAGATGACGAAGAACGCCATCCAGGCCACCCAGACGACGGCCGCGATCGGGATGGTGAACGAGGCCAGGGTGCCGATCCCCGCGGATTTGCGGTACTGCTGGATGAAGCCCAGGGCCATCACGAAGTACGGACTCATCGGGGTGACGCAGTTGGTGACGGAGTCCGCGACCCGGTAGACGGCCTGGGTGGTCTCGGGCTCGATACCGATGAGCATCAGCATCGGGACGAGCACCGGCGCGGCCAGCGCCCAGAGCGCGGAGCCGCTGGTGATGACGAGGTTCATGATGGTGATGAGTACGGCGATGCCGACCAGCACCGTCCAGCCCTCCAGGTCCAGGGCGCGCAGGGTCTCGGCGCCCTTGACGGCGAGGATGTCGCCGATGTTCGTCCACTTGAAGTAGGCGAGGAACTGGGAGATGGCGAAGAAGAGGACCAGGATCGGCGCCATCGACTTGGTGCCGTCGACCATCGCGCCGATGATGTCGCGGGAGGCGGTGAAGGTGCCGGTCATCCGTCCGTAGACGGTGCCGACCACGGCGAAGAACAGGCCCAGGACCAGCGCCATACCCCCGATCACCGGGGAGTTGACGATCCCGCCGCCCTCACCGCGCAGCGGGGACGAGACGGGGGCCATGGCCGCCACCAGGAGGACGGCGAACCCGAGGGCGACCAGTCCGGTGGCGCGCAGCGCGCGGCGCTGGACCTCGGTGACCTCGATGGCCTCCCGCTCGGCGGCGCTGGGCGCGGCCACCGGCTCGTCGGGCTCCAGGTCGGAGCGGCGCGCGATCACCTTGTCGACGACGAGGGTGATCACCAGGGCGACCAGGACCGAGGACCCCACGCCGAAGAAGTAGTTGCCCACGGGGGTGACCACGTAGTCGGCGTCGATGGTCTGGGCGGCGGCGGTGGAGATCCCGGAGAGCAGGACGTCGGTGGTGGTGAGCGACGGGGAGGCGTTGTAACCGGCGGAGATGGAGACATAGGCCACGATGCAGCCGAGGACCGGGCTGCGGCCCGCGGCGCGGAAGATCAGTGCGCCGATCGGGACGAGGGTGAAGTAGGCGGCGTCCCCCGCGACATGGCTGACCATCGCCGTCAGGGAGAGGGCGAAGGTGAGGTACTTGCCGGGCACCCGCTCGACCATGCGGCGCAGCAGGGTGGCGAAGAGCCCGCTCTTCTCGGCGATCACGATGCCGAACATCACGGTCAGGATGGTGGCCAGCGGCGGGAAGGCCGCGAAGTTGTCGACGGCCCCCTCGATGGCCATGGTGAGGCCCTCATGGCTGAGCAGGCTCTTGACCGTGATGGTCTCGCCCTTGCCGGGGTGTACGGCGGAGACGTCCACGGCGGCCAGTACGGCGCTGAGGACGGCGACGACCCCCGCGAGCATCCAGAACAGCCAGAACGGATGGGGGAGTTTGTTGCCGACCTTCTCGATCGCCGCGAAACCCCGGAACGCGATGCGCAGGGCTCTCGACTCCGGCTCGGCCGGCCTGGGCTCGGCGGAGGTGGTGCTCATAGGACCTCTTCGTGCAGGTAGTGGAGTTTCCTGCGTACCTTGGCATCTAAGTGGGAGATTCTCCAGACTTTCTAGATAACAGTGGGATTAACTGGCGAGCTAAGGTAAGGCTCCATGACCCGCCCTCTGCTGGACGAGCTGGACCGACGTCTCATCGGCGCGCTGCACCTGGCCCCCCGGGCCACCTGGGACGACATCGGCGGGATCCTGGCCGCCGACGCCAGCACGCTCAAACGCCGCTACGACCGGCTGTACGAGGCCCGCATGATCCGCGTCATCGGGCAGGCCGACTGGGGCGTCCACTCCACGTCGATGCCGGTCCACGTCTTTCTGGACATCAGCGGCGAGACCCCGCTCGCCGTCCTCGACCGCCTGCGCGACCTACCCCACCTGCAACTTCTGGCCCAGATCTCCGGCGACTACCCGCTCTACGCGGTCGTCCACGCCCCCTCCGAGGCCGCCACCAGCCGGGCGATCGACCGGATGTTCTCCGTCCCCGGGGTCCGCCGCGTCAACGCCCTGCCCGCCCTCAGCACCCTGCGCCGGGGCATCACCTGGGACCCCCGGTACCTCACCGACGCCGAACGCGACGCGCTGCTGGAACTCGTCGGCTCACGGCCCGAGGGCACCGCGACCGCGACGGCGATGCCCCCCGCCAAACCGCTCAGCGACGCCGAGCGGGCCGTGGTCGCCCTGCTCCTCCAGGACGCCCGTGCCTCCGCCGCGAGCATCGCCCGCGCCGTGGGAATGGCCACCTCCACCGCCCACCGCGTGGTCCGCCGGGTCCTCGACGAAGGGTGGGTGAAACCACGGCTGGAGATCGTGTCGGAGTGGCTCGGCTTCGAGACGCCCTTCATGCTCCGGCTGCGCGTGGCCCCGGGGGAGACGCCCGATGTGATGCGCCGTATCGACCAGCTGCCGCAGACCCGGCTCGTCGCCCATGTCGCCAGCGACCTCTCCGTCCTCGCCACGGGCCTGGTCACCGACCGCTCCGCGGTGGCCCGCTTCGTCGACCACGAACTGGCCGCCATCCCCGGCATCCTCGGCGCCGGAGTCGGCGTGATGCTCGCCGAACCGCGCCGCTACTGGCTGGACCGTGACCTCACCTCGGGCCTCGGCGCGTTCCACGCCCCGGCGCTGCTCTGACCGGCCCGACGCGCATCGGAGCCGCCGCCGGCGCCCGCTCCGGTCGGCGGCTCGCCCGGTCCGCTACTCGAACCGGGCGGTATCGCCCGCCCCCCTGCGTACGATCTCCGGCTCGCCGCCGGAGAAGTCGATGACCGTGGTCGGCTCGGTACCGCAGTCACCCGAATCGACCACGGCGTCCACGACATGGTCGAGACGCTCCTTGATCTCCCAGCCCTGGGTCAGCGGCTCCTTCTCGTCGGGCAGCAGCAGCGTGCTGGAGAGCAGGGGCTCACCGAGTTCGGCGAGGAGGGCCTGGGCGACGGTGTGATCGGGGATGCGGACCCCGACCGTCTTCTTCTTCGGGTGCAGCAACTGGCGCGGCACCTCCTTCGTCGCGGGCAGGATGAAGGTGTAGCTGCCCGGAGTGGCCGCCTTGATCGCACGGAAGACGTCGTTGTCGATGTGTACGAACTGGCCGAGCTGCGCGAAGTTCTGGCACACCAGGGTGAAGTGGTGCCGCTCGTCGAGATCGCGGATCGACCGGATGCGCCCGATACCGTCGCGACTGCCCAGCTGACAGCCCAGCGCGTAACAGGAATCCGTGGGATACGCGATGAGCGCACCGGAGCGGATGCTCTCGGCCAGGCCGACGATGGTCCGGCGCTGGGGGTTCTCGGGGTGTACGTCGAAGTACTTTGCCATCGGGGCAGTCTAGGTCGCCGGCCGCCGGTCGCAGTCCCGGCGGCCCCGCACGGCCCGTACCTGCCTGATGCGGCCCCGGGCCCGGCGCGGACGGGTCAGGTACCGCGGAGGTCCCGCACCCTGCGGATCTTGCCGACCGACCGCTCCAGGCTCTCGGGGTCCACCACCCGGACCTCCACCGTGACACCCACTCCGTCCTTGACGCCGCGCCCGATCGCACCGGCGGCCGCCTCCCGCTGCTGCTCCCCGCTCTCCGGCCGTGCCTCGACCAGGACGGTCATATGGTCCATCCGGCCGCGCCGGGTCAGCTCGATCCGGAAGTGCGGCGACACCCCCGGCACCCGCAGCACGATCTCCTCGACCTGGCTGGGGAAGACGTTCACCCCGCGCAGGATGATCATGTCGTCGCAGCGGCCGGTGATCTTCCGGATCCGGCGGAAGGCGGGCCTGGCGGTACCGGGCAGCAGCCGGGTCAGATCGCGGGTGCGGTAGCGGACGACCGGCAGCGCCTCCTTGGTCAGCGAGGTGAAGACCAGCTCGCCCTCCTCGCCGTCCGGCAGTACGTCACCGCTGAGCGGGTCGACCACCTCCGGATAGAAGTGGTCCTCCCATACATGCAGTCCGTCCTTCGTCTCCACGCACTCCTGGGCGACTCCCGGGCCGATCACCTCGGAGAGGCCGTAGATGTCGACGGCGTGGATACCCGCGCGCTCCTCGATCTCGCGGCGCATCTCCTCCGTCCAGGGCTCGGCGCCGAAGATGCCCACCTCCAGGGAGCTGCTGCGGGGGTCCACGCCCTGCTTCTCGAACTCGTCGAGCAGCGTGAGCATGTACGACGGGGTGATCATGATGATCTCGGGGCGGAAGTCCTGGATGATCCGGACCTGGCGTGCGGTCATACCGCCGGAGGCGGGGATCACGGTACAGCCGGCCCGCTCGGCGCCGTAGTGCGCGCCGAGGCCGCCGGTGAAGAGGCCGTAGCCGTAGGAGATATGCACCTTGTGGCCGGGACGGCCGCCCGCGGCGCGGATGGACCGGGCGACGACGTCCGCCCACAGGGAGAGGTCGTTCTCGGTGTAGCCCACCACGGTCGGGCGGCCGGTGGTCCCGCTGGAGGCGTGGACACGCCGTACGTCCGCCATCGGAACGGCGAACATGCCGAACGGATAGGTGTCCCGCAGATCGGCTTTGGTGGTGAAGGGGAACCGGGACAGATCGCGGAGCGAACGGCAGTCCTCGGGGCGCACACCGGCTTCGTCGAACCGCGTGCGGTACAGCTCCACGTTCTCGTAGACGTGCCGCAGGGTGGACCGGAGCCGGTCGAGCTGGACCTCCGCCAGCTCCGCGCGGGTGAGGCGTTCACCGTCGTCCAGCAGACCCGGCGGGAGGGGCTCGCCGGTGCGGGGCGCGGCGGGCGCGCCGACCGGTGCCGTTCCCGCGGTGTGTTCGCTGCTCGTCATCGGATCCTCGACTCTCCGGGCCCGGTGCGCTTCGCACCGCTGGTCTCGTCCCTCGTCCACGGGTGTCCCTCGTCCACGGGGAGGCGGTTCACTGCCGGACGGGCCTCGCCGCCCTCCGGCAGCCCGCGCATCGCCGCCCCGGGGCAATCCCTACCCCGGGCAGCACCCCCGTGGTCCCGTGCCACTTCCTCCCCTCACCTTGTTTCCCGACCGAACATTCGGTTAGCTTGCGGCACGCCCAGTAATCCAGCCCCACCGCTACCTGTCAAGAGGCGGAACACATGCCCATGAATCCCCCTGGCCGGCCGGACTCCCTCGCGCCCGCTTCCGTCACCGGCCCCGCCGCCGCGCCGCGGTCGCGGCGGCCCGTTCGTGGTGAGGAGCCCGCCGATGTCTGACGAGGTCTTCCTGATCGACGGTGCGCGTACGCCCCAGGGCCGCTACGGCGGCGCGCTGGCCTCCGTACGCCCCGATGATCTGGCGGCACTGGTGGTCGCCGAGGCGGTACGGCGTGCCGGGGTCGCGCCGGACGCGGTGGACGAGGTGGTCCTCGGTGCGGCCAACCAGGCCGGCGAGGACAACCGGGACGTGGCCCGGATGGCGGTGCTGCTGGCCGGGCTGCCGCACACGGTGCCCGGATACACCGTCAACCGGCTCTGCGCCTCGGGGCTGACCGCCGTCGCGTCGGCCGCGCAGGCGATCCGCTCGGGCGAGGCCTCGGTCGTGGTGGCGGGTGGTGTGGAGTCGATGACCCGCGCCCCCTGGGTGATGGCCAAACCCGGCACTCCGTGGGCCAAACCGGGCGAAGTCCATGACACCTCGCTGGGGTGGCGGTTCACCAACCCCCGTTTCACCGCCGCCGACGCCGCCGTTGCGGCGGACGCCGGCCCGGACACGGTGAAGGTCACCCTGTCGATGGGGGAGACCGCCGAGGAGGTCGCGGCGCTGGACGGCATCACCCGCGCCGACTCCGACGCCTTCGCCCTCCGCAGCCACCGGCGGGCGGTCGCCGCGCGGGACGCCGGGCGTTTCGACCGGGAGATCGTGCCCGTTCCGGTACGGGACGGCGAGGTGGTCCACGACGAGGGCCCGCGACCCGACACCACACCGGAACGGCTCGCCCGTCTGCGGACCGTCTTCCGGGAGAACGGGGTCGTCACGGCGGGGAACGCCTCCCCCCTCTCCGACGGTGCGTCCGCCCTCGTCGTCGCGAGCGGTGCGGCCGTACGCCGGTTCGGGCTCACCCCCCGGGCCCGGATCGTCACCTCCGCATCCGCCGGAGTCCCGCCGCAGCTGATGGGGCTGGGCCCGGTGCCCGCCACCGAGAAGGCCCTCGCCCGTGCCGGGCTGGTACCCGGTGGTCTCGACGCGGTCGAACTGAACGAGGCGTTCGCCGCGCAGGCGCTGGCCGTGATCCGGCGGCTGCGGCTCGACGAGGAGCGGGTCAACGCCGACGGCGGCGCCATCGCGCTCGGCCATCCGCTCGGCTCGTCCGGTGCCCGGATCCTGCTCACGCTCGTCGGGCGGCTGGAACGCGAGGGCGGACGCCGTGGACTCGCCACCCTCTGTGTGGGTGTGGGGCAAGGCGTCGCGATGCTGGTGGAACGGGTGTGACCGCCGTGGCGGAGGGCCCGGGGGAGGACCTGGGGAGTCCCGCGTACCGAACCCCTCCGGTGGCGGGGTGCGCGGACCGGGCGGTGGACGAGCGGGAGCGGTCGCCCCGCTTCCTGGAGAAGTCGGCGGAACGGAAGGACCGGACATGAGCACGCAGGACCAGGACCAGGACCAGGGGACGGAGACGGCGTTCGCGTACGGGCCCGGGGACGGGGCCGGGGCCGGTCCGGCCGTACCCGCGCTCGTGGGTGTGATCGGCGGCGGCCGGATGGGCGCCGGTATCGCGCAGTCGTTCGCCGCCGCCGGGGCGGCGGTCGCCGTCGTCGAGGGGAGCGCGCAGGCCGCCGCTGCCGCCCGGGACCGGATCGCGGCGGGCCTGCGGCGGGCCGCCGAACGCGGCCGGCTGACCGAGCCCGTGGACCGGATCCTGGACCGCGTCACCCTGGTGGACTCGGTCGCCGCGCTGCCGTCGGCGGCGGATCTGGTCGTGGAGGCGGTCCCCGAGGACGCGGCACTGAAGGCGCGACTGCTGGCGGCGGCGGAGAGCGCCGTGGGCACGGACACCGTCCTGGCCACCAACACCAGCTCCCTGTCCGTCACCGAACTGGCGGCGGCGCTCGTCCGCCCCGGCCGGTTCATCGGTATGCACTTCTTCAATCCGGTCCCGGCTTCGGAGCTGGTCGAGATCGTGGTGGCGCCGGAGACCCTGCCCGTGACCGTGCGGGCGGCGACGGAGTGGACGCACGCACTCGGCAAGCAGGACGTCGTCGTCCGGGACTCGCCGGGATTCGCCAGCAGCCGTCTCGGGCTGGCGCTGGGGCTGGAGGCGATCCGCATGGTCGAGGAGGGCGTCGCCGAACCGGAGGCCATCGACACGGCCATGCGGCTCGGGTACAAGCATCCGATGGGACCGCTGCGGCTCACCGATCTGGTCGGGCTCGACGTCCGTCTGGCCATCGCCGAGCATCTGCACACGACCCTGGGCGAACGCTTCGCCCCGCCGCGGCTGCTGCGGGAGAAGGTCGCCCGCGGCGAGCTGGGACGCAAGAGCGGCCAGGGGTTCTACCCCTGGCCGTGAACACCGCCCGGTGCCCGGCGATGTGCCACGGGCCGCCGGGCACCGGCGCGGCCGCAGATCCGCCGTGCCCGGGTGGCGGCGGCTCGTCGAAGCAGTCCGGCCGGTGACCGGGATTGCGGTACGGGGGCCGAACCGGCCACGGTGACGGGGGAGTACGGGGCAGCGGCCCGCACCGGAGGGCTCCGTGCCCGGCCGGCCCTCCCGGACGGGGCGAGGGAGCGGGCCCGGGGCGTCACCGGGGCCGGTCGGCCTGCTCCCTCCCCGCGGCCGCGCCGTCGGCCGGGTCCCCTGCGGACTGCGCGCCCCGGCGCAGCGGCAGCCGGACCGTGAACACCGTCGCGCCGGGGCTGCTCGTCAGTTCGACGGTGCCGCCGTGGGCACGGATCAGGGAATCCGCGACCGACAGGCCGAGGCCGCTGCCGCCGCCGTCGCGGGTACGGGCCCGGTTCACCCGGTAGAAGCGGCCGAAAACGCGTGCGCGGTCGGCGGGCGGGATACCGGGCCCGGTATCGGCCACCGCTATCAGCGCCTCGCCGCCCTTCGCCGTGACGGACACCGACACCTCGGTGCCCGGCGGGGTGTGCACGGCCGCGTTCGCCAGCAGGTTGTCCAGCACCTGGCGCAGGCGCTGCACATCCACCACCGGACACACCGCGGCGGATCCGGTCGTCATCCGCAGCGGATGGCCGGGGTGGCTCGCGCGGAACGCGTCCGCGGCCTGCTGCACCAGCTCCACCAGATCCGTCTCCACCAGCCGCAGCGGGGTCTCCGCCTCCGACGCGTCCAGCCGGGCGAGGAGCAGCAGATCGTCCAGGAGGAAGCCCATCCGGGCCGCCTCCGCGCGCAGCCGGGACAGATGCCTGTCGCGTTCCTCCGGTGCGTTCGCCGCGGCGTACTGGAACAGGTCCGCGTAGCCGCGTACCGACATCAGCGGGGTGCGCAGTTCGTGCGAGGCGTCCGCGACGAACCGCCGCAGCCGCTGCTCGGCCTCCGCGCGTACCGCCAGCGACCCGTCGATATGTTCCAGCATG
Source organism: Streptomyces sp. NPDC094448 (assembly GCF_044763775.1). Lineage (NCBI taxonomy): Bacteria > Bacillati > Actinomycetota > Actinomycetes > Kitasatosporales > Streptomycetaceae > Streptomyces > Streptomyces sp. NPDC094448. The sequence goes on along the minus strand of NZ_JBIWGU010000003.1, from coordinate 326,461 downwards.
GTGTTGAACGCGGTCCGCAGTTCCTCCATCTCCGGCCCGCCGCCCCGGGGGCCGGCGCGCAGGGGCAGCCGGGCCGCCGATTCGGTCAGATCGTGCGAGGTGATGCTGTGCGCGGTGTGCGCCATATCGCTCAGCGGCTTCAGCCCGCGCCGCAGCGTCCGCCGGCCGAACACCACCAGCGCCAGCAGCGCCAGGGAGAAGGCGATCACCTGCACCGTGATCAGCCGGGTGACGGTGTTCTCGATATCGGTGGTCGGCGCCGCCGTCACCAGGACCACCCCGGGCTTCACCTCGCAGGCCCGCAGCCGGTAGGTGCCCTCCCGGCCGAGCGGCCGGGTGTCGAAGAGGTCGTCGGCCCGCGCATCGACGAGCCGCTCGGCCAGCGAGGCGAACGGGGTGCTGTCCGCCGGCAGCGCGGCCGGCCGCCGTAGCCGCGGCTCGCCGCCGGAGACCTCGTACACCGCCTGGTACCAGCCCAGATACGTCTCCCGCCGGACCGCGCCGTGCTCCACGGCGTCCTTCGCCTGGACCACCTGCGCCGACTTCATCCGGTCTCCGAGCTGCCGCTCCAGATAGTCGCGCATCAACGCGGTCAGCACGGTGCCGACGACCGCGAACACCGTCAGCGACAGCACTCCGAGGCCGAGCGCCAGCCGGGTGCCCAGACGCAGCCTGCCGTAGGTGTGCCGCAACCCCCGCAGCGCCCGTTTCACTCGGCGGCCTCCCTGATGACGTACCCGAAGCCGCGGACCGTGCGGATCAGCGGCTCACCGGTCTCGTCGAGCTTGCGGCGGAGCCTGCTCACCACCAGTTCCACGACGTTCGACCGCCCGCCGAAGCCGTACTCCCAGACATGGTCCAGAATCTGGGCCTTCGTCAGTACGGTCGGGGAGCGGCGCATCAGGTAGCGCAGCACCTCGTACTCGGTGGGGGTGAGGGTGAGGAGTGCGCCCGCCCGGCACACCTCGCGGGTGTCCTCGTCCATGGAGAGATCGCCCACCCGGAGCACCGAACGCTGGAAGCCGGGCCCCGCGCTGCGCCGCAGCACGGTCCGCAGCCGGGCCATCAGCTCCTCCACCGCGAACGGTTTGACCAGATAGTCGTCCCCGCCCCGGGTCAGCCCCGCCACCCGGTCCGCGACGCCGTCCCGGGCGGTGAGGAAGACCACCGGCACCATCGTCCCGGACCGCCGCAGCCGGTCCAGCACACCGAAGCCGTCCACGTCCGGCAGCATCACGTCCAGCACCACGATGTCCGGACGGAACTCGGCCGCTCTTCGCAGCGCTTCATCGCCGGTGTTCGCCGTCATCGCGTCCCAGCCCTCGTAGCGGGCGACGGTCGCGACGAGGTCGGCGATCGGCGGGTCGTCGTCCACGACCAGCACTCGCACTCTGTCCACCCGTCCATACTGCGGCACACCGCCGCCCGCACCAGCCCCCGTGGCACACCCGGCGCCGATCGGTAGGCACTTGAAAGCGGGACGACAGGGCTTCGACAGCTTCCGCGAGCCAAGCTCGGGTGCACCGATTCCCGACCAAGGAGCTGTCGTCCGTGACGACTGTCGCATCCCGTCCCGGCACTACCCGGGGCATACGGCCGAAAGTGGTGGCCCGCACCGGTCTGCAAGCCGGTCTCGCCGTCAACGCGGCCATCGTGGCGTACTTCTTCGTCCAGGCCGGATTCGCCTCGAACACCCTGATCGTGCTGGGCCGGCTGACCGGCCTGTACGCCGCGCTGCTGATGGCCTTCCAACTGTTCCTGATGGCCCGGCTGCCCTGGTTCGACCGGCGGATCGGCATGGACCGGCTGGCCGGCTGGCACCGCTGGAACGGCTTCCTCCTGCTGTGGCTGCTCCTCGGCCACGCAGTCTTCATCGTGTTCGGCTATGCGAGGCCCACGGGCATGGGTCCGGTCGATCAGACGGTCGAACTCGCCGAAACCGTCGAAGGGGTGCTGCGGGCCGTCGTAGCGCTGCTGCTGATCTTTGTCGTCGGCGCGGTGTCCGCCCGGTTCGCCCGGCGCCGGCTGGCGTACGAGACCTGGCACTTCATCCACCTCTACACCTATCCGGCCGTGGTACTGGCCTTCACCCACCAGGTCGCGGCCGGTACCACCTTCACCTCGTCCGGCCTCGCCACGGCTTACTGGTACGCACTGTGGGGCAGCGCGCTCGGCGCGGTGGCCGTCGGCCGGGTACTGCTGCCGCTGTGGCGCAACTGGCGGCACCGGCTGGTGGTCACCGCCGTCGTACCGGAGTCGGACAACGTCGTCTCCATCCATCTCACCGGCCGCGACCTGGACCGGCTGCCGGCCCGTGCCGGGCAGTTCTTCCTCTGGCGGTTTCTCACCCGCGACCGCTGGTGGCAGGCCAACCCGTTCTCCCTGTCGGCCGCGCCCGACGGCCGTACTCTCCGGCTGACCGCCAAGGCCGCCGGCGTCGGCAGTGCCGCCCTGCGCCAGGTGAAGCCGGGCACCCGGGTCTTCGCCGAGGGCCCCTACGGGGCCTTCACCACCCTGCACCGCACCCGCCCGGACACCGTGCTGATCGCGGGCGGTGTCGGAGTCACGCCGATCCGCGCGCTGCTGGAGGAGTTGCCCGGCCACACCGTCGTCCTCTACCGCGTCGGCAGCGACAAGGACGCCGTACTCCACGAGGAGATGCGCGAACTGGCCCTCGCCCGCGGCGCCGAACTGCATCTGATCACCGGCCCGATCGCGCCCGACCCCCTCGCCCCGCGCGCCCTGGCCGGGCTGGTGCCGGACATCGCCGACCGGGACGTGTACGTCTGCGGACCGCCCGGTATGACCACCGCGGTCATCCGCGGCCTGCGGGAACTGGGCGTACCCGGACAACAGATCCACTTCGAGCGGTTCAGCCTGGCCGGCTGACCGCGGCGGACCGGCCCCCTGCCGACGCCCCCTGCCGACACCCCCCGGCCGGCCCGGAAGCGGCCCGCCGAGCGAAAGGAAGTGATGGTGAAGCGAGTACTGCCCGTCCTCGCCCTCAGCGTGATCGGGGTGATTCCGGTATGGCGCTACGCACCCTCCCACGGCGACGGCTCCACAGCCGTACCGGCCCCGCCGGCCGCGCCGTTCCCGTCCACCGGGACCCCCGGCCCCGGTGCAGTCGTCCTCACCGGGCCCCTGATCGACACCGAGAAGGGTCCGGTGCAGGTCGAGGTCGCCTTCGAAGGCGACACGATCAGTGCGGTACGGATGCTCCGGCAGCCGGACCATCCCCAGACCCACGCAGCCGTGCCCACGCTCATCGAGGACACCCTGCGGCTCCAGGGCGCCGATATCGACACGGTCTCCGGAGCGACCGTCACCAGCGACGCCTACAAGGACTCCCTCCAAGCCGCGATCGACGCGAAAGGCAACTGATATGCACCGGACGGAACATGTGATGGGCTTCCCCGTCTCGCTGCGGATCGACGACGAGGACGTACCCGAAGGGCTCGCCGACGCGGTCTTCGGATGGCTGCGGGAGGCCGACGGGCGCTTCAGCCCGTTCCGGCCGGACAGCGAGGTCAGCCGGCTCGACCGGGGCGAGATCGGGCCGGACGGCATCAGCGCGGACCTGGCCGAGGTGCTGCTCCTGTCGGAGCGGTACCGCACCGAGACCGGGGGCGCCTTCGACATCCGGCTGCCGGGGCGAGGACTCGATCCCAGCGCGGTGGTGAAGGGATGGTCCGTACAGCGGGCCGCGGAGCTGCTGAAGGAGGCGGGGATACGGAGGTTCTGCCTGAACGCCGGGGGTGATGTGGTGGTCGGTGGCGGACCCTGGCGGGTGGGGGTGCGCCATCCCGAGATCTCGCATCAGGTATGTGTGGTCCTGGAGCTGAGCGACGGAGCGGTGGCCACCTCCGCACAGTACGAGCGGGAGAATCACATCGTCGACGGGCGCACCGGACTGCCCGCGACGGAATTACTGAGCCTGACGGTCGTCGCCCCTACGCTGACCGAGGCGGACGCGACGGCGACCGCCGCGTTCGCCCTCGGTGCCGACGGGATCGCCTGGGCCGCCGGGCGGGACGGATGCGAGGTGTTCGCCGTCGACGGGGAGCGGCGGGTGCGGCGCAGCAGCGGGCTCCCCGTCGCGGCCTCGGACGGGGGAGCCGAACCGGTCTCTCTCCGGGATGCCGCTTCCGTCCCTCCGGTAACCACCGCCTCGCCCGCATCTCCCCGCGCTCTCCCGGAGACGGCCACCGGTGGCCGGGCGACGGACCGCACACGGCGTATGAGCCGCCGTTCCCTCCTCGCCGCGGGTGGTGCGGGCGTCACCGCCATCGGGCTGAGCGGTGTCCACCTCGCCACCGCCGGATCGGAGGCGGCGGCCACGGTGACCTCCTCCGGCTCCCCCTCCGCGCCGGACCTCCTGCCGCTGGTGAAGGAGACCACCGAAGGCCCGTACTACCTCGACTACGACAAACACCGCGTCGACATCACCGAAGGCAGGCCCGGCACACCGCTGGAGCTGCGCATCCAGGTGCTGAACGCGAAGAACGGCAAGCCGGTGCCCGAGGCGGCGGTCGATATCTGGCAGTGCGACGCGCTCGGCATCTACTCCGGGTACGAGGAGACCTCGGAGGCCATGAACGAGGGCGAGCTGGTCTTCGACGGCCCGATCCCGAAGCTGCCACCGGACAGCAAGACCACCTACCTGCGCGGCTTCCAGATGACCGGCCGGGACGGCTGGGTACGCTTCCGTACCGTCTTCCCCGGCTGGTACACCGGGCGGACCGTGCACATCCACGCCAAGGTGCACACCAGGGGCGTCCTGCTGGACCGGGCGTACGCCCAAGGCGTCACCGTGCACACCGGACAGGTCTTCTTCCCCGAGGACCTCACCGCGGCGGTCAGCAGGGTACGGCCGTACACGCGGAACGACCTGCCGCGCACCACCAACGCCACGGACCCCTTCTACTCCGGGGACACGGCCGCCGACGGTCTGCTGACGGTGGAGTGGGACCGCACCGACGCGACGAGGCCGATCCGCGCCTCCATCAGGACCGCTGTCGACCTGGACGCGATCAACCCCGGCCGCAGGGGCAACCCGCCGCCCGGCCCGGTCCGGCCGGGCCCCTGACCACCGGGTCCTCCGCTCACCCCCGGACGACGGCGGCAGCCGTTCGGCCGGATCGCGGTCAGCCCGGCAGGGGCCGAACGGGGTGACCGCGAACAGGGAGGAGGCCCGACCCGGTCGTCCGGCGGGAGGGGTGGCCCCGGCGGCCCGCCCCTCCCGCCGGGCGCTGCGCCCGGGGCCGCCGCCGCACCGTCAGATCCGTTGGCGCCGTTGCCGGCGCGTGTACACCACCCCGGCGATCGAGAGCATCAGGAAGAGCAGGGCGGCCCCACTCGACACCACCGCCAGTACGGCGGCCCCGCCGCCGTCCGTATCGGCTTCCCGGACGGCCGACTGCGGGTCTTCGGCCCGGTACCGGACGAACATCCGGTCGCCGGTGGAGTTTTTGCCGCCACCGCTCCCCACCGGCAGATCCGACATCACGGTCCGTCCGTCCACCTCAAAGGCGATCCGGCAGTTGCCGATCAGGCACGAGCCGCTCCTGTGCAGCACTGCGGAAGCCCGTTCACCGTCCCGGAACGAGCGGAGATGCTGAGCTGCCGGGAACATCAGCAGCGACAGTGCGCCCAGGAGCAACGCAAGTACCAGCGGCAGCAACAACGCCGCGCGGGGTACCGGAGTACCCGGCGCCGTGCTCCGCCGTTCCCTGTGGGAAACATCTGCGTTTCGTACGCCGTCCACGTCCTCTGCCCCCGTTGCCACTCGTGTCGAAGCCGGATGTCACGATTCCGGGTGGACTGCACCCCGCGCCTCCGTGTCTCCGAACCACGGTAGACGGCCGGACGGCTCGGTTTCATGGGCAGATGTCGGCACCAGTGGGCTCGGTCTGCCTGCCTGCTGTCGGCAATGAAGGCGGACGGAGCAGGTGCGGGCCGGAGCCGGATCGTCACGGCGTCACGGTGTCGAGGTGCCGGGGCGTTGTCAGTGGCGGGTCCTACTGTGTGGAAAGTGGGAACGAGCGGCCGCAGAACGCCCGTTCCATCCCGGGGAGGGGTGTGTCATGGCGGGTTCGACGACGTATCTGGAGTTGTCGCAGGAGGGGGCGGGCGCCCATAAGTTCTACGAGGTGACGGTCGAGGGGATGGTGGTCTCCGTGCGCTACGGCCGGATCGGGACCGCCGGGCAGACGCAGGTGTCCGCCTTCCCCACGGTGGAGAAGGCGCGGGCGGCCGCGGCGAAGAAGGTCGGTGAGAAGGTGCGCAAGGGGTACGCGCCGGCTGTGCAGGGGGTGCGCGCGGCGCGTGCGGTGACGCGGCGGGCGGTGGCATCGGCGCCGTCGACGGCCCGGTCCACGGCTCCGGTGCTGTGGCGTTTCCGTACCGGTTCCGCCGCCTTCGGTATCCATATCTCCGAGGACCGCTGCTGGGTGGGCAACCAGGCGGGTGATGTGTACACCCTCAGTCACGGGGGTGAGGTGCTCGCCCGGTACTCCCTTCCGGACGGGGTGAAGTGCCTGGTCGCCGATGACTTCTGGATCTATGCGGGCTGTGACGACGGCACGGTGTACGACCTCTCGTCGAAGGTGCCGTACGGGGCCTACACGATCGCCCGGGACGTGGACATCTTCTGGCTGGACATCCACGAGGGCGTTCTCGACGTCTCGGATGCCAAGGGCGGGCTGACGGTCATCGACCACGAGGACGAGCACCAGTGGTCCCGCCGGTCCGCCGGGGCGCACGGCTGGATGGTCCGGGCCGACGACCGGGCCGTTTACCACGGTCATCACCAGGGAGTCACGGCGTACGCACCGGACGGCAGCGGCGAGTTGTGGCACACCTCGACATCCGGGCAGGTCCTCTTCGGCTGGCAGGAGGCGGACGCGGTGTACGCGGGCACCTCCCGCAATGTGGTCCAACGACTGTCGAAGGCGACGGGTGCCCTCGGGGCCACCTATCGCTGTGACGCCTCGGTGTACTCGTGCGCCACCGCGCCCGGAGGCACCTACGTCTTCGCGGGCGATTCGGCGTCGTCGGTCTACTGCTTCGACGCCGACGGCAACCGGTTGTGGAAGCTGGGCACCGGAAGCGGGTCGGCGCTCTCCATGCAGTATGCGGACGAGCGGCTCTACATGGTGACCACGGACGGTTCGCTGGTCTGCGTGGATGCCACGGACGGGGCGATCGCGGCGGCGCAGGAGGGAACCGTTCCGGTCGCCCGCGACATCAAGTCCGCCGCCGCGCTGCCCACCTACCTGCCCGCGGCGACGGCGACGGCTCTGGCAACGGTCACCGCTGCGCCCTCGGACGGAGTGGTGGTGGAGTGCGTCCAGGAGGGGGCCCGGCTGCGGGTGCATGTCGTCTCGGGCGCTCCGGACGGCTATGACACCAGTTGGAACGTCCAGTTCCCCCGGGGTGTACGGGAGGTCGGTGCGCGGTACGTGGTGGATGCTCTGCATCCCTCGGCCGGTGGCTTCTACCGGGTGCGCGGGGAGATACGCCGGCTGGTGTGATCGGCGGGACCCGGTCACCGGCAGCCGCGGACCGCCGGAAACCGGTCGGCGATCCGGCGGGGCAGGACCCCTCCAGGGCCCGCAGGGGCCTGCTATGCCTCGGGAGGCTCGTGGAGTACTCGGCGCACCGCGACGCGGAAGTGGTCCACGGAAGCGTGGATCCTTTCTTGGAACCGGCTGCAGACGTCCCGTCGTGCGTGCCGGGCCTACTGGCCCTGCCGTCCTGCGGCGACCCGTGATCAAGCCGGTCGGCGATCCGCTCGGAGGTCCTTGCCGTACCAGATCTCCATATACGGACCTGTGCAGTACGCCGGGATCTCGGCGTAGAGCGGGGGCGCAACGGTCACGGCGAGCGCGTTTCGGGCGGAGCCGGACCCCTGCCGCACTCCGCTGAACGCGGACAGCCGCCGAGTCCGGAACCCTGGCGAAAGGCAGCCCCGGTCAGCGGGCTGCCCACGCTGCCGTTGCCCGGATCCCGCCGTCATGTCCGTTCTCGCGCACCGCCCCGAATGCGACAGGACAGGCCCGCGCTTCGCGCCCGGCTGTCAGTGCCCTTGTCTAGGGTTCGGTGCACCTGCAGGCCGCTCCCTGGTCGCCGTGCAGGCGCGCCGGGCGAGGGCGGCCCCCGAAATCCACCGACCCGAGGACCACCCGATGCAGATCGACAACTTCGCGGCGCAGGAGAGTGCCGACCCCGCCGGCCTCATGGTGCTGCGCTTCGCGGAGCCACTGGACGCGGGCACCCTCCACGCGCTGTGCGACGCCCTGGTCGCCGCGGGAATCGCCGATCCCCTGCCGGACGCCGGTTATGACGGGACGGTTCACCCGGAGGACGCGGCGGAGGTGGTCGGGCTGCCGTGGCGACCCCCCGCGGCGGAGGACGCCGACACGCAGCATCGGACGCTCACGGCTCTGGGAGAACGGTTCGCGGTCAGGGCCGCCTGGTTCTTCCAGGCCCCGTACGCCGTGAGCCCCGAGATCCGGTCCGCCTACTTCCCGGAGAGTCTCCCCGCGGTCGTCGGCCAGGACACCGTGGCCGGTGGCGCGGCTTCTGCCGAAGGGGTCGCCGGATCCGGCGAGGCAGGCTCACGCTTCCCGGCCTGGCGACCGGTGGAGGGCGACTCTCCGTTCCCGATCGACGGCTACCCGGAAATCATCAAGGAGCTCGACTGGTACGACTTCGGGATTGCCGTCAAGCTCGGCGGCCCGCGCCTCGCCGGTGAGGAACAGGTGCTGCGGGCGTTCAAACGCCTGTGGATCGCGTCGTACGGGGGGTTCCGCCACGAGGGCCTCTCGTACGACCCGGTTCACCGCTCCGCCGGATTCTGGATCGACCGCTGGTGGTTCCCCGGATCGAGTGCGGCACCGGTCCACCACCTGCTCTGGATCGTCCGCTCGCTCCACGAGATCCTGCCTGTGGCGCATGTGCGCTTCCAGGGCGCGGACATGGTGCAGAAGTACGGTGCCTTCCTCGGCGACACCGGCCAGCCCCTGATTCTTGCGGGCAACCCGTTGCACGAGATCTTCCGCGCCGGGGGCGAGGCGTCAGCGCGGACCTGGACCGAAAGCCGGACCCTCTGGACCGCCGAGGAGGTCGCGGCCATGCTGATCGAGATCGTCGAGCAGCACGACCCTGACATCCCCGACGAGGCCGAGACCGCCATCCGCCTGGCCGAGTGGGCGATCGCGATCGACCCCGAGCAGGACACGGCCCGCGCGCATGTGCTGTTCGCCCTGATGCAACAGGGACGATTCGACGAGGCGCTCGAACGGGTCCGGGGCTGGGAACGTCCGCGGCCCGCCGTGTACTTGGTACGAATAGCCCAGGAGCACATGCCGGAACAGGCGGCCGCGGCACTCGTCGCCGTACCGATGTCAGGTCTGAGCGCATGGGCGAAAGGACCGACCGTGGCATTTCTGATCCGGGCCGTAGTGAAGTACGCGCCCGACCGGCTGCCGTCGGCACTCGCCGCCATGACGGAGACGACGAACGGGATCCCGGAACTGGCCCGATACGCCAGCGAACTGGCCTCTTACGACCGGAACTTCGCCCAGGCGCTGACGATCTACGACGCCGTCGTCGCAGCCCCCGCCGACGGGGCTGCGCCGATGATCTACCAGGATGCACTCTGGGCCGTCCAGGCGGACAACAACGACCTGCCCGTGCAGCCGGAGCGCGCCCGGCGCTATCTGCGGGCCGCCCTGCCCCACGGCCCGGAGAACCCGGCGATCTTCTACAACGCCGCCTGCGTCTGGATCGAACTGGACGAACTGGAGAAGACGTTTGAATGCCTGCGACTCGCCCGCGAACGCGGATACTCCCGGCCGTACCAGATGCGGGACGACCGGTCGTTCCGGGCCATCGCAGACGACCCCCGCTTCCAGCAGATCTTCCACGATCTGGACGAGGACGGCGCCGATGAGCCGCCAGCGCGGGCTTTCCCCATGGGTGCCGATCCGTTCGACGTCGGCGCCAGTCCTGAATAACCCGGCCTTCGCCGATGAAGCGTGCCGGTCGTCGATGGGGGTGGGCGAGACCCGGGGCAGCCCAACTGAAACCCACCTGACCCGCTCGGCCCAGCGCATGACATCTGCGGATTGCACGCCGGCCGTTGAGTTCTTCCGGCTGCTGGACGGCTTCAGGCTTGAGACCGCACGGGAGCTGACAGCAGATGCCACGTCGAACCGGCGTCCCGGCCATGAGCAAGGGAGATGACAAGTTGACGGCTGGCCTCCAGTTCAGCTGGGAACTCAGCGGATCCGGCTGGGCGACGTGCCGCATCGCCGACGGTCCCTCGGAACGCATGGACATCGTCAGCTACTGCACCGACGCTCTTGCCGACATGCTCTACGGCCTCACGGGTCTTTACGGACCCGGCACTGTCCACCGGTTCTCCTTCGATCTCGAACCGGCCGAAAGCAGGTGGGTTCTGCGAGGCACAGGGCCGAACGCGGAGATCGCGATCTACCGGTTCCCGGACATGTCGGCGAGCTTCGACGCGCCCGACGACGACGGCACGCTCGTATGGAGCTCAAGACAGGACCGGGGCGTCTTGAGCCATGCCGTCATCGAAGCGGCACAGTCGGTGCTACGGATCCATGGCGAAGAGGGCTACCGGGCGAAATGGGTGCAACACCCCTTCCCTGTTGCAGCACTGCAAGACCTTCGCCGGCTGCACCTGCGGGACGACGCGTGCGATCTCCAGCACGACCTGTCGCTCCCGTAGACGATCCCTCGCCGCGTTCGCAGACGGGTCCCGCACCAGGTCACGTCGTGTCCATGGCCTTTGATGCGGCTGTGACGCACCCTTCCTCAAAGTGTCACCCTCTTCGCGGCACCGTGCACCAAGCGGCCGTCCCTTCGGCGGGAAGTGATCACCGGCCAGAAGGGAAGCGAATTTCGATGCCCGTCCGGCAGCTCTGGTCAACGGCACTCGTGACACCCGACCGGCCGGGTCGACGTCACCACGGCGCTGGACACCATCGGCCCCCGACCCCCGCCGACCTTCCGCTCCGGACCACCTGGACGGCCGGCTCGGCAGCGCGGCTGGAGTGGGCCGAAGGCCTCGACGAGGCCCGGAACGCAGTGGCCGGGGCCCTGCCCGCCCACCCCGATCTCCACGAGCCGGGCCGGGCCACGCCCCCAGTGGGCCGCACGGCGCGGACACCGCGGCCATCGCCGTGGCCCCGGCCGGCCAGTGTGCCGGGCTCTCGGCCGCCGCCGCACTGGTGCGAGATCCCGGAGCCGGCCCCGACCCGGTTCCCGACGGCGTCGCCGTCCTCGCGGTGAACAACGGCGGCCCTACGCGGATCACCTTGTTCGGGGACTGGGGATTCCCTGGCACGACCACGGCCGGAAGGTGACCCCTGGTGGCCCGCCTGCCCGCATGGATGCAGCACGCCAGGAACCGCGACCGGGTGCTCAGGGCCATCGCCCGTATCCACGCCGCTCTGCTCCGGACCTGACCCAGGAACACGGCCGCCCTCCTCATGATCCGAGGCCCTTTTTTGACGCCGGAGGCCAAGGGACAGGCTCAGCCGAGGCGGACGCTCCGGAGACGATGGTCAGCCGACCAGGCGTCTGCGCCACGCCAGGGGGGTGACGGTGATGGCCTGGCCGGGTCACGGTCCCAACCGGTACGGAGGCCGGCTGAGTCCAGCGCGGCCACAACCTCCTGGCCGATGGCTGCGGTGGTTTCGGACGAGTTGTCGAAGCCTCCGTAGTCGAGTGCCAGTCCGTCGCCGGAAGCGGCCGCGTCCGTGCTCCGGGAGTGGAAAGAGACGAAGCCACGGGCATCGGTCCCGCCTTCATCGCCGATCTCGGACCGGCCGCAACTGCGGCAGCAGGTGAAGTTCTCGCGGGCGGTGATACCGGCCTCCCGCAGGGCGGCGAACGCGCGGGTGAGCCGCTCCGGGTCGGTCTCGCCCTGCCATTCGGCCTGCTCCGCGACACGCTCCAGCCACATCCGGTCGACCAACGCCTCCGCCTGCCCGCGCGATACGGGTCGGCGATCCGCAGTGACCAGGTACTCCTCGGCGAGCTCCGCCGGCCCGGCGCGATCGGCGTAGCCGCCGACCAACACCTCGCGGACACGCTCCTCCAACCCCTTGCGCTCGTCTGCGTCCAAGTCGAGCGGCGGCACCCCGCAAGTGGGGCCCGTATCCAGCGGCGACCACACCAGACCAGAGCCCCAATCGGCCCCCTGCCGGGCCCAGCCGGTCAGCGCCTCAACCACGGCCCCGGAACCGTCGACCATCACCTGGAAGTGCCGGTCGGCAGCACCATCACGGTGCTCCAGCGCATAACTCCCACCAGCCTCGTGCCAGACCTGAGCGAAAACGTCGGGCATATCGGGTATCCGATGGACCACCAGAAAACGATCACCAACACCGCCGACCCGCCGGACAAGCCCGGACAGCCTTCCGCCCTGGCCAGTGCTGCTAACGACCAACCGGCCGGACGAGAGCCGCACCGCGCTCGGCGTCCCTGAAGTATTCAATGGCGTCGCGGGAACCGCAGTGCTTGGATACCGCGGTGGTCATGAACGTGGGGGAACTGCTGGCAGCGTACGATCGCAGGCTGCGTAGCCCCGATTCGGCGCATCCGCGACTCGGCACCGTGGTCGAACGGATCGGACCGCTGACCCTCACGCACTACGGCACCCACTGCATCGTCGATCACCCCGCCCTGGACGCCTCGATCTCGACCGCGCAGCTTGCTTCGCAAGTGCAGCAGTGCGCGGCTGCGCGTGTGGAACCTGTGGAGTGGCGCGTGTTCGCCCACGACACAGAAGCGTCACGGCTGACCGCCTCGCTGGAAACGGCGGGTTTCACCACAGGATGGGAGCGCAGTGTCCTGGTCGGCGAAGTCGCGGAGCTCGACTTCCCCCAGCCGCAGCCGGAGTGGGGAATTGAATCGGTCCGGTGGAACGACGCGCAGGCGCAGCAGGCGCTCGACCTCTCCGCCGGCTCCGGGCCGCACCGAGTCCCGCTGTCGGTCTGGCACGCGATGGGCTCGATCCCGTACTGGGAGGTGGATGTCCGCGTGCTGACTCACCGCGGAAGGGTTGCCGCGGCGTGCTGGCTGGAGACCGTTCAGGGCACCGGGTTCGCTGTTGTCGGGGGCCTGACCGCTTCGCGTGCCGAACTGCTCGCCAAGCCGCCGTTGCGGCGGTTCCAGCCGCCGGCGAAGGGGTTCCTGGTCGCCGAGGCCGACGGGCAGCTGCGCAGCGCCCTTGTGGCCGTTGGGTTTCGGGACGTCACGATGGTCCGGTCCCACCGCTGGACCCCGCCGGGCGAGCCCGCTGCGGCCCCGCCCGCGAGGCATTCTCTCCACGACGCCGAGTCCGGACGGATAGCGCGTCGCGGCGAGGCTCGTATCGGCTTCGACTACGCCGGCGGGAGCGGACGGTATACCGCGCCGGCCGACTCGCGCCGTTGGTTCTACGGCATGCTTGACCGCAGCGCTCCGGCGATCTCAGCCGCCGAAGGCGTCATCGAGCGTGGCCTGCGTGCCTGCGTCCGGCCCGGTGAATGGGTCTACGAGTGCCGTCCATATCTCAACGGCTGGGAGTTCGATCCGCACCGGGTCGGCGGCCCGGGGCAGCCGCCCTGGCCGGGCAGCGCCATCGCCGACGACGAGTTTCAGTTCCTCGTCACCGCGGACGCCCGCCTGGGCACGTTCGCCCACTACGCCGAAGGGGCCCTCATCGTCTTCGGAGACGACCTCGTCGAGCAGGTCGCCAATGACTTGGACCGACTGCTCGGCGACGGCGTCTGGACCTTCGGTTGAGCAATCGGATGACGCCCCGTTACCGGTCTCTCGCGAATGTCCTGACCGAGCCGCATTCCGTACCGTGAACCGGTGGAGCGTATCTCCGCACCGACCCCGGTCGCCCTCATTGTGCCGACCCCGGCTGTGCGTACCTCATGTGCCTGCATGGCGACCGGCCTCGGCTCGCCGCCGGATTTGAGGTGGAGCACCTGGAGGGCGGTGATCTCGATCGAGCGGGGTGGGTGGTGGAGCTTGAACCTCCAGGGGTGCGTGGAGGTAGCGGGTCTCTCGCCGACACAATCGGGCCTTATCAGGGCCTGTTGTGGAAGTGCTGATCGCGCAGCCCAACTGGGCAATCGTCCGGGGCCGATGGGACATAATTGGCGCTGGGAGCGAGTGGCTGCGGAGGAGTGCCGTTGAGCAAGACAGTGCCGGTGATCTCTGGTGACGCGATGTTCTGGGCCTACGACGTGGCACTCGGCGTTCTCTTCATTGAAGCGGCGAGGGTCTGTGGAGAGACGCCGGCGGATCTGCGGCCCTCTTGGTGGGCGGACCTGCAGCAGGATCTCCGCACGCACGCGTTGGTGGGCAGCAGTTTCGCCGTCCTGTTCGACGACTATGGCGCCGAACAGCAGCAGGCACTCCTGAACTGCGCCCTGGAGGCGGCTCGCCGGATCGAGGCCCGCGGGGGCGTGGCGCGAGACGAAGTCTCGACATGGCCTGAGTTGGAGGAGAGCGCCACCAGCTTCCTGCGCGGTGCAGAGCACATCGATCCCGCTCCGCTTGTCGAGTTGGCGGAGGCGCTGGCTGATCTTGCGGCCGGCACCCTCCCTGCTGCCCCGGCTGAGCGGCACTGGTACTTCGGGACTCCGGAGGGTCGGCTCCTTCAAGGCGGTTAGGCGTGGCTGCGACTGTGCTGGTCACAGCCATTCGTGGATGGCAGCGACCAGCACGGCCACCCGAAAGGGGAAGGACCACCTGGCCACGGGCCCAGGGACTCAGCAGTCCAGCAAGTGGTCGGCGTCAGTCCTGAAAAACCTGGGGTGAGCTGCCCGGGCATGCGACTCGTTGTAAGGTGAGAAAACTGCCCTTGACCTGCATAGATGCAGGCAGGGAGCCTAGTCCGGGAGTATCTCGATGCTGCGTACCATGTTCAAATCCAAGATCCACCGAGCCACCGTGACCCACGCCGATCTGCACTACGTCGGCTCCGTCACCATCGACGCGGACCTCATGGAGGCCGCCGACCTGCTGCCAGGTGAGCTGGTGCACATCGTCGACATCACCAACGGGGCGCGGCTGGAGACCTATGTCATCGAGGGCCGGCGCGGCTCCGGGACGATCGGGGTCAACGGTGCGGCCGCCCATCTGGTGCACCCCGGTGACCTCGTCATTCTCATCAGCTACGCCCAGGTGGACGATGCGGAAGCACGGGCGCTCGTACCCCGCGTCGTGCACGTCGGCGCCGGCAACCGCATCGTGGAGCTGGGTACCGACGCCGGGGCGCCCGTACCGGGAAGCCGGACCGAGCGCAGCCCCGGAGCCGTCGGCTGAGCATCCGTCCGGAGCACGGTCCGAAGGAGCGGTGACAGAGTACGGAGCCGGGGCACGAGCCGTGGGAGTACGACCTGCGCGACGACCGCGAGCGGGGGCTGCTGGAGGCGTATCCGCCCGAGGGCGCACCCGTCGCGGGCCGGATCGCCTACTTCGTCCTCGACGGGCCCGCCGGACCCGCCGCCCTGGTCGCCGTGCACACGGTCGTCGAACCGGAGCACGGCGGCCGGGGGCCGGCCGGGGCGCTGGTCCGGGAGTTCTGCACGATCTCGGAGCGTGAGGGCGTAGCGGTCGTACCGCTGTGCCCGTACGCCGCCCGATGGGCCGGACGGCATCCGCAGGAGGCGCCCCCGGCCCCCGCTCCGCTGATCGCCGCGGCCGAGGCCGAACTGCGGAACGACCCCGACCGCTGGTGAGCCGACCGGCTGCCCACCGGATCCCCCCGGAGACTCCCTAGGGTGGCGGTCATGCTGGCACTCCTGCACACCTCGCCCGTTCACCCGCCGGTCTTCGACGCCCTGCGCGACCGCGACCACCCGGGCGTCGAACTGCGCCACCTGGTCCACGAGGATCTGCTGGAGCGAGCCGTCGCCGAGGGGCCCGACGCGGTGGCCGGGGACATGGCCGAGGTGGTCGAGCGGGCCGTCGCGGACGGGGCGCGGGCGGTGCTGTGCACCTGCTCCACGATCGGGGCCGCCGCCGAGGCGGGAGCGGCCCGGCACGGGGTGCCGGTCCTGCGGGTGGACCGGCCGATGGCCGCCGAGGCCGCCGCCCGCGGCCGGGTCGTGGTGCTCGCCGCCCTGGAGAGCACCCTGGCGCCCACGGAGGCGCTGATCCGGGAGGAGGCCGCGGGCCGCCCCCTGGAGCTGCGGAGCGTCCTGGTCCCCGGTGCCTGGGAGCTGTTCCTGGCCGGGAACACGGACGGTTATCTCGATGCCGTCGCCCGAGCGGCGGATGCCGTGACGGACGCCGGGGTGATCGCCCTGGCCCAGGTGTCCATGGCCCCGGCGGCCCTGCGGACGTCCACCGCCGTGCCCGTGCTCTCCAGCCCCCGCCCGGGGCTGCGTGCCGCGGTGGCGGCCTGCGCCGGGCCCGGCGGGCGCCCCGGCCGGTCCGGCGGGAGAGTGGAAACGCAGCACCCCGGAACCGGGAGGACCAGATGACCCAGCCCCCTGTACCCCCGTCGCCGATTCCCCAGCCCGGCACGCCGGGGCCCGACCCGGGCCCGCTGCCCGGCCCCGTACCGACGCCGCAGCCGCCGCCGGTCCCGCCGGATCCGGTGACCCCGCCCGGACCCGACCCGGACCCGGGCCCCCAGCCGGAGCCGCGCCCCGTGCCGGGCCCGGCCTGAGGCGCGGCGCGAGGCGGCGCCGGCCGTCGCGCGTTCAGCCCGCCGACACCTCCGAGCGGTCCCCGCCCCACAGCGTGTGGAACGTGCCGGGGCGGTCGGTGCGCCGGTAGGTGTGCGCGCCGAAGAAGTCCCGCTGCCCCTGGGTGAGGGCCGCCGGGAGCCGTTCGGCCCGCAGCGCGTCGTAGTACGCCAGGGACGCCGAGAACCCCGGTGTCGGTACGCCCTCCCGGGCCGCCGTCGCCACCACCTCCCGCCAGTCGTCCTGCGCCGCGCCGATCTCCGCCGCGAACTGCCGGTCCGACAGCAGGCTCGGCAGTCCGGGCCGGGTGTCGTACGCCTCCCGGATCCGGTCCAGGAAGTCCGCCCGGATGATGCAGCCCGCCCGCCAGATCGCGGCCACCGACCCGAGGTCGACGTTCCAGCCGTACTCCTCGCTGCCCGCCGCGATCTGGTGGAACCCCTGGGTGTACGAGACGATCTTCGACGCGTACAGGGCCTGCTCCACCCGGGCCGCGAACCGGGCCGCCTCCGCCTCACCGAGCGGGCGCGGCACGGGACCCGGCAGCCCGCGGGAGGCCTCGCGCAGCGCCGTATGGCCCGAGACGGACCGGGCGAACACGGCCTCGGCGATACCGGAGACCGGCACTCCGAGGTCCAGCGCGATCTGGACGGTCCAGCGCCCGGTGCCCTTCTGCTCGGCCCGGTCGGCCACGATGTCCACGAACGGCCGCCCGGTCGCCGCGTCCGTATGCGCCAGCACCTCCGCGGTGATGCCGATCAGATAGGAGCCCAGTCGGCCGCGGTTCCACTGCCGGAAGGTCTCCGCGATCCGGGCGGGGGAGTAGCCCGCGACCGACCGGAGCAGGTCGTACGCCTCGGCGATGAGCTGCATATCCGCGTACTCGATACCGTTGTGCACCATTTTGACGAAGTGTCCGGCGCCGTCGGGGCCGATATGCGCCACGGTCGGCGCGCCGTCGGGGGCCCTCGCCGCGATCCGCTCCAGCAGCGGAGCGAGCGAGGCGTACGACTCCACCGAGCCGCCCGGCATGATGCTGGGGCCGTGCAGGGCGCCCTCCTCGCCGCCCGAGATGCCCGTGCCGACGAAGTGGATACCGCGCTTCCGCAGCTCCCGCTCCCTGCGGCGGGTGTCGGCGAAGTGCGCGTTGCCGCCGTCGATGACGACATCGCCCTCCTCCAGCAGCGGTGCGAACTCCTGGATCACGGCGTCCGTGGCCTCCCCCGCCTTGACCATGATCACCAGCCGTCGGGGCCGTTCCAGCGCGGCGACGAACTCCTCGGGGGACTCCGCCGGGACGAAGGTGCCCTCGGCGCCGAACTCCTCGACCAGCGCCCGGGTCTTCGCCGCCGTCCGGTTGTGCACGGCGACCGTGAAGCCGTTGCGGGCGAAATTGCGGGCGAGATTGCGGCCCATCACCGCAAGGCCCGTGACGCCGATCTGGGCGGTACCGCTCATCAGTGAACTCCTGGATCCGTTGGTACGTGCTTCCGGTGCGCGCCTCGGTATGTGCCGAAGATCACCCGGCGCGTATTCCGCGGTGGTATCCGGTCGGTTTCGGCCGGCCGGCCGTACTGCGGCGGGCCCTGCCGATTACCCGTCATCAATTCCGGGAACGAGGCCAAAATTTCCCGCCCGGCCCGGATTTTCGCCCCGATGGCACGCCTGGAACGCAAGATTCCGGAGGTGGCGTCCGCCCCCTCTGCCGTTGTGCGCGGTACCTGAGCCCTTGTCACGGCCGGAGTCCAGCGCCTAGGTTGCCGCTTGGTACGTGACCGTTCCGTGATCTACCGTTCGTGATCGTCGTTCAGTTCTGCCTGCAACCAGGGGGAGTCACTCCATGGCCGCAACCGGTCGCCACCGCCGCCAACAGCCGAGCCGCATCAACCGCGCATCGCTGACGGTCACCGCGAGCGGTGCCGGAATGGCCCTGCCGCTGATCGCCGCCGGAACCGGGCAGGCGGCCACGGTGGACGTCTGGGAGAAGGTCGCCGCCTGCGAGTCGACCAACAACTGGCGGATCAACACCAACAACGGCTACTTCGGCGGACTGCAGTTCAGCCAGTCCACCTGGGAGGCGTTCGGCGGCCGCGACTACGCGCCCCGCGCCGACCTCGCCAGCAAGGAGCAGCAGATCGCGGTAGCCGAGCGGGTGCTGGACGCCCAGGGCCCCGGCGCCTGGCCGACCTGTGCCCAGCAGGCCGGGCTCACCCGCGGCGGCGACGCGCCCGATGTATCGCCGGAGCGCGGCGGCGGTGACCGGAAGGTCGCGGCGGCACAGGGCGGGCGGGCCGCCGCCGAGTCCGTACGGAAGGCCGCGACGCCCCAGCGGACCGCCCCGAAGCAGCAGCAGGCCACCCCGACGACGGTCCCCACCCAGCGCGAGGGTTACACGGTGGCCCGTGGTGACTCCCTGTCCAGGATCGCGGACACCAAGAACGTGCAGGGCGGCTGGCCCAAGCTGTACGAGCAGAACCGCGCCACCGTCGGTTCCGACCCCGACCTGATCATGCCCGGCCAGCGGCTCGTCATCCGGATGGCTGCCCCCGCCAAGCAGGCGCCCGCGAAGGAGCGGACCGCCGCCCCGCGCAAGGCCCCCGCCCAGACGAGCCCCCCGCAGACCCGCAAGCAGGCCCCCGCGAAGCCCGCCGCCGAGCCGCGGGCCAAGGACACGCAGGCGGAGCGGCCCGCCGCCAAGCCGGCCAAGGCCCAGCAGCCGCAGCGTACCCAGCAGCAGACCCGGAAGCAGGCGGCGCCCGTTCGGGCCGGGCTGAGCGCCCCCGTCGACGCCTCCGTCGGTACGGCCTACCGCAAGTCCGGCTCCTCCTGGTCGAGCGGCTATCACACGGGCATCGACTTCCCTGTCGCCACCGGGACCTCCGTGAAGTCCGTCGCCAACGGGCTGGTCATCTCGGCGGGCTGGGCCGGCGCCTACGGCTACCAGGTCGTCGTCCGGCACCACGACGGCCGCTACAGCCAGTACGCCCATCTCTCGGCGCTCACCGTGCGCTCCGGCCAGCAGGTGGCGAGCGGCCAGCGCATCGGCCGCTCCGGCTCCACCGGCAACAGCTCAGGGCCGCATCTGCACTTCGAGGTCCGTACCGGGCCGGGGTACGGCACCGATATCGACCCCGTGGCCTACCTCAGGTCCGGCGGCGTCTCGCTCTGACAGGGACGCCCCCGCGGCGCCCGCCCGCTGCTCCGGCGGAGCAGCGGGCGCAGCCTTCCCCGCACGGTGGGCACGACGGCGGTCCGCCGGCGAGCCGTGCGCCGTACGGCGGGTCCGGTGGCAGGCGGTGCGAAACCTGTGCCGCCCGGCGCCGCCCGCCGCGGCCGGGCCGTAGGCCCCGTGGCCGTCCGCGCCGGGCCGCCCCCCGGTCGCACCGCGGACCCGTCCGTCCGTCCCACCGCTCTCCCCGGCGGTCCCGGTGTCGGTGTCGGTGCCGGTGTCGTGGGGAGCGTCCGGGCCTTCCGGGCCGACGGGCCTCCCGGCCCCGGACTCCGCGCGGCGGCGGGACTCCGCCAGCCGCTCCGACGTCAGCAGCACCAGTCCGGTGGCCGCCACCGCCCCGAATCCGAGCGCCAGCACCGTACCGAAGACACCGCCGCGGAAGCTCTCGCCGAACATCGTCAGCCCCACCGCCGTCGCCACCACCGGATTGACCACGGTGACAGTGGCCAGCGGGGCCGCCAGACCCGCGCCCCGGTACGAAGCCTGCGACAGCAGCAGCCCGCCGGTGGCGAGCACGGCCACCGCGATCAGGCTCGACCACTGGGCGAACGGAGCCGACCACTCCCAGTCCATCGCCACGGTCTTGGTGAACACCGATCCGATGCCGAAAGCCACTCCCGCCGCGGTGGCCAGCAGCACACTCCGCAGGGCCGGCCGGCTGATCGTCTGCGCCACCAGGAACACCATGGCGATCGTCCCGAACGTCACCGCCGCCAGCACCCCCCGCTGCCCCGTGCCCAGGGACGAGGACGCGGTGTTCCCGGCGTCGCCGCTCAGCGCCAGCAGACCCGCCAGCCCCACCGTCGCCACCAGCGCCCCGCGCCAGGCGGCCGCTCCGGCCCGGCGGCGGACGAAGATCGCGGCCATCGGCAGCGCGAACACGATCGTCAGCGCACCGAGCGGCTGCACCACGCTCAGCGGCCCGTAGGCCAGGGCTATGACATGCAGCAGGGCGCCGATCCCGTTCAGTGCGACGGCACCCCACCACACGGCGTGCTGGAGCGGCGCGTACGTACCGGCAGGGGTGGTCGCCGCGACGCGCTCCTGAACAATCGCCCCGGCCGCGTAGGCGACCGCGGAGACCAGGGACAGCAGCACGGCGAACAGAAGGGGACTCATAGAGATCACGATGCCTCTGATCCGACGCCCCGTCGTCGTCCTGGAGCACTCAATTGCTCGTACTACCGACGGAGTACGAGCGTAGGCCGAAAGTCTGAGAAATGCCGTTTACGCAGGTCAACGAGGTAGCCCCTGGGTGGAGACCGGACGGCGGGAACCTCCCCTTCCGACGGCAGGACCGGGCGGAGCACATACGGTGGGCACACGAGCGCATACGGAAGGGCGGGGCGGAATGAGCGGGGGAGCGGGCCGGACGGCCGAGGTGGGCACCATCGGGGGGTTCTTCGCCCTGCGTACGGGCACACCGCGGACCGGCCCCGCGGACGGCCCGGCGACCACGCTCGCCGCCGTCTACGGGGGCGACGACGGCCCCCTGGACCGGCGGATCGACCGTGTCGCCGCCCGGCTCGGCATCGAGGAGCGCCGCGTCGCCGCCTCCATCGCCCACCTCGGCCTCGCCGCCCGGCTCTGGTCCGTCGCCCTCGGCCATGCCGCCCTGCACGGCACACTGCCCGCCCTGCACCCCGCCGATCTGTGCTGGAGCCCCGACCACTCGTCCCCCGACGATCTCCTGCTGACCGATCCGCACGCCCTGCCCGCCTCCGTCGACACGATCCGGCGGACCGTGCAGGACGGCCATCTCGTGCCGCTCGCCGCGGCGCTCCGGCGCACCACCCGGATCTCCCCGGGGCTGCTCCGCGGCAACGCGGGCTCCGCGCTCGCCGGTGCCGTCCGCGAGATCGACACCTGGGCCGCCCGCACCGGCCGCCCCGAAGCCGCCGCCCGCGCCCGTGACCTCGCCGGGGGACTCTTCGCCCGGCCCGGCCTCGCCGGGACCGTCCACGGCCCGCAGATGCGCCGCCGGAGCTGCTGCCTCTACTACCGGGCGGGCGGCGGTCTCTGCGGTGACTGCGTCTTCGATACGCCGCCCGCACCCGCCCGGCCCACGGGACCCGGCTGAACCGGCCCTTCCGGCGGCCCCCGGGTCCGCCCGCGGGACACCCCGCGCCCACCGCGAAACACCAAATGGCGTGCTCCGCGGAGCACGCCGCATCCGCCCGCAGCCGCGCACCACCCCACCGGTCCGGAGACCGACCCCGGCCCCGGCCCGGGAGGATCTCATTTGGCCCCTCCCCGTCCGCTCAGTACAGTTGCGCTTTTGGAACCCCCGGGCGTGATCCGTCGGCACCCGCCCGAGCGCCCCGCGATCAAGGAATGGCACAGCTCATGACGGTGACAGAGGACAGCCCCGCGGTGACCGGACCCGGGATCGACCCGGAGCGGCTGGCCATCTGCCTGAGCGTGCTCGACGAACTGGACGAGCTGGACGTCGACCACCCCGACGCCATCACCGTCCGCCGGGCCACCGCCGGTATCTACCGGACGGTCAAGCAGCGCAGGCGCCAGGAGCGCCGGGCCGCCAAGACCGCCCACGACAAGACCGTCACCGAGGCGACCGCCACCGGCTCCGCCGACCGGATCGACGACGAGACCGAGGGCCTGCTGCCGTCCTCCTCCGCGCAGGGACAGCTGGCGGGCATACTCAAGCGCCCGCGGTCCTGCTACGTCTGCAAGAGCCGCTATGTCGAGGTGGACGCGTTCTACCACCAGCTCTGCCCGTCCTGCGCGACGGAGAACCGGGCCCGCCGCGACGCCCGCACCGATCTGACCGGCAAGCGCGCGCTCCTCACCGGCGGCCGCGCCAAGATCGGTATGTACATCGCGCTGCGCCTGCTCCGCGACGGCGCCCGCACCACGATCACCACCCGGTTCCCGAACGACGCCGTCCGCCGCTTCAAGGCCATGCCCGACAGCGACGAGTGGATCCACCGGCTGAAGATCGTCGGCATTGACCTCCGGGACCCGGCCCAGGTCGTCGCGCTCGCCGAATCGGTGGCCGCCGAGGGGCCGCTGGACATCCTGATCAACAACGCGGCGCAGACCGTCCGCCGCTCGCCCGCCGCCTACCGGGAGCTGGTGGCCGCCGAATCCGCCCCGCTGCCCGCGGGCGCCCTGCCCGCCGCCGAGATCATCGGCGCCTTCGGCAGCGGTGCCGTGGACGCGGTCGCCGCCCTGCCGAGGGCCGGCGGCGAGGGTCTGACCGCCGACGATGTCACCGGGCTTGCCCTGGTGTCGGGCTCGGCGACCCCGGCCCGGATCGAAGCCGGTACGGCGATCGACGCCGGTGGTCTCGTCCCCGACCTCGACGCCAGCAACAGCTGGATCCAGACGGTTTCCGAGGTCGGCCCGGTGGAACTCCTGGAGGTGCAGCTCTGCAACTCCACCGCTCCGTTCATCCTGATCAGCAAGTTGCGCCCGGCGATGGCCGCGTCGGCCGCCCGCCGGACGTACGTTGTCAACGTCTCCGCGATGGAAGGCGTGTTCAACCGCGGCTACAAGGGCGCCGGGCACCCCCACACCAATATGGCGAAGGCGGCGCTCAACATGCTCACCCGCACCAGCGCGGAGGAGATGTTCGTCAGCGACCGGATCCTGATGACCGCCGTCGACACCGGCTGGATCACCGACGAGCGCCCGCACCCGGACAAGATGCGGCTGGCCGAGGAGGGTTTCCACGCCCCGCTCGACCTGGTCGACGGCGCGGCCCGGGTCTACGACCCGATTGTGCGCGGCGAGGCGGGCGAGGATCTGTACGGCTGCTTCCTCAAGGACTACGCGCCCGGCAAGTGGTAGCAGACGCGGCGGCGGCGGACCCGCCGCGGTGAAGGACGGGCCCGGGGGCAGTGCCCCCGGGCCCGTGCCGTCCCGTCGCCCGGACAGCGCCGGTTTCCGGCGGCTCCCCGCGCCCCGCGCGCAGTAACCGGGAACCCGGCCCCCCGTCACTCCAACAGCAGACGGCACCCGAGCCCCCTCTCGTCACGGAGACCGGACCGCCTTCACCGCTTCCCGCCACGGTCCACGGCCGCCCGCCCCGGTCTGCGACGGCCGGAATACATCAGTTTTTCCGGCCCCATCGAGCATGAGCCCGCTCATGTGGTTACTCTGATGGGCACGGACGCCACCAAGAGGATCCACAAAAAGCCTTCCGGCCGTCCTGGGACACGTCTGCAACCAGGCTGCGGTCCCGCCCGAAAGCCGGCGCCACCGCGACCGAATCGCCTGTCCCTGTTACGCGACGCAGAGGAGTTCGCGGTGACACCTGAAGTCAAGCAGCACGAGACGCGCCCCCCGGAACGCACCCGTGAGCGGGCCGCCCGCCAGGAGAAGCTCGGCAGTCTGGACGTGTGGGCCCGGTCGGCCCCGATCCGGCTCGCGGGGTACGAGGACGACCTCGCCGAACCCCATATCCTGCCCGGTATCGACTGACCGGACCGGTCCGACGACGCCCGTGCCCCCGCCGTCCGGCGGGGGCACGGGCACTCCGCGGACCTGGCGGAACCTCAGCCGTCCAGGCGCGTCGGCGGCCAGAACTCCCGCGGCAGGTCCCGGTGCCACCGGGCCCCGGTCTCCCGCCGCTCCCGCCGGCCGGTGAACCGGTAGCGCATGATCCGGGCCCGCACATACGTCGGCGGGGCACCGTCGAAGGGGTCGGACCGCAGCAGCCTCAGGGTGTCCCGGTCGGCCGTCAGCAGACGCTCCATCAGCGGCCCGAACCAGGGGCGGGCGTAGGCGGGGGAGAGCGCGGCGAACCACATCATCCAGTCCAGCCGCAGATGGTACGGGGCGAACTGCCGCGGCACCCGGCGCGGATCGGTGGGCTTGCCCCGGAACTCGTACTCCCGCCATACCGTTTCCGGCCCGAGGACCGGTGCGTCCGTGCCCTCGACCACCACCTCCCGGCGCACCCGGCCCACTGTCCCGAACGCCCCGTACGCGTTCACCAGGTGCAGCGGATCCCAGCCGGTGTTCATGCGCTGGCGGCGGGAGAGCAGATTCCGTACCGGAAACCAACTGCGCCAGAGGACCAGTGCCGTGACCGCGGTGACGAGGACCGCGAACCACGGCGGCGTCCCCGGCGCCGCGGACGCGGTGGACGCAGCGGACGGGAGGAGCGAGAAGTCCACGGCGGAGAGCGCGAGGGCGATCGTCAGCCAGTTGAGCCAGGCGAAGTTCCCGGAGAGCACCAGCCACAGCTGGGTGGCGACGATCAGCCCCGCCGCCACCGTCGCCACCGGCTGCGGGGCGAACAGCCCGAACGGCACCACGAGCTGGACGATATGGTTCGCGGCGGTCTCCACCCGGTGCAGCGGGCGCGGCAGCAGATGGAAGAGCCGGCTCAGCGGTCCCGGCATCGGCTGGGTCTCGTGGTGGTAGTACAGACACGTCAGATCACGCCAGCAGGGGTCCCCGCGCATTTTGATCAGCCCGGCGCCGAACTCCACCCGGAACAGCACCCAGCGCAGCAGGAACAGCACCAGCACCGGCGGCGCGGTCCGCTCGTTGCCGAGGAAGACCGCGAGGAAACCCGTCTCCAGCAGCAGCGACTCCCAGCCGAAGCCGTACCAGACCTGTCCGACGTTGACGACGGACAGATACAGCACCCACAGCACCGCCCACCATGCCATCGCCGCCGCCAGGGGCACGGTGTCCGCCGCACCCGCGACCAGCGCGGCCGACAGCACCACCCCGGCCCAGGAGCAGCAGGCGAACAGCCGGTCCGAATAGCGGAGCTGGAACAGGCTCGGCGCCTGACGGAACGGCACCCGCCGGACGTACGCGGGCACCGGCAGCATGCCCTTCTCGCCGATCAGCGCCCGGAACTGGAGCGCGGCGGTCAGAAAGGCGATCAGATAGACGGCGGCCAGGGCACGCTGGAAGACCAGCCTGCTGAGCCAGTAGCCACCGTCACCGAACCACTCCATCCCGTCCAGTATCCGGCCGCCCTGCCCGGCCCGGCACCTCCGGCTCGCCGGACTCCCGGGCGATGCGCCGTACGGCCCGGCCCAGACGGCGGACGTACGCCCGCTGGACCGGCGGCACCAGCGGACCGGCGAGCCGGGTGAACCAGAGCGCCGGACGGCTGAACGCCCGGACGGTGAACCACACCGAACCGTCCTCCCGCAGCTCCACGACGAAGCACTCCTCGCCGCACTCCGGGTGCCCCGGCAGCGTTCCGTAACCGAACCCGGTCCGCTCCGGGCCGGACTCCGCCCAGACGACCGCGCAACGCCCCGTCACCCGCAGCGGCCCCGCCCCGAGGGATACCTCGACCTGCGCACCGGGTTCGGCGCGCGGACCCGTCGCCCGGAGCCGGGCACCGGACGCCCGGTGCATCCGCCAGTCCAGTACGGCCGCGCCGGCGGCCTCGTACACCGCCCGGCCCCGCCCGATCCGGGCCCTGTGGTGCAGATGGTGATAGCCGCCGGGCAGCGGGCCCCCGCGAGTGGCCCCGGTCTCCCGGTAGGTCACGCTGCTCCGAACGGGGACGAGCCCGGCGGACGGGGTGCCCGTCCCCTCCCGTGGTGTCCGGAAGCCGCGCAGGGACCACCGTCTGACCAGCATTGCCATCAACCGTCCCGCCGCCGGGGCCGGATCGTTTCCCGTCCCTCTCCCGGCCGAGCCTAGGCGCCCTGTTGAACGCGTTCAAGTCGCGCTGGGGGCGTTGATCCGGAAGAAAGGGTTCACAGGCCCGGGGACCGTGTCCCCGGCGCCGGCCACAGGAGCGGACCCCGGGGAACGGGCGGGGGAGGAGAGGCGGAAGCGGAAGATGTCCAAACGTTCCGAACGCCGGCGCCGGGCCGGGCGCCGCCGGTGGCCCGCCGCGGTCGCCCTGCCCGCCGCCGTCTGCCTCGGCGCCCTCGCCTCCGGCTGCGGGGGCGGCTCCGGGCCCGAACCGGACCGGGACGAGGAGGTCTACCTCCAGCCCGCGACGGAGCCCGGCCCCGATCCGTACACGGCGACCAGCGCCCGGGCCCTGGCCACCCCCGTACCCGAACCGGTGGTGCCCGGCACCGGCGGCGGCGGTGCGCCGGAGCGCGGCCACACCCTGCGGACCATGTCGGGCGCCACCCCGGGCCTGTACGGCGGAACGCAGTCCGTCGGCAGCTGCGACGTCGAACGGCAGATCACCCTGCTCCGCTCCGACCGGGCCAAGGCCCGCTCCTTCGCCGACGACGCCCGGATCTCCGGGAAGGCCCTGCCGTCGTTCCTGCGCGGTCTCACCCCGGTCGTACTGCGCGCCGACACCCGGGTCACCTTCCACGGCTACCAGGCGGGCGGCGGCGCGGTGGCCGCCCGGCAGGCGGTGCTCCAGGCGGGTACGGCCGTCCTGGTCGACGACCGCGGCGCCCCTCGGGTCCGCTGCGCCTCGGGCACCCCGCTTTCGGACCCGGTCGCCGTCAAGGGCGGGGTGATCCAGAAGGGCGTCGCCTGGAACGGCTACCGCACGGACCGGGTGGTGGTCGTCAAACGTGCCAACCGACCGCTGGAGAGCCTGGTGATCGTGGACGTCGCCGAGGACAGCTGGATCGACCGGAGAACCGGCACGGACGGCGAGCAGGACCGGCGCCCCGAGGTGCTGCCGCCGGTCAGCCCCGACGATATCTACGCCTATCCGGCGGTCTCCGCCGAGGAACCCCGTACCGAAGCCGGATCCCCCGACGGGCCCGCCGGGTCCGGCACCCGGGACTCCGGCACTCCGGAGAGCGGCAGCCAGGACGGCCCCGACGCCGAAGCGGAGCAGCCGGACGCCGAACTGGACCCGCTCGACGGCACCGAACCGGACGGCGGCGACCTCCTCGTCGAGGAGGAGCCGCTCCCCGGAGCGGATGACTTCCTCGACGCCTACGGCGGGGACGACGGATATGCGGAGTCGGCCGGATTCCCGGGGTGACCGGCCCGGCCGTACCCACGGTCGAATCAGCCGAATCGACAAACGGTCGAATAATCCGACAAATGATGGCAGAGTGGCTCCATGGTTGATCGGGCAGCGGGGGCGCCCGCACTTCCCGACGACTGGCCGGCCGCCCCGGAGACGAGTCTGGCCCTGAACCGTATGGGCAGCTTCGACTGGGATCTGGCCAGCGGACTGATGCATCTGGACGGGCACGCGCATCTGGTGCTCGACCTGCCGGTCGAGGAGTACGACGGGCGGCGGGCCAGCCTGCTGGCGCTGATGCCCTCCGACGAGGCCGCGCGTCTGGACGCCGGGGTCGCCCAGGCCCTGAAGAGCGGGCGTGAACACTACGGCGTCTACTTCCGGATCCGCCGCCGGGACGGCACCCTGCGCTGGACCCACTCCCAGGGCCGGGTGCGCCGGGACCCCGAGGGCCGCCCGGTACGGATCACCGGCATCGTCCGGGACGCCACGGCCGAACTCGCCGACTCCACCGCCCGGATCGCCGCCGACGCCGAGCGCCGCTGGCAGACCGGTGTCGCCGAAGCCGTCACCGCGGCACTGGCCCACGCCCGGACCGTCCAGGATGTGATCGACATCCTCAAGGACGTCCACGGACTGGAGCTGTTCGGCGCGAGAAGCCTGGTGATGGGGCTGCTGGAGCCCGGCGGCCGGATCCATCTGGTCGCCGAGGGGCCGCAGGAGGCCTTCGTCCCGGGCACCCGCTACACCCGAGTCGACGAGCAGTACCCGATGAGCGAGGTCATCCGTACCCTCGCACCCCGCTTCATCGAGGGCCGCGACGATTTCGCGGGGTCGTACCCCATCCTCTGGCCGCATATCGAACCCCTCGGCGTGGAGGCCGCCGCCTATCTTCCGCTGATCGCCCAGGGCCGTCCGATCGGGGCCTTCGGACTGCTCTACGCCGACCGCACCGGCTTCAACGCCGGGGAACGCAATCTCCTGGTCGCCATCGGCAGCACCATCGCGCAGAGCGTGCAGCGGGCGGTGCTCTACGACCAGGAGCACGATCTGGCGGAAGGCCTCCAGCAGGCGATGCTGCCGCGCCGTATCCCCGAAGTGCCGGGGGCCCGGATCGCCGTGCGCTACCGTTCCGCCCGGATCGGACGGGACATCGGCGGCGACTGGTACGACGTCATCACCCTGCCCGGCGGCCGGGTCGGCGCCGTCATCGGGGACGTCCAGGGCCATGACACCGACGCCGCGGCCGTCATGGGCCAGCTCCGTATCGTGCTCAGGGCGTACGCGGCCGAGGGCCACGCCCCCGCGACGGTGATGGCCCGCGCCTCCGGCTTCCTCCACGAACTGGACACCGACCGCTTCGCGACCTGCCTGTACGCCGAGGCCGACCTGTCCACCGGGGTGGTCCAGGTGGTCCGGGCCGGCCATGTCGATCCGCTGCTGAGGGACACCGACGGCAGTTGCCGCAGGATCCCCGTGGACGGCGGGCTGCCGCTCGGACTCTCCGCCGAGTTCGGCCGGCTGGAGTATCCCGTCACCACCCTCGAACTCGACCCGGGCCAGACCCTGCTGCTCTACACCGACGGACTGGTGGAGCAGCCGGGCGCCGACCTCGACGACGGGATGCAACTGCTGACGGCACTGGTACGCAGCGGCCCCCGGGACCTCCAGCACCTCGCCGACCGGCTCTGCGAGGTCGTCGACGAACGCGGCGGGGAGGACGATGTCGCCCTGCTGCTGATGCGCCGCCGCGGCACCCTCACCCCGCGCTCCGGCGGGCGGCTCCACCAGCCCGTCGCCCAGAACGATCCCGCAGCCCTGCGCTCCGCCCGCCGGATGGTCCGCTCGGCGGTCGGCGCCTGGGGCGCCGGGGCGCGCGCCGACGAGATCGAACTCGTCGCCGACGAACTGACCACCAACGCGCTGATGCACACCGACGGCGGAGCCGAAGTGACCGTGCGGGTGCTCGCCGGCCCGCAGCGGAGGCTCCGCGTCGAGGTCGAGGACGGTTCCAGCGCGCTGCCCCGCCGCCGGGACGCGGGCGAGTCCGGAGTATCGGGCCGGGGACTGCTGCTGGTCGACCGGCTCGCGGACGCCTGGGGAGTGGAACCGCGCGGCAGCGGCAAATGCGTCTGGTGCGAGTTCGCCGTCCCGGAGCGCCCCGTACCGCCCGGCTGAACCGGCGGCCCGCGCCGGGCCGGATACCCGGCCGGACTCCCGAGGGACCTGCCGGATACGGCCGGGTGCTGACCGGACCGTCCGGAATCCGCCCCGTGCGAAGGACCGCCGGATCTTCCGGG
Organism: Streptomyces sp. NPDC094448; assembly: GCF_044763775.1. Taxonomy (NCBI): domain Bacteria; kingdom Bacillati; phylum Actinomycetota; class Actinomycetes; order Kitasatosporales; family Streptomycetaceae; genus Streptomyces; species Streptomyces sp. NPDC094448. Next base: position 296,299 of record NZ_JBIWGU010000003.1, on the reverse strand, counting down.
TGCGGACCGGAACCGGCAGATCCGCCGGGCACGAAGGGGCGTCGCCCGCCCCGGACCGGGATCCGCTGGGCCGTCCGGCGGGACGGCGGGGCTCCCGCTCGGCTGATTCGGCCCGGCGGTGGCTTGTCGGCGCGGGGCGGTCCGGTCCCCAGGGGATAGGGTGACGCTCCGTAGAGCGGCCGTATGGGACCGTAACCGATCAAAGGTGATGGGGCCGGGATCGGGAGGCGCCATGAGCGGGCCCGTCCCCCCGGCACTCCGGCGTACCCCCGCCGACGACCGGGAAGTGCGAAATCCGGCACCGACCGCCGTCGGCGGTCACCGCACGGCACCCGACACACGCTCCCCGCAGCAAGTGGACACCGTGAGCCCGAGGACACCGTGAGCACCGAGCGACTCGCCCCACTCGACCTGGCGTTCTGGCATCTCGAATCGGCCGGGCACCCGATACACCTCGGGGCCCTCGCCGTCTTCGCCCCCGACCCGTCGGGTCCGCCCCCGACGGCGCACGCCCTGCTGTCGCTGCTGGCCACTCGCGCCGGGGCCGTCCGGAAGCTGCGGACCCGGGTACGGGACGTACTGCTGCCCGTCGGCGGCGCGGCCTGGACCCCGGACACCGACTTCGACGTCACCCGGCACGTCCACCGGATCCGGCTCCCCGGCGCCGCACCCGTGGAGACGGAGGCCGTCGCGCTCGCCGGAGGGCTGATGGAACGGCCCCTGGAGCGCGGCCGTCCACCGTGGGAGATGTACCTCCTCACCGCGGCGGACGGCGGCCCCTTCGCCGTCCTGGTCAAACTCCACCACGCGCTCGCGGACGGGATGCGCGCCGTGGCCATCGGCTCCGCGATCTTCGACGAGATCGCCGACCCCCGCGGGGTGCGCGCCCGCGCCCGGCAGCGGATCCGCGAAGCGGCCGCGCCCGCGCCCGCCCGCCCCTGGTTCAACGAACCCGGGCGGCTGGTCGGATTCGCCCGGGACCGGATCGACGGACTGGGCCGCGCCGTCGGCGTCGGGGCCTCCGTCGTCCTGGCCAGCCGCCTCGACCCGCGCGCCCTGCCGCCCTCCCTCGCCGCCGGGGCCGGGGGCACCCGGCGGCTCGGTACGGCGGTCCTCGACGCCGAGGACATCCGGCTCGCCCGCAAGGCGTCCGGCGGCACCACCAACGACGTCCTCCTCACGGTGGTCGCCGGGGGGCTGCGCCGCTGGCTGGCCGGGCGCGGCGAACCCCTGCCGGAGGACGGTCCGCGGGCCCTGGTACCCGTCTCCCGCCGCCGCCCCGGCGGTGCTCCGGGACCGGGCAACGACCTCTCGGCATACCTCCTCGACCTGCCCGTCGCCGAGCCCGACCCGCGCGCCAGGCTCGCCCGGGTCCGCGCCGCCATGGACCGCAACAAGAAGGCCGGTCCGCTGCGCGGCGCCGGGGCCCTCGCCGTACTCGCCGGCCAACTCCCCCCGATCGCCCACCGCTTCGGTGCCCCGCTGGCGGGCGGGGCGGCCCGGATACTCTTCGACCTGCTCGTCACCAGTGTGCCGCTGCCGCGGTCGGAGCTGTCCTTCGGCAACTGCCCCCTGCGGTCCCTGTACCCGATGGCGCCGCTGGCCCGGGGGCAGTCCCTGGCCGTGGCCCTCACCTCCTACGGAGGGCGGATCCACGTCGGGCTGGTGGCCGACGGGGAAGCGGTACCGGACGTGGACCTGCTGGCGCGGGCCACGGCCGACGAGCTGACGGAGCTGGCGGCCCTCGCCGGGCAGGACTGAGCCTGCGTACCGCAGCGGGGGTGCGGAGACCCGCCCGCCGCACCGCCCCCGGCCGGGGACGCCCACCCGCCCCGCCGCGCGCCGTCGACCTGCGGCCGCGCCGGGGCTTTGGCACTCTGGACCCATGCCCGAACTGCCCGAAGTCGAATCGCTGCGAGGCTTCCTCGACGAGAAGCTGACGGGTCTGCGCATCGCCCGGGTGCTGCCGCTGTCCATCAGCGTCCTGAAAACCTACGACCCGCCCCTGAGCGCCGTCGAAAACGCCGAGGTCACCGCCGTCGGACGGCACGGCAAGTGGCTCGACATCCACGCCGCGGGACTCCATCTCGTCTTCCATCTCGCCCGCGCGGGCTGGCTGCGCTGGTACGACGAACTGCCCGCGACGCCCCCGCGCCCCGGGAAAGGACCGCTCGCCCTGCGGACCGTCCTCACTTCCGGCGCCGGATTCGACCTCACCGAGGCGGGCACCACCAAACGCCTCGCCGTCCATCTGGTCCGGAACCCCGCGGAGGTTCCCGCCATCGCCCGGCTCGGCCCCGACCCGCTCGCCGAAGGCTTCGACCGGGACGCCTTCGCCGCCGTTATCGCGGGCGAGAAACGACAGCTCAAAGGGGCCCTGCGGGACCAGAGCCTGATCGCGGGCATCGGCAACGCCTACAGCGACGAGATCCTGCACGCTGCCCGGATGTCCCCCTTCAAACAGGTCCGGCAGCTCGACGAGGCCGAGACCACCCGGCTCTACGAGGCGCTGCGCACCACCCTCGGCGACGCCGTCGAACGGGCGCGGGGCGTCGCCGCGGCCGGTCTCAAGGCCGAGAAGAAAAGCGGACTGCGGGTCCACGGACGGACCGGGGAACCCTGCCCGGTGTGCGGGGACACCATCCGGGAGGTGTCCTTCAGCGATTCGTCGCTCCAGTACTGCCCGACCTGCCAGACCGGCGGAAAGCCGCTCGCCGACCGGCGGCTGTCCCGCCTGCTCAAATAGCCGGGACGGCCGCGAGCCCATCCCCGTGGGGTACGTCGCCCGGCCATGGCCCGAACTCCGGGGACGGGTCCCGGGCCGTGTCGCCACCATGGCGCCGCCCGCCCGCGGGACAGCCCTTAGACTCCGCAGCATGCTGCGTGCCCTCGCCGTCGACGACGAACGCCCCGCGCTGGAGGAACTCCTCTATCTGCTCCGCTCCGACCACCGGATCACCAGCGCCGAGGGCGCCACCGACGCCGCCGGTGCGCTCCGCCGGATCACCGCGGCCCTGGACCCCGGCGCCGACGGCGAGGGCGGCGGACTGGACGTCGTCTTCCTCGATATCCATATGGCCGGGCTCACCGGACTCGACGTGGCCAGGGTCCTGGCCCGCTTCGCCCGGCCGCCGCTGATCGTCTTCGTCACCGCGCACGAGGGCTTCGCGGTCCGGGCGTTCGATCTGAAGGCCGTCGACTATGTGCTCAAGCCGGTACGCCGGGAGCGGCTGGCCGAGGCCGTGCGCCGGGTCTGCGACCAGGTCCGCGCCGCTCGCGACAGCCGCCCGCCGGAGGGCGCCCCGGGCAGCGCGCCCTACCCGGCGGCCCCCGCCGGATCCGGCCCGGTACAGAGCAGCGCCGCGCAGATCCCGGTCGAACTCGGCGGTGTCACCCGTTTCATCCCCATCGACTCCATCGCCTACGTCGAAGCCCAGGGCGACTACGCCCGGCTGCACACCGCCGACGGGAGCCATCTCGTCCGCGTCCCGCTCTCCGCGCTGGAGGAGCGGTGGGCCGTCCACGGCTTCGTACGGATCCACCGCAGCCATCTCGTCGCACTGGCCCGGATCGACGAACTGCGCCTCGACGCCGGAGCGACCACCGTCCGGGTCGGTACGGCCGAGCTGGCCGTCAGCCGGCGCCACGCCCGCCAACTCCGCGATCTGCTGATGCGGCACGCGGGCGGCTGACGTACCGCCGCCCCCGCGTCCGGCCCCGCCGCCGTACCGCCCGGTACCCGGTCGGCTCCGCGCACGGGGGCAGTCGGCCCGCGGGCCGTTCGGCCGGTCCCGGTGACCGTTCGTCGCCGCGCGGCGGCCGTCCGCCGACCCGCCGCCCCCGCCCACCGAACGGTGCCCGCGGCGCCCGTACCGCCGCCGTCCCGGGCCCTAGCCTTGATCAGTGGGTAGTGAAGGGGGCTCATGTCCGATATCGAAGCGCTGCTGGAGGAGCTCCGGAAGCTGCCGGACACCCCGGCCGCCAGCACCCGTGAACTACAGGCGCTGCTCGGCACCGTGAAGAGCGCCGCCGGGCGGTGGGCCGATGTGCTCTACGCCGTACGGGAGTCGGCGCACGGGCTGGCCGGCCCGCGTGCCGAGGCCGCCCTCGCGGTCGCCTTCCGCCGGGCCGAGGAGTCGTACGTCGAGCTGGAGATCGCGCTGAAGGATCTCGGCCCCGGCCCACCGCGCCGACCTCGGGCCGGCACCTGAAGCGGGTCCGCGGAGCGGTCCGGGAGACGCCTACCGCCGGAGAAAGCATCCTGCGTAGACTCCCGTTGCCGTACGTCCGCTGCCGCCCGCGGGCCCGCGGACGCCCACCGCCCCGGCCCGGCCGGGACCGCGGCCCGACCGAGAGAGCAGGGGACCATGCCGGGAGACCAGCGGCCCCGCCGCGAGGTGGTGACCGGAGTGCCCCGCCCCGGCCGCCGGCCCCCGGGGTACGCGCCCGCCCGCTCCGAGATCACCGAGCAGACGGCCCTCGGCGCCACCTACGTCCGCTCCCTGATGCGCAGCCAGCTGCGGACGGCGCTGCACACCGTCGGTACCCTCGCGCTCCTCGTCGGCACCCTGCCGCTGCTGTTCGCGCTCCCCGCCGCCTTCCACGGCAGCGCCCCGTCCCCGCAGCTCCTCGTCTGGGCCGTGCTCGGTTTCGGAGTCCATCCGGTCATGTGGCTGACCGCCCGCTGGTACGTGCGCCGCGCCGAGCGCAACGAACGAGATTTCCTCACACTCCTCGAAGGCCGCTGACCGGTGCCGATAGCGCCGCGTACCGGCATATCCAGCCCCGAGTCCATCGCGCGCCCGCGGCCCCGGATCCGCCGGGGGAGCGCACCGGGGCGCCGGCTCCGCCGCCGTACCCCCGCGTCCTTCCGGCGGTGGCGGTGAACCAGGCCTATGCCGTGACCGCCGTGACCGTCGTCGTGGTCGCGACCCTCCTCATCGGCGGGCTGGGGCTGCGCATCTCCCGTACCACCTCCGACTTCTACGTCGCCTCCCGTACCGCCGGGCCCCGGCTCAACGCGGCCGCCATCAGCGGCGAATACCTCTCCGCGGCCTCCTTCCTCGGTATTGCCGGGCTGGTCCTCCTCCAGGGGCCGGAGATGCTCTGGTACCCCGTCGGCTACACGGCCGGATACCTCGTCCTGCTGGCGCTGGTCGCCGCCCCGCTGCGCCGCTCCGGTGCTTACACGCTCTCCGACTTCGCCGAGGCCCGGCTGGAGTCCGCCGCCGTGCGCCGGCTGGCGTCCCTCTTCGTCGTCGGTATCGGCTGGCTCTATCTCCTGCCGCAGCTCCAGGGCGCGGGCCTCACCCTGGAGATCCTCACCGGAGCCCCCAACTGGGTCGGCGGGGTCGTGGTGGCGGTCGTCGTCACCGGCGCGGTCGCCGCGGGCGGCATGCGGAGCATCACCTTCGTCCAGGCCTTCCAGTACTGGCTCAAACTGACCGCGCTGCTGGTGCCCGCGCTCTTCCTGGCCGCCGCCTGGGCCGCGGACGACGCGCCCCGGGCCCGTTTCGACGCCCCCGCCGTCCTGCGGGAGCACACCGCCGTCACCGTCGACGACACCGTACGCATCGACATCGCGAAGCCCCTGACGCTGTCCGTCGACGGTACGGTCGACGGCGTCCGCCACGACCACGCCACCCTCACCCTCGGCGAAGGCGCCCACCGGATCGACGCCGGAACCCGGATCGGACTGCCCGCGGGCTCCGAGGTACCCGAGCGGGTGACCTCCGAAGCCGATCCGTCGAGCTGGTCGCAGCCGCTCTCCGGCGGCCACGACGGATCGCACCTGTACGCGACCTACGGGCTGATCCTGGCCACCTTCCTCGGCACCATGGGCCTGCCGCACGTCGCCGTCCGCTTCTACACCAGCCCCGACGGCCGGGCCGCCCGCCGTACCACCCTCGTCGTACTCGGGCTGGTCGGCGCGTTCTATCTGCTGCCGCCCGTCTACGGCGCCCTCGGCCGGATCTACGCCCCCGAACTGGCCCTCACCGGAGCCGCGGACGCCGCCGTACTGGTCCTGCCGGAGCGGGTGCTCGGCGGGGTCGCGGGCGATCTGCTGGGCGCCCTGCTCGCGGGCGGCGCCTTCGCCGCGTTCCTGTCCACGGCGTCCGGGCTGACGATGGCGGTCGCCGGAGTGATCTCCCAGGACGTGCTGCCGCCGCGCGGCGTGCGCTGGTTCCGGCTGGCGGCCCTGCTGGCCGTGGTGGTCCCGCTGGCCGCCAGCACCGTGGCCGGCAACGTTCCCGTAGCCGACGCCGTCGGACTCGCCTTCGCGGTCTCCGCCTCCTCCTTCTGCCCGCTCCTCGTCCTCGGCATCTGGTGGCGCCGGCTCACCCCGCCCGGGGCCGCCGCCGGGCTCGTCGTCGGAGGCGGCTCGGCCCTCACCGCCGTCATGGCCACCCGCGCCGGACTCGCCCCCGAAGGCTGGACGCACGCCCTGATGGCCTGGCCTGCGGTCTGGTCGGTGCCGCTGGGCTTCCTCACCATGGTCCTGGTCTCCCTGGCCACCCCCCGCCGTATACCCCCGTCGACCACCGCGACCCTCGCCCGGCTCCATCTGCCGGAGGACCTCGCGGGCGGCCCCGGGCAGCCCGAACCGCCCCCGGGCCGAGGAGGAACGCGATGACCGGTACGGGAATGGCCGCCCTGGCCGCGGCCGGAGCGGTCCTGCTGGCCGCCGGGATCGTCCTCGGCCGGCTCACCGCCCGCCGCGGCGACCGCGCCGATCTGCACCTCGGCACCCCCGTCGAGCGGGCCACCTTCCACACCCTGCACACCGCGTCCCTGGCCGCGCCCCCGCTGCGGGCCGGGCTCACCGAGGACACCGCCCGAAAGGCCGCCCGCAGGCTCCGCTCCCTGCTGGGCACCGAGGCGCTCTGTCTCACCGACCGCGAACGCGTCCTCGCCTGGGACGGGCCGGGCGCCGACCACCACGAGCGCCGGGTGATGGCCCGGGTCGCGGAAGTCCTGGAATCCGGGCGCGGCACCACCCTGGAAACCCGCTGCGAACAGCTGGAGTGCCCGCTGCGCTGGGCCGTCATCGCCCCGCTGACGGGGGAGGACGGCGTTCTGGGCACCCTCGTCGCCTATGGGTCGAGGGAGTCCGCCGTACTGGTGCGGGCCGCGACCGAAGTCGCCCGCTGGGTCTCCGTACAGCTGGAACTCGCCGAACTCGACCGCTCCCGCACCCGGCTCATCGAGGCCGAGATCCGGGCCCTGCGCGCTCAGATCTCCCCCCACTTCGTCTTCAACTCCCTTGCCGCGATAGCGTCCTTCGTCCGTACCGACCCCGAGCGGGCCAGGGAACTGCTGCTGGAGTTCGCCGATTTCACCCGGTACTCCTTCCGGCGCCACGGGGAGTTCACGCACCTCGCGGACGAACTGCGCTCCATCGAGCAGTATCTGGCGCTGGCCGGCGCCCGGTTCGGGGACCGGCTGAAGGTGACGCTCCAGGTGGCGCCCGAGGTGTTGCCGGTCACCCTGCCGTTCCTCTGCCTCCAGCCCCTGGTGGAGAACGCCGTCAAACACGGTCTCGAGGACACCACGGGCGAGCGCCGGATCACCATCGCAGCCCGGGACGCGGGCGCGGAGGCGGTGGTGACCGTGGAGGACGACGGGGTGGGCATGGACCCGGCGGAGCTGCGCGGGATCCTCGCGGGGGAACGGCCGGCGTCCTCGGGAATCGGGCTGTCGAACGTCGACGAACGGCTGCGTCAGGTGTACGGGGACGGGTACGGGCTGGTCATCGAGACCGGGGCCGGGGCGGGAATGAAGGTCACCGTCCGGATCCCGAAATACCGGGCGGGGGTGCATTCGTCACCGGGGCGCCGTCCCCGGTAGGTCACATGAGCCCGCTGTCTCAGCCGTCCCGGCCGTCCCGGCGGACCCCGGTGAACCGGGCCGGTGCCGGGCCCCGGTACGGTCAGAAGAGGTGGATCGCCAGATGTCCGAGCGGCAGCCCGAGCTGCCAGGCCGGGGTCCACACCCGGGTCTGCTCGTCGACGGTGCCCGCCCGGCCCGCCGTCCGGCGGTGCGTCGAATCGTCACCGAGGTCCGTCGTCAGCAGCTCCGTCCGGCTGAGCCACTGCCACGACTCCCGGGCCAGCAGCAGATCGGGCGCCGGTCCGCTGCCGAGCGCCCCGGCCCGCTCCTCGCGCGCCGCCAGCCTCCGCTCCACCCACTCCGGCCACGGATACCCGTAGGCGGTGCGGTTCAGCCACTCCTCGATACTGGCCACCGCATGCGTCCCGGCGAATTCGCCGGAGCCGTCGCAGAGGTGGACGGTGAGGGCCAGGGTCTCGCGGCCCGCGCGGTACTCCAGCGAGCCGCCGTCGACGAGGGCGCTGCCGCGCAGCATCTCGTCGGCGATGTACTCGGCGCAGAACCACGCCATGGGCACGGCAGGGGTCTCTCCACCGGTCTCGTTCGTACTCTCGGTCTGCACCGCTCCCACCTTCTTCCGGACGACACGGTGTCGGTGTCGGTTCCGAGACGAGCCTCTACCGAGTGACACGGCCCGCGGTGCATCTTTGCTCAACTTCACCGTGACGTTTCGCACTCCGGGGGTATGTGCCGTGGCCACAGGGGGAGACGGGGTGCCCGGGACGGCCGGTGCTCACGTGATGACCCCGGCGGCCCGTGGCCGGCGGCCGGTGGACCCGGGGCGCGGGATATCACGCGGCGCGCCGCCCCGCTCGGGCGTACCCGGGCAGTCGCGGGGCGAGCGCGCGCAGCGCGTAGTGGGTCCGTGATTTGACCGTACCCGGCGGTATTCCGAGGGATTCGGCCGTCTCCCGGACGCTCAGCCCCTGGAAGTACAGCCGGTCGAGGACGGCCCGGTGGTCCGCGCTCAGCGAGTCGACGGCGGCCCGGACGTCGAGCTGGGCGACGGCCATCTCGGTGGGGTCGGCCGGGTCGGGTGTGGTGGCGAGCACCCCGTCCCCGATCTCCGCGGGACGGGCGAGCCGCGAACGCCGGGCGTCGATGGCGAGCCGTCGCCCGACCGTGAACAACCAGGGGCGCATGGACTCGTAGGGCCGCTCGAAGGCCTCCGGATGCTGCCAGGCCCGGACGAGCGTCTCCTGGACGAGGTCCTCGGCGCGCTGCTGGTCGCCGTAGGTCAGACCTTGGAGGAAGCTCAGCAGGGCGGGGCCGTGTTCGCGCTGGAGTTCCGCGATGGCTCCCTCGTCGGTGGTCGGGGAAGCGTTCAGGGTTGCCGTCGCCATGGTTCAACACCTCTTCTCTGGCGTTCCGGCCGGGCGGGCCGGTGGCGCGGATTGCCGTGGGCGGGGCGGGGCGGGGCGGGACCGGGTCGGGCGGGGAACCGGCACGGCGGTGCCGGACAGGGGCCGTGGCCGTATGGAAACCAATACGGGGCGGCCGGAGAAGCGGGTGGGGCGCCGTCCGTAGGCGAGCGGTCGGCCCGGGTCGACGAGTGGTGCGACGAGCGGGCGGCCGGATCCGGCCCGCCGGGGCGACGGGACGGTGAACGGTCCCTTCCGGGTGCGCCGCGGACCGGCCGTGGACACGGCCCACGGGCTGTTCGGCTGCCGCCGATGCGGTGACCGTGCCCGCGCCGCACGCCGTGTCGCTTGCGTTCCGGTGACCCAGCCTGTGCATTCAGACGATCGGATAGTCGTATTGTCACGTTCTCCGTCGGGCTCCGGTGCCGACGCGGGTTGGGAGCAGCAGCGCATGGGACGGGACCGGAACAGCGGAAACGGTCGGCACGGCCGGCGCAGGCCACGGCACGGCGGCAGGCTCGGGCGGTACGGCCCCCCGGCGCTCGCCGTCCTGCTGCTCACGGCCGGGACGACGGCCTGCGCCGCCCCGGGCCGGGAACCGGCGAAACCCCGGACCTCGCCGTCCGCCGCCCCGGGCGCGTCGGCCACCCGCGCCTTCACCCTCGTCGCCAGCGGCGATGTCCTGCCCCATGACTCGGTGATCTCAAGGGCCCGGAGCGACGCGGACGGATCGGCCGACGGCTATGACTTCCGCCCCATGCTCGCGGCGGTCCGGCCCGTCGTCTCGGCCGCCGATCTGGCGATCTGTCATATGGAGACGGTGTACGGCGCCGACGGCGACTACCAGGGCTATCCGGCCTTCACCTCGCCGCCGCAGGTCGCCCGCGGACTCGCCGCCACCGGCTACGACGCCTGCTCCACCGCGTCGAACCACACCCTGGACGACGGAGCCGACGGCATCCGCCGCACCCTCGACGCCATGGACACCGCCGGACTGGTCCACCACGGCTCCGCCCGTACGGCCGAGGAGGCCGCCCTCCCCGGCCGGCTCAAGGCGGGCGGTGCCGAAATCGCCCATCTCGCGTACACCTACGGCACCAACGGACAGCCGCTGCCCGACGGACAGCCCTGGGCCGTCCGGCTCATCGACGAGCAGCAGATCCTCGACGACGCCCGCGCCGCCCGCCGGGCCGGTGCCGATGTGGTCGTCCTCAGCCTGCACTGGGGCACGGAGTGGCAGACCGACCCGGACGAACAGCAGCTCACCCTGGCCAGGAGCCTCACGGCCGCCACCACCGGCGGCCGCCCCGACATCGACCTCGTCCTGGGGACGCACGCCCATGTGCCCCAGGCCTACGAGAAGGTCAACGGCACCTGGGTGATCTACGGGATGGGCGACCAGATCGCAGGCCCCATGTTCGACTACACCGGCGCCCGAGACCACCGCGGAAACATGGGCTCCATCGGCCGATTCACCTTCGCCCCGCCGAAGACCCCGGGCGGACGCTGGGAGGTCACCCGGGCGGAGTTCGTACCGCAGTGGTACGACACCGACGCGGGACGGGTCGTGAACCTTCCGGCCGCGCTCGCCGAGGACTCCGGCCGTGACGACCTCCGCGAGGTCCAGGACGGTATCGCCGAAACCGTCCTGAGCCGGGGCGCCGCCAAGCACGGTCTGACGATGGCCCGCTGAACCGGCCGCCGCGGGGTACCGGGGTGACAGGAGCCGTACGAGCCGGGCAGGCCCCGGCGACGGCCCCTACGGGACCACCGTCACCGGCCAGCGGCCCGCCTTCACCAGCTTGACCGCCACCGAGCCGATGAACCGGTGTCCCGCGGACTCCGAGAGCCCCACCACCACCGCATCGGCCTGCAGATCGTCCGCGGCCTGCACCAGACCGCTGTACGCGTCCCCCGGGAAGGTGTGGAACTCCCAGCGGACGTCCCAGATGCCCCGCACCCGTTCCGTCGCCGCCCGCACCTCGGCGACCAGTTCCTCCGCGACCCCGCCTGTGGTGTCCGCCACCGGCACCCCGAGGGCCGCGCCCGCCGCCATCACCGGCTGGACGTACACGATCGCGAGCAGCGCGTTCTGCCGCCGGGCCAGCCCACCCGCGTACGCCGCGGCGCGCAGGGAGGAGTCGGATCCGTCCACACCGGCGACGATCACCTTCGGTCCGTCGGTACCGCGTTCGAAGGACGATGCCGGAGAGGAGCGGGGAACTGTCACACCACCGAGGGTAAGCCGTGCGCCGCGGATCCGGCCCGCGAGGTGTCCGCGCCGGTCGTACGGGGTGGGAGGGGCACGGACCGGCCGGTCCGGCCGGCCGGTCGGCAACCGCATCGGCCGACTGTGCGAACGCGGCGCTGTTCGACTGCTCCCATCGGGTAATTTCCTTCCGGGCCGCGTGTTGATCAAGCCCGTGGACCGGTCGTCGTGCGAGCTGTTGGTCATGAAGAAGGATCAGACGCCACCGGATCGCCGCACCGTGCTCCGGATCGCCGCGGGTATCGGCGCCCTTGCCACCGTCGGCCTCCTCGTCACCGAGGGGACCGGAGGGCGGACCGTGGCTCCCGGGCCTGCCGCGGGGGGCGCGGGCGGTGCGCCGGGCCGTCCGGCGGCCCGTGCGGCGGGTGCCGCGGGCCTCCGGGCCCGGTCGACCGCCTACCGGCTCCAGCCGATGACCGGGATCCCGCGCGGGCTGCGCCGGGTCCGGCCGCCGGTGCGCGAACACCCCTTCCTCAGCCTGCCGTCGCCGGGCCGGACCATGGTGCTGACCTTCGACGACGGGCCGGACGACCGCTATACCCCGGAAGTCCTGGACATCCTCGCGCGCTACGACGTCCCCGCGATGTTCTTCGTCTGCGGTGAGATGGCCGATGTGAACGGGGATCTCGTACGGCGGATGGTGGACGACGGGCACGTGGTGGGCAACCACACCTGGTCCCATCCGCTGATGCCGTCCCTGACACCGTCCCGGATCCGTGACGAGATGGGCCGGACCAGCGAGATCGTCGAGGAGCTGGCCGGACAGGCGCCGCTCTGGTACCGCGCGCCCTTCGGGGCCTGGAACCGGCACTCCTTCGAGATCGGCGCGGAGCTGGGGATGGAGCCGCTGGCCTGGACCGTCGACACCCTGGACTGGACCGAGCCCGGTGCCGGGACCATCGCCAGCCGGGTACTGGACGGTGCGGCGCCGGGCGTGGTGGTGCTCTCGCACGACGCCGGGGGAGACCGTTCGCAGAGTGTGGCCGCGCTCCGCAACTATCTGCCGAAGCTGCTGGAGGCGGGGTACACGATCACCGTGCCGCAGCGCTGAACCGGGCCGGGGCCGGCGACCACCGGCCCCGGCTCCGGCCCCGACGGCGGTCCGCAGGCGCGGCAGCGGAAACGTGCCGGCCGCCGGTTCCGGGCCCCGGCGCGAGCCGTCGGCGCGAGGTGACCGCTCGGTCCCGGGCCGCCCGCGCGAAGCCGCCCGTCCCGGACCCTCAGCGCGCGGAGACCATCCGGGCGAAGACCACCACATTGCCGTCGTATCCGTCGGCCCGGCTCCAGCCGCCGCCGCAGGTGATCACCCGCAGCTCCGGATAGCCGGTGTCCCCGTACACCTGGGCGCCGGGGAAGTCGTCCTTGGCGTACACCTCGACCCCGTACACCTCGAACACGGCCTTCTTCCCGTCGAGCCGGTCGACCTCGACCCGGTCGCCCCGCTTCACCGTGCCGAGCCCGTAGAACACCGCAGGCCCCGACGTGTTGTCGACATGGCCCGCGATGACCGCCGTACCGCGCTGTCCGGGCGCGACACCGTTCTGGTACCAGCCCGCGAACTCCGGCGCGTCGGCGGGGGGCGCCTCGATCCAGCCGTCGGCGTCCAGGCCCACGTTCATCAGCGGGGCGTCCACCCCGATCGCGGAGATCCGCACCCGTTCGGCGGGCGCGTGCGGCAGGGTCTTCGACACGGCGGGCCCGGCGAAGGTCTCCCCGTCGGTACGGCCCAGGGAGGCGGCGGCAGCGGGCTGGGGCGGGCCGAGCGCGACGTCCACCCCGTTCTTCATCAGGGCGATCCCGGTGAGCATCACCAGCGCCAGCACGCCCCAGGGCGAACGCCGCCGCGGCCCCGGGTCGTCGAAGTCCGCGCCCATCGCACCTCTTCCCTCCGGCCGCCGCGACCGGACACCCTCCGTCCGGTCACCGGTGACTCCGGTCGATTCCCTGGGCACGGTAGGTGAGCCGGACGGCCCCGGCGATCCGGACAGGGCGAACGGGTGGCGCCGTCCAGCCGGGGTGACCCATCCGTGTCAACGCCCCGGCGTGACTTCCCCGATCCGGGTGACAGTGTGTGACCTGCGCATCCGTCGAGGCCATTCGGCGCGTCGTGGGCGTGTCGGCTCACCGGGTCGGACGAGTCCCGACATGCGGTCCCCGGTCTGCCCGGTGAGGGTTCGTCATGGAAGGCGTACTCGTCGAAAAACCCGGAGCGCCGCTCCGGGCGTCTTCCGCTGGAGGTTCACGATGCGTGCTTCACGCGCTCTCGCAGTGGCCGCGGCCGCGTGCGTGGCCGTAGGTGTCCCGGCGCCCTCGGCGGTCGCCGGCGGCGGTGGCGGGGACGGCAGGGACAACCGGGACACGGGGCCGTTCGCCATCTCCGTCCATCCGCGCTCGGTCCACGAGGGCGGGACCCTGACGGTCACCGTGCGCGGCTGCTCCCGCGGCGGGACGGTGACCTCGAACGCCTTCCCCACGGCCCGGCTGGAGCACCGCGGCAACGGCGAGTTCCGCGACGGCGCCGACAGCCGTGAGAGCCGTGAAGGCCACGACAACAGGGGCGGAGACAGCAGAGACAACAGAGATAACAGAGATATCAGGGACAACAGGGATGCCCGGGACAACAGGGGTGATGTGCAGACGGCCTTTGCCCGGGTCTTCGACCGTGCGGCGCCCGGTGAGTACAACCTGGCCGTCCGGTGCACCGGCGGCAGCCGGGTGGAGACGGCCGAGTTCGCCGTGCTCCGGGGCCGGGGCGCGCGCGGCGGTCTCGGCGGCTCGATGGGCCCGACGACCGCCGAGATGGCCGTCGGCGGTTCGCTGGTCGCCGCCGCCGCGCTCGGCGGGGCCCTGGTGATCACCCGCCGTCGACGCGCCTCCGGCGGAGCCGTCTGACCGGACGAACCTCCCGGTCGGCGAGTCGGCCCGCGGCGCCCGATCCCGGAAGGGGTGGCGCCGCGGGTGCCGCGCTGTCCACGGCCTCAGTGCCGGCGGCCGGCGTTCCGGCGGCGCAGGGCGTACGCGGTCCCTGCCGCGGCTGCCACGACGAGCGCCGCGCCCGCCGCGACCTCGGTGGTACCGGCGCCGCCCGCCATGCTGCCGCCGAGCCCGCCGCGGACGCCCTGCGGTGTCACGGTCGCCGTGGCCGTCGCGGTACGTGTGGCCGTCACGGTGGCGGTACGGCTCGCCGAGGGCGCGGGGGTCGCGGTGGCGGCCGGCGGCCGGAAGGTGGAACTGGTCGTCGGACTGGCGGTCCCGCCGCTGATCGTGAGGATGAACGTGCCCTGCTGGTTGCCGCAGGTGAAGCGGACCGAGTACTGGGCGCCCCGGCGGGCGTCCGTGTCCACGGTCGCCGTGGCCGAGGTGCCGGGCCGGATGGTCGCCGTGTCGAAGATCCCGGACGAGGCGGTCGCCGTGGTGGGGCAGTTGCTTGCGGAAAGCGCGATCCGTCCGCCGGGTGCGACGGTGGCCGGCGAGACGGTGAACCGGACCGGGTCGCCGTCGCCGCCGGCCCGGGCGACGGGAGCGGCCAGGGCCAGCACGGTCGCTCCCAGCAGAGCGGCGGACGCGGCACGTATCGCACGCATGGGCATTCCTCCGGGTCCCCGAGGAGCAGACGCGGAAGCGGTTTCCGCGGAAGGGCGGAATATGCCCCTCGACAACCGAAACGCTAGGAGTGCCCCCACCCGGTCGCGATCGCTGTCGGGCGAACGGGTCATCCGTATCCGCCGGGCGGGGGACACCGGCGGCGCGCCGCCACCGAACCGCACCGTTCATCGCCCTTGCCCTCGCCCTGCCAGCGGTCCGGCCGTCCGGTATCCCGCGATCGGTCCGTGCCGCCCGGTGCCCCTTCCGCATCCGCATCCTGCCTGCGCCGGGCCGGCCCCCGGGCGCCCGCCGCGGGAATCCTGCGGCACGGTTGAACACTTGCCCGTACCCCGGCCGTACCTAGGGCCGTGGGCGGCGTACCCGGGCGCCGCCGACACGACGGACACGGAGACGGACGGACCCACGGGAGTACACGATGAAGACCTGGCGAAGCACGTCGGCCGCCGCGGCCGCGGCGGCCCTGCTCGTCCTGACGACGGCGTGCGGTCAGGAGGACCGGGCCGGCGGTGGCGGTACGGACGGCAGGCAGCCCGCCGGTGCGGCGAAACCGGCCTCGGGGGGTGGCTACGGGGACTACGGCTCCGGCGCCGCCGCGGCCCCGGGCGGCGCGGCGAAACCGGCCGGACGGCTCGCGGTACGGAACATCCCGCAGCTCGGCGAGGCTCTCACGGACAGCGCCGGATTCACCCTCTACCGCTTCGACGAGGACACCGCGTCACCCCCGCGGTCCCGTTGCGAAGGCGACTGCGCGAAGGCATGGTCGGTGGTGGCCGCGGCGGGGGCGACCGCCCCGCCCGGAGCCGGCCCCGCCCTCCTCGGCGAGGTGACCCGGCCCGACGGCGGTACACAGCTGACCGTCGCCGGATGGCCCGTCTACCGGTACGCCGGGGACACGGCGCCGGGGCAGGCCCGGGGACAGGGCGTCGGCGGCACCTGGTTCGCCGCCGCCCCGGACGGCGGCAAGGCGGGCGGCGGGGGAGCGGCCGGAACCGGCGGTACGGGCACCGGCGGCGGCTACGGCACCCCGGGCAGCAGCCCGGACAACACCCCTGGCCGGGACTCCGGTTCCGGTTCCGGTTCGAGTCCCGGTTCCGGTTCCGGTTCCGGTACCCGCGCCACCGGACCCGCGGGACTGCCCGGACTGTCGACCCGCAAGGATCCGAAGCTCGGCGAGATCGTGGTGGACCGCGAGGGCATGACGGTCTACCGCTTCATCAAGGACTCGGCCTGGCCGATGCGCACCGCGTGCACCGGGGAGTGCCTGAAGAAGTGGCCCGCGGTGGCACCCGTCAACAAGAACGACACCCGGGGCATCCTCAAGAAGGGTTTTGTCACCTTCGCCCGACCCGACGGAATCAAGCAGCAGACCATCGACTGCCGGCCGCTCTACACCTTCTCCGGCGACCGCGCCCCCGGAGAGACCAACGGGCAGGGTGTGGGCGGTACCTGGTTCGCCGTGACCCCGCAGGGCAAGGCGGTCAGGACGGCGGAGTAGCCGCGCGCCGGGCCGGCCGTCGCGGCACTCCGCGGACCGCCGGACGGAGGTCCGCGGGCACGATCCCCGGTCCCCCGGCCCGCCCCCGGGCGGGCCGGGGGACCGGGCCCGTACCTCCGTGATGTGACCAACAACCGGTCTGCCGATTCCGGTTTGGACTCGCCCAATGGGCGGCCGATCAGTAGCCTCGGCTCGAACACCGGCCGTGAGCACGGCCGGAGGCGTCCGCACGAGGTCCGGTCGACCCGGTTGGAGACATCCATGGAGCGTGCTGTCTGGGCCCCGCCCGGCATCGACACCTCGGTGGCCGGTGTGGCCCGGATGTACGACTACTACGCGGGCGGCTCCCACAACTTCGCGGCCGACCGGGACGCCGCACGCCGCGCGCTGGGCTTCCTGCCCGGCCTGCCCAAGAGCGTCCAGGCCGACCGGGCCTTGATGCGCAGGGTGGTGACCTGGGCGGTCGGCCGGGGCATCACCCGCTTCCTCGACATCGGCTGCGGCATGGTGTCGTACGGCAACGTCCACCAGGTGGCGCGGTCCGCCGACCCGGCGTGCCGGATCGTGCATCTGGACCACGATCCGGTCGCCGTCGCCCACGGTCGAGCGGTGGCCGGTGACGACCCCGGGATCGCCGTGGCCGTTGCCGACCTGCGCAGACCCCGGCAGATCCTCGACGGCCCCGAGGTCGCCGAACTACTGGAAGCGGCCAGTCCGGTGGCGCTCCTCCTCCTCGGCGTGCTTCCCTTCGTCGAGGACGCGGAGGACCCGTACGGCGCGGTACGGGAGTTGGGCGAAGCCCTCCCGCCCGGCAGTCTGATCGTCATCACCCATGCCGCGTACGACCGCGTCCCGGTGTCGCAGGAGCAGACGGAAGGCGCCGTGGGGGTCTACCGTGACATCCGCAGTCCACTGACATTGCGTTCACAAGAGCAAATTGCTCGGTTCTTCGAGGGGTACGAGATGGTCGAGCCCGGACTGGTGTTCACGCCGCACTGGCGGCCGGACACCCCAGCCGAGCAGGAGGACCCATATGCCTTCTCAAGCTACGCAGGGGTGGGGCGCAAGGCGTGATGGCGCCGTCGCAGGCAACCGGTCCCACGGCGGACCCGGACGGTCTTGAGGACAGACTCCGCCGTTTCGCGACCATCTGGAGCCGTGCCGTCTTCCCCGTCACCGCGACCTCGCTGACCCGGGGCGAGGTCGAGGAGCATCTGCTGCCGCTGGCGCGCAGCCTCTGCGCTCTGCTGCATGCCCGTCCCTTCGATCCGGCACCGGCCCAGCGGGTCGGCGCGGCACTCGTCGACGCCCACTGCACCGACCCCGACGCGCTGCTGCGCACCCTCGGTGTCATCGACGCCTATCTGGTGCTGTACTGCGGCGGCGCGGGCGAGGAGGAGCTGACCGTCGAGGACGGGCGGACCCGCTGCACCCGCCTCCAGCACGCGGTGGCCGCCGGATTCGCGGCCGGGCTCCGCGACCGCACCCTGTCCGAGCAGGAGGCCGTCGCCCGCTCCGCGCTGATGGCCCGCTCCGACGCCGTACACGCCCTGCACGCCACCGAGACCCGGCTGCGGGCCGTCTTCGAAGGCGCGGCGATCGGTATCGGCGTCGCCGAACTCGACGGCACCGTCGTCGAGGTCAACGAGACCCTCACCCGGATGTTCGGCGGACTGGAGCACCATGTCCGCGGTAAGAAGATCACCGAGTGGACCCATCCCGAGGACCGCCCCCACGTCGCCCAGCTCTACCGCGAGCTGAAGCGCGGCGAACGCGAACACTTCCGGGTGGAGAAGCCGTTCTTCCGCGACGACGGCACCGCTCTGTGGACCAATCTGACGATGTCCCTGCTGCGCGACCCGGAGGGAAGACCCCAGTACCTCCTCGCCCTTCTGGAGGACACCACCGAACGGCGGCTGCTCAACCTCCGCCTGCGGTACGAGGCCACCCATGACGCGCTGACCGGGCTGCCCAACCGCACGCTCTTCTTCGAACGGCTGGAGAAGGCCCTCGCCGGAACGGGACCGGGCCACGGCTCCGCCAACCCGCAGACCGGTGCGGCCGAGAACCGGTTCGGACTCTGCTACCTCGATCTCGACGGCTTCAAGGCCATCAACGACAGCCTCGGGCACGCCACCGGCGACCGGCTGCTCGTCGAGGTCGCGGACCGGCTGCAGAGCTGCGCCACCGCTCCCGGGGAGATGGTCGCCCGGCTCGGCGGCGACGAGTTCGTCGCCCTGACCACCGGCCCCGACACCGAATACGAGGTCGGTGAGCTGGCCGCCCGGATCCTCGGCGTCCTCGGCACCCCGATCCTGGTCGACGGCCGCGAGTTCACCGTGCGCGGCTCCATCGGCATCGTCGAGGGACCGGCCGGGGAGCGCACCACCGCCGAGGTGCTGCGCAGCGCCGACATCACCATGTACCGGGCCAAGGCGCGCGGCGGGAACCGCTTCGAGATGGCGGACCCGGAACTCGACCAGCGGGCCATCACCCGGCACGGGCTGACCACCGCACTGCCCGCCGCGCTGGAACGCGGCGAGTTCTTCATCGAGTACCAGCCGCTCGTGCATATGGGGGACGGCCGGGTCCACGGCGCCGAGGCCCTGGTGCGCTGGTCGCATCCGCAGCACGGGATCCTCGGGCCCGACCAGTTCATCCCGCTCGCCGAGCACACCGGACTGATCGTCCCGCTGGGCCGCTGGGTCCTCCAGGAAGCGGTGCGCCAGGCCTGCGACTGGCAGCGGCACCGTACCGAGGGCGCGCCGCTGCGGATCAACGTCAATCTGTCGCCCGCCCAGCTCCAGCACCCCGGGCTGGTCAAGGACACGGTCGCCGTGCTGGAACGCGCCGGGCTCGAACCCGGCGCGCTCTGCCTGGAGGTCACCGAGTCCGCGTTGATAGGAGCCGACGAGGGGCTGCTCAAACCGCTCCGTCAGCTCGCCGAACTGGGCGTCGACATCGCCCTCGACGATTTCGGTACGGGCTACTCCAATCTGGCCAATCTGCGAAGGCTGCCGGTGAGCGTCCTCAAGCTCGACCGCTCCTTCACCAAGGGCATGCAGCAGGCGCCCGTCGACCCGGTCGATCTGAAGATCGTCGAGGGCATCGTGTCACTGGCCCACAGCCTCGAACTCGCGGTCACCGTCGAGGGCGTGGAGACCGGAGTCCAGGCCGACCAGCTCCGTGAACTGGGCTGCGACACGGCGCAGGGCTGGTACTACGCCCGGCCGGGTCCGCCGGACCAACTGCACGCGCTCTCGCTGGCGGACGCGATCTGAGGCCGTCGCACGGTGGTACGGGCCGGATGCCCGGCCCGTATCGCACCCGGGAGGGACCGGCCCGGTCCGTCACCGGCGCCCGGAGCGTCACCCGGTCCGTACGGCACCGGCGGTTCCGTATCGCACCGGCCGGTCCGGTCGTCCGGCCCCGCCGCCGGCCCGGCCGAAGGACCGGCCCGGTCCGGCTCGTCACCCGTCTGACTCCTCCGCCGGACCGGCGCCCGCGGTGCCCGCCGCGCCCGCGCCGGTCGTCGCGAGCAGCACCCGCTGGAGTTCGCGGGCGGCCCGCGGCGGTGCCACATCGCTCCGGTGCGCCAGGGCGATCGTCCGCCGCAGCCCCGGGGGCGCCAGCGCGGTCACCCGCAGATCGGGGCCCGAGCGGTCCGCGACCATCCGGGGCACCACCGCCACCCCCAGACCGGCCCGGACAAAGCCCAGCACCGCGTCCATCTCCCCGCCCTCGACCGTGAACGACGGCTCGAAACCCGCCGACCGGCATGCCGCCACCGTCAGCTCCCGCAGGTCGTAACCGTGCCGGAACATCACCAGCGGCACCTCCCGCAGATCGGAGACCCGCACCGGGCTCGGCGGCGCGGGCGCGGCCGCCGACGAGACCACCACGAGGTCCTCGTGCAGCAGCTCGACCGTGGTCAGCGCGGGCGACGCCGGCGGCAGCGGCAGCACGATCAGCGCCAGGTCCAGCGCCCCCCGGGCCAGTCTCCGCACCAGATCGTGCGAGCCGCCCTCGTCGATCAGCAGCCGGATGCCCGGATGCCGGTCGTGGAAGGCGCGGAGCACATCGGGGAGGAGTCCGGTGCAGAGACTCGGCGTGGCCCCGAGCCTGACCCGGCCCCGGCGGAGCCGGACCAGCTCCTGCACCTCGTGCCGGGCGGTATCCGCGTCCGCCAGGATCCGCCGGGCCAGCGGCAGCAGCGCCTCGCCCGCCTCCGTCAGCGCGATATTGCCCCGGGCCCGGCTGAACAGCTCGGTCCCCAGCTCCTTCTCCAGCGCCCGCACCTGCTGGGAGAGCGACGGCTGGGAGACATGGACCCGCTCGGCGGCGCGGGTGAAGTGCCGGGTCTCCGCCACGGCCACGAAGTACAGGAGCTGCTGGAACTGCATATCCCCAGGATAGACCCCTGCATAGGGACTGCCTATGGAGATCAACCAGATCATGTCTTGGACCACTGGTCATGAGCGCGTCTACGGTTCCCGACATGGCTTCGGCAACAGGTACGGAACGGACGGAACGGAAACCGGCGGCCGGGACCCGGCCCCGGCCCCCGCGCTCCTTCTGGGGGTCCACGGTCGGCAAGAAGACCGTCATGGCCGTCAGCGGACTGATCATGCTCGGCTATCTGGTCGCCCATGTCGTGGGCAATCTGAAGGTCTTCTTCGGGCCCGAGGAGTTCAACGCGTACGGCCACTGGCTGCGCACCATGGGCGCGCCCGTGCTCCACCACGAGTGGGCGCTGTGGATCGTACGGATCGGACTGCTCGCCGCCGTCGTCGCGCACGCGGTCAGCGCGTACCAGCTGAGCCGCCGGGACATCAGGGCCCGTCCCACCGGCTATGTGCACAAGCGGCGCCGGGCGAGCTACGCCACCCGGACCATGCGCTGGGGCGGGGTGATCATCGCCCTGTTCATCGTCTGGCACATCCTCGACCTGACGACCCTCACGGTGAACGGGAACGCCGAGCCCGGCAAACCGTACGAGAACGTCGTCGCCACCTTCTCGACCTGGTACGGCAACGTCGTCTACCTCACGGCGATGCTCGCCGTCGGGCTGCACGTCCGGCACGGCTTCTGGAGCGCCGCCCAGACCCTCGGCATCGGCAGCGCCCGCCGCGACCGGGCCCTCAAGGCCGTCGCCAACGGCCTCGCGCTCGTCCTGACCGCGGGCTTCGTCGCCGTACCCGTCGCCGTCATGACCGGAGTGGTGAGCTGAATGAGTTACACGGAGTACGAGACCGGTGCCCCGATCGCCGACACCAAGGCGCCGGACGGGCCGATCGCCGGGCGCTGGGACCGCCGCCGCTTCGAGGCGAAGCTCGTCAACCCGGCCAACCGGCGCAAGCACACCGTCATCGTGGTGGGCACCGGGCTGGCCGGCGGAGCGGCCGGCGCCACCCTCGGCGAACAGGGCTACCAGGTGGAGCAGTTCTGCTACCAGGACTCGCCCCGGCGGGCCCACTCCATCGCCGCCCAGGGCGGCATCAACGCCGCCAAGAACTACCGCAACGACGGCGACTCGATCCACCGCCTCTTCTACGACACCGTCAAGGGCGGCGACTTCCGCGCCCGTGAATCCAATGTGCACCGGCTGGCCCAGATCTCCGTGGAGATCATCGACCAGTGCGTGGCGCAGGGCGTTCCGTTCGCCCGGGAGTACGGCGGACTCCTCGACACCCGCTCCTTCGGCGGGGTCCAGGTCTCCCGTACCTTCTACGCCCGCGGCCAGACCGGCCAGCAGCTCCTCCTCGGCGCCTACCAGGCGCTGTCCCGGCAGATCGCCGCGGGTACGGTCACCCTGCACCCGCGGACCGAGATGCTCGACCTGGTCGTCGTCGGCGGGCGGGCCCGCGGCATCGTGGCCCGCGATCTGGTCACCGGCGAGATCTCCACCCACTTCGCCGACGCGGTGGTCCTGGCCACCGGCGGCTACGGCAACGTCTTCTATCTGTCGACCAACGCCATGAACTCCAACGCCACCGCCGTCTGGCGGGCCCACCGCCGCGGCGCCTGGTTCGGCAACCCCTGCTTCACCCAGATCCACCCCACCTGCATTCCGCGCACCGGCGACCACCAGTCGAAGCTGACCCTGATGAGCGAATCCCTCCGCAACGACGGCCGTATCTGGGTGCCGAAGGCGGCGGGCGACACCCGGCCCCCGGGCGGGATCCCCGAGTCCGAGCGGGACTACTACCTGGAGCGGATCTACCCCTCCTTCGGCAATCTCGTCCCGCGGGACATCGCCTCCCGGGCCGCGAAGAACGTCTGCGACGAGGGCCGCGGCGTCGGCCCCGGCGGACAGGGCGTCTACCTCGACTTCGCGGACGCGATCCGCCGGCTCGGCCGGGAGAAGGTGGCGGAGCAGTACGGCAACCTGTTCGACATGTACCAGCGGATCACCGCTGAGGACCCCTACGAGGTCCCCATGCGGATCTACCCCGCCGTGCACTACACCATGGGCGGCCTCTGGGTGGACTACGACCTCCAGACCACCGTCCCGGGACTCTTCGCGATCGGCGAGGCCAACTTCTCCGACCACGGCGCCAACCGCCTCGGCGCCTCCGCCCTGATGCAGGGCCTCGCCGACGGCTACTTCGTCCTGCCGTCCACCATCAACGACTACCTCGCCCGCACCTCCCTCGGAGACCGGCCCACCACCGCCCATCCGGAGGTCGCGGACGTCGTCGCGGAGACCGAGGACCGGCTGAACCTGCTGCTCGCGGTCGACGGCGACCGGACCCCCGACTCCTTCCACCGCGAACTCGGCGAACTGATGTGGGAGTACTGCGGGATGTCCCGTACGGAGGAAGGACTCCGCAAGGCACTCGAACGCATCCCGCAGATCCGGGACGAGTTCTGGCAGCGCATCAAGGTGCCGGGCACCGGAGACGAGTTCAACCAGTCGCTGGAGAAGGCCAACCGGATCGTCGACTATCTGGAGCTGGCCGAGCTGATGTGCCTCGACGCCCTGCACCGCGCCGAATCGTGCGGCGGCCACTTCCGCGAGGAGTCCCAGACCCCGGACGGGGAGGCCGCCCGCCGCGACGAGGAGTTCGGCTACGCCGCCGCCTGGGAGTTCCCCCGGGACCGGCGGGCCCCCGTCCTCCACAAGGAAACCCTCGTCTTCGAACACGTCCACCCCACCCAGCGGAGCTACGCATGAGGCTCACCCTCCGCGTCTGGCGCCAGCAGCGCGCCGACGCATCCGGCGCCATGGCCGTGTACGACGTCGACGGCATCTCCCCGGACATGTCGTTCCTGGAGATGCTCGACACCCTCAACGAGGAGCTGATCCTCCGCGGCGACGACCCCGTCGCCTTCGACCACGACTGCCGCGAGGGCATCTGCGGAGCGTGCAGCCTCGTCATCAACGGCGACGCCCACGGCCCCGAGCGGACCACCGCCTGCCAGCTCCATATGCGGTCCTTCGCCGACGGCGACACCATCGACGTGGAACCCTGGCGGGCCGCGGCCTTCCCCGTCGTCAAGGACCTGGTCGTGGACCGCTCGGCCTTCGACCGGATCATCCAGGCCGGCGGCTATGTGTCCGCCCCGACCGGTTCGGCGCCCGAAGCCCACGCCGCACCGGTGCCGAAGGCCGACGCCGACTACGCCTTCGAACACGCCGAGTGCATCGGCTGCGGGGCCTGTGTGGCCGCCTGCCCCAACGGGTCGGCGATGCTCTTCACCTCCGCGAAGATCAACCACCTCAAGGTGCTGCCGCAGGGCGCACCGGAACGGGAGAGCCGGGTGCTCGACATGGTCGCGGCCATGGACGAGGAGGGCTTCGGCGGCTGCACCCTGACCGGCGAATGCGCCACGGCCTGCCCCAAGGGCATTCCGCTGCCGTCGATCTCCGCCATGAACAAGGAGTGGCTGCGCGCCACCAGGCGCACCCGGACCTGACGGCGGCCCCGCGCGCGGCCCCCGAACGGCCGCCTGCCTCCAGCGGCCGGGGCCGGCGCGGGCGGCCCTGTTTGCCGCGGTACGCGCCACCGGCAGGGCGGGCGTGCCGGGTCCCGCTCAGCCCCGCAGAACCCGGGCCAGCCAGGGTGCCGTACGGCTGCCGGGGGCCGCCGCCACCTGCTCCGGCGTGCCCTCCGCGACCACCCGGCCGCCCTCGCCGCCGCCCCCCGGTCCCAGGTCCACCACCCAGTCGGCCCGCGCCACCACCGTCATGTCGTGCTCCACGACGACCACCGAATGCCCCCCTTCCACCAGCCCGTCGAGCCGGTCCAGCAGGATCTCCACATCCGCCGGGTGCAGTCCGGCCGTCGGCTCGTCGAGGACGTACAGCGTGGGCTCCCGGCGCGGACGCTGGAGTTCGTTCGCCAGCTTGATGCGCTGCGCCTCGCCGCCGGACAGCTCCGTCGCGGGCTGCCCGAGCCGGAGATGGCCGAGCCCCACCTCCAGCAGCGCGCCGAGACTGCGGGCGGCGGCCGGGACATCGGCGAAATGCCCGGCCGCCGCATCCACCGTCAGATCCAGCACCCCGGCGACGGTCAGCCCCCGGTGGCGTACCGCGAGGGTCTCCTCGTTGTACCGGGCGCCGCCGCACCGGGGGCACGGCGAGTAGGTACTGGGCAGGAAGAGCAGCTCCACCGAGACGAAACCCTCGCCCTGGCACGTCTCGCACCGCCCGCCCGCGACGTTGAAGGAGAACCGGCCCGCGCCGAAGCCGCGCTTCCGCGCCTCCTCCTCCGCCGCGTACAGCCTGCGGACCGTGTCGAACAGTCCGGTGTACGTGGCGAGGTTGGACCGGGGCGTCCGGCCGATCGGCTTCTGGTCCACGGTCACCAGCCTGCCGACCCCGGGGGTGCCCGCGGTGATCTCCCCGACCAGGGTCGACTTCCCGGAGCCCGAGACACCGGTGACCGCGGTGAGGACACCCAGTGGGATCCTGACCTCCGTATCCCGCAGATTGTGCCGGGTCACCGGGCCGATCCGCAGCCGGCCCGAAGGCTTCCGCACCTGCCGCGGCCGGGGGGCGCCGCGGTCGAAGAGATGACGGCGGGTCGCCGAGTCCGGCACCCCTGTGAGACCGGCCGGCGGACCGCTGTAGAGGACGCGCCCGCCGTGCTCACCGCCGCCGGGACCCACGTCCACCAGCCAGTCGGCGGCCCGCATCACCTCCAGATGGTGCTCCACGGCGAAGACCGAGTTGCCCGCGGCCTTCAGCCGGTCCAGCACGGTCAGCAGCGCCCGGGTGTCGTCGGGGTGCAGCCCGGCGGACGGCTCGTCGAGGACGTAGACCACCCCGAACAGGCCCGACCGCAACTGCGTCGCGAGCCGGAGCCGCTGCAACTCGCCGCTGGAGAGCGTGGGCGCCGGCCGGTCCAGGCCGAGATAGCCGAGCCCCAGCTCGGCGACCGGGGCGATCCGGGCCAGCAGATCCGCGGTCAGCACCCGGGTGGTCTCGTCGCCGCCGGTCCGCGCCGCGGTCAGCAGCTCGGCCAGCGCCCGCAGCGGCAGGGCCGCCAGCTCCGCGATCGACCGGCCGGCGAAGGTCACCGCCAGCGCCTCGGGGCGCAGCCGCGCGCCCCCGCAGTCGGGACAGGGCGCCGAGCGCAGGAACCGCTCCGCCCGCTCCCGCAGGGTCCGGCTCTTCGACCCGGCGTAGGTGTGCAGCACATAGCGGCGGGCGCTCTGGTACGTACCCCGGTACGGCCGCTGGATACGGTCGGCGTCCCGGACCGGATGGACCGTCACCACCGGCTGCTCCTCGGTGAACAGGATCCACTCCCGGTCCTTCGGGGCCAGCTCCCGCCACGGCCGGTCGACGTCGTATCCGAGGGCGTCCAGGATGTCGCGGAGGTTCTTGCCCTGCCAGGCGCCCGGCCAGGCGGCGACGGCGCCCTCGCGGATCGACAGTGAAGGATCGGGGACGAGCAGTTCCTCGTCCGTCCCGTGGATCCGCCCCAGACCCTGGCAGTGCGGACAGGCTCCGGCGGCCGTGTTCGGCGAGAAGGCGTCCGAGTCCAGCCGCCCGGCACCGGGCGGATACTCCCCGGCCCGGGAGAACAGCATCCGCAGCGAATTGGAGAGCGCGGTCACCGTCCTCACCGAGGAGCGCGAGGAGGGGGTGGAACGGCGCTGCTCCAGCGAGACCGCGGGCGGCAGCCCGGTGATCTCGTCCACCTTCGGCGCCCCCACCTGGTGGATCAGCCGCCGGGCATAGGGGGCGACGGATTCGAAATACCGGCGCTGGGCCTCGGCGTAGACGGTGCCGAAAGCGAGGGACGACTTCCCCGACCCCGAGACTCCGCTGAACACCACCAGCGCGTCGCGCGGCACATCCACGTCGACAGCGCGCAGATTGTGCTCCCGGGCGCCACGGACACGGACGAAGGAGTCATGAGGACGGTGCACGGGCGGTCGATTCCAGGAGACGGGCTGCGGGGGGTGTCACGGGTCTTCTTCCGGAACGGGGGAGGGGCCGGACCCGCGCGCTTCCGGTACCGGCACGCCTTCGCGCCTTAGCGCCTTAGCGCCTTCGGCCGCGCCAAGGCGCCATACACCATGCCGACATGCGCTGTACACCGGCCCTTCCACCGCTCCCACGAGGAACGTTCACAAGTGAAGAGACACTCCGAATATACCGGTGGCCGGAAAACGCCGTCGGAGTCGCGGTTCCGGCCGGACGGGCCGGGGCGGTGTCACGCGGGGTCCTCCAGCCGGAAACCGACCTTCAGTCCCACCTGGTAGTGCTCCACACGGCCGTCGACGATATGGCCGCGCACCTGCTGCACTTCGAACCAGTCCAACCCTCTGACTGTCTGGTTTGCGCGTTTGATTGCGTTTCGGATGGCCTGATCGACGCCTTCCGTGGAAGTTCCGACAATCTCGGTCACGCGATAGGTGTGATTCGACATGGGCGGTGGGCTCCTCTCGGTACGCTCGTTCCGCCCGGCGGCCGCACTGCGCCGCGGAAGAAGTGTCCGGATCGAGGCCTGGGCGGGGTTGACCTCTCCTTTTGGTCCATACCAAAATCCAGCCACGCCCTGCGCGTCCCTGATCGCGATACCCCCCATCGGGTTCACATTTTCATGCCATAAGGTGAACGTTGTGAGAAGCCGCCCTGTCCCCACTTCTGTCGCACTGGTGTGCCTTGTCTCGCTCACCGGCTGCGGAATCATCCCCGGCACCGGGTCCGACGAGACCACGGTGAAGATCTGGCTGATGAAGGACAGCGCGTCCGACGACTTCCTCGAACGCTTCACCAAGCAGTACGAGAAGGAGAACCCCTCCGTCGACCTGAAGGTCGAGTTCCAGGAGTGGACGGGCATCGGCGCCAAGGTGAACGCCGCGCTGGAGGGCAAGGACACACCCGACATCATCGAGGTCGGCAACACCCAGGTCGCGCAGTACGCGGAGAGCGACGGACTCACCAACCTCACCGTCGAGGCCACCCGCGACCTCGGCCAGGAGGACTGGCTGCCCGGCCTCGCCGAGCCCGGGAACATCGGCGGCGCCCAGTACGGCATCCCCTGGTACGCGGCCAACCGCGTCGTCATCTACAACAAGAAGATCTTCCAGGATGCGGGCATCGGCGCGCTGCCCAAGAACCACGAAGAGTGGATCGACATCACCAAGCGCCTCAACGCCAACGGCAACCAGGGCATCTACCTCCCCGGGCAGGACTGGTACACCCTCGCCGGCTTCGTCTGGGAAGAGGGCGGCGAACTCGCTGTCGAGCGGAGCGGCACCTGGGACGGGGCGCTCCACAGCAAGGCCGCTCAGAAGGGCATGAAGTTCTACAAGGAACTCCAGGCCCTCGGCGCCGGCCCGGTGGCGGGCGACGAGCGCACCCCCCTGCAGACCGGGGTCTTCGCCAAGGGCAACGTCGCCCAGCTGATCGACACCCCCGGAGCGACCGCGGCGATCCTCAAGGCCAACCCCGCCCTGAAGAAGGAAGACCTCGGCTACTTCCCCATACCGGGCAAGCAGACCGGCAAGCCCGGAGCGGTCTTCACCGGCGGCTCCGACCTCATCGTCCCGGAGAAGGCCGACAACCGCGCCGCCGCCGTCGAGGTCGTCAAGGCCCTGGCCGGTGAGAAGTGGCAGATCGAACTCGCCCGCGCCATGAACTACGTGCCCAACAAGAAGGGCCTGGCCGGCCAGGTCACCGGGGAGAGCAACAAGGCCATGGCCCAGGGCGCCGGTGCCCGCGGCAGCAAGGCCACCCCGAACTCGCCCCGCTGGGCCAACGTGGAACTGAAGAACCCCATCAAGCCCTATATGACGGCGGTGCTGAAGGGCGGCGACCCCGAGGCGGAGGCGCAGAAGGCCTCCGCGGCCATCACCAAGATCCTGGCCTCCACCCTCTGACCGGGCTTCCGGCCGCACCTCCGGCCGCGGCCCGCCGCCGCACCGCCGCCGGGGGGGGGGGCCCCCCCCCCCGGGGGCCCCCCCCCCGGGGGGGGGGGGGCCCGCGCCCCGGGGGGGGGGGGGGGGCCCCCCCCCCCCCCCCCGGGGCGCCCCCCCCCCCCCCCCCCCCCCCCCCCCCCCCCCCCCCCGCGGGGGGGGCGCCCCCCCCCCCCCCCCCCCCCCCCCCCCCGGCGGCGTTCCGGGACCCATCACCCGGTGATGTCCGAAGACACCGGCACCGACAGCGAGAGCGCGAACCGCCCGGCGGCATCCGTCCACCAGTGCGTCAGCTCAAGACCGGCCGCCGCCAGCTCGGCCCGTACCCCCTCCTCACGGAACTTGGCCGACACCTCGGTCCGCAGCTCCTCGCCCTTCTCGAACGGCACCGCGAAACCCAGCTCCGGGAACTTCACCGTGACCGCGGACCGGGCCCGCAGCCGCATCTCGATCCACTCCTGCTCCGGATCCCAGAGCGCCACATGGTCGAAGTCCGCCGGATCGGCGTCCGCGCCCAGCTCCCGCGCCAGCACCCGCAGCACGTTCTTGTTGAACTCGGCCGTCACTCCGGCCGCATCGTCGTATGCCCGTACCAGCACCGCCGGATCCTTCACCAGATCCGTACCGAGCAGGAACCCGTCGCCCGGCGCCAGCAGCGCCCGGACCGACGCGAGGAACACGGCACGCTCCCGCGGCAGCAGATTGCCGATCGTGCCGCCGAGGAAGGCCACGAGCTTCGGACCGGGGGTGTCCGGCAGCTCCAGCGCCGCGGTGAAGTCCGCGACCAGGGCACGGACGTGCAGCTCCGGATGGTCGGCGAGCAGGGCGCGCGCCGCCCCCGTCAGCGCGCTCTCGCTCACGTCGACCGGCACGTACGAGTGCAGCCCGGTCAGGGCCGCCAGCAGATACCGGGTCTTCTCGGACGAGCCGGAACCCAGCTCCACCAGGGTGCGCGCCCCGCTCGCGGCGGCGATCTCGGGGGAGCGGTCGACGAGGATCTCCCGTTCGGCCCGGGTCGGGTAGTACTCCGGCAGCCGGGTGATCTCGTCGAACAGCTCACTGCCCCGGGCGTCGTAGAACCACTTCGGCGGCAGCGTTCTGGGGGTGGTGGTCAGCCCTTCGGTCACATCGGCGCGCAGCGCGGCACCGGCGGCGTCCTCGGGCAGGGTGCGGGTCAGGTCGAACGTGCTCACGTGGGGGGCTCCTTGAGGGGGGTCAGGAGGACATCGGCACGGACCGCCCGCACCAGGGTGCGGTCGGGCACTTCGCGCCAGCGCGGATCGTCGTCGTACGGCTCCGATGCCACCACCGTGCCGCCGCCCGGGGCGCCCGGCCCGGTCAGATACCAGAGCGAATCGCCCCAGACGGTCGCGGTGATCGTGGAGCCGTCGGTCAGCAGCAGATTCAGCCGGGACCCCGGGGCCGCGGCGGCCACCTCGGACACGGTGGCGGCCAGAGCCTCACCGGGCTCGTCGCCCTCGCGGAGCCTGCGCAGCGCCAGCGCCCACAGCAGGGCGGCGTCGCAGCGGGCCTCCAGGGCCAGCAGCTCCGCAGCGGGGAGCGCGGCGGCGAGCGGGGCGACACTCCTCGGCCAGCCCTTCACCGCTCCGTTGTGACTGAACAGCCAGGGGCCGGCGGCGAAGGGCGCCGCGGCGGCCTCACCGTCCGCGCCCGGCTCGGTGGCATCGCGTACGGCCGCCAGGAACGCCGTACTCCGGATCACCCGGGCCAGATCCCCGAACGGCAGATCCGCCCAGACCGGCCCGGAGCGCCGGTAGCGTCCGGGCAACGGATCGCCGTCCGCGTACCAGCCGACCCCGAAGCCGTCCGCGTTGACGGTCCCGTGCCGCTGGCGGCGCGGCGCCCACGACTGGCGCAGCAGCGAATGCGGCGGCGCGGTCAGTACCTCGCCGAGCCGCAGCGGCGGTCCCAGATAGGCGAGATGACGGCACATCAGACGTCCCGGGCGGTACGGAAGCCGGCGAAGATCTGGCGGCGCACCGGCAGATCCCAGTTGCGGAAGGTGCCCCGGCAGGCCACCGGGTCGACCCCGAACGCCCCACCGCGCAGAACCTTGTACGAGGAGCCGAAGAACACCTCCGAGTACTCGCGGTAGGGGAACGCCGAGAAGCCCGGATAGGGCAGGAAGTCGCTCGCCGTCCACTCCCACACATCGCCGACGAGCTGCCGCACCCCCAGCGGCGAAGCGCCCTCGGGGAAGCTCCCCGCGGGCGCGGGCCGCAGATGCCGCTGGCCCAGATTGGCCCGCTCGGGCGTCGGGTCGGCATCCCCCCAGGGGAAGCGGCGGGAGCGGCCGGTCGCCGGATCGTGGCGGGCGGCCTTCTCCCATTCGGCCTCCGTCGGCAGCCGCCGCCCCGCCCACCGGGCGAACGCGTCGGCCTCGTACCAGCTCACATGCAGCACCGGCTCGTCGTCCGGGACCGGTTCCGTGACACCGAACCGGCGGCGCAGCCACCCCGCGCCGTCCCGGCGCCAGAAGAGGGGGGCTTCGATCGCGTGCCGCCGGAGCTGCGTATAGCCCTCAGCGGCCCACCAGCGTGGATCGCGGTAGCCGCCGTCCTCCACGAAGGCCCGGAAAGCACCGCAGGTCACCGGAGTGGTGTCGAGGAAGAAGGGGGCGACGTCCCGGTGGTGGGCGGGCCGTTCGTTGTCCAGCGCCCACGGTTCGGTGGAGGTGCCCATGGTGAAGGGCCCGCCGGGGACGAGGACCTCGGCCGCCGCGGGCAGCTCACCGGGCGCGGGGGCCGGGGGCTCCGGGGCGGACAGCGCGGCCGGCCCCGACCGCAGCTGATGGGTGATCAGCATGGTTTCGTCGTGCTGCTGCTCGTGCTGGGCGATCATCCCGAACGCGAAGGAGTCCTCGGTGAGCCGGCCCGCGCCGTCCAGCGGAGCCGCGTCGAGTACGTCCAGCACCTGCTCGCGGACCTCGGCCGCATACCGGCGGGCCTCGCCGGGCGGCAGCAGCGGCAGCGACGGCCGGGTGGCCCGGGGATGCTCGAAGGCGTCGTACACCGAGTCGATCTCGGGGCGCAGGGCGGCCTTCCGGCCGACCGTGCGCAGCAGCCACTGCTCCTCCTGATTGCCGATATGCGCCAGATCCCAGACCAGCGGGGACATCAGCGGGGAGTGCTGGGCAGTCAGTTCGCCGTCGTCGACGGCGTCGGTCAGCAAGGCGGTACGGGCCCGGGCCGCGGTCAGTGCGCCGAGGGCCCGCCCGCGCAGTGCGCGGGGCTCGTCCCGCGCGGTCGGCTCCGTGGTCACGGTCGTGGCTCCTTTCCCCGGGAGACCCCCCGGGCCGGTGGTGCCGGGTCGTCGGCGGGACATCGCCCGGGAAGCACATGCCGCTCGTGGAACGCGGCCACCGCGTCGGACACCGCGCGCGAGGCACCGGCCCGGGGCAGCGCCTCCAGCGCCGCATCGAAACACGCCACGGCCGCGGCGTGCAGCTCCGGATCGGTCAGCCCGTGCCGGGCGGCGTCCAGCCAGAGCGGATTGCGCGGCGCGGGACGCGATCCGGCCCGCTCGGCCAGCGGCTTCACGGTCCGGTAGACCCGCTCGGCGGCCTCCGGATCGTCGAACAGGGCGGCCGTGACCGCCAGCGGCACCTGCCAGCCGTCGGCACCCGGCTGGGCGTCGATCATCCTCAGCTCCAGATGCCCGCGCGGCCGCACCGGCGGGAACAGCGTCGTCAGGTGGTAGTCGAGATCGGCCCGGGTCGGCGGGCGGGGCGCACCGCTGCGTATCCAGCGGCGGAAGGTGAGTCCCTGCGGACGCTCCCAGGGCCCGTCCGCGGCCCGCACCACCATCACCGGCGCGTCCAGCACATGGCCGGTCCAGGCCGCGCGGGGCTCTCGGTCCAGCGGCGGCGCGAGCGGCCGCACCGGGTCCAGCTGCGCCCAGATCGCCTGCCGGGTGGAGCGCCAGCCGGTGGCGCGGCCCTCCAGCGTGGGGGAGTTGGCGAACGCCGCGGTCAGTACCGCGCCCAGCAGATGCGCGAGCTGCCAGCGCCTGCCGTGGCCGAGCGGCCCCGGCTCCTCCTCCCCGGCATCCAGACAGACCTGGATGGAGGCGGACGAACACATCATGATCCGCCCGCAGGGGCTGGTCCGGTCGAGGTACGCCTCCATCGCCTCGTAGCGGGGATCCTGCAGCAGTCTGCGGGCCGGCTGCCAGGGGTCGATGCCGATTCCGGCGAGGGTCAGACCGTCCCGGTCCAGCAGGGACCGGACGGCGCGGAGGTCGGCCGATACGGCGTCGACGCACTCCATCAGGGAGGCCGCCGGGGCCGAACTCAGCTCCAGCTGACCGCCGGGCTCGACGGTGACCGCCGAGGTCAGCGACAGGGCCCGGGCGCTCTCATGGGCCGCCGTGAGCCGGTCGTCCGGAACGCGGCGGCGGGGGTCGTGCTTCTCGTGGACGAGCCACTCCAGCTCCACGCCCACGGTCCGGGGCGGGCCGGTCTTGAAGCAGATACATCGGAGGAGATCCTCCGCTTCCGCTTCCCCTAGGGGCCGGCTGTGGTCGCCGGTATCGGGTGGTCGCATGATCGGCTCCTCTTTCGAAGGCACCCTGCCAACCTAAGGCCACGGCCGCGCGACCGCACAAGAGCGCCTCCGCCCTCCACGGCCGGAGATGCACGCCCGCCGCGGCCGTGCACCGGACCGCGGCGGAAAAGGGTTTGCCGCCGTCTTCGCAGGTGGCCGACGATGGCGGCGATGAGTACACGGCTGCGGGCGATCGCCCGCGAGAACCAGAAAATTGTTGAAGACGGGCACTATCTCACCCCGGACGGCCGTAGGGTCACCCTCGGTGCCGAGCTGGCCAGGGCCCTCGACGGAACCGTCCTCTACGGCCCCGAACCGCTCTCGGTCACCCCGGACACCGACCGCACCACCCTGATCCGGGTCACCGGGGCGAGCAGCACCACCGCTGCCATCCGGTTGGCCGATACCGCACCCGAGCCGGTGGCCGTCCTCAGTTTCGCCTCCGCGCGCAACCCCGGCGGCGGCTATGTCAACGGAGCGCAGGCGCAGGAGGAAGCACTCTGCCGGTCCTCCGCGCTCTACTCCACCCTGCTGCGCGCCCCCGGCTACTACACGTACCACCGGGAGAACCGGGACCCCTTCTACTCGGACCGGGTGATCCACTCGCCCGCCGTCCCCGTCTTCCGCGACCACCGGGACCGGCTCCTCGACACACCCCGTACCGCGGGCTTCCTCACCTCGCCCGCCCCCAACGCCGGCGTGATAGCCCGCCGGGAACCGGAGCGCGCCGCGCTGGTCCCCGCCGCACTCGCCCGCCGCGCCGAACGGGTGCTGGAGGTCGCCGTGGACCGCGGCTACCGCCGACTGGTCCTCGGAGCCTGGGGCTGCGGAGTCTTCCGCAACGACCCGGCGACCGTGGCGGCGGTCTTCCAGTCCCTGCTGACCGGCGGAGGGAGGTTCGCCCGCCACTTCGACGAGGTGGAGTTCGCGGTGCTCGACCGGACCCGCGACCGGACCGTCCTCGGTGCCTTCCGGGCCGTCTTCGAGCCCCCCGGCGCCGACTGAGGGACCGAACACCCCTGACCCCCAAGGGAGTTGCCGGCGACCCCGGGCGCCGGATCCGGCCATCCGCCCGACGTTGTGCAGGGTCGTTCTGGAATGATGCCGAGGGCGATGAGCCAGACACCCAAACAAACCGCGGACCGTTCCGTACCCACCAGTGCCGACGTAGCCCGCTTAGCCGGGGTCTCCCGGGCCACCGTCTCGTACGTCCTCAACAACACGGCATCGGTCCGGATCAGCGAACCGACCCGCCGCCGTGTCCGCGAGGCCGCGGAGGAACTCGGCTACGTACCCCATGCCGCCGCCCGCAGCCTGCGCGCCGGACACACCCGGATGGTCGTACTGCCCCCGGCGACCCTGCCCGCCGGCCCCCTCTACGGGCGCTTCCTCGCCGAACTCCAGTCGGCGCTGCGCCGCCTCGACTACACCGTCGTCCACTACGGCAGCCTCGGCCTCGACGGTGACGAGGCCGCCCGCTCCTGGGCCGAACTCCGGCCGGTCGCGGTCGTCGCCCTCGGCGAGGTCGGCCTCACCCCGCACGGCGTCGACGTCCTCAAACGCTCCGGCGCCCGGGCCGTCGTCACCCTCGGCTCCCGCCGGGTCGCCGGCGCGCACTGCTTCGTGATGGACCAGCGGGAGGTCGGCGCCCGCGCCGTCGCCCATCTGGTGGAACGGGGCCGGCGCGCCATCGGGGTCGTCATGCCGCAGGAATCCGGCCTCGAACGGTTCTCCGAACCCCGTATCGAAGGCGCCCGGCGCGCCGCCGCGGCCGCCGGTGCCCGGATCGAAGCCCTCCCCCTGCCGTACGAAGAGGAACCCGCCGCGGCCCTCGCCGCACGCTGGCGCGGCCTCGGGCTCGACGCGGTCTTCACGTACAACGACGACTACGCCGTCCTCCTGATGCGCGCCCTCCAGGACGAGGGCATCACCATCCCCGCCGAGACCGCTGTCATAGGCGCCGACGATCTGCTGCTCGGACGGCTCCAGCGCCCCAGACTGAGCACGGTCCACATCGACCTCGTCACGGGGCGCAAGCTGGCCGAGCTGGTGGACCGCGTCGTACGGGAACCGGGCGAGGAACCCGCCGTACACGATCTGATGGGCGCCCGGGCGGTGCACCGCGACTCCACCTGACCGGCCCCGGCCCGGTGCACGTGCGGGCCCGGCGCGGCGGCCCTACCGTCGCGTCCATGAGGACACCACCGAAGCGCTTCGAGATCCTCGTCGTGCCGGAGCACGTCGTGGGGCACGACGGCACGTTCCGGCCCGAGGACGCCATCCGTTCGGCCCTGGTCGAGGCGACGGGCGAAGGGGGTGCCTCGGGCTATCCGCGCTACGCGGGCCAGGGCGTCGTCGCGGACATCGACCCGGCCACCCGGACCGTGGAGGCGGTACTCGTCGACGGCGCGGAGCTGGACTACGGCCTCACGGTGCGGGTGGTGGACGCGCCCCTGGGGTGACCGGCCGCGACCGGACGGTGTCACTTCCCGCCGTCGGCCTCCGCCACGGACCGGCGCACCTCGTCCATGTCGAGCGCCCTGGCCTGACCGATCACGTCCTCCAGGGCGGCCTCCGGCAGGGCCCCCGGCTGGGCGAACACCGCCACCTTCTCGCGGACGATCATCAGGGTCGGAATGGAACGGATGTCGAACGCGGCGGCCAGCTCCTGCTGCGCCTCGGTGTCGACCTTGGCGAAGACCAGATCGGGGTGCCGCTCGGCCGCGCCCTCGTAGACCGGGGCGAACTGCCGGCACGGACCGCACCACGAAGCCCAGAAGTCGATCAGGACGAAGTCGTTCCCGTCGATGACCTCGTCGAAGTTCTCCTTGGTGAGCTCCACCGTGCTCATGACATGCTCCTCTGCTCTTCCGTGTCGGCCGTCCGGACTGGACCGGCCACTTCCGGCACCGGCGACAACGGCGCCCCCGGCCCGGCTATTCCTGCCCGGGGGCCGCCCCCTTATGTGGACCGGCCGGCCCTCGGCTCGCGGATGTCACCACCCCGAGCCACGGGATATGTGATCATCGACGGAAACCGGACATTCCCCGGCGCGGGTGCGGCGTGCAGGGCGCCCGGCAACCGCACCGGACCTGGAGGAACACCATGGACAGTACGAGGCCCGAGCCCCAGGAGTACGACGTCGTGGTGCTGGGAGCGGGTCCCACCGGAGAGAACGTGGCCGACCGGGTCCGGGCTGCGGGTCTGAGCGCGGCCGTCGTGGAGAGCGAACTCGTCGGCGGCGAGTGCTCCTACTGGGCGTGCATGCCCAGCAAGGCCCTGCTCCGCCCGGCGATCACCCGGGCCGACGCCCGGCGGGTACCCGGAGTGAGC
The DNA here is from genome assembly GCF_044763775.1 of Streptomyces sp. NPDC094448. Classification (NCBI taxonomy): domain Bacteria; kingdom Bacillati; phylum Actinomycetota; class Actinomycetes; order Kitasatosporales; family Streptomycetaceae; genus Streptomyces; species Streptomyces sp. NPDC094448. Next base: position 259,402 of record NZ_JBIWGU010000003.1, on the reverse strand, counting down.
GGAGCGGTCCAGGGGCCGCTCGACGCCGCGGCCGTCCTCGCCCACCGCGACGAGTACGCCTCCCACTGGAAGGACGACGGCCAGGTCGCCTGGCTGGACTCGACGGGCGCCCGGTTCTACCGCGGGCACGGCAGGCTGCACGGCCCCCGGAAGGTCGTCGTCGACAGCCCCGAGGGCGAACACCACGTCCTGACCGCCCGCCACGCCGTGGCCGTCTGCACCGGCAGCCGCGCCGTCCTCCCTGATCTCCCCGGAGTCACCGGCGCCCACGCCTGGACCAGCCGGGAGGCCACCAGCGCGCGGGCCGTGCCGGACCGGCTCGCCGTCGTCGGCGGCGGGGTCGTCGGCGTGGAGATGGCGACCGCCTGGCAGGCCCTGGGCTCCCGGGTCACCCTGCTCGTCCGCGGCGACGGCCTGCTGCCCCGGATGGAGCCCTTCGTCGGCGAGCACATCACCGCCGCACTCACCGAGGCGGGCGCCGACATCCGTCTGAACACCGACGTCACCGCCGTCGTCCGCGACGGCGGCAGCGGACCCGTCACCGTCGTCCTGGCCGACGGCGACCGCATCGAGGCCGACGAGGTCCTCTTCGCCACCGGCCGCGCACCGCGCACCGACGACATCGGCCTGGAGACGATCGGCCTCGCACCGGGCTCGTGGCTCCCCGTCGACGACAGCTGCCGGGTCGACGGCAGCGACTGGCTGTACGCGGTCGGCGACGTCAACCACCGCGCCCTCCTGACCCACCAGGGCAAATACCAGGCCCGCATCGCCGGAGCCGCCATCGTCGCCCGCGCCCAGGGCGTCCCCCTCCTGGAGACCGACCGCTGGGGAGCCCACAGCGCCACCGCCGACACCGCGGGCGCCCCCCAGGTGATCTTCACCGACCCCGAAGCCGCCGCCGTCGGCCTCTCCCTCGCCGAAGCCGAGTCCGCGGGCCACCGGGTCCGCGCCGTCGACCACGCCATCGACGTGGCCGGCGCCGGCCTCTACGCCGACGGCTACCGCGGCCACGCCCGTATGATCGTCGACCTGGACCGCGAGATCCTCCTCGGCGTCACCTTCGTCGGCCCGGGCGTCGGCGAACTGCTCCACTCGGCCACGGTCGCCGTGGTCGGCGAGGTCCCGATCGACCGCTTGTGGCACGCGGTCCCGCCGTACCCGACGATCAGCGAGATCTGGCTGAGGCTGCTGGAGACGTACCGGCAGGGGTAGCCGCCGCTGAAGCCGTACTGCGACGGCGACGGTATGCCCGCGCTGTGGCTGGACATCCTCCGGGAGTCCGGTGCCGTGGCCGCTCTGCGGAACGGGTCCCTGCCCGCCGGGGAGAGGCCGCGGGACGGTGCCGCCGGGTGGCTACGTGCGGCGGGTCGGCTGCGGGCCGAACTCGCCGAGGCCGGGCGCGGGCTGCGGGCCGAGCACGACGTGGGCCTGGTCGATCTGCTGCTGTCCCTGGACGTACCGGTGGCGGGCCCGGACACGACCACCGTCTCCTCCTGACGCAGTGGGCGCCGGGGGAGGGGCACCGTGACCTGCCGGCGCTCGCCGCCGACCCCCGTTTCCACGAAGCGTTCCGGGGACGAGGTGCGCGAAGCCGTCGGCACCGCCCTCGCGCCGGTTCCGGTCCGCATCCTGCGGGCCGGCCCCCTGTCGGTCGGCATCTCCGCCGCCGTCCACGACAGCCGGATCCTCAGCCCTCTGGTCCGCGGCATTCCCCGGTCCGCTCACGTTGCGGCCCGTGATGCCGGCGGCCCGGCAAGCCGCATGGCGGCCAGGGATACGACGACTGCGACCCGCGGCGACGGCACGCTTCCCGAGGCATCCGGCGCCGGGGCCGTCATCGCCGGGTCGCGGAGCGGGCCGTGCGGTGGCTGTCCGGGTGCGCCTTTACCGCCGCTTTGAGCGCGAGCCGGAACGCTTCCGAGCCTTCACTGCCATCGCTGCGACTCTCCTATGTCACCGCGGACTCACCCAGTGAAATGGCGGCTCATCCGCCTTCGTGATGGCGGAGATTTCGAATGTTTGCACGAGTGAAGGGAAGGTTGCGATGTCGTGGATTGGCGTCCCAGGCGTCCATGTGCTCTGCGCGCCGTTGTCGCGGCCAGGCGTGGCGGGGCAGATTTCTCGTGGCAAGGGTGGGAAGTGGTGGGGTGAGGTGATTCCGCCGCTGGTTTTCCCTCGGCTGAGATGGCTGCGGGCCGGGTGATCGGGCCATCATCTGATGTCGCATACCCGGCGACGGCGAAAGAGGCGACGGCTGCGTTCGGTATTCCGTGTCCGGGCGGGCGGGTGCGGCTGCTTCTTGCCGATGGAGTGGCGTGATTTTCTATGGATGAGGCGAGAATTCGCCGTCGGTTTTTCCCCCTTCCGCTGGAAAGTGTTCGGCTGGGGCGAGTGCATTTCTCGGAATGAACCCGTCCGTTTGTGGGTGTCGAGTATGGGGTCCAGGGAATGAATACGGGCGGCCTGGCGGGTTTTCGCACGCGGGGCTTACTTCGGGCGATCGGTTGTATCCCTTAAGCCGTGATGGGGTGCAGCCAGTTGCGCGTCCGTGAACTGCGACTTCGTGGAGGCTATTGGGGGCCGTCGGCGACCGCCGAAAAATCGGCATGAATCAGCCAGAGCAATCAAGCCACCCTTGACTCGTTACGACACCTTCACGATTCTTGCTGTCGGCATGCACAGAAGATTGACCACGGGGGGCGGCCCAATGGGCGTGCGGGACTGTCGCGCGACGGACGCGGCAGAGCGTGCGGAGCGTGAGGGCGGGGATGATTGATGGTCCACATGCGGTGGACGTGCATGTGGTCGCGCGGAGAACTGTGCGAGCCCCTGTCCTGGCGGTTGTCCCGCTGGATTTTGGACACCGGGGCACCGGAGGCCCGACCGCTCCCGGCGGCGCCACGCCGCGCAGAGGCGGACGTTCGGGCGCCCTGAACGACCGGAGGCAGTGTCGCCTCCGGTGGTGTTTCCGCCAGAGAGCATTCGAGGCCGACAGCGTAGCCGGCCACTGACATCACACCTCGGTGCCTGCCCGGTCGTGCCTGCGGTGCGGCCAGGCTCGCAGGCACGACCGGGTGCCAGGACCGGGCGGTGCGTTTGCATACGGTCGCGCCATGCGTTGGATACCGGACCGTCACGGCACTTCGTGGCGTCAGGACACCACGGAGACATGAGGGAGAGTCTTCCCATTCCCATGCAGCAGAGCACCATCGCCGTCGTCGGAGTCGCCTGCCGCTTTCCCGGGGCGGACGACCACCGCGCGTTCTGGACCGACCTGCGGGCAGGGCGGTCGCACATTGGAGAGGTCCCGCCCAGCCGCTGGGACACCCGGGGTTCGCACCCGCGCGTCAGTAAATGGGCGGCCCTGCTGGAGGCGGTCGACACCTTCGACGCGCCCTTCTTCCGGATGTCGCCCCTGGAAGCCGAGAGCGTGGACCCGCAGCAGCGGATCATGCTGGAGCTGGCCTGGTCCTGCGCCGAGGACGCCGCGATCCCCCCGTCCGCGCTGACGGGCGGGGACGTAGGCGTCTTCGTCGGCACCTTCGGACAAGACTACAAAGAGCTTCAGGAGCGCGGGCTGGCCGAGGTGCCCGCGCACCACTCGACGGGAACCGCCGGGGCGGTCATCGCCAACCGGATCTCCCACTTCTTCGATCTGCGCGGGCCCAGCCTGGTGGTCGACACCGCGTCCTCCGCCTCCCTGAACGCCCTTCACCTGGCAGTTCACTCCCTCCAGCAGGGCGAGTGCGCCCTCGCCCTCGCCGGCGGGGTCAACCTTCTGCTGACCTCGGCCCGGCACACGTCCTTCTCCAAGACCGGGATGCTCTCGCCCACCGGCTCCTGCCGCCCCTTCGACGCGCGGGCCGACGGCTATGTGCGCGGCGAGGGTGCCGGCATGGTCCTCCTGAAGCCCCTCGCGGACGCCCTTCGCGACGGCGACCCCGTCTACGCGGTCGTCAAGGGGAGCGCCGTCAACCACGGCGGCCGCACCCGGACCCTGACCCATCCCAGCGAGGAGGCTCAGGCCCAGGTCATCGCGGATGCAATCCGCCGGGCCGGCATAACCTCCGACACCATCGGCTATGTCGAGGCCCACGGCACCGGTACCCCCACCGGGGACCCGGTCGAGATCCGGGGCCTGCTGAAGGGCTTCACCCAGGCGGCGGCGGACGGCGACGCCGTGGCCCCGCAGCGGCGCAACCACTGCGGCCTCGGCTCCGTCAAGCCCAACATCGGGCACTTGGAGGCCGCCGCGGGCATCGCGGGCCTGCTCAAGGTGCTGCTCGCCCTGGAACACGGCTATCTGCCCGGACTGCCGGACTTCCGGGAGCGCAACCCCCTCATCGACCTGGAGGACACCCCCTTCCACATCGTCGACACCCCGCGTGAGTGGAAGCGGCTGCGCTCCGCCTCCGGCGAGCCGCTGCCCCGGCGGGCGGGTGTCAGCTCCTTCGGCATCGGGGGCACCAACGCGCATGTGGTGCTGGAGGAGGCCCCGGCCGTGGTCCGGGCCGCGCCGGATCCCCGGCCCGCTTATTTGATCTGTCTCTCCGCCCGCACGGATTCGGCGCTGGAGCGCCGAATCCGCGATCTCAGTGCCTGGCTCGACACCGAGGGCGGCACCGGGGGCGACGCCGATCTCCTTGACCTCAGCGCCACCCTGCTTCTCGGCCGTGACCACTTCGATCAGCGCGCCGCACTGGTGGTGGAGGACCGCGACGACCTCCGGGCCAAGCTGGCGCTGCTGTGGCAGACCGGTGGGGCCGAGGACTGCCTCCGCGCTTCCGTGCTCGCCTCCATGCCCGTGCCCGGCGGCTCCACCGGTGGAGGCGAGGACGCCCTGTCCAAGACCGGCGAAACGTTTCATCTCGGTGAGGGCCTTCCCGGGTCTGCATACCGGGCCCGCCTCCTGTCTCTCGCCGGGCGCTTTGTGCGAGGTGACGCGCACCCCTGGGCGGAGCTGTTCGCGTCCGTCCCGGCGCGCCGCCTCCGGCTGCCCTGCTACCCCTTCGACCGGCGTCGTCACTGGATCACGCCGGACGGGCGGCCGGAACGGCCTGAGCGCACGGAGCAGACACAGCACGAAGAACCCGTACCGGAGAGCACCCCGACCCCAGGTCGCGAGGAGTGGGCACACGTGGGCTTCCAGGAAAGCGTCGAGTCGGATCTGAAGAGCTTCGCGAGCGAGGTGCTGAAGCTCGCGGACGACGAGATCCGTCTTGAGGACCGGCTGACCGACTTGGGGTTCGACTCGGTCGGCAACACCCTGCTCGCCGACCGGGTGAGCGAGTATTTCGGCATCGGGATCACCCCGACGGACTTCTACACGTACATCACGCTGGAGATGGTCGCGGAGCATCTGCTCCGGGAGCATGCCGACGCCGTGACGCGGACCTACGCCACCGGCGACGGGACGCCGGACGCGCCCGGCGCCCCGGGCGGGTCCGGCGCGTCCGGTGAGCGGTCCGCTGCGGAGCCGCCCGCACCTGCGGCAGGCACCGCCGGGGACACAGTCTCCGCACCGACCCCCGAGGCGCCCGCCGGGGACCGGGCCGGGGGTGCGACCGCAGGCGACGGACCCGCCACCCGGACGCACGGAAAGCGCACCACGGGCGATGCCGCCGGACCCGACGAGCCCATCGCCGTGATCGGCATGAGCGGACGCTTCCCCGGAGCCCGCACCGTCGACGAGTTCTGGCAGCTGCTTGCGGACGGCAGCCACGCGGTCACCCCGCTCCCCGCCGACCGGCACCGGGACTGGCACGGAGCCCCGGGCATCTCCGGAGTCCGGGGCGGATGGGTGCCCGGCCCGGCCGAATTCGACCCCTTGTTCTTCGAGATCTCCCCCAAGGAGGCCGAGAGCATGGACCCGCGGCAGCGTCTGCTTCTCCAGGAGTCCTGGCGGGCCCTGGAGGACGCCGGATACGGGCCGCGGCGGCTCCGCTCCCACACGATGGGCATGTTCGTCGGCGCCGAACAAGGCGACTACCAGCGGCTCGTGGGGGATGAGGAGACGCTGACCTCCGGCCACGACGGCATCCTCGCGTCACGCCTCGGCTACCACCTGAACTTCTCCGGTCCCGTGCTCAGCATCAACACCGCCTGTTCCGCCGGCCTGGTCGCCGTGCACCAGGCATGCCTGAGCCTGCGCGCGGGAGAGTGCGACACCGCCGTCGCCGCGGGCGTCAACCTGCTGGCCGGATCCCAGTTCTACGAGCACGCCACCCGGGCGGGGATGCTCTCCGACGACGGTGTCTGCCGCGCCTTCGACCGGCGAGCCGACGGCATGGTGATGGCCGAGGCCGTCGCCGTCGTCGTCCTGAAACCCCTCTCCCGGGCGCTGGCGGACGGCGACCGCGTGCACGCCGTCATCCGCGCCGACGGAGTGAACTACGACGGACGCACCAACGGCATCACCGCGCCCAGCCAGACTGCCCAGGCCGCCCTGCTCGACACCGTGTACCGACGCTTCGGCATCGACCCGGCCGACATCGGCCATGTGGTGGCCCACGGCACCGGCACCCGCCTCGGCGACCCGATCGAGGTGAACGCACTCGCCGAGGTCTTCGGCCGGTACACGGACAGCACCCGCTACTCCGCCCTGACTTCGGTGAAGACGAACATCGGGCACACTCTCGCCGCCTCCGGCGTGGTCAGCCTGATCGCCCTTGTCCAGTCGCTGCGCCACCGGACCATTCCCGCGAGCCTGCACTGCGAGCAGGAGAGCGACTACATCGACTGGGCCGCGAGCCCCTTCTACGTCAACACGGAGTCCCGTCCCTGGCCCGTGGCCGCCCCGGGCCGCCGCCGGCTCGGAGCGGTCAGCTCCTTCGGCATCAGCGGTACCAACGCGCATCTGGTCCTCGAAGCCCATGACGACGACGGTGCGTGCGGCGAGGGGCGGGACGACGGGCGGGAGCGGGCCCTCGCGCGCCGCCCCTCCCATCTGCTCGTCCTCTCCGCGAAGACCGGCGAAGCACTCCGGGAACGCGCTGCCGACCTCCTGGGCTTCTTCCGGGACGGAGGCGCCGACGGCGTCGGACTCGCCCGCGTCAGCGGCACGCTGCTCGCCGGACGCCACCACTTCGCCCACCGCTGCGCACTGGTGGCGGCCACCGTCGAGGAGGCCGAGGGCCTGCTCCGGCAGCTCGCCGACGGCAAGAAGTCCTCCGCGGTGTTCCGCGGGGTGCGCGGCCGGGACTTCCGTCCGCAGCCCGCCCTCGCGGAGTACGGCAACGAGCTGATCGGCCGGGCCGCCCGCGCGACGGCCGACGACGGCGACCGCTACCGGGACGCGGTGCGCGCGCTGGCGGACCTCTACTGCCAGGGCTACGAGCTGGAGTGGGAGGGACTGTTCGGGGACCGGCCGCAGCGCCCGGCCTCGCTGCCCGGCTATCCCTTCGCCCGGGAAACCTACTGGGCGGACCGGGCCCGCGGGGACCGGGCCCCGGCGGGAGACTCCGCCACCGGCGTGCGCGGCGCCGACGGCACGGGCTCCCCGGGGCTCCACCCGCTGCTGGACGCCAACCACTCCACCTTCGGGGCGCAGCGCTTCAGCAAACGCCTGTCCGCCGAGGAGTTCTTCCTCCGCGACCATGTCGTGGACGGACGGATCCTGCTGCCCGGCGTTGCCCATATGGAGATGGCGTACGCCGCCGCCCGTCTCTCCGCGGGCTCGGACACCGTCACCCTCCACGACATCATCTGGGGTCATGCGCTCGTCATGGACGAGCCCTTCCGGACGGTGCACATCGATCTCGGTCCGCTCGGTCCGGACGGGCTGGAGTACCAGATCCACGAGGACGGAGACGGCGTCCGGACCGTCTTCTCCCAGGGCCGCGCCTCCTGGTCGGCGGAGCGGCCGAGCCGCCCGCGCGGCACCGTCGACATCGCCGCGGTCCGGGAGCGGTGCACCGGCCGCCGGGAGAACGCCGAGATCTTCACGGGCCTCCGGGAGCTGGGCTTCGGCTACGGCGAGACCTTCCGCGCCATCGAGACGCTGTACTGCGGTGAGAGCGAGGCGCTGGCCCGGATCGTTCTCGCGGACGGACTGGAGGACGAGTACCCCCGGTTCACCCTGCACCCGTCGCTCTTCGACGCCGTGCTCAACGCCCCGCGCGGCATCGGGGAGCAGGACGATGTGCTGCGCATCCCGTTCAGCCTCGAAGAACTGGCGGTGTTCGCGCCGATACCGCCCGCCTCGTACTGCCACGCCACTGTCAACCGGGTGGGCCGGGACGGCTCGCTCGTCGTCGACCTCTCGGTCTGCGCCGACGACGGCACCGAGTGCGTGCGGCTCACCGGCATGGTCTACAAGGAGTTCTCGGCGGCGAAGGCCGGCGGGGAGGGCGGGGCCGACGCGCTGCACTTCTACGCGCCGGGCTGGACCGACGCCGACGCCGACGCCGACGCCGACGTGGTGGCGGGGAGCGGCGGCGCGGCGGGCCGGACCCTGCTCGTCCTGGACGACGACGATCTCCGCGCGGACCTGCTCGCCGCCCGCCATGACGGCCCCCTGGTCCGGGTACGCGGCGGCGACGGCTTCGCCGAGGACGGCCCTGGGCGCTTCACCGTCGACCGGAGCAGCGCCGCGGACCTCGACCGGCTGCTGACGACCCTCGTCGAGCGCGACCGGAGGCCGCACGCGATCGTCGACCTCTGGCCGCTCACCGCGGACGGGTCCGACCTCTCGGCCGGCGTCGAGAGCATGCTGCACCTGTTCCGCGCCGTCCACCGGACCGGGTCCGAGCGGGAGATCCGGCATCTGTCCGTGCTGCCGGACGAGCCGGGCCCCGCGCGGGCCGCCGCGGAGGCGCTGTCCGGCTTCGGCCGGGCCCTTACCCCCGTCGACCATCTCTTCCGGGCGAACACCGTCCGGGTCGCCGCGGCGCGGGGCGCCGAGGCCGTCGTGGACACCGTGATCCGCGAACTCGGCCCGGCCGGGGCCGCCACTGCGCGGGGCGGCCATGAGATCCGTTACGACGGCGGCCGCCGGACCGAGCGGGTGCTGCGCCCCTGGACCCCCGGGGCGCGGCAGGGCGACGGCGCAGGACTGCCGCTGAAGGAGGGCGGTGTCTATCTGGTCTCCGGCGGGGCCGGAGCCCTGGGACAGCACCTCGGCGGATATCTTGCCCGGCAGTGCCGGGCCCGGCTGGTGCTGCTCGGCCGGAGGCGGCCCGACGCCGCCGTGCGCGAGCGGATCGCGGAGCTGGAGGCCGCGGGGGCCGAGGTCCTCTATCTGGCCTGCGACGTGGCCCGCCGGGATGAGGTGGACGCGGCTCTCGCCGAGGCCCGCGCCCGGTTCGGGGCGCTGGACGGCGTCTTCCACAGCGCCGGAGTCATCGGCGGCACGCCCGTGACGGAGACGGACCGCGACGGCCTGCGGGCGGTGCTGGCGCCGAAGCTCGACGGCACGGTCCATCTGGACGAGCTGACCGCCGCGGACCGGCTCGACTTCTTCTGCCTGTTCTCTTCCATCGCCGCGTACATCGGCGACTTCGGACAGGGTGGCTACGCCGCGGCCAACCGCTTCCTCGACGGCTACACCGAGTACCGGGAGACGCTGCGCACCGCGGGCATCCGTCACGGCCGCAGCGTCTCGGTCAACTGGCCGTACTGGGACGAGGGCGGGATGCTCCGGGAACTCGCCGAGGAGGGGCCCGCACGGACGCTCTACCACGACTACTCCGGACTGCGCGGGCTGGGGACCGAGGAGGGCATCGGGGCGCTGCTGCGGATCCTGGCCTCGGACGAGACCCAGGTCGTCGTGGTCAAGGGTGAGCGGCAGAAGATCGAGAAGGTGCTGCGCGTAGGGGCCGTGGGCCGCCCCGCGCCCGTGTCCGCGCCGGTACCGGCGGCGAGGCCGGTGCCCGGGCCCACGCCCTCGGCCGCTCCGGCGGACGCCCCGGCCCCGGTGGGCGGCGATCTGTTCGACCGTACGGCGGAGTATCTGAAGGACCGTCTGTCGCAGGTCTTCCGGATCCCGCGGGGGCGCATCGACGCCGACGCGGAGCTGGGCGAATACGGCATCGAGTCGATTCAGATCATGGAGCTGATGAGGCTCCTCGGGAAGGACTTCACCGCCATCCCGGGAACGCTGTTCTTCGAGTACCGGACGGTCCGGGAACTGGCGGAGTACTTCACGGAGCACCAGGCGGCACGGCTGGCGGAACTCCTCGGCGCCGAGGAGTCGGGGGCCCCGGCCCCGGCATCCCCTCCGGCCCCCGCCGTCGCGGCGGCGGTGTCGGCCCCGGCCTCCGCCGTTGCGGCGGCCCCCCGGCCTGCGGGGGGCGGCCGGGGCGGCCGGGACCGCTCCCGCGATGTGGCGGTCATCGGCGTCAGCGGCCGCTACCCGAAGGCGGCGGACCTCGATGCGTTCTGGCGGGCGCTGGAACGCGGCGAGGACTGCATCGAGGAGATCCCGCCGCACCGCTGGGACAAGGACGCTTTCTACGCCGCCGAGAAGACCCCCGGCAAGACGAACAGCAAGTGGGGCGGCTTCATCGACGGCGCCGAGAACTTCGACGCCCTGTTCTTCAATATGTCGCCGAACCAGGCCGCGCTGACCGACCCGCAGAGCCGGCTCTTCCTCCAGGCGGCGTGGGAGGCGATGGAGGACGCTGGGTACACCCGGAAGACCCTGAGCCCCGGAAAGGCCCGGGACGTCGGGGTCTACCTGGGCATGATGTGGAATGAGTACCAGCTGTACAGCGGGCGGGACGTGGTCCTGTCCGACCGTGCGGCCGCGTCCAACGCCGTCTCGTACTTCTTCGATCTGCACGGGCAGAGCCTGACCGTCGACACCGCCTGCTCCTCCTCGCTGTACGCGATCGCGATGGCGGTCGAGAGCATCAGGAACGGCACCTCCTCGCTGGCCTTCGCCGGGGGCGCGAACCTCTCGTTGCACCCCAACAAGTACGTTTCGCTGAGCCAGATGAACTTCTTCGCCGAAGACGGCCGCTGCCGTTCGTTCGGCGAGGGCGGCACCGGCTATGTGCCGGGCGAAGGCGTCGGCTGTCTGCTGCTCAAGCCCTTCGACCGGGCGGTCGAGGACGGTGATCACATCCACGGAGTCATCCGGGGCGTGGCCACCGTGCACGGTGGCAGGACCAACGGGATGACCGTGCCCAACCCGCTGGCCCAGGCGGACATGGTCACCGCCGCGCTGGCGGATGCGGGCCTCTCCGCCGAGGAGGTCAGCTATATCGAGGGGCACGGTACCGGCACCTCCCTCGGCGACCCGATCGAGGTCACCGGACTCACCCGCGCCTTCCGCAAGCACACCAACCGCAAGCAGTTCTGCCCCATCGGCTCGGTCAAGTCGAACATCGGCCACCTGGAGGGCGCGGCCGGGGTGGTCGCGGTCACCAAGGTACTGCTCCAGATGCGGCACGGGACGCTCGTTCCGTCCCTGCACTCGGAACGGCTCAACCCGTACATCGACTTCCCCGACTCGCCCTTCTATGTGCAGCGTTCGCTGGAACCGTGGCGGCGGCCCACCCGCACCGTCGACGGAGTGACGACGGAGCTGCCCCGGATCGCGGGCGTCTCCTCCTTCGGCGCCCACGGCGCGATCGCCCATGTGATCATCGAGGAGTACGGGAACGGGGAGACAGGGCCGAAGCGCCCCGCCCCGTCAGCCGGTCCCCAGCTCGTACCGGTCTCCGCGAAGGACGGGGAGCGGCTGCGGGAGAAGACCGCGGCGCTGATCGCCTGGCTCTCCGGTCCCGGGGCCGGCACGGATCTCGCGGACATCGCCTTCACCCTCCAGACCGGCCGGGAACACATGGAGGAACGTCTCGCGCTCGTCGTCGACAGCCCGGACGGGCTGCGCGAGGGACTGCAGGCATTCCTCGACGGACGGCAGACGGAGAACGTCTTCCACGACGGGATCCGTCGGCACCGGGACACGGTCGCCCTGCTGGAGGCCGACGGGGAGATGCGGGGCGTGGTCGATGCCTGGCTCGCTCAGGCCCGGCACGGGAAGCTGGCCGAGGTCTGGGTCAAGGGCCTCGGCCTCGACTGGGGCTCCCTCGCCCGTGGCACCGCCCCCCGTCGCGTCCCCCTGCCGGCGTACCCCTTCGCGCCGGAACGTCACTGGCTGGACGCGCCCGTGGCACCGGAGCCCCCTGCGGCGGCTCCGCCGCTCCCGGCCGCCCCCCGGGACGTGCCCGCCGGGTCTGCCGGGTCCGTCGCGGAGGAGTCCGTCCGCCCGCTCGCCTTCGTGGAGGATTGGGAGCCCGCGGGGGAGCCCGTCCCGGCCGCGGAACCGCCGCGCGGCATCGTGTTCCTGGGTGCCGGCCCGTTACTCCGCGCCGAACTCGCACAGGCCCTGCGGGCGCTCGCGCCCCGCGCCCGCGCGGTCTTCGTCGGGCACGCGGACGCCCCGGGGAAGTTGTCCCCGGACACCTACCAGGTGCGCGCGGGCGTGCCTGGCGACTACCGGGACGCCTTCCGCGACATCGCGGCGGACGGGGCGGACATCGACGCCGTCATCAGCCTGACAGCCCTCGAACCGGGCGCCACGGACCCCGAGTTCACCGAGGTCGTGCTCACCGTCCAGGCCCTCGCAGCCGGCCGGCTCGGCGTCCGGCGGCTGCTCGTCGCCGGGCAGTACCGCGACGGCGCCGAGCGCGCCCTCCTGGAGGCGCACCTCGGCTTCGAGCGTTCGCTCGGCCTGGTGCTGCCCCGGCTCTCCGTGTCCTGTCTCCTCCAGGACGCCGCCGACCCGGGACGCCCCGCGGACACCACCGCGTGGCTGGACCGGCTCCTCGCCGAACTGCGCACGGAGAAGGCCGTCAGCGCGCTGTACACCGAGGGCCGCCGGCACCTCACCCGGGTCCGGGAGGTCACCCTCGCCGAGGACCGCCCCGGCGCCCTCCGGCAGGGCGGCACCTATCTGATCACCGGCGGCTGCGGCGGGCTCGGCCTGATCCTCGCCCGGCACCTCGCCGCGCACTTCGCGGCGAACCTCGTACTCACCGGCCGTTCCCCGCTGGACCGGACCCGGCGGGGTGCCCTGGAGAGCGTCGGCGCCGGGCAGCGGATCCTGTACGTGCAGGCCGACGCCGCCGACCCCGAGGACATGAAGCGGGCCGTGGCCCGGGCGCGCGAGCGCTTCGGCGCCCTGCACGGCGTGGTGCACGCGGCCGGTGTGCAGGGACACGGCACCGTCCTCGACAAGGACCCGGGCGCCTTCGCGGACGTGCTCGCGCCGAAGATCCGCGGCACGCTCGCGCTGGACGAGGCGTTGACGGGCGGCGGGGAACTCGACTTCGTCTGCTACTTCTCCTCCACCTCGGCCGTCATCGGCGACTTCGGCACCTGTGACTACGCCGTCGGCAACCGCTTCCAGATGGCCTACGCCCGCCACCGCGACACCGGGGTGCGCTCCGGCGCACTCTCCGGCCGGACCGTGGTCATCAACTGGCCGCTGTGGCGGGAGGGCGGCATGGGCTTCGACCCGGACACGACGACGATGCTGCTGCGATCCAGCGGCCAGGACTTCCTGGAGACCGCCGACGGCCTCGCGCTGTTCGAGCGGCTGCTGGCGCAGGAGGCCGCGCACCACATCATCCTGGTCGGCAGGCCGGACCGGGTCGGCCGGTTCCTCGGGCTGACACCGCCCCCCGCCGCCTCCGCCGGCACCCCGTCCGCTGTGCCCCCGGCAGCCTCCGCCGTCCCCGTCAGGCCAGGGGCACCCGCCCCGGGACCCGTCCACGACCTCGCGGAACCGCTCGACCGCGAGCTGCGCGAAATCGTTTGCCGGACCGCCGGACTGGCTCCCGAACGGCTCTACGAGGACGACAACCTCGCCGACTACGGCTTCGACTCGGTGAGCCTTGCCGAACTCGCCGCCGGGCTGAGCGGACACTACGGCGTCGACATCACCCCCGCCCTCTTCTACAGCCACTCCACGCTGCGGAAGCTGAAGGGATTCTTCACCTCCGAGCATGCGGACCTCCTCACCGCACGCTACGGCGGCGACTCCGGGGCATCCGCCGGGGACCCCGCCCCCGGGACGACGCCCGCACCCCCGGCGCCTTTGGCCGTCCCCGCTCCCGCAGCCGAGGAACCCCGCGACACCACCGCTCTCCCGCGGCCGGAGGGAGAGCCGGAGCCGGAGCGGGACGACCTCATCGCCGTCGTCGGTCTCAGTGGCCGCTTCCCCGGCGCCGAGGACATCACCGCACTGTGGTCCGTCCTCGCCGAGGGCCGCGACGTCGTTACCCCCGTCTCCCGCGAACGCCTCGACCTCTGGGGCGAACCGCACGACAGCCCCTACGCGTCCTTCCGCGTCGGCCAGCTCTCCGACCCCGACGCCTTCGACCCGCTGTTCTTCGAGATGTCGCCCAACGAGGCACGGAACCTCGATCCGCGCCAGCGGCTGCTGCTCCAGGAATCCTGGCGCGCCCTGGAGGACGCGGGCTGGACACCGGAGGCGACCCGCAGGGTCGGCATGTTCGTCGGCGTCGAACAGGGCGACTACGACAGCATCGACCCGGCGGCCGGCAGCATCACCGCCAACCACGACGGCATCCTCGCCGCCCGGCTCTCCTACTTCCTCGATCTGCGGGGCCCGGTCATGGCCGTGAACACGGCCTGCTCCTCCGGACTGGTCGCGGCCCACCAGGCCTGCGCCAGCATCCGTGCCGGAGAGTGCGATCTCGCCCTCGCCGCCGGGGTCAGCCTGATCACGACCGCACAACTGCTCGGTCGCACCCGGCATGCCGGAATGCTCTCCGAGGACGGTGTCACCTACGCCTTCGACGGCCGTGCCAACGGCATGGTGCTCAGCGAGGCCGTCGCCGTCGTCGTCCTGAAGAAGCTCTCCGCCGCCGTCGCCGACGGCGACCGGATCCACGGCGTCATCCGGGCCAGCGGCATCAACTACGACGGCAGGTCCAACGGCATCACCGCCCCCAACGGGGAGGCGCAGACCGAACTGCTGCGCACCACCTACCGGCAGCACGGAGTCGACCCGGCGGAGATCGACTACGTCGTCGCCCACGGCACCGGCACCCGCCTCGGCGACCCCGTCGAGGTCAACGCCCTGGGCGACGCCTTCCGGGAATTCACCGACAAGCGGCACTACTGCGCCCTGACCTCGGTCAAGCCCAATGTGGGGCACACCCTCGCCGCGTCCGGCCTCGTCAGCCTCATCGGGATCCTGCTGGCCCTGCGCCACGAAACCATTCCGGCGTCGCTGGGCTGCGAACGGGAGAACGACTACATCGACTGGAAGAACAGCCCGTTCTTCGTCAACAAGACGAACCGGGCCTGGCCCGAGACGGCCGGACGCCGCAGGACCGCCGCCCTCAGCTCCTTCGGCATGAGCGGAACCAACGCCCACATGGTGGTCGTGAGCCACCCGGTGAACCACGAGGACGGGATTCCGGCGATGCCCGCTCACCTGCTGGTCCTGTCGGCCAAGTCCGAGGAGTCGCTGCACCGGCGCGTCGCCGGACTCATCGGCTTCCTGGCCGACGCCACCGCTCCCGGCCGCGGCTTGACCGAGGTAGGGGCGACCCTGCGGGACGGCCGCCCGCACTTCCGCCACCGCTGCGCCGTCATCGCCCGCGACACCGCCGAGGCGATCGACCTGTTGCGCCGGTGGTCCGCCGGCGAACAGGGCCCCGACCTCTTCACCGGACGGGTGCCCAAGGACTTCGCCCCCCGCGAGGACGTCCGGCGGGCCGCCGACGACCTGCTGGCCGAAGCCGCCCTGCTGACCGGCGAGGAAACCCCCCTCCGCGATGCGCTGCGCGCCGTCGCACGGACCTACTGCCAGGGCTACGACCCGGCGTGGCGGCTGCTGACCGGAGGCAGACGTCTCTCCCCCGTCTCACTCCCCGGCTACCCCTTCGCCGAAAGGCGCCTCTGGCCGTCCCGGGCCGGCCGCGCCACGGCCGGCAGGCCGCCCGCCGGGACGGCCCCGGCCCCGCTGCGGCCCGTCCCGGCCGACACCGCCGGACGCCGGTTCACCACGACGTTCACCGGCGCCGAGTACTTCCTCAGCGACCACCTCGTGGCCGGCGACCGGATCCTGCCGGGCGTCGCCCACCTGGAACTCGCCCGCGCGGCCCACGCCGCCTCCGTCCCCGCCGCGGATGCCCCCCACACCGCCGTCACCTTCCGCGACGTGGTGTGGATGCGGCCGGTCCGCGCCGGGGACGGCCCCCTGGACGTCACGGTCGAACTGGAGCCGGACGGCCCCGGGCGAACCGGCTACCGCCTCCTTGTCCCGGACGCCGGCGGCTGCGGCCCCGTGCACAGCCGCGGACGGATCGAGACCGGCGGCGACACCCCCGCCCGGCTCGACCTCACGGCGCTGCGTGCCGCGTGCGGACGGTACGAGATCGCGGGCGCGGAGGCCTGTCTTGCCTACCGCCGTCAGGGCATCGCCTACGGTCCCGCGTTCCGGTCGCTGGAGCGGCTGTTCGTGGGGGACGGAGAAGTCCTCGCCGAACTCGCGATGCCCGCGGCGGCCGACGACGGCCCCGCCGGGCCGGTGCTCCATCCCGCTGTGCTGGACGCCGCCCTCCAGGCATCCCTGGGGCTCCGCAGGGCCGGTGACGTCCCGCAGCTCCCGTACACCGTGCGCGAGGTCACCGTCCTCGGCCCCTGCGAGCCGGCCATGTGGGCCTGGCTCAGAAGCACCGGAGCGGACGGCACCACGTTCGACCTGGACCTCTGCGATGCGCGGGGCGGGGTCCGCGTCCGGATCCGCGGCTTCGGCACCCGGCCCCTGCCGGCCGCTGGTGCCCGCCCTGCGGCGGACGGGACCACCGCCACCGCCACCGGCGGGCGGCTGCGGCTCCTCCGGCCGGACTGGGCGGCGGTCGGAACGCCTGCGCCCACGGCCCGCACCGAGGTCCCGCTCGGCCGGACCCTGCTGGTGGGAGGGGACCCGGATGCCCTGGACTCCGTCCTCACCGGACACGGCGGCGTGGACGTCGTCCTGCTGCGGGCCGAGGACACCGTGGACGGCCTGCGGGCGCGGCTCGCGGCCGGCGGCCCGTACGACCGTGTCGTCTGGGTGACGGGTGGTGGCACCCCCGCACAGCCAGGGAGCGAGGAGTTGATCAGCCGTCAGGAGAAGGGCGTCTACGCCGGCTTCCGGCTCGCCAAGGCACTGCTCGCGCTCGGCTATGAGAAGAGCACGCTGGAGTGGACCTGCCTCACCGTCCGCAGCCAGTACGTCCTCGACTCCGACCGGGTCGATGCCTCCCATGCCGGGGCGCACGGCCTGCTGGGCTGCCTCGCCAAGGAGAACCCCCGCTGGCGGGTGCGCTCGGCCGATGTGACCGAGCTGAGCGGCCTGGTGCTGGACGAAGCGCTCCGCCTCCCCGCGGAGTCCTCCGACGGCGCCAGCTGGGCGCATCGCGCGGGCCGCTGGTACCGCCAGACGCTGACGCCCGTGCGGCCCGAGTCCGTTCCCGGGGGCCCGCTGCCCTACCGGAAAGGCGGCGTCTACGTCGTCATCGGCGGCGCGGGCGGCCTCGGGACGGTATGGACCGAGCACATGCTGCGCCACTACGGTGCCCAGGTCGTCTGGATCGGCCGGCGCCCCGAGGACACCGGGATCCGGGCCCGGATCGACGCGCTTTCCGAGCTGGGGCCGGCGCCCTGGTACCTCCGGGCCGACGCCGCCGACGGACCGGAGCTGGCCGCCGCGATCGACCGGGTGCGCGCACGCTTCCCCGAGATCCACGGCGTCGTCCACTCCGCCCTCGCCCTGCTCGACCAGAGCGTGGCCGCGATGCCCGAGGAGCGCTTCCGGGCCGCCGTACGGGTGAAGGCGGACATCGGCGTCCGCATGGCCCAGGTCTTCGCCGACGATCCCCTGGACTTCGTCCTCTTCTTCTCCTCGCTCAACTCCTTCCAGCGCTCCGCCGGGCAGAGCAACTACGTCACCGGCTGTGTCTTCAAGGATGCCTTCGCCCGGCTGTGGGGCCAGTCCCGGGGCACCGCGGTGAAGGTGATGAACTGGGGCTACTGGGGCGGTGTGGGGGTGGTCGCCTCCGACGACTACCAGCGGCGGATGGCGAGGAACGGCATCGGCTCCATCGAGTCCGACGAGGGCATGGCAGCGCTCGACCTCCTGCTCTCCGGGCCGTACGACCAGCTGGCGCTGGAGAAGACCGTGGCCCGCACCCCGGCCGCCCGGCGTCCCGCCGCTCCGGCGGCGGAGTCCGTCGAGCCCTTGGTGTCCGCCGTCTCCGCCGAGTCCACCCATGAGCACCGGCTCCGCCGGATCCTCGACGACTCCAGCAGCGCCCGGGGCTTCGACGACACCCTGGTCGCCGAACTGCTCCTGACCCGGCTGCGGATGCTCGGCATGGGCGAGAGCGGATCCGTCGCTACGCTCCGGAACGCCCTGCGGCCGGGCGGCGGCTACGACCGCTGGCTCGACGAGAGCCTGCGCCTGCTGGCCGCGCACGGCCTCCTCGTCCACGACGCCGGGCGCTATGAGCTGACTGCCGCGGCACCGGCCGACCCGGCCGCCGTCCGGCGGCGCTGGGACGCCGTGCGCCATGCGGCCGGGGGCGCCAACCCCTATGTCAACCTGCTGGATCCGGCGCTCCAGGCGCTCCCCGAGATCCTGTCCGGGCGGCGGCCCGCGACCGCAGTTCTTTTCCCCGACTCCTCCACAGCTCTGGTACGCGGGCTCTACCGCGACTGCGACAGCGCCGAGGCCCTGAACGAGATCATGGCGGACCTCGTGGCGGAGCGCGTGAAGTGCCTGCTCGCGGGCGACCCCGGCCGCACAGTGCGGATCGCCGAGATCGGCGCCGGCTCGGGCGGCACCACCGAGAAGGTGCTGGAGCGGCTGGCGCCCCACCACGACCGGGTGGCGGAGTACTGCTACACCGATGTCTCCCGGTACTTCCTGCGCAGCGGTCGCCACGAGTTCGCCGACGGCCGGCCCTTCCTCCGCTTCGAACTGTTCGACGTGGAGAGCGACCCCGCCGGGCAGGGGCTGGAGGAGGGCGGCTACGACATCGTCCTCGCCACCAACGTCCTGCACGCCACCCGCGACATCCGCACGGCCGTCCGCAACACCCGGGCCCTGCTGGGCCCGGACGGAAGCCTGCTGCTCAACGAGATGGCCGCCGGCGGCCCCTTCCTGCACCTCACCTTCGGACTCCTCGACGGCTGGTGGCTCTACCAGGACGCCGGCCTGCGGATCGACGGCTGCCCGGGGCTCGCCCCCGCCACCTGGCAGCGGGTGCTGGGCGAGGAGGGCTTCACCGCCGTCTCCTTCCCCGCCGCCGCCGTCCACGAGGCCGGCCACCAGATCGTGGTGGCCGACGTCCGGGCGCCGGCGCCGGTGCCCCGCCCGCGCAGCGTGGCCGTGCCCCGGGCCACCGGAGAGCTGGGGGAGCGGGTGCGCCGGGTGATCGTCGCCCGGCTCCAGCGCTCGCTGGGCCTGGCCGCGAGCGAGATCTCGGAGGAGGACTCCTTCGCCGATTACGGGGTGGACTCCATCCTCGCCGTCGAACTGGTCCAGGACCTGAACGCCGTCCTCGGCGGGATCCTGACCACCACCGATCTCTTCGACCACGGCTCGGTGCGGCGGCTCGCCGCCCATGTGGCCGAGGCCTTCCCCGAGCAGGCCGCCGCACTGCCGGGCTGCACCACGGCGCCCGGGTCCGACGACAACGCCGGAGCCGGAGCCGACGCACGGACGGGCGGCCCCGCGGCGGAGGAGCGCATCAGGGCCGTCATCCTGGAGCAGCTCCAGACCTCGCTCGGTCTCGACCGGCGGGAGATCTCGGAGGAGGACTCCTTCGCCGACTACGGGGTGGACTCCATCCTCGCCGTCGAACTGACACAGGATCTGAGCACCGCCCTCGGCCTCTCCCTCGCCACCACCGATCTCTTCGACCACAGTTCGGTGCGCACCCTGGCCCGGTACATCGCGGAGCACCACCGGCCCGCGCCGGCATCCGCGCCCGTCCCGTCGGTCGGAGAGCCTCCGGCCCCGGACTCGGGGACCGCTCCCGTACCGGAGCCCACTCCCGCGCTCGCGTCCGCCTCCGGGCCCGTTCCCGCTCCCGCCGTGACTCCCGAGCCCGTCTCCGGGCCCGCGCACCGGACCGCCGTGCCCGCCGCCCCTTCCCTCCCCGGCCCGGCCACGGAGCCCGTTGCGATCATCGGCATGAGCGGGAGGTTCGGCACGGCCGAGGACGCCGACGCGCTGTGGCGGACCCTCGCGGAGGGGCGCAGCCTCGTCGGCGAGATCGATCGCTGGGACCTGTCGGCATGGGTGCCGCCGGGCGCCACCACACCCCGCTACGCCTCTCTGATCGACGGCATCGACCGCTTCGACCCGATGTTCTTCCAGATCTCCGGCCTGGAAGCCGCCTATATGGACCCCCAGCAGCGCCTGGTCCTCGAAGAGTCCTGGAAGGCCCTGGAAGACGCCGGATACGCGGGCGAGGCGATCCGCGGCCAGTCCTGCGGCGTCTACATCGGCAGCCAGGTCAGCGACTATCTGACCGCGCCCGACGCCTCCGCCCCCGCCCAGGCCATGTGGGGCAATGCCGAGGCGATCATCCCCGCCCGGGTCTCGTACTTCCTGGACCTGAGGGGCCCCGCCCTGGCCATCGACACGGCCTGCTCCGGCTCCCTCGTCGCCCTGCACCTCGCCTGCCAGGCGCTGCGCGCCGGCGAGGTGGGGATGGCCCTGGCCGGCGGCGTCTCCGTGCAGTGCGCCCCCGACTACTACCTGGCCGCCCACAAGGCGGGCATGCTCTCCGGCACCGGGCAGTGCCACGCCTTCGACGAGCGGGCGGACGGCTTCGTCCCCGGCGAGGGCGTCGGCGTCGTCGTCCTCAAGCGACTGCGGGACGCCCTCGCCGACGGCGATCACATCCACGGCGTGGTGCGCGGCTCCGGCATCAACCAGGACGGCACCTCCAACGGCATCACCGCCCCGAGCGCCAAGGCACAGGAGCGGCTGGAGCGCGAGGTCTACGACACCTTCGGCATCGACCCGGGTGACATCACCCTCGTCGAGGCCCACGGCACCGGCACCCGGCTCGGGGACCCCATCGAGTTCCAGGCGCTGACCCGGGCCTTCCGCCGCTCCACCGACCGGAGCGGTTACTGCGCCATCGGCTCGGTCAAGACCAACATCGGGCACGCCGCGCCCGCGTCCGGAGTGGCGGGACTCATAAAGATCCTCCTCGCCCTCCGCCACCGCGAGCTGCCCCGCTCGCTCCACTTCGACCGGGGCAACCCCCATATCGACTTCGTGTCCACCCCGTTCTACGTCAACACCGAGCACCGGGCCTGGAGCACTGGGCCCGGACGCCCGCGGCTCGCCGCCCTCAGCTCCTTCGGCTTCAGCGGCACCAACGCCCATGCGGTCGTCGAGGAGGCCCCTGAGCCGTCCCGCCGCACCGCGCAGGGCGCCCCCGATCACCTGGTGACGCTCTCCGCGTTCTCCCCGGAGCAGCTGCGCTCCCAGGCCGAACGGCTCCTGGACCGGCTGCGCCGCCACCCCGGCACCGATCTGGGCGACATCAGCCTGACGTTGCTCCTGGGCCGGCGGCACTGCCCCGTCCGGCTGGCGTGCGTCGCCCGGGACACCGCTGAACTGGTGACGCTGCTGGAACGCTGGCTCACGGACGGCGGCGAGGACCGGGTCCGGGTCGCCGACCTCACGGACCACACCGCGCGCTCACGGGCCTCGCTGAAGCGGTTCGGCGACGACGCTCTGCGCCGGTGCGCCGAGGGCGCCTCCGGCGCCGAGCGCCGGGAACACCTGGAGGCCGTCCGCGACCTCCATCTGGAGGGCTGCGAGCTGAGCTACGCCCGCCTCTTCGAGGGCAGCGGGCACCGGAGGGTGCCGCTGCCGGTCTATCCCTTCCTGCGGCAGCGGCACTGGCTGCCCGAGCGGGAGCAGGCCCCGGCCCCGGAGTCCGCGCTGTCCGCCGCACCGGCCTCGGTGCCCGTGTCCCGTCCCGAGGGCCGGGAGGGACGTCCCGGGGACTCCAGCCATCTCGGCCTCGCGCCCGTATGGATCCGGGAGCCCGCCCCGGAGCCGGGCCCCGGGGCCGGTCCCGGCGGGGGAGTCGTCGTCCTGGGCGGCACCGCCGCCGAGCGGGCGGCCCTGGCCGCCGTATGCCCCGGTGCCCACACGCTCGACCTCGACGGAGCGGGCGACGGCGGAGACCCGGCCGAGGCGCTGCGGAGCGCGGGCCGGATCCGGCACCTCGTCCGGCTCCCCCCGGCAGCAGCCGGGACCTCTTCCGACGCCGCGGCGGTCGCCTTCTTCCGGTTGATCCGGGCACTGTTCGCCCTGGGCTACGGCAGCGAGGAGCTGAGCTGGACCGTCGTCACCCGGCAGGCCCACCCCGTGCTGCGGGGCGAGCCCGTGCGTCCCGAGGGCGCCGCGGTGCTGGGTCTGGCCGAGGTGATGACACGGGAGCTGCCCAACTGGAGCGTCGCCTCCTTCGACCTCGGCGCCGCCGACGCTCTTCCGGCGCGCACCGTGCTCACCGCCCCGGCCCGCGGTGTGCGGGCGCTCCGGGGCGGGCAGTGGTTCCGCCGCGGACTGGCCCCGGTGGAGCTGCCCGAGCCGGACCGCTCCCCCTACCAGGAGGGCGGCGTCTACGTCGTCCTCGGCGGAGCCGGCGGCATTGGCCGGATCTGGAGCGAGGACGTCATCCGCCGCTTCGGAGCCCAGGTCGTGTGGATCGGCCGCAGGGAGGAGGACGACGCGATCCGGGCGGAGACCGCCCGGCTGGCCGCCCTCGGCCCCGCCCCCTGGTACGTCCGGGCGGACGCCGCCGACGCGGACTCCCTCCGATCGGCTTACGCCCGGATCACCGAGCGGTTCGGCCCCGTCCGCGGTGTCGTCCAGTCCGTCTTCGGACTGGTCGACCAGAGCCTGCCCAACACCACCGAGCAGCAGTTCCGGCGCGGACTGAGCGCCAAGATCGACGCCAGTGTGAACATGGCGGAGGTCTTCGTCTCCGACGGACTCGACTTCCTGCTCTTCTTCTCCTCGATCGCCTCGGTCAACCCGACCATGGGCTACTGCAGCTATGTGGCGGGCAACGCCTTCGTGGACGCCCTCGCCCACCGGCTGGGAAATGAGCGCTCCTGCGCCGTCCGGGTGCTCAACTGGGGCTACTGGGGTGCCGTCGGCAGCGGCCTGGACGTGCCCGAGCACGTCCGGGAGCGGATCTACCGCCGTGAGGGACTGGACGACATCGATCCCCGGCTCGCCTTGGACGCCGTCGAGCGGCTGCTCGCCGCGCCACTCGGACAGCTGGTCTACCTCAACACCGCCCGGCCGGAGCGGCTCGGCGACTACACCGACCGCGAGGCGGTGCGGGTGCTGGCGCCGGCCGGGCGCAGCGCCGAGCCCCTGACCCCGGCCCTGCCCGTGCGCACGGACGCTCTGCGGACGGTCGAGACCCGCGCCAAGTCCCGGCTGCGGGAGCTGGACAGCCTGCTCACCCGGCTGCTCTGGTGCGAGCTGCGTGCCCTCGGCTGGTTCCCCGGAGGCGAGACCGACGCGCTCTCCCTCCAGCGGGAGCACGGCATCGCCGACAAGTACGGGCGCTGGCTGACGCAGACGCTGAAGCTGTTCGTCCGGGAGGGCTGGCTGACCGAGACCGCGACCGGCTACCGCGCCGGCGCTTCCGGTGCTGCCGGACCGGTCGACCCGCAGGACACCGCGGCCGCGTGGGAGCGCGCGCGGCGGGAGTGGCCCGCCGACCCCGAGCTGCGGGCCTCGGTCGAGCTGGTGGACCGGACGCTGCGCTCCCTCACCGGCATCCTGACGGGCGCCGTCCCCGCCGTCGACGTGATCTTCCCGGGCTCCTCGCTCGACCTGGTCGAGGGCATCTACAAGCAGAACATGATCGCCGACCACTTCAACGACGTCGTCGGCGACTGCGTCGTCGCGCTGGTCGAGCGACGCCTCGCCCGCGCCCCGGAGGCCCGGGTGCGTCTGCTGGAGATCGGCGCCGGCACCGGGGGCACCACCGCCACCGTGCTGCCACGGCTCGCGCCGTACCGGCGGCACATCGGCGAATACTGCTACACCGATCTGTCCCAGGCCTTTCTGCTCCACGGCCGGAGGGAGTTCGGCGCGGACCACCCGTTCCTGCGCGCGGAGATCTTCGACGCGGGCCGGACGGCGGCCGAGCAGGGCTTCGACGAGGGCGGATACGACATCGTCGTCGCGACGAACGTTCTGCACGCCACCCCGGACATCCGCGCATCCCTGCGCAACGCCAAGGCGCTGCTGAGGCCCGGCGGAGCCGTCGTCGTCAACGAGATCGCCGGCTACACCGTCTTCGGCATGCTGACCTTCGCCCTGCTGGACGGCTGGTGGCTGTACGACGACGCGGAGCTGAGGGAGACCGGCGGACCCGGCCTCGAACCCGCCATGTGGCAGTCGGCGCTGGAGTGGGAGGGTTTCGACGGAGTCGAGTTCCCCGCGCGGGACGCCCACCCGCTTGGCCAGCAGATCGTGGTCGGCTTCAGTGACGGGGTGATCCGCCGGGCCCGCGAGGGAGCGCGGTCCGCCGCGGACGCCGGGATCCTGCCCGCCGGGGACGCCGGAACTGCCGCCGTGGCCAAGCCGGATGTGCCGGATGTGCCCGCCCCGGCTCCCGCGAGCGCCGGGGAGAGGGCCGGGGCCGAGGCGTCCCGGAGCCCTGCCGCGCCGGACCCGGCGACCCTCGCCGAGGCCGTGCGCGCCTACCTGAAGCAGCTGGTCGGCCGGACGCTGATGATCCCGGCCGACTCCATCGACGCCCGGGAGCCGCTGTCCGCGTACGGCGTCGACTCCATCCTCATCCTCCAGCTGCTCAACGGCCTCAAGAAGGACCTGGGGGAGACGAGCAGCACCCTGTTCTTCGAATATCGAACGATCGATGCCCTCACCGGGTATCTGGTTGCCGAGCGCGCCTCCACGGTGGCGCGCGCCCTGGGGCTCGTTCCCGCCCTGGCTCCGGTTCCCGGCCCGGCCGCTGCCTCCGCGCCGCTGCCCGCGGCCGCACCCGCCGCCCCGGCCGCTCCTGTCACCCCGGCCGCTCCTGTCACCCCCGTGCCCCCCGGCTCCGGAGGCATCGCGATCATCGGTATGAGCGCCCGCCTCCCGCAGGCCCCCACGCTCGACGCGTACTGGCAGAATCTGCGGGCGGGCCGGAACTCCGTCACGGAGATCCCCGCCGAACGGTGGTCGCTGGACGGCTTCTTCGAGCCGGACAAGGAGAAGGCCGCCACCGAGGGCCGCAGCTACGGCAAGTGGGGCGGCTTCCTCGACGGCTTCGCCGACTTCGACCCGCTGTTCTTCGGGATGACGCCGAACGAGGCGACCGAGATCGACCCGCAGGAGCGGCTCTTCCTCCAGGAGACCTGGCGGGCGTTCGAGGATGCCGGATACACGCGGGAGCGCCTGGAGCGGGACCACGACTCCCGGGTCGGCGTCTTCGTCGGCATCACCCGCGCCGGACACGCTCTCTACGGCCCCGGGCGCTGGCGCCGCGGCGACACCGCCTACCCGTACACATCCTTCGCCTCGGCGGCCAACCGCGTCTCGTTCAAGCTGAACCTCAACGGTCCCAGCATGCCCGTCGACACCCTGTGCTCGTCCTCGCTGACAGCGCTGCACGAGGCGTGCGAGCAGCTGCTCCGCGGCGCGTGCGAACTCGCTGTCGCCGGGGGCGTCAACCTCTATCTGCACCCGTCGAGCTATGTGAACCTCTGCAACCTCCAGATGCTCGCGGACGACGGCGTCTGTCGCAGCTTCGGCGCCGGAGGAGGCGGATTCGTCCCCGGTGAGGGCGTCGGCGCGCTCATCCTGAAGCGGCTGGAGGACGCCGAACGGGACGGGGACCATATTCACGCGGTGGTCCGCGGTACGAGTGTCAACCATGGCGGCACCACCAACGGCTACACCGTCCCCAACCCGGTCGCACAGGGCCGTGTCGTGCGTGCGGCCCTGGACCGGGCCGGCTTCGACGCGCGCACCATCAGCTACGTCGAGGCGCACGGCACCGGCACTGCCCTCGGCGACCCCATCGAGATCAACGGCCTGACCCGGGCGTTCTCCGCCGACACCGCGGACTTCGGGTACTGCGCCATCGGTTCTGTGAAGAGCAACATCGGCCACGCCGAGGCCGCTGCCGGCCTCGCGGGCGTGCTCAAGACCGTGCTGCAGATGCGGCACGGCGAACTCGTCCCCAGCCTGCACGCCGACGAGCTGAACCCGCACATCGACTTCGACGCCACACCCTTCGTCGTCCAGCGCGAGACCGCCGAGTGGAAGCGGCCCGTCGTCACCGTCGACGGCGCCGTCCGTGAGGTGCCGCGCCGGGCGGGCGTGTCCTCCTTCGGCGCGGGCGGGGCCAACGCCCATGTGGTGCTGGAGGAGTACCCGCCCCGGCGGCCCGCTGGAAGGTCCGCCCCGGAAGGGGAGCCCGCGATCGTCGTGCTCTCCGCCCGGGACGGGGAACGGCTGCGCGAGCGGGCGGACGCCCTGCTGCGCTGGCTGCCCGAGGGCCGGCGCACCGGTGTGGCGCTCACCGATGTGGCGTACACCCTGCAGACCGGCCGCGAGGCCATGACCGAGCGGCTGGCGACGGTCGTCCGCTCCTACGACGAGCTGGAGCAGCGACTGCGGGCCTTCCTTGAGCGGCCGGAGAGCGCCGAGGGGGTGCACCGGGGCCGGGCGAAGCCCATCGATAGCGCGCTCGCCGCGCTCGCCGCCGACGAGGACATGACCGCGGTCCTCGGCACCTGGCTCGCCCGGGGCGAGTACGCCAAGGCGCTCGGACTCTGGGTCGGCGGCTTCACGCTGGACTGGCGCGGACTGCGCCCGGCGGGCACGGCGCACATCGTCCCCCTGCCCACCTACCCCTTTGCGCGGGAGCGGTACTGGATCGCGGAGAAGCCCCTGACCGGGCCGGACCCCGATCCCGCCGACGACCCGGCCTGCCCGGCCGGTCCGGACGGCGATCCCGGCGACGGCATCGACGACGTTCTCGACGGCTTTCTGAACGGCTCCCTCGGTATCGAGGACGTCGTCGGACGGATCAGCCCGCCGACGGCCGACGGCACCCGGACCACCACGGACAACGAGGGGCGCTGACCATGGAACCGCAGCTGGAACGGCTTCTGCTGGATCTCAAGGCGCGTCGCGTCTCCAAGGAGCACGTGAAGGAGTTTCTGAGGAACCGCGACCGC
Organism: Streptomyces sp. NPDC094448; assembly: GCF_044763775.1. NCBI lineage: Bacteria > Bacillati > Actinomycetota > Actinomycetes > Kitasatosporales > Streptomycetaceae > Streptomyces > Streptomyces sp. NPDC094448. The sequence goes on along the minus strand of NZ_JBIWGU010000003.1, from coordinate 232,180 downwards.
CGGGCCGACGGCGATCGCCGGGACGAGACCGGGCCCGCGCCGGAGCTGGTGCGCGCCCGCCCCGTGTGGCACCGGGCCGACGGCCCGGCGACCGCGCGGGAGCCCGGCCATACGGTGCTCCTCATCGATCCGCCCGCCGGAGTGGAGCGGGAGCTGCGCGCGAGCACGCCCCCGGCCGCCGTACACCTCCTGGAGTCCGCGTCCACCGGGCCCGCGGAGCGCTACGCCGAACTCGCCGAGCGGCTGCTCGCATTCCTCCGCATGCTGCTCGCCGACCGCGCACTGCCCCGCACCCTCGTCCAGCTCGTCTGCTCCGGACGGGGCGGGGAGACCTCCTCCGCGGGCCTGCTCGCGATGGCCCGCAGCGCGGCCCTGGAGAACCACGCGCTGCTGCCGCAGCTCGTCCTGATCGACCCGGAGACCCCGCCCGCTGCCGCGGCCGCGCAGATCCTCACCGCCCGGGACCACCCGGGTGAGCGGGCCGTACGGTTCCGCGACGGGGTCCGCGAGGCCCGGACCTGGGAGGAGTTGCCGGAGCCCGGCCCCGTCGCCCCGCCCTGGCGGGAGGGCGGGACCTATGTTGTCACCGGCGGTCTCGGCGGTCTCGGCCTCGTCTTCGCCCGCGATCTGCTGAGCTCCGTGCGGAACGTCACGCTGCTGCTCACGGGCCGCTCCCCGCTCGGGAACCGGTCCCGGCTGCTGGAGGAGCTGCGCCGGCCGCACGCGCGGGTGGAGTACACGCGGCTCGACGTGGCCGACGAGGCCGCGGTCGAGGCGTTCTTCGCCGCCGTCCGGCGCGAGCACGGCCCGGTCCACGGCGTCGTCCACAGCGCGGGCGTCCTGCGTGACGGGTTCCTCCGCGGGAAGAGCGCGGGCGAACTCCGGGAGGTCCTGGCGCCCAAGGTGGCCGGCACCCTCCATCTCGATGCCGCCACCCGGGACGAACCCCTGGACTTCCTCGCCCTGTTCTCCTCCGCAGCGGCGGTCACGGGCAACGCGGGCCAGGCGGACTACGCGGCGGCCAATGCCTTCATGGACGCCTTCGCGCACCACCGCGCCCTGCTGGTCGCCGAGGGCCGCCGGTCGGGCCGCAGCCTCTCCCTGAACTGGCCGCTGTGGGCCGAGGGCGGCATGCCGGTGGACGAGGAGACCCGCCGGGCGCTGTGGGAGGAGGCCGGCATGCTGCCGCTGCGGACCGAGCGGGGGCTGCGGACCTTCCACGAGGCGCTGGCTTCGTCCCACTGCCAGGTGATGGCGGTCGAGGGCGACGGTCCGCGCGTCCGCCGCACCTTCCTGGGCGCCCCGCCGGCGGCGCCCGCGCCGGACGCCCCCGCCGCCGTCACCGCGCTCGCGGTAGCCGAGTCCGCCGACACCCACGCCGGGATCGACGAGGAGGCGCTGCACGACAAGGTTCTCGGACGGCTCAAGCACCTGTTCAGCGGTGTGATCGGACTCTCCGTCGGAAAGATCGACGCGGAGACCCCGCTGGAGGCATACGGCGTCGACTCCATCGTGGTCACCCGGCTCAACCGGAAACTCGCGGGGACGTTCACGGGACTGTCCGCGTCGCTGCTGTACGAGTTCACCACCCTGGACGCCCTCACGGGCCACTTCCTGCGCGAGCACCGCGGCGCCTGTCTCCACTGGACGGGGGCCGCCCGGCGGCGTTCGGCCGGCCTCGCGGGATCTCCCGCCGCCCCCGCGAACGCCCCGGCGACGCCCTCTCCCGCCGGAGCCCCCGCGACGGCCCCGCAGCCCCGGCGCGCTTCCGGTCGCCCGGACCACGGAACGACGGACGCCGGGGACTCCGCGGCGCCGTTCCTCGCGTCCTCCCACCGGCCGACTGGGGCGGCGCCCCGTGCCGACGACGGGGCCGTCGCGGTCATCGGCATGAGCGGACGGTTCCCGCAAGCCCGCGATCTGCGGGAGTTCTGGGAGAACCTGGCCGGTGGACGGGACTGCGTCACCGAGATCCCCGTGGACCGCTGGCCGCTGGCCGGCTTCTACCACCCCGATCGCGACGAGGCCGTGGCGGCGCGGCTGAGCTACAGCAAGTGGGGCGGCTTCGTCGACGGATTCGCCGACTTCGACCCGCTGTTCTTCGGCATCTCGCCCCAGGAGGCGATGAACACGGACCCGCAGGAGCGCCTCTTCCTGCAGGAGTCCTGGAACGCGCTGGAGAACGCCGGATACACCCGGCGCCGGGTCGCCGAGGCGCACCGCGGCCGGGTCGGCGTCTTCGCCGGCGTCTCCAAGACAGGCTTCGACCTCTACGGCCCGCAGCTGTGGGAGCGGAACGAGCGGCTGCACCCTCTGACGTCGTTCTCGTCCGTCGCGAACCGGGTCTCCTACCTGCTCGACCTGCACGGACCGAGCCTGCCCGTCGACACGATGTGCTCCTCCTCGCTCAGCGCCGTCCACGAGGCGATGGAGCATCTGCGCCGGGACGAGTGCGAACTGGCCCTCGCGGGCGGCGTCAACCTCTATCTGCACCCGTCGAACTATCTCCTGATGTCCGGTAAGCGGATGCTCTCCGACGACGGCCGCTGCCGCAGCTTCGGCGCCGGCGGGAACGGCTTCGTCCCTGGCGAGGGCGTTGCCGTCGTCCTGCTCAAGCGGCTCGCCGACGCCGAACGCGACGGCGATCTCATCCACGCCGTGCTGCGCGGCAGCGGCGTCAACCACGGCGGTCGCACCCACGGCTACACCGTGCCGAACCCGGTGGCCCAGGCCGAGGTCGTGCGCCGGGCCCTGGATCGCGCGGGCGTGGCCGCGGGCGAGGTCGGCTATCTGGAGACCCATGGAACCGGAACGTCGCTCGGCGACCCGGTCGAGATCGAGGGTCTGACCCAGGCCTTCGCCCGGGACACCGACGCCCGCCAGTACTGCGCCGTCGGCTCCGCGAAGAGTGCCATCGGGCATCTGGAGGCCGCCGCGGGAATTGCCGGGCTGATCAAAGTCATCCTCCAGATGCAGCACGGACGTTTCGTGCCCAGCCTGCACGCGGACGAGCCGAACCCGGACATCGACTTCGCCCGGACCCCCTTCCGTCTCCAGCGTGAGGCGGCCGACTGGCCGCGCCCCACCCGCCCCGGGCCCGGCGGGGAACCGGAAGAGCGCCACCGCATCGCCGGTGTGTCCTCGTTCGGCGCGGGCGGCTCCAACGCCCATGTCGTCGTCGAGGAGTACCATCGCCCCGCCACCACCCCCGTCCCGGTTGCCCCCGCCGCGGACGGCCCCTGGCTGTTCGTGCTCTCCGCGAAGGACTCCGACCGGCTGCGGGAGCGGGCCCGGGACCTGGTGGACTGGCTGCACCGCCGGGACCCCGGACACCTCGACCTCGGCGCCGTCGCCCACACCCTCCAGTCCGGCCGGGAGGCCATGGAGACCCGGCTCGCGCTCTGCGCCGCGACCGTCGCTGAACTCGCCGGGAAGCTGGCCGCGTTCGCCGCCGGCGAGAACGAGGTGGAGGGGCTGCACCGCGGCGCCATCGGGGACCACCGCGACACGCTTGCCGCCCTCGGCACCGACAGCGATATGGCGTCCACCGTCGCCACCTGGATCGACAAGCGCAAGGACGACAAGCTCCTCGGGCTCTGGGTCAAGGGCCTCGCCGTGGACTGGAGCAGGCTCCACACGGCCGGCCGCCCCGCGGTGGTCCCGCTGCCCGGCTACCCCTTCGCCCGGGACCGCCACTGGGTCGGCGACCTCCTTGCGGACGCCCCCGCCTCGCCCGGGACCGCCGCGGGCGAACGGCTGCACCCCCTCGTCCACACCAACACCTCCACCCTCGAAGCCCAGCGCTTCGACACGGTCCTCACCGGCCGTGAGCCCTTCCTCACCGACCACGTCGTGGCGGGACGGCGGGTACTGCCCGGCGTCGCCCATCTGGAGATGGCGCGAGCCGCCCTGGTGGCCTCGCTCGACGAGGCGCCGCCGGCGACCGAGCTCCGCCATGTGGTGTGGGCCCGGCCCCTCGTGGTCACCGACGGCCCCGTCCGGGTGCGCACCACCCTCTACGCGGCGGACCCGGAGGAGACCGGTCCGGCAGATGCGTCCGTACCCGGCGGCGGGGTCGCCTTCGAGATAGCCACCCCGGCGCAGGACCCGGCGGCCGGCGCTCTCGTCCACAGCCGGGGTGCAGTCCTGCCCCTCACCGACGCCCGGACGCCCGAGCCGCTGGACCTGACGGCGCTGCGGGCGGCCTGCGGCTCCGCATACCTCGATGCCGAGGCCTGCTACCGCTTCTACCGGGCCCTGGGGCTGGAGTACGGCCTGTCCCATCGCGGCGTGGAGAGCGTCGCCGTCGGTGAAGGACAGGCGCTGGCCCGGCTGCGGCTGCCGGACGGGGCGGAGGCCGCCGCGCTCGACGCCCAGCCGCTCCACCCCGGTCTGCTCGACGCCGCCCTCCAGTCCTCCATCGGACTGTTCCGCCCGGACGGGGAGAACCCGGAGCCGGAGGACGGCGCGCTCCACCTCCCGTTCGCGGTCGACCGGGTCACGGTCCTCGGGCCCTGCGCCCCGCGGATGTGGGCCTGGGTCCGCTACAGCGCGGACGACCGGCCGGAGAGCGGCGTCCGCAGGATCGACATCGACGTGCTCGACGACGACGGCGTGCCGCGGGTCCTGCTCCGGGGCTTCACCTCCCGGGCCCATGAGGCACCGGCCGCCTCCGCTTCCGTCTCCGGGGCGCCGGCCCCCGTCCGGGAGACCCCCGCCGCCGGTCCCCGGGCCGCCCGGCCACAGGCCCCCCTGGTGGAGCGGACCCGCCGCTATCTGGTGGACCTGCTCGCCGGCGAACTGAGGCTGCCCCCGGACCGGATCGACGCCGACTCCGCGCTGGAGCACTACGGCATCGACTCCATCATGACGATGAACCTGACCAGCAGGCTGGAACAGGTCTTCGGCTCCCTGCCCAAGACCCTGTTCTTCGAATACCAGAGCATCGGCGAGCTGGCGGGATACTTCCTCGCCGGACACCGCGAACGGCTGACCGCGCTGCTCCCCGGGGACACGACCCCGTCACCGTCCGCGGACGGCGGGGACCCCGGCGCCGGGACCGGAACGGACGACGCGGCCCGCCGTCCCGGCGGGCCGGGCCCCCTCCGCGCCCGCCCGGCCCCCCGCCTCGGCCGCCCGCGGCCCGACCGCAGCGGAACAGCCGCGACCGGCCGTGAGATCGCCGTCGTCGGTCTCGCGGGCCGCTACCCCGGCGCCCGCACCGTGCACGAGTTCTGGCGGAACCTCGCCGAAGGACGCGACTGCGTCACCGAGATCCCCGCCGACCGCTGGGACCACGGCCTCTACTACGACCCGGACCGGAACGCCCCCGGCAGGACGTACGCCAAATGGGGCGGCTTCCTGGACGGCGTCGACCTCTTCGACCCCCTCTTCTTCAACATCGCCCCGCGCGAGGCCGCGTTCATGGACCCGCAAGAGCGCCTGTTCCTGGAGTGTGTTCACGAGACGCTGGAGGACGCGGGCTACACCCGTGCGTCCCTCGCCCGGTACGGCGGCTGCGGGCTCCCCGGCAATGTCGGCGTGTTCGTCGGCGTGATGTACGAGGAGTACCAGCTCTACGGCGCCCAGGAGCAGGCCGGGGGCAACAACATCACCCTGTCCGGCAGTGCCTCGACCATTGCCAACCGGGTGAGTTACGTCTACGACCTGCACGGCCCCAGCATGGCGCTCGACACCATGTGCTCGTCCTCGCTCACCGCGCTCCATCTGGCCTGCCAGAGCCTGCGGACCGGCGACTGCGAGATGGCCGTCGCCGGCGGGGTGAACCTCTCGCTGCACCCGAACAAATATCTGATGCTCGCCAGTGGGAAATACGCCTCCAGCCGGGGTCGCTGCGAGAGCTTCGGCGAGGGCGGCGACGGCTATGTCCCCGGCGAGGGCGTCGGCGCGGTCCTGCTCAAGCCGCTCGCCCGAGCGGTCGAGGACGGCGACACCGTCTACGGCGTCATCCGCGGCACCTCTGTGAACCACGGGGGTAAGACCAACGGCTACGCGGTCCCCAACCCCCGCGCCCAGCACCAGGTCATCGGCCACGCGCTCCGCGAAGCCGGGGTCGACGCGGGCTCGGTCAGCTATGTGGAGGCCCACGGCACCGGCACCTCGCTGGGCGACCCGGTCGAGATCGCCGCCCTGACCAAGGCGTTCCGCGCGGACACGGAGCGGACCGGCTACTGCGCCATCGGCTCGGTCAAGAGCAGCATCGGCCACGCCGAGAGCGCTGCCGGCATCGCCGCGCTGACCAAGGTGCTGATGCAGATGAAGCACCGCCGGCTCGCGCCCTCCCTCCACGCGGACGTCCTCAACCCCCGTATCGACTTCGACAACAGCCCCTTCCGCGTCCAGCGGGAGGCCGCGCCCTGGCACCGGCCGGCCGCCGCCGACGGCACCGAGACGCCGCGCATCGCCGGCATCTCCTCCTTCGGCGCGGGCGGCTCCAACGCCCATGTCGTCGTCGAGGAGTTCATCCCCGCCGAGGACCCCGCACGGCGGGCGCGTCCGGACGACCGGCCTGTCGCCGTGGTGCTCTCCGCCCGGACCGCCGAGGCCCTGCTGGACCAGGCCCGGCGACTGCTGCGCTGGGTGACCGAGGAGGAGGGCGCGTCCGCGGCGCTCGCCGACATCGCCCACACCCTCCAGACGGGACGCGAGGAGTACGAGGAGCGGCTGGGTCTGACCGCCGCCACCACCGGCGAACTCGCCGCGAAAATAGGGTCGTTCCTCGCAGACGGGCCCAGTGCCCCCGGGCTGTACCGGGGCCGGGTCGAACGCCGCGGCGGCAGCCTCGCCGTCTTCACCGCCGACGCCGCACAGGAGCGGTCGCTCGCCGGGGACATCGCCCGGGGCGTGTACGGCGAGCTGCTCCGGCTCTGGGCCACCGGACTCCTCGTCGACTGGACGCGGCTCCACCGCGGCCCCGCTCCGCGCCGGGTGCCGATGCCCGCGTACCCCTTCCAGGGGAAGCGCTACTGGCCGGCCCTCGGCGCCGCCGGGCCCCGCCCCGCCGCCGGCCCGGCACTGCTCCACCCGCTGTTGCACACCAACACCTCCACCCTCGACGAGCAGTGCTTCACCTCCCGTTACACCGGTGAGGAGTTCTTTCTCCGGGACCACCGGGTCCGGGGCGAGCGGGTGCTCTCCGGTGCGGCCTGTCTGGAGCTGGCGCGGGCCGCCGCGGAGGCGTCCCTGACCGGACATCCTGTCGCCCTGACGCTGGAGAACGTCGTCTGGGCGCGACCGATTGCCCTCCGGGACGGGGACGGGGAAAAGGGCGAGGGGCTGACCGTCCGGGTGCGGCTGACGCCCCGGGGCCGGGATGGGATCCGCTTCGAGATCCTGACCCGCGACACATCCCCCGGCGCCACCGGGGAGACGGTGCACAGCGAGGGCACGGTACGGGCCGGCGCCGCCGGATCCGCCGTGGATCCCGGTGCCGGTGACCCCGGCGAGCGTGTCGACGTGTCGCGGCTGCGCGCCGAGTGCCCGGAGGAAGGCCCTGAGCCCGACGCCCTGTACGCGGCCTTCGCCCGGCACGGCATCGCCTATGGTCCCGGCCACCGCGGCATCCGCGGACTGTGGCGCGGCCGGGGCCGGGCCCTCGCCCGGCTCGCCCTGCCGTCCGGCCCGTCCGGCGCGCCGGACGCCTACGGGCTCCATCCGGCCCTGCTCGACTCCGCCCTCCAGGCCTGCGCCGGCCTGCTGCCCGCCGACGGCGGCCCGGCGGCGCCGCTCCTGCCGTTCGCCGTGGACGAGGTACGGGTCCTGGGACCCTGCACCGCTGGGATGTGGGCTGCGGTGCGGGAGCGGGAGGACCCCGGCGGCGGGGTGCGCCGCCTCGACATCGACCTGTGCGACGAGGAAGGCGGCGTGCGCGTCCGGCTCCGGGGCGTCTCCCTGCGTGCTCCGGCCGCCGCCCCCGCTCCGGACCCGGACGCCGCGGATACCGGCGCTCTGCTGGCCCGGCCCTGCTGGATCCCCGCGGAGCGCCGCGAGACCGGTGACCCCGTCCCCGAGGGTCTGGTGCTGGTAGCCGGAGTACCCGGGCTCGCCGCCGCCCTGCGGGCGCGCGACACGGCGCGGGTGGTGCCGCTCGGCCCCGACTCCGGTTCCGGTTCCGTGCCGGATGACGACCTCGCCGCCGGCTACATGGACGCCGCCCTGCGCGTCCTCGCCGAGGTCCGGGAGGTGTTGGCCGAGCGCGCTCAGCACCCCGTACGCGTGCAGCTGGTCGCCCCGGCCGCCGACCCCGCGCTCCGGCGGGGGCTGCTCTCCCTGCTGAGGTCGGCCGCCCTGGAGAACCCGCGTCTGCTCGGGCAGCTGGTCCTGGTGGACCCGCGGGAGCCGGCGGAGCGTACCGCGTCCCTGGTGACCGCCGAGCGTACGGCGCTCGCGGACACCGCCGTACGCCATCTCGACGGCGTACGCGAGGTGCTGCGCTGGCGCGAGGAGGAGACCACCGACGTGCCCGCCCCGGTGCCCTACCGGGACGGCGGCGTCTATCTGATCACCGGCGGCGCCGGAGGGCTCGGCGCAGTCTTCGCCGGGGACGCGGCGGCGCGGGTCCGTGCCCCCCGGATCGTGTTGACCGGCCGTTCGCCGCTCGACCCGGCCAAGGAGGAGCTGCTGGAGCGGCTGCGGCGGCTCGGCGCGGACGCCGTGTACGAGCGGGCCGACATCGCCGTCCGCGATGAGGCGGCGGCGCTGGTGCGCCGGATCCGCGAGCGGTACGGGCGGATCGACGGCGTGCTCCACGGCGCCGGGTTCATCCGGGACGCGTTCGTGCTGCGCAAGGACGCGGGGGAGTTCGCCCGGGTGCTCGCGCCGAAGGTCGCGGGCCTCGTCCACCTGGACGAGGCGACGCGCGAGGACGATCTCGGCTTCCTGGTCGCCTTCTCGTCCGTCGCGGGAGCCCTCGGCAATGTGGGCCAGGCCGACTACGCGGCCGCCAACGCCTTCATGGACGCCTTCGCCGCGCTGCGCAACACCCTGGTGGCGCGGGGCGAGCGCCGGGGCCGGACGCTCTCCGTCGGCTGGCCGCTGTGGGCCGACGGCGGTATGCACGTCGACGCGGCCACGGAGCGGTCGCTGCAGGAGCGCTTCGGACTGGTGCCGCTGGACGCGGGGACGGGCGTCCGCGTGCTCCACCAAGCTCTCGCCGCGGGCCACGATCACGTCCTGGTGCTGGCCGGCTACCGGCCACGGCTGCGGCGGACCCTGCTCGCGGGGCTGCTTGCGCCTGACCCGGCCGGCGGCCGGGCCTCCGCGCCGACCGGGGAGAAGGAGGCGCCCGAGGTGTCGTCCGCCTCCGCGGCGGACTCCGGCGACGGCCCGGACGAAGGAACGGCGCAGCGCGCGGTGGCGTATGTCACACGGCTGCTGTCCTCGGCCGTCGACATGCCCGCCGGTGCGATCGACCCCGAGGCGTCGTTGGAGGAGTACGGCGTCGACTCCGTGATGACCATGGAGATGACGCGCGCCCTGGAGGAGGTCTTCGGGTCCCTGCCGAAGACGCTCTTCTTTGAACACCGGACCATCGCGGCGCTCGCCGGACATCTTCTGACGGCCTATCCGGAGCAGGTCCGCGCGCTGCTGCCGGCCAGCGGCGTGCCGTGGCGGTCCGGGCCCGCGCCGGAACCGTCCGTCCGGCCGGGCCCCGGACACCGGTTCGCCATGACCGCGGAGACCCGGGCGCCATCCCTTCCCGGGGCGTCCAGCGGGACCGACGGGACGGAGGAGACCGGCGATATCGCTGTTATCGGGCTCGCCGGCCGCTATCCGCAGGCCCGGGACGTGCACGAGTTCTGGCGGAACCTTGCCGAGGGCCGGGACTGTGTGACCGAGGTGCCCGCGGACCGCTGGGACCTCGGCCGCCACTTCGACCCGGAACCGGGCGCGCCGGGGAAGACCTACGGCAGGTGGGGCGGGTTCCTCGAGGGCGCCTACGACTTCGACGCGGGCTTCTTCAACGTCTCCCCCCGTGAGGCGGAGATCATGGACCCGCAGGAACGCCTGTTCCTGGAGTGCGTCCACGAGACGCTGGAGGACGCGGGATACACCCGTGACACCGGCCGGGACCGGACGGGCCAGACGCTCGACGGCCGGGTGGGCGTGTTCGTCGGCGTGATGTACGAGGAGTACCAGCTCCACGGCGCCCAGTCGCAGCTGGGCTCCGCGCCCCTGGCCGTGGCCGGCAATCCGGCCTCGGTCGCCAACCGGGTGTCGTACTTCTTCAATCTCCGAGGCCCCAGCATGAGCGTCGACACCATGTGCTCGTCCTCGCTGACCGCTGTCCATCTGGCCTGTCAGAGCCTGCGCTCGGGCGACTGCGAGGCCGCCGTCGCGGGCGGGGTGAACCTCTCGCTGCACCCGAACAAGTATCTGCTGCTCAGCCAGGGCCGGTTTCTGTCGACCACGGGCCGCTGCGAGAGCTTCGGCGCCGGCGGCGACGGCTATGTGCCTGGTGAGGGCGTGGGCGCCGTGCTGCTCAAGCCACTGGCGAAGGCGGTCGCGGACGGCGACCGGATCCATGGCGTCATCAAGGGGTCCGCCGTCAACCACGGCGGCAAGACCAACGGCTATGCCGTGCCCGATCCGCTGGCCCAGGCCGACGCCGTCGGCCGGGCGCTGGAGCGGGCGGGTGTGGACGCCCGGTCCGTGGGCTATGTCGAGGCTCACGGCACCGGCACCGCGCTCGGCGACCCGATCGAGATCGCCGGGCTGTCGAGGGCCTTCGGTGCCCACACCGACGACCGGGGCTACTGCGCGATCGGCTCCGTGAAGTCCGGCATCGGGCACGCGGAGAGCGCCGCCGGCATCGCCGGCATCACCAAGGTCCTGCTCCAGCTCCGGCACGGTCGGCTGGCCCCGTCGCTGCACGCGGATGTCCTCAATCCGCACATCGACTTCGCGGCGACGCCGTTCACGGTGCAGCGGGAGGCCGCGGAGTGGCCGCGGCCGCTGCCGTCCGAGGGCTCGACCGGGCCGGCGCCGCGGGTGGCGGGTGTGTCCTCGTTCGGTGCGGGCGGTGCCAACGCGCATGTCGTCATCGCCGAGTATCTGCCCGGGGACACCGCGCCCCGGCCGGCGGCCGAGTTCACCGGGACGGCCGTCGTCCCGCTCTCGGCGCGGACGCCCCAAGAGCTGCGGGCCCGCGCCGAGCGGCTGGTCGAGTGGCTGGAGAGCACCGAGCACGCGCCCCTCGCGCTCGCCGACATCGCCTACACGCTCCAGGTCGGGCGGGAGCCCATGGAGGAGCGCGTGGGGGTGCTGGCCGCCTCGGTCCCCGAACTGACGGAGGAGTTGCGCCGGTTCGCCGGCGGCGGACCCGGCAACGGCCGTCTGGTGCGCGGCTCGGCCGTCCGCGAGGGCGGTGTTCCGGCGCTCCTCGGCTCCGACTCCGATCTCGATGCGATGATCGCCGCCTGGGCGGCCAAGGGGAAGCACGAGAAGCTGCTCGACCTGTGGGTCCACGGGGTCCCCGTGGACTGGCGGCTGCTGTATCCCGGCGCGCCGCCCCGCCGGATCGCCCTCCCGGGCTATCCCTTTGCCCGAGAGCGGTACTTCCCGTTCGACGGCGCGGCCGCGTCCCGTCCGGTCCCGATCGGTGCCCCGGCCGCACTCCATCCGCTGGCCCGGGTCAACACCTCCGACTTCACCGGACAGCGCTTCACCTCGGTCCTCACCGGAGAGGAGTTCTTCCTGCGGGACCATCGGGTCCGGGGCGAGCGTGTCCTGCCCGCCGCGGCCCTGCTGGAGTCCGCCGTGGCCGCGGCCTGTCTGGCCGGGCGGACCGCCGTCGAGCCGTCGGCCCCGATCGCCCTGCGGGACGTCGTCCTCGCCCGGCCGTTCACGGTCGGCGCGGAGCCGCGCGAACTGCACACCGGGCTGTGGCCGGACGAGGACGGCGACATCCGGTTCCGGCTCGACGGCACCCCGTACGGGCCGGACGGCGACGGCGACGGCGGCACCGTGGTGCACGCCGCGGGCGTCCTCTGCTTCGCTGCGGACGCGGAGAAGACGGTGCTGGACCTGCCCGCCCTGCGGGAGGCCTGCGACGGCCCGGGACTGACCGGCGAGCGCTGCTATGAGCTGTACCGCGCCGCCGGGATCGGGTACGGACCCGCCCACCGGGCCGTCCGTCACATTCTCACCGGGCCCGGCCAGGCCCTGGCGGAGCTGGCGCTGCCCGAGTCGGTGCGGGCGACCGAGGACGAATTCACCCTGCATCCAAGCCTGCTCGACGCCGCCTTCCAGGCCTGCGCGGGCCTGCTGGGGAACGGGGACGGAGACGGGGACGGAGACGGGGACGGAGGGGACGCGGAGAGCACGGCGACTACCGGGGGCGGGCTCCCCGTCCCGTACGCGGTCGAGGACGTCCTCGTCCTGGACCGCTGCGCGGCCGCCATGTGGGCCTGGATCCGGTCGAGCGCCGGGGAGTACGGGGACCCGGCCGCCCCGCGGTTCGACATCGACCTTGCCGACGGGCACGGCCGGGTCCGGGTCCGGATCGGCGGACTGACCTTCCGGGCGCTGAAGGGATCACCGGTGGACGGGGCAGGGCATCCGGCGCCCGCCCTCCGCCGGGGTGCCGGGGAGACCCCGGACCCGCGCGGGCTCCCGGGCGCGGAAGCGGCCGCAGGCGGGGACACGGCCGGGAACGGGCATACCGCGGATGACGGGCACGCGACCCCGACCGGGACCTCGGACGGGACAGAAGCCGTTCTGCTGCGGGCCCGGTGGCGGGAGCGCCCTGCGACGGCCGCCGTGCCGCCGGGCCGGGGCGGCCCCCCGCCGGCTGTGCTCCTCGCCGGCCTGCCCGAAGCCGCGGCCCCGCTCCGCGCCGCCGGCGCGGACGTGACCCTGCTGGTCTCCCCGGACCCGACCCCGGACGGCCGCTACACCGCCCTCGGCGTCCAACTGCTCGAACAGCTGCGCCCGCGGGTACGGGCAACGGCCGGCCCCGGCCATGTGCAGCTGGTCGTCCCCGGCGGACCCGAGGAGGCCCTGCTCTCGGGCCTCGCGGCGATGCTCCGTACGGCCCACTTGGAGAACCCGGACCTCACCGGACAGCTCATCGTCCTCGACCCCGCCGACCCCCCCGGGCGGGCCGTGGAACGGATCCTGGAGAACCGTGACCATCCCGGGGACACCCTGGTGCGCTACACCGGCGGCCGCCGCCAGGTGCGCACCTGGGAGGCGGACCCGGCGGCCGACCCGGCAGCCGGACCAGCCGCACTGCCCTGGCGGGACAACGGCGTCTACCTCGTCACCGGCGGAGCGGGCGCCCTCGGCGCCGTCTTCGCCCGGGAGATCGCCGCGCAGACCGCCGGAGCGGTCTTGGTCCTCACCGGCCGCTCTCCGCTGGACGCCGGACGGCGCCGTACGCTCGATGCCCTGCGGGCCGCCGGGGTGCGGGACGTTCGCTACGAACAAGCCGACATCACCAGCCGCACCCGCACCGAGGCACTCGTCGCACGGATCCTGGAGCGGTACGGCCGGATCGACGGCGTCCTCCACAGCGCTGGGATCACCCGGGACTCCTTCCTCCGCACCAAGCCGGAGGAAGACTTCCGGGACGTCCTGGCGCCCAAGGTCGCGGGCGTGGTGAACCTCGACACCGCGACCCGCGGGCTTCCGCTCGACTTCTTCGTGACCTTTTCCTCCACCTCCGGGGCACACGGAAACACCGGCCAGGCCGACTACGCCGCCGCCAACGCCTTCCTGGACGCCTACGCCTGGTACCGGCACGGCCTCGCCGCCCGCGGCGAGCGCTCCGGCCAGAGCCAGTCCGTCAACTGGCCCCTGTGGGCGGAGGGCGGGATGCACATCGACGCGGCCACGGAACGGTCACTGCGCGAACACCATGGTGTCGCGCCGCTGGAGACCGGCGCCGGAGTCCGCGCCTTCTACCGGATCATCCACTCGGGACACCGCCAGGTGATGGTGTCCCCTGCGCCGCCGCCCCGTACCCCGGACCGGGACCGCGCCCCCCAGCCCTCACCGCAGCAGACACCCCCTGTTTCCTCGGCCGTCGGGACGGATTCGTGACGCACTACGACAGTGACGACCTCGAAGAGAAGACGACCGCGTACCTCAAGGGCCTTCTCTCCGAGACCACCAAGCTCCCGCCCGGCCGGGTCGGCTCCCGTGCGGCGTTCGAGAGCTTCGGCCTCGACTCGGTCATGGCGATGGCGATGACGACGGAGCTGGAGCAGGTGCTGGGGCCCTTGCCCAAGACCCTCTTCTTCGAGTTCGCCACCCCGCGCGAGCTGGCACGCCACCTCGTCGCCGGCCACGCGCCACGCCTCCGTGCCCACCTGGGAACGGAGAGGACGGAGGCGACGGAGCCGGGAGCGGACACCCCCGCTGCCGCGCCCGCCCCCCGGACGCCCCCGGCGGGTGGCGCCCGCACAGGCATGCCCCGTCGCAGGTCCCTGGCCTCCACCCGGTGGGCGGCGCCGGGCACCGGGCGGGGAACCGGCCCGGGAAGCACTCTCCCGCCCGTACCGGCCCTACCGGAGACCGCCGGCCGGCCGGGCTGGGACATCGCGATCGTCGGCCTCGCCGGGCGCTACCCCGGGGCTCGGACGACCGAGGAGTTCTGGGCCAATCTGGCAGCGGGACGGGACAGCGTCACCGAGATCCCCGCCGACCGCTGGGACCACCGGGTGTACTTCGACGAGGATCGGGACGCCCCCGGCCGGACCTACAGCAAGTGGGGCGGCTTCCTGGACGGTGTCGACGAGTTCGACCCGCTGTTCTTCAACATCTCGCCCGCCGAGGCGGAGCTGATGGACCCGCAGGAGCGCCTCTTCCTCCAGTGCGTCTACGAGACCGTGGAGAACGCCGGCTACACCCCCGCCCGGCTCAACTCCTCGGCCGGCCCCTCCGGAGTCGGCGTGTACGCCGGGGTGATGTACGAGGAGTACCAGCTGTACGGGGCCCAGGAGCAGGTCCTCGGCAATCCCGTGGCGCTCAGCGGCACCTCCTCGGCCGTCGCCAACCGCGTCTCCTACTTCTTCGACTTCCACGGCCCGAGCATGAGCGTCGACACCATGTGCTCCTCCTCGCTCACGGCCATCCACCTCGCCTGCCAGAGCATCCGCTCCGGCACCTGCTCCGCGGCGATCGCCGGCGGCGTCAACGTCTCGGTGCACCCCAACAAGTACCTGCTGCTGGGCCGGGGCAGATTCGTCTCCGGCACGGGCCGCTGCGAGAGCTTCGGCAGGGGCGGCGACGGCTATGTCCCCGCCGAGGGTGTGGGCGCCGTCCTGCTGAAGCCGCTGGAGCGGGCGCTGCGCGACGGGGACCACATCCACGGAGTCATCCGCGGCATCGCCGTCAACCACGGGGGACGCAGCAACGGCTACGCTGTGCCCAGCCCGGCGGCACAGGCCCGGTCGGTCACCGATTCCTGGCGGACCGCCGGAATCGACCCGCGCGCGGTGAGCTGCGTCGAGGCCCACGGCACCGGGACGGCGCTCGGCGACCCGATCGAGATCGCCGGCCTCACCCGCGCGTTCCGGGAGCACACCGAGGACGAGGGCTTCTGCTCGATCGGTTCGGTCAAGAGCAACATCGGCCACGCCGAGAGCGCCGCCGGCATGTCCGGGCTCACCAAGGTCCTGCTCCAGATGCGGGAGGGCCTGCTCGCCCCCTCGCTCCACTCGGCGGAGACCAACCCGAACATCGACTTCGCGAGCACGCCCTTCCGCGTCCAGCAGACCCTGGAGGAGTGGCGGCGGCCGGTGCTCACCATCGACGGCGCCGAGCGGGAGATGCCCCGTCTCGCCGGGATCTCCTCCTTCGGCGCCGGCGGCTCCAACGCCCATCTCGTCGTGGAGGAGTTCGTCTCCGCGGACCGGGCCGCGGATCCGGCCCCGGCCGCGGCGCACGGGGGCGGCGGCCCCGAGCTGGTCGTGCTGTCGGCGCGCACCGCCGAGCGGCTGCGGGAACAGGCCGGACGGCTCGCCGACTGGATCGACGCCCACGGGCTGACCACCGCGGATCTGCCCTCGCTCGCCCGGACGCTCCAAGTGGGCAGGGAGGCGATGCGGGAACGGCTCGGCGCGGTCGTCGCCACCGTCCCGGAGCTTCTCACCCTGCTGCGGAACGCCGCTGCCGGCCGGGACGCGGCCCCCCGCCCGGCGACCGGCCGGGCGGGCGGCGACACCGATGAGCCGGCGCGGCTCGCTACCGCCGGTGATCTGACCGGCGCCCTCGCCCGAGCCGACCTCCCCCGGATCCTGGAACTCTGGCTCGGGGGAGTCACCGTCGACTGGGACGCGCTCCACCCGGACCGGCCGCCGCGCCGCATCGTCCTGCCGTCCTACCCCTTCGCCCGGGACCGCCACTGGATCGACACCTCCGGCACCGCGGCCGCCCTCGCCGCGGGCGCCGGAACCGGCCCGGCGAACGGCGGTGGGGAGGGGGACGCGGCCGGTGCAGCGGGCACCACGGACACGGACGGCGCCACCCCCCGCTCCGCCGCCGGATCGGCTGTCGCCCCCCTCCTGTTCACGGAGACGTGGGAGCCCGGGGAGCCGTCCGTCCGTCCGGACGCGGCCCCGCGCGTCGTGGTGTGCCTCTGCGCCCCCGGCGAGCTGGACGAACTGGCGCGCGCAGCCCGGGAGCAGGCCCCCGGCACCACCCTGGTGACCGTCGTCCGCGGCGCGGGATACACCCGCACCTCCGAGGACTCCTACACCGTGGACGACCGCGGCCCCGGCGATCTCGCCCGCATGCTCGACGACGTCCGCACCCGGCACGGCGCGGTCGGCGGCCTGCTGAACCTCTGGCCCCTGGAACGCGGGACGGCGCACGGGAACCCGGACGCGGATCCGGGGTCCTATGTCTCCACCGTGCGCCTTCTGCAGGCGATCGCGAAGGCGGAAGCAGCACCCGTACGCATCCTCCAGGCCGGATCCCTCCGCGACGGCACCGAGCGGGCCCGCCTGGAGTCCTGGCTCGGCTTCGAGCGGTCCCTGGGCCGGGCCCTGCCCGGCGCCGAGTACGCCGCCGTGCTGGAGGACGTCACCGACACCGCCAGGGACACCGGCCGGACGGAGGAGGCAGGCCGGGGCACCTCTCCCCGCGCCTGGTTCGCCCGTCTCTGGACCGAACTCCGCGCCGAACGGTGCGTCAGCACCCTCCACCGCGGCGGTGTCCGGCACATCAGCCGCGTTCGCCCGAGCATCCCCCGCCCCGGTCGGGCCCCCCTGCGCACTGGCGGCACCTACCTCGTCACAGGCGGAACGGGCGGCCTCGGACTGCTGCTCGCCGAGCACCTCGCCACCACCCGCGACGCCCGTCTCGTCCTCACCGGCCGCTCGCCCCTCGACGCCGAGCGCCGCCGCCGCATCGCGCGGGTCGAGGAACTGGGCGGCGAAGTCCTCTACGTCCGCGCCGACGCCGCCGACCCGTGGGCGATGCGCGAGGTCGTGGCGGCGGCCCGCGAACGCTTCGGCGCAATCCACGGTGCCGTGCATGCCGCAGGGGTCGCTGGCCGGGGCTCCGTGCTCACCAACGACGCCCGGGACTTCCCCGCCCTGGTCTCCGCCAAGGTGGACGGCACTCTCGCCCTCGACGCCGCACTCGCCGATGAACCCCTTGACTTCGTCTGCTACTTCTCCTCCACCTCGGCCGTCCTCGGGGACTTCGGCAGCTGCGACTACGCCGTCGCCAACCGCTTCCAGACGGCCTACGCCCACCGGCGTGCCGACCGGGTGCGCCGCGGGGAGCTGTCCGGTGTCACCCTGGCGGTCAACTGGCCCCTGTGGCGGGACGGCGGCATGGGCTTCGACCACGCCCAGGGCGCCGAGCTGTATCTGTCCTCGGCGGGCCTGCGCCCGCTGGAGCGGGCCGAGGGCATCGCCCTCTTCGAACAACTCCTGGCCGGAGAGGCACCCCAGCAGATCGTCATGACCGGCGACCCGGACCGGATCCACCGGCTGCTCGGCACCGGGCCGGACCCCTCCGTTCCCCCGCCCGCCGCGCCCTCCGTCCCCGCCGCCCGCCCCGGCGGCCCGGCGCCTTC
Source organism: Streptomyces sp. NPDC094448 (assembly GCF_044763775.1). Lineage (NCBI taxonomy): Bacteria > Bacillati > Actinomycetota > Actinomycetes > Kitasatosporales > Streptomycetaceae > Streptomyces > Streptomyces sp. NPDC094448. Next base: position 214,128 of record NZ_JBIWGU010000003.1, on the reverse strand, counting down.
CGCCCGGCCGGAGGCACCCCCGGCCTCGGCGGCCACCGAGACAGTCACGGAAACGGAATACGTGGACCTCGACGGCAGGGTCCTGACGGACCTCGAAACGATGATCGCCGATACCCTCCGGGTCCCCCGGGACCAGATCCACGCCGACGAGAACCTCTCCCGGCTCGGCTTCGACTCGGTCGCCCTGGCCCGGCTGGCCCTGCTGCTGGGCCGGCATTTCGCGATCGAGGTGCTGCCCTCGGTCTTCTTCTCCCACCCGACGCCGCAGAAGCTGGTGGCACATCTGACCGCGGACCATACGGAGGCCCTGCGCCGCCACTACACCCGGACGGAACCCGCCGCCCCGTCCCCCCTCGCGCCCCCCGCCGCGGCGGCTGCCCCAGCGGACACCGGACCGGAACCTGAGTCCATCGCCATCGTCGGCATGAGCGGCCGCTTCCCCGGCGCCCGCTCCGTCGACGAGTTCTGGCGGATCCTCGCCCGCGGCGAGGATGCCCTCACCTCCGTGCCCGGGGACCGGCGCGCCGACTGGGGCGAACTGGACCCCACCGCACAGGACCGCGTCCGCGCCGGATTCCTCCCCGGCGTCGCCGAGTTCGACCCCGCTTTCTTCGAGATCTCGCCGCGCGAGGCACGCACCATGGACCCGCGCCAGCGACTCCTGCTCCAGGAGGCGTGGCGCGCCCTGGAGGACGCCGGATACGGAGAGGAGCGGCTGCGCTCCGGAGCGGTCGGCATGTTCGTCGGCGCCGAACAGGGCGACTACCTCCAGCTGACCGGCGGAGAGGGCGGCATCACCGCCCAGCATGAGGCGATCATGGCCTCGCGGCTGGGCTATCTCCTTGACTTCTCCGGCCCGGTGCTCGCCGTCAACACCGCCTGCTCCTCCGGCCTCGCCGCCGCCCACCAGGCCTGCGCAGCCCTGCGCGTCGGCGAGTGCGACACCGCCGTGGCCGCGGCGGTGAACCTGACCACGACCTCCCGGGTGTTCACCGAGACCGGCCGGGCCGGAATGCTCTCGGAGAGCGGTGTTCTGCGCGCTTTCGACGCACGGGCCGACGGCATGCTCCTCGGCGAGGCCGTCGTCACCCTCGTCCTCAAGCGCCTCTCCCGGGCCGAGGCGGACGGTGACCGCGTCCTCGCCGTCATCCGCGGCAGCGGCATGAACTACGACGGCAGGACCAACGGCATCACCGCCCCCAGCGGCGCCGCCCAGACCCGGCTCTACGAAGGCGTCCACCGGCGCCACGGCATCGACCCCGGCCGCATCGGGCACATCGTCGCCCATGGCACCGGCACCCGCCTCGGCGACCCCGTCGAGGTGAACGCCCTCAACGAGGCGTTCACCCGGCGCACCGACGGCACCGGCTTCTGCGCACTCACCTCGGTGAAGGGCAACGTCGGACACACCCTGGCCGCCTCCGGCCTGGTCAGCCTGGTTGCCCTCGTCCAGTCGCTGCGCCACGGCGTCATCCCGGCGAGCCCGCACTGCGAGCAGGACAGCGACTACATCGCCTGGAAGAACAGCCCCTTCTACATCAACAAGACGGCCCGGCCGTGGCCGGCCGGCCCCACGGGGACCCGGCTCGGAGCCGTCAGCTCCTTCGGGATGAGCGGCACCAACGTCCACATGGTCGTGGAGAGCCGCCCCGAAGCCCCGCGTCCGCCCGCCGAGGCCGCCACGGCCCGGCTGCTGCTCCTCTCCGCGAAGACCCCCCCTGCCCTGGACGAGCGGATCAGGGAGCTGCGCCGGGCCCTCACCCGGGACGGCGAGGCCGGCGGCGAGCCGCCGGCACTCGGCGACACCGCCTACACCCTGCTTGCCGGGCGCCACCACTTCGCCCACCGCTGCGCGCTCGTCGTCGGCGACCACGAGGACGCCCTCGCGGTGCTGGCGGCCGCCGAGAGCGGGGAGGACGGGCCCGCTGTCCGCCGCGGCGAGGTGTCGCGCGGCACGGACCGCGCGCTCCTCGGCATCCAGGTCGGGGCACTCCTCGGCGGGCTCGCCGAGCCCGGCCTTCCGGCGGCCCGCCAGTCCGGCATCCTGAGGGCCCTGGCCGATCTGTACTGCCAGGGCGCCGTCCCGGAGTGGCCCGCCCTCTTCACGGGCGAGGAGCCGCGCCTCACCGCGCTGCCCGGCTACCCCTTCGCCCGCACCCGGCACTGGAGCACCGACGACCGGCCCGCGCCCGCACTTGCGCCCTCGGCCGCGTCCGTGCCGCGGGTCCCTGCCGCCGAGCCGGCCCGGAGCGGCGGGGGCGGTGTGCCCGGTGGCCGGCCGCCGGTCGTGCTGCGCAGCCCGGACGAGCCGGCCGCGACAGCCCGGCCCGTGCCGGGGAAGCCGCGCAACCTCGTTCTGGGCGCTCTGGACCCCGGCCCTGCGGCCTTCGCCGCCATTCCCCCTGCCGCCGTCCCCGCTGTATCCGCCCCCGCTCCGGAGCCCGCTCCGGTCGCCGTGCCCCGGCCCGCCGCCGGGCGGCCGGTCGTCCCCCTGAGCACGCTGCGCCAAGAGCTCCGGGCGGGCCTCGCGGAGGTGCTGTACGTTCCCGAGGACGAGATCGACATCAGCCGCAACTTCATCGAGCTGGGACTCGACTCCATCGTCGGCGTCGAATGGGTCAAGGCCCTCAACAAGCGGTACGGGCTGACGCTCGCCGCGGCCCGGCTCTACGACCACCCGTCCGTGAAGGAGTTCGCCGACTTCCTCCGCGGCGAGCTGGTGGCCGCCGCCCCGCCCGCGACGGATACCACCGGTGCCACTGGTCCCGGCCCGGACCTTGCGGCGCAGCGGCGGCCGGAGCTTGTGGCACCGGCCGCGCCCGAGCCCGTGCCGGGGACGCCGTCCGTGCCCGCTCCCGCGTCCGGGACATCCACGGTGCCGGAGCCCGCCCCCCGGCCCGCCCGCTGCCGTTCCCGGCTCGTCGCCGAGCTGCGCGACAGCCTCGCCGATGCCCTGTTCCTCGAACCCGGCGAGATCGACGCCCGCAGCGACTTCGTCGAACTGGGCATGGACTCGATCATCGGCGCCGAGTGGGTGAAGTCGGTCAACAAGGCTTACGGCACCGCGCTCTCCGCGACCCGGCTCTACGACTATCCGACCCTGCGGGAACTCGCGGCGTACCTGGAGCCGCAGATCCCCGCGGACGACGCCGCCGAGCCCGCCGAGCCCGCCGAGCCCGCTGAGCCCCCGGCCCCGGCGCCTGCCGAGCCCGCCGAGCCCCCGGCGCCCCCCGCACCCCCCGCGCCCGCCCCGCGGGGGGACGCCCCGAGGCCGGTCCGTCCGGGCGACCGCGCCGCAGTCATCGGCATGTCCGGGCGCTACCCGGATGCCCGTAACCTGCGTGAGTACTGGGCCAATCTGCGCGACGGCCGCGACTCGGTCCGGGAGGTGCCCCCCTCCCGCTGGGACGTGGCCCGCCACTACGATCCCCGGCCCGGCGTCCGCGGCAGGACCGGCTGCAAGTGGATGGGCCACCTCGACGACGCCGACTGCTTCGACCCGCTGTTCTTCAACATCTCGCCCGCCGAGGCGGAGGGACTCGACCCGCAGCAGCGGCTCTTCCTCCAGGAGGCATACCGGGCCTTCGAGGACGCCGGATACGATCCGCGTTCCCTGAGCAGGAAGAAGTGCGGCGTCTTCCTGGGGGTCAGCGGCAGCGAGTACAGCTTCCTCGTCTTCCGCGAAGGTGGCGGCTCCGGCGCCGCCACCAGCGGCAGCAATGCCATCGCCGCCGCCCGCATCGCCTACTTCCTCAACCTCAAGGGCCCGGCGATCGCCCTCGACACCGCCTGCTCCTCCTCGCTGGTCGCGCTCCACCTTGCCCAGCAGGCCCTGGCGGCCGGGGAGATCGACATCGCGCTCGTCGGCGGTGTCTCCCTGTACCTCCTCCCGGACACCTACATCGGCATGTCCGAGGCCGGCATGCTCTCGCCGCAGGGCCGCTGCCGCTCCTTCGACAACGCGGCCGACGGGTTCGTCCCCGGCGAGGGCGTCGGCGCCCTGGTCCTCAAGCGACTCGCCGACGCCGAGGCGGACCACGACCACATCCACGGAGTGCTCCTGGCGTCGGGAACCAACCAGGACGGCAAGACCAACGGCATCACCGCCCCCAGTGCCGGCAGCCAGATGGACCTGGTGCGCACGGTCTACGACCGTTACGGCGTCGATGCCGCCTCCATCGGCTATGTCGAGATGCACGGCACCGGCACCAAGCTGGGCGACCCCATCGAACTGGAGGCCCTGGACACGGTCTACCGCGAGCGCGGCGTCCCGGCCGGGTCCTGCGTCATCGGCTCGGTCAAGAGCAACATCGGGCACACCTCGGCCGCCGCCGGAGTCGCCGGCGTCCAGAAGGTGCTCCTCGGGATGCGCCACGGCCGGTTCGTGCCGTCGCTGCACTTCGAGACGCCCAACGAACACTTCGCCTTCGACCAGTCCCCCCTCCGGGTCGGCACCGGCCTCGAACCCTGGCCGCCACGGGACGGGTACGGGCTGCGCCGCGCCGCGGTCAGCTCGTTCGGATTCAGCGGAACCAACGCCCATGTGGTGCTTGAGGAGTATCGCCATGCGTGACACCAGTGCGGGGACCGCACCTCCGGCCGTCGTGATCATCCTGTCGGCGCTGACGGAGGCGCAGCTGGACGACACGGCACGCAACCTGCTCGCCTTTCTGGGTGAGGAGCCCGCCCTCGACCTCACCAATCTGGCCTTCTCGCTCCAGGTCGGCCGGGCCCCGCTGGAGTTCCGGCTGGCCTTCGTGGCCGACTCGGTGGAGTCCGTCACCCGGGGGCTCGACGCGCATCTGCGGGAGAGCGGCCCGAGCGGCTCCGCCGCGCCCGAGGCGGACGGGCTCTTCCGCGGCCGGGTGCCGGAGCCGCTGACCTGGGAGGAGCAGGACGAGGAGCAGCGGGACCTGATCGGCTCGCTGACCACCGCCGGGGACCTCGCCGGACTCGCGCGGGCCTGGGCCGAGGGCGCGGCGGCCGACTGGCCGCGGCTGTACGCGCCGCACCGGCCGTACCGGATCCCCCTGCCCACCTATCCGTTCGCCCGGGAGCGGTACTGGGCCGGGCAGCGTCGCGCAGCGCCGGCGGCCGACACCCCCGCACCCGGGCCGGCAACTGCCGTTCCGGCCTCCGTCGCAGGTGCACACCCGCCGGCGCTCCGGGCCGCCGCCGCGCCCGGCCCTGGAGTGCGGCGCTACACCGCCACGTTCACCGGTGAGGAGCCCGTGCTCGCCGGACACCGGGTGGGAGGCGCGCGGATGCTGCCCGGCACCGCATATCTGGAGTTGGCCCTCGCGGCGTTCGCCGGCGCCGGATCGGCGACCGTGGCGGGCGCTGTCCTCACCGACGTGGTCTGGGTCCGCCCGTTCACCGTCGGCGGGCATGCGCGTGATCTCCATATCGAACTGCGGCCCGCGGCGGCGGGCGCCGTGCGCTTCGACGCTCTCGCCGCGGAGCCCGGCGCCGGGGGCGCGGCGGATGCCGCCGGACCCCTCGTCGTGCACTGCACCGGCACGATCGCCCCGTACGACACCGGTACCGTCGCCGACGCCGGGATCCTCGATCTGGCCCGGCTGCGGGAGGAGTGCGCGGGGCGGCGGACCGACGCCCCGGAGATCTACGCGGCGTTCCGTGCGGCCGGGATCGACTACGGGGACGCCTTCCGTGGCATCGCCCGTCTGCTCGCGGGCCGGGAGCAGGTCCTCGGCCGGCTGGAGCCCCCCGCGTCCGCGGACGCGGACGTCTGTCGGCTCTCCCCGTATCTGATGGACGCGGCGTTCCAGACCCTCGTGGGGATGCCCGCCCCCGGCGCGGACACCGGCTCCGGCCATCGCTCCGACCACGGCATCGGCCTCGCCGCCGGCCGGACGGAGCCCGCGCCCGTGCCCTTCGGGGTCGACCGGGTCGAGGTGACCGGCACCCCGTCCGCCGTCCGCTGGGTGTGGGCCCGGCCCGCCGGCGGCGGAGCGGAGAACGCCGGACGCCGCTTCGACCTCGATCTGTGTGACGATGACGGCGCGGTTCAGGTACGGGTGCGGGGCTTCGAGGCCCGGACGCCCCGCCCGCACCGCACGGCGGAGCCCGCCGCTACCGCGCAGGACCCCGCCGCGGAGACCGGACGCGTCCCCGCCGCGCCCGCGGCCGGCCAGGTGCTCGCCGTCCCGTACTGGCGCCCTGCCGCCCTGCCCGTGCCGGAGCCCGGCGCCGTCCGCGCGGAGCGGGCCGTCGTCTTTGCCGAGGATGGCCTGCTTCCGGCGGACGCCGCGACGGGCCCCGGGTGCGAGGTCCTGACGCTCACCTCCCCGTCCTCCGCGCCCGACGCCCGCTATACCGACTACGCGCTCCAGGTGTTCGAGCGGACACGGGAGCTGCTGGGCGACGCCGGCGGCGCGGCGGTCGCCGTCCAGATCCTGCTGGCCGACGCTCCCGAGTCCCGGCTGTGGGGCGGCCTCGGCGCGCTGCTGAGGACCGCCGCCCTGGAGAACCCCCGGATCACCGGGCAGGTCGTGTTCGTCGACGGGATCCCCGCCGGGGAGCGGATCGCCCTCCTCGCCGCCGAGCGGTGGCACGGCGCCGACGGCACGGTCCGGCACCGTCCCGGCCGGCGCGAGGTGCTGTCCTGGCGCGAGGAGCGGGAGGAGCCGGCGGCACCGGGGGCGGGTACGCCCTGGCGGACCGGCGGCGTCTACCTGATCACCGGTGGTCTCGGTGGTCTCGGGCGCATCCTCGCGGAGGAGATCGCCGCTCAGGTGACGGACGCCACCCTCGTCCTCGTCGGCCGGTCCCCGGAGAGCGGGCGCTCGCGGCGGATCGTGGACGGGCTCCGCTCGTCCGGCGCCCGGGTCGTGTACGCCCCCCTCGATGTGACCGACCCGGCCGGCGTCCGCGCGCTGGTCGACCGGATCCTCGGCGAATACGGTTCCCTGCACGGGGTGGTCCATGCCGCAGGCGTGATCGAGGACGGCTTCATCCTGCGGAAGTCCGCCCGGACGTTCCGGGCCGTCCTGGCCCCGAAGGTGACCGGGCTGGTCTGCCTCGACAGGGCGACGAGCGCGATCGACCTGGACTTCTTCGTGGCCTTCTCCTCCGGCGCCGCCGTCACCGGCAACGTCGGACAGGCCGACTACGCGACGGCGAACGCCTTCATGGACGCCTTCGCCGGATACCGCCGGGGCTTGGTGGACGCAGGGCGGCGGCGCGGTCGCACCCTCTCGGTCGACTGGCCGCTGTGGGCGGAGGGCGGCATGAGGGCCGACCCCGGCACCGAGGTGAGGCTGCGCGACCGCTACGGCATCGCCCTGCTGGACCGCGCCGACGGGCTGCGGGCCCTCGCCCACGGCCTGCGGACGCCCCATCACCACATGCTCGTCGCCGCGGGCGACGTGGCCCGGATCAGGCACGCCCTGACGACGCATCGAGCCGGTGAGGACACAGGACCCATGAGCACAGATCTTCCCGGCAGGACGTACGGGGGAGCCGGCGAGGCCCTGACGGACCGGGCCGTCGCCTATGTCGCCTCCCTGCTGTCACGGGTGCTGAAGGTGCCCGCGCACCGGCTCGATCCGGGGCTCCCGCTGGAGCGCTACGGCATCGACTCCGTGACGGCCATGAACCTCACCGCCGAGCTGGAGGCGGTCTTCGGAGAGCTGCCGAAGACCCTGTTCTTCGAGCACCGGGACATCGGGGCCGTCGGCCGCCATCTGCTCGGCACGCACGGCGGCCGGATGCGCGAACTCCTCGGCACGGCCCCTGCCGCACCCCAGGAGCCGCCGACCGCCCCCGTGTCCGGCTCCGCTCCGGCGCCCCGGAGCGCCCAGCGGCCGACCGTCCCCGCAGCTCCCGTCCCTCCCGCCGCCTCCGCCGGCCGTACCGGCTCCGACGTCGTCGACGTCGCCGTCATCGGCATCGGCGGACGCTATCCGCAGGCCGCGAACCTGCGGGAGTTCTGGCGCAATCTGGCCGCGGGCCGCGACAGCGTCACCGAGGTCCCCGCGGACCGCTGGGATCACGGCGCCTACTACGACGCGGACCGTTCGAGGCCCGGCACCACCTACTCCAAGTGGGGCGGCTTCCTCGACGACGCCGATGCGTTCGACCCGCTCTTCTTCTCCATGTCGCCGCGTGAGGCCGAGGTCACCGACCCCCAGGAGCGGCTGTTCCTGGAGTGCGTCTACGAGACCCTTCAGGACGCGGGGTACACCCGCCGCGACGCGGCCGGCCATGACCCGCACGGCGTCGAGGGGAACGTCGGCGTGTTCGTCGGCGCCATGTACGACGAGTACCAGCTGTACGGGGCGACCGAGCAGGCCATGGCCTCCGGCAGGGTGATCCCGGGCAACGCGGCCGGGATAGCCAACCGTGTGTCCTACTTCTGCGACTGGCACGGCCCCAGCATGACCGTCAAGACGATGTGCTCCTCATCGCTGACGGCCCTCCACCTCGCCTGCCAGAGCCTCCGGCTCGGTGACTGCAGGACGGCTGTCGCGGGCGGCGTCAATCTCTCCCTCCACCCCAACAAGTACCTGCTGCTGGGCCAGACCGGCTTCGTGTCGGGCAAGGGCCGCTGCGAGAGCTTCGGCCGCGGGGGCGAGGGCTATGTGCCCGGCGAGGGCGTGGGCGCTGTACTGCTCAAGCCGCTCGACCGGGCCGTCGCCGACAACGACCGGATCTACGGCGTCATCAAGGCGACCGCTCTCAACCACGGCGGCCGGACCAACGGCTACACCGTCCCCGACCCGAACGCACAGAGCCGGGTGATCGCCCGCGCTCTGGACCGGGCGGGCGTCGACGCCCGCGCCGTGAGCTATGTGGAGGCGCACGGCACCGGCACCTCGCTCGGCGACCCGATCGAGATCGCCGGTCTGACCAAGGCGTTCTCCCGTCACACCGAGGACCGGCAGTACTGCGCGATCGGCTCGGTCAAGAGCAACATCGGCCATGCCGAGAGCGCCGCGGGCATCTCCGCCCTCACCAAGGTGCTGCTCCAGATGCGGCACGGTCAACTCGTGCCCTCGCTCCACTCGGAGGTGCTGAACCCGCACATCGACTTCGGCGGGACCCCGTTCCGGGTCCAGCGCGAGACTGCCGAATGGCGGCGGCCGGTGCTCGACACGCCCGATGGGCCGCGGGAGTACTCCAGGATCGCCGGGGTGTCGTCGTTCGGCGCGGGCGGCTCGAACGCCCATGTCATCGTGGAGGAGTACACACCGGCCGGCCGGGCCGAGCAGGCCGCCCCGGCGCGAACGCCGCTGGGCTCGGTCGTCGTGCTCTCCGCCCGCACCCCCGACCAGCTCCGCGAGCAGGCCCGGCGGCTGCTGGAGTGGGCGCGGGAGGAGCGCATCGAGGACGCGGATGTGCCCGGTATCGCGCTCACCCTCCAGGTGGGCCGCGAACACTTCGACGAGCGCCTGGCGTTCACTGCGGACTCCGCCGCCGAACTCCTCGCCCGGCTGGGTGGACAGGCGGAGGGCGAGGACGACCCGGAGGTGTACCGGGGCCGGGTCAACCGCGCCGGGGGCGCCGTGTCCTTCCTCGCCGACGACGAGGACATGGCCCACACCGTCGAGGCGTGGGTGCGCAAGGGGAAGTTCGGAAAGCTCCTCGAACTGTGGGTGAACGGGCTGGACGTGCCGTGGCGGCGCTCCTATCCGGACCCGCTGCCCGCCCGGGTCTCCCTGCCCGCGTATCCGTTCGCCCGGAAGCGGTTCCGGCCGCCGGCCGCCTCGGCCCCGGCCGTCCCCGCCCCTTCCGCCGGGGCGGCGAGCCCCGCCGTTCCCGCGGTCTCCGCTGTTCCCGCCGTCGCGCCCGCCCCCGCCCGGCCCGCCGCCCCGGCGGCAGCCGTCGCTCCGTCAGCGGAGGCTGCGCGGGCCGTCGGCAAGCCGCGCGGCATCGGACTCGTCCCCCTGGGCGGCGGATCCGCCGCCGCCCCTCCGGCGACGACTCCTGCTCCTGCTCCCGAGCGCCGCCCCGCGCCCGCCGTGGCCCTGACGCCGGTGGCTGCTCCCGTCGCCGCACCTGTTGCCGGGCCCGCGCCCGTCCCGGCTCCGGAACAGCTCATCGGCGAGCTGAGCGCGAGCCTGGCCGAGGCCCTGTACATGGCGGAGGAGGAGGTCGATCCGGACGTCAACTTCACCGACCTGGGGCTCGATTCGATCGTCGGCGTGGAGTGGGTCAAGGTCATCAACAGGCGGTACGGGCTGGAGCTGGCCGCCACCCGGCTCTACGACACCCCCACCGTGCGGCAGCTGGCGGACCACCTGAGGACGCTGCCGCCCGCCGCGCCGGCACCCGTGCCGACCATGGCACCGGCTGTACCGGCTGTACCGGCTGTACCGGCAGCGCCCGAGCCGCCGACCGCGGCAGAAGCGCCGACCGCTGCAGAAGCGGCGACCGGCCCCGCCGCCGCTGTTCCGTCCGCTGCGGAGATCGCGGCCGGACTGCTGAGCACCCTCGCCGAGGCCCTGTACGTCGAAGAGGCGGAGCTGGACCCAGACGTCAACTTCACCGACTTCGGCCTGGACTCGATCGTCGGCGTGGAGTGGGTCAAAGTCATCAACAGGCGGTACGGGCTGGAGCTGGCCGCCACCCGGCTCTACGACCACCCCACGCTCGTGCAGCTCACCGACCACGTCCTGAAGGAGCTGGAGAAGGGAGGCGCCCCTCAGGGGCGTCCCTTTCGCGAGCTGACGGCCCCGGATCCGGCCCCGGTCGCGATCCCCGCCCCCGCCTCGGTGCCGACGCCCGCCCCCGCCGTCCTGCGGGAGACCGCGCCCGTGCCGGAGAATGCGGCGGCCGCCGCTCCGGCCCGCCCCGAAGCGATCGCCGTCGTCGGCATGTCCGGCCGCTATCCGCGCTCCGCGGATCTCGACGAGTACTGGGACAACCTGGTGAAGGGACGGGACTGCGTCCGTGAGATTCCCTCGTCCCGCTGGGACGTGGACGCCTACTTCGACCCGAGGCCCGGCCGCAAGGGGAAGGTCTACTGCAAGTGGATCGGGGACCTGGACGACATCGACGTCTTCGACCCGCTCTTCTTCCGGATCCCCCCGGCGGAAGCCGAGGCGATGGACCCCCAGCAGCGGCTCTTCCTCCAGGAGGCCTACCACGCCTTCGAGGACGCGGGCTACGACCCCCGCTCCCTCTCCGGGGACAAGTGCGGCGTCTATCTCGGGATCATGAGCAATGAGTACAGCGCGCTCCTGCAGAAGCAGGGCGGCGCATCGAGCGCGGCGGCCACCAGCAACAGCAACGCCATCACGGCCGCGCGCATCGCGTACTTCCTGAACCTCAAGGGTCCAGCCATCGCGCTCGACACGGCCTGCTCCTCCTCCCTCGTCGCGACCCATCTCGCCGCGCAGGCCCTGCGCGCCGGGGAGATCGACACGGCCTTGGTCGGCGGTGTCACCCTCTATCTCAGCCCCGAGGCGTATCTCGGCATGTGCGGTGCGGGGATGCTGTCGCCGCAGGGCCGCTGCAAGACCTTCGACAACGGAGCGGACGGCTTCGTCCCCGGCGAGGGCGTGGGCGCACTCGTGCTGAAGCGGCTGTCGGACGCCGTCCGTGACGGGGACCACATCCACGGGGTGCTCGTTGCCTCGGGCGTCAACCAGGACGGCCGGACCAATGGCATCACCGCGCCGAGCGCGGTCAGCCAGACCGAGCTGGTACGGGACATCTACGCCCGGCACGGCGTCGATGCCGCCTCCATCGGCTATGTCGAGATGCACGGCACCGGCACCAAGCTGGGCGACCCGATCGAGCTGGAGGCCCTGGCCACTGCCTACCGGGATCACACCGACCGGACCGGCTACTGCGCCATCGGCTCCGTGAAGACCAACCTCGGCCACACCTCCGCCGCCGCCGGCATGGCCTCCGTCCAGAAGGCGCTCCTGTGCATGCGGAACGAGCAGCTGGTGCCGACGCTGCACTTCGAGCGACCGAACGAGCACTTCGACTTCGATGCCTCGCCCTTCTACGTCAACACCGGGCTCACGTCCTGGAAGCCCGGACCGGGTGTGAAGCGGCGCGCGGCCGTCAGCGGTTTCGGCTTCAGCGGCACCAACGCCCATCTCGTCCTGGAGGAGTACGTCCACGACGGCGACACCGGAAGCGGGCGGGCGGACGCGGACATGCATACGGACGGGCGGGTCGCCGAAATCCCCCGGGTCTTCCTGCTCTCGGCGCGCAGCGAGGAGCAGCTGAGGACGTCGGCCGACCGGCTGGGACAGCATTTGCGGGCGCACCCGGGGCTTTCCCCGGCGGATGTGGCGCACACGCTCCAGCGCGGCCGGGAGGCCATGCTGTGGCGGCTCGCGGTCGTGGCCGCCGCCACCGGTGAGCTGGCGGAGCGGCTGATCCGGTTCGCCGGGGACGGCGCCGCGGAGGGCGTGCTGACCGGCCGGGCCGCCAAGGGCCGCACCGCGGCTCCGGCGGAGTCGCCGCGCCCCGGCCCGGACGGTACGCCCTCCGCGGCGGAGGCCGGGCGGCTGGCCGCGGCCTGGGTCGGCGGCGCCTCCGTCGACTGGGCTGGTCTCCAGCCGGGCGCCCGGCCCCGCCGGGTCCCGCTGCCCACCTATCCCTTCGCCCGTGAGCGCTACTGGTTCGCCGCCACGGAGGCCGAGCCCGTTCCGGCGCCCGTGTCCCCGCCGGAGGTCCCCGTACAGCCCGTTTCCCTGCCGGAGGCGCCGGACGCCCCCGCCGGGTCCCCCGGATCGAGCATCCTGCTGAAGCCCCACTGGGACGCGGTCCCGAAGCCCGTCCCTGCGCCGGACGCCCTTGCCGCGCCTCGCGGCCGCGTCGTCGTGATCGGTGGCACGCCGGAGCGGCTGGCGCAGATCCGCTCGGTCCATCCGGGCGCCGGACACCTGGTGCCGTCTGCCGCGGACACGGCCGAGAGCATCGCCGCACGGCTCGACGCCTCCGGCGACCACCTCGGGCACCTCATCTGGCCCGCCGACCACGATCCGTCGCCCGGCATTGTCGGCGACGCCGCGATCCGGGCGCAGGAGACCGGCCTGTACGCCTGCTTCCGCACCCTGAAGGCCCTCCTCTCGCTCGGCTACGGCCGGCGTCAGCTCGATATCACCCTGGTGACCGAGCGGAGCCTGCGGGTGCGGCGCTCGGACCGGGTCGACCCGACGCACGCCGGACTCCACGGCCTGCTCGGTTCCGTGGCGAAGGAGTACCCGGCCTGGAACGTCCGGCTGGCCGATGTCGAACCGGACGCCGCCTGGCCGCTGTCCGAGCTGTTCGCCCTCCCCTGCGGGGAGCCGGGCGCCGTCTGGGCGCACCGGCGCGGCCGCTGGTACCGCCAGGGCCTGCTGCCCGTCCAGGGCGCGGCCCCCGCGCCGGACAACCCGCCCGTGTACCGGCGGGGCGGCACCTATGTCGTCGTCGGCGGCGCCGGCGGGATCGGCGAGGCGTGGACCGAGCACCTGGTCCGCGACCACGGGGCGCACATCGTCTGGATCGGCCGGCGCGAGGAGGACGCGTCGATCCGTGCCAAGCTGCGCCGCCTGGGCGAGCTGGGCCCCGAGCCCCGCTATGTGCGGGCCGACGCCGCCGACCGGGCGTCCCTGGAGCGGGCGTACGCGGAGATCAAACGGACCCGTCCCATCATCCACGGAGTGATCCACTCGGCGATCGTCCTGCTCGACCGGAGCCTGGAGCGGATGGACGAGGAGCGCTTCCGCGCCGCGGTCACGGCCAAGGTCGATGTGAGCGTGCGCCTCGCCCAGGTCTTCGGGGCCGAACCGCTGGACTTCCTTCTCTTCTTCTCCTCGATGAACTCCTTCCTCAAGGCACCGGGCCAGTGCAACTACGTGGCGGGCTCGGTGTTCGAGGACGCCTGCGCCCACCGGCTCGCCGACGAGCTGCCTTTCCCCGTCAAGACGATGAACTGGGGCTACTGGGGAAGCGTCGGCATCGTCGCCTCACCGGAGTACCGGGAGCGCATGAACCGGGCCGGCGCCGCCTCGATCGAGCCGGCCGACGGCATGGCGGCCCTCGGCACCCTTCTATCCGGCACCTTCGACCAACTCGGCGTCGTCAAGGCCCACGGGGGTAACGCGTAAATGCAGCACATCATCCGGCGCGAAGTCGTCACCACCAGCCCCCGGGGCACCCGCGTCCCCCTGGAACGCCTCTGCCGGGACATCGCCGCCCGCACCACGGCCCCCGCGGCCGGACCCTCCGCGGGCACGGCCGTCGACGAGGATCTGCTGAGCCGTCTGCTGCTCGTCCAGCTCGATGCCGTCGGACTGCTCGGCCCCGCCCCCACGGCTGCGGACGGGCCCGGCTCCGCTCCACGGCTCCGGGGGGTGCTGCGGCGCTGGCTTGACGAGTCCCTGCGCCGGCTGCACGAGCGTGGCCTGCTGTCCGGCGACCCCCGGTGGCCCGTCCCCGGCCGCCCGGTGAACGCCGCGGAGACCTGGGCGGAGTGGGAGGAACGCGGCGCCGGCTGGCGGCGTGACCCCGGGCTGCGCGCCCAGGCCGTGCTGCTCGACGTCACCCTGCGCGCGCTGCCCGCCATCCTGCGCGGCGACATTCCCGCCACCGATGTGATGTTCCCCCGCTCCTCCATGGAACTGGTCGAGGGCGTCTACCGGGACAACCCCGTCTCCGATTGCTTCAACGCCGTCCTCGCGGACGCGGCGGCCGGCGTCGTGGCCGAGATCCTGCGCGCAGACCCGGCCGCCCGTGTCCGCGTCCTGGAGATCGGCGCGGGCACCGGCGGCGGCAGCGTCAAGGTCTTCGAACGGCTCCAGCCCTTCGCGGCGCAGGTCGAGACGTACACCTACACCGATCTGTCGAAGTCCTTCCTGATGCACGCGGAACGTACCTACGGGACGGGCCGCCCCTATCTCGACTACCGCGTCTTCAATGTCGAGCAGCCGATCGCCGGACAGGGCGTCGTGCCCGGCTCCTACGATCTCGTCCTCGCCACCAACGTCCTGCACGCCACCCGGGACATCCGCCGGACGCTGCGGAACGCCAAGGCCGCCCTCAAACAGCACGGCGTCCTCATCGCCAACGAGCTGTCGTCCCACTCACCCTTCACCCATCTGACCTTCGGTCTGCTCGACGGCTGGTGGCTGTACGAGGACGACGAGCTGCGCATGCCGGGCTGCCCCGGCCTCACCCCGGAGTCCTGGGAGGAGGTGCTGGACGACGAGGGATTCGCCACGGTGGCGTTCCCCGCGGCCGGTCTGCACGGACTGGGGCACCAGGTGATCGTGGCGGACAGCGACGGCGTGGTACGCCAGGAGACCGGCGACCCCGGAGACGGCGGCAAAAGCGCCGCCGCGCCCGGCGGCGGGACTGCCCGGACGCCCGTCCCCGCCCCCGTCGGGGACCGGCCCGCCCCATCCGGCACGGGGCCCGGCGGTCCGGCCGACGACGTGCTGGAACAGCACGTCAAGGAGACGATCTACGCACAGCTGAAGGCGTCCCTGAAGGTCGACCGGAGCCAGATCGGCCCGGACGACGCCTTCATGGACTACGGCATCGACTCCATCGTCGGCGTTCAGCTGATCCAGGAGATCAACCACGGCATCGGCACCGACCTCGCCACCACGGACCTCTTCGACCACGGCTCCGTCAACCAGCTCACCCGACACATTGTCGAGGCCCACCGGGACCGGGTCGCCGCCTCCCTGCCCACCGGCCCGGCCGCCGTCACCCCGCCGACCGCCCCCTTGGCCGCCGTGGCACCGTCCGGTCCCGCCGTGCCCCCCGCGCGGACCGGCACTGCCGCGGGGGGCCCCTCCCGCGAGCCCATCGCCGTCATCGGCGTCAGCGGCCGCTTCGGCGGCTCACCCGACATCGACGCGCTCTGGGAGCATCTGTCCCGGGGCGACGATCTCATCGAGCCCGTCTCGCGCTGGGACCTGTCCCGCTACCGGCCGGACGGCACCCCCGGCTGCGCGCACGGCAGCTTCATCGACGACGTCGACCGCTTCGACCCGGCGTTCTTCAACATCTCGGGTGTCGAGGCCACCTACATGGACCCGCAGCAGCGCCTCTTCCTGGAGGAGTCCTGGAAGGCACTGGAGGACGCCGGCTATGCGGGCTCCGGCACCCGGGGCCGGCGCGTCGGCGTCTACGCCGGCTGCCAGGAGAGCGGCTACGCACAGCTGTTCACGGGCTCCGGCTCGGCGCCGCCGCAGTCCATGTGGGGCAATGCCCTCTCCGCGATGCCGGCCCGGATCTCCTACCATCTGAACCTCCAGGGCCCGGCGATCGCCGTCGACACCGCCTGCTCCAGCTCCCTCGTCGCCATTCATCTCGCCTGCCAGGGGCTGTGGGGCGGCGAGACCGAGATGGCGCTGGCCGGCGGTGTGTCCGTGCAGTGCACCCCGCAGTTCTATCTGCTCGCCGGCCAGGCGGGCATGCTCTCCCCGACCGGCCGCTGCCACACCTTCGACGACCGCGCCGACGGCTTCGTCCCCGGCGAGGGCGTTGGTGTAGTGGTCCTCAAGCGGCTCTCCGAGGCCCTCGCCGACGGAGACCATATCCGCGGTGTCATCAGCGGCTCCGGCATCAACCAGGACGGGGCGTCGAACGGCATCACCGCGCCCAGTGCCGCGTCCCAGGAGCGCTTGGAGACCACCGTCTACGACTCGTTCGGGATCGATCCCGCGCACATCCAGATGGTCGAGGCACATGGCACCGGCACCAAGCTCGGCGACCCGATCGAGTACCGCGCGCTCACCCGCGCCTTCCGCCGCAGCACCGACCGGCGGGACTACTGTGCGCTCGGCTCCATCAAGTCCAACCTCGGCCACACCGTCACCGCCGCCGGCGTCGCAGGCGTGATCAAGGTGCTGCTCGCGCTGGACCACCGTCGCATCCCGCCGTCGATCAACTTCGCGACGGCGAACGGGCACATCGACATGACCGACAGCCCGTTCTATGTCAACACCGTGGACCGTCCGTGGGAGCCCGGGGGCGACGGAACCCGCCGCGCCGCGGTCAGCTCCTTCGGCGTCAGCGGAACCAACGCCCATCTGGTCATCGAGGAGGCCCCGCGGCCGTCCCCGCCCGCCGAGGACTGCGTCCCGCATCTGATCACCCTCACCGCCGGCACCGTCGCACAGCTGACCGAGCAGGTCCAGCGGCTCCTCGACCACTGCGAGCGGCGCCCCGGACTCGGCATCGGCGCCGTCGCCCACACGCTTCTCCTCGGCCGCAGACATCTCGCCCACCGCTTCGCCTGCGTCGTCCGCGACCACGACGGGCTGGTACGGGCGTTGCGAACCCGGCTCGACGGGGGCACCGCTGTCGGCGTCCACACCGGCGAGGTCCCGGCCCAGGGCCCTGACGAGCGGGCCGCCCTGCGCGGCTTCGGGGACGACTGTCTGCGGCGCGCCGCCGCCGCGGCGGACCCTGCCGTCCGGGCCGATCTGCTCGCCACCGTCGCCGACCTCTTCACCCAGGGTTATGGTCTGGACTACGCGGCCCTGTTCGCCGGGGACCGCCCCGGCCGAGTGCCGCTGCCCACCTACCCCTTCGCCCGCGACCGCTACTGGGTGCCCGAGCGCCCGCAGCCGGAGGCCGGATCGGGCCCGGCCGGGACACATCCGCTGCTGCACACCGATGTCTCCGACTTCGCCGCCCGCCGCCACCGCACCCGCTTCACCGGCGCCGAGTTCTTCCTCACCGACCACGTCGTCAAGGGACAGAAGGTGCTGCCGGGCGTCGTCTGCCTGGAGATGGCCCGCGCCGCTGCTGCCCTCGCGCTCGGCGGGCCGGAGCCCGGCGGAACCGGCGTCGCCCTGCGGAACGTCGTGTGGGCGCACCCCGTGACCGTGGGGGCGGAGCCCGTCACCCTCGTCACCTCGCTCACGGCCGCGCGCCCGGACGAGGCCGATGCGGCCGCGTACCGGATCACCGGCACGGCCCCCGACGCCGCTCCGGTCGTGCACAGCCAGGGACAGGTGGTCCGCAGGACCGCAGACCCCGGCCGGCTCGACCTGGCAGCCCTCCGGGCCGCGTGCGACCGGGCCGAGCTGACGGCGGAGCAGCTCTATCCGGCGTACGAGGCGATCGGCTTCCGCTACGGGCCCGCGCACCACGGTCTGCGGCGGCTGCACATCGGCCGCGACCAGCTCTTGGCCCGGCTGGAGCTGCCCGGTGCGGTGGCCGCCGGAGCCGACGCCTATGTGCTCCACCCGAGCCTCCTCGACGCGACCCTCCAGGCGTCGCTCGGCATGGGTCCCGCCGGGGGCGGCGCGGACGCTCTCGACGTCG
Source organism: Streptomyces sp. NPDC094448 (assembly GCF_044763775.1). Lineage (NCBI taxonomy): Bacteria > Bacillati > Actinomycetota > Actinomycetes > Kitasatosporales > Streptomycetaceae > Streptomyces > Streptomyces sp. NPDC094448. The sequence goes on along the minus strand of NZ_JBIWGU010000003.1, from coordinate 195,873 downwards.
CCGGCATGAAGCCCTCCCTGCCCTTCGCCCTGGACGAGCTGGACGTGCTCGGCCCCTGCCGCGAGCCGATGTGGGCCTGGATCCGGTACGGCGAGGGCTCCCGTGCCGACGGCGGCGTCTTCAAGCTCGACATCGACCTCTGTGACGACCGGGGCGAGGTCCGCGTCCGTATCCGCGGCATGTCCTACCGCGTCCTGGACGGCGAGGTCGGAGCCGCGACGGACACGGCGGCCGGAGCGGAATCCTGCCTTGCCTTCCTGCCCGAGTGGCGACCGGCGGGCTCCGCGCCCGTCGCCCCGGATCCGCTCGAACACCTGGTGCTCCTGCCCGACCGGCCCGCCCTGCCCGGCCTCGGCGCGGCGCTCGCCCGCCGCGACCCGGCGGTCCGCGTGCTGCCGCTCGCGTCCACCGCCGCCGGACCCGCCGAGCAGTACACCGAGCACACCGTGCGCCTCCTGGAACATGTCCGTGGACTCCTGGGCGGCGCACCCTCCCTGACATCCGTCCAGCTCGCGGTGGCCGACACCGGCGGAGCCCTTGCCCGCGGTCTGCTGGGTCTGCTCGCGTCGGCGCGGGCGGAGGAACCCGCTCTGCGGGTCCAGGCCGTCCTCCTCGACCCGGCCGAGAACGCCGAGCGGCAGGCGGACCGGATCGCCGAGGCCCGTCGGCACCCCGGGGACACCCTGCTGCGCTTCCGGGACGGCCGGGCCGAGGCGCTCGTCTGGCGGGAGGCCCCGGCGGCCCCGGCGGCCCCGGTGCCCTGGCGCAACGGCGGCGTCTACCTCCTCACGGGCGGCCTCGGCGGGATCGGTACCCTCGTCGCCCGCGACATGGCCGACCGGACGCGGAACGTCACCCTCGTCCTGACGGGACGCTCGCCGCTCGGCGCCGCGGGGGAGACCGTCCTCGGTGAGCTGCGCGTGCTGGGAGCCGACGCCCGGTACCTGCCCGCCGACGTCGCCGACGCGGGGGCCGTACGGACCCTGGTCGACGGGATCCTGCGCGAGCACGGCGCCCTGCACGGCATCGTCCACGCGGCCGGGGTCGTCCGGGACGGCCTGATCGGGCGCAAGACCGAGGAGGAGTGCCGCACGGTCCTCGCGCCGAAGGCGGCCGGCCTGGTCCATCTGGACGAGGCGACCCGGGACGTCCCCCTGGACTTCCTGGCGGCGTTCTCCGGTGCGGCCGGCGTGTTCGGCAACGCGGGCCAGGCCGACTATGCGGCGGCCAACGCCTTCCTCGACGCCTATACGCATCACCGCCGTGACCTGGTCGCCCGGGGCGAGCGCTCAGGTGCTTCCGTCAGCGTCGACTGGCCTCTGTGGGCCGAGGGCGGCATGCGGGTCGACGCCGCCACCGCCGCGATGATGCGCGAACGGCTGGGTATGGCCCCCATGACCTCCGCGCAGGGCCTCGCCGCCCTGTACGCCGCGCTGCACGCGCCGCACACGCAGGTCCTGGTGCTGGCGGGCGACGCCGACCGGATCCGGCAGACCCTGGCGGGTGGTGCCCCGGCTCCGCGGCCCTTGCTCGCGGCCCCGGCCGCAGTCTCCGCCGTCCCGCCGACCGCCGCGCTGCGGGGCGGCGGTCCGGTGCGCGCCGCGCTCGTCACCTACCTCAGGACGGTGCTGTCCGAGGTGATCCAGGTGCCGCCGCACCGGATCGACCCGGGGGCGCCGTTCGAGAACTTCGGCATCGACTCGGTGCTCGCGCTCTCCGTCACCAACCGGCTGGAGGCCGATTTCGGCTCCCTGTCGAAGACGCTCTTCTTTGAACACCGCAGCCTGGAGGAGCTGAGCGGCTACTTCCTGAGCGCCCATGCGGACCGGCTCGCCGCGGTCCTCGGCCTCCGCCCCGAGCCCGCCCCCGAGCCGGCCGCGGCCTCCGCTCCGGTGCCCGTGCCCGCCGTACCGGTCGGCTCGGCGGCCGCACCGGCCTCGGTCGTACCGGCCTCGGTCGTACCGGCCTCGGCCGGGAGGGCGCCCGCCGAGGACGCGATCGCCGTGATCGGTCTCTCCGGCCGCTATCCCGGGGCCGCCGACCTGGACGAGCTGTGGGAGAACCTGCTCGCCGGCCGCGACGGCGTCACCGAGGTACCCGCCGACCGCTGGGACCACAGCCGCTACTACGACCCCGAGCCGGGCCGACCCGACCGCACCCCCGCCAAGTGGGGCGGCTTCCTCGACGGCGTCGCCGACTTCGACGCGCTGTTCTTCAACATGTCGCCGCGCGAGGCCACGATCACGGACCCGCAGACACGGCTCTTCCTGGAGTGCGTGTGGAATCTCCTGGAAAGCTCCGGATACACCCGTGAGCGGCTGCGGGAGGAGCACGGGGGCGCTGTCGGTGTCTATGTCGGCGCCATGTACCAGCAGTATCAGCTGCTGGCGTCCGACCTCGCCCATGAGTCGGTCACCTCGGTGATGGGCTACAGCGCCATCGCCAACCGGGTCTCGCACTTCTTCGACCTCCAAGGCCCGAGTGTCGCCGTCGACACCACCTGCTCCTCGTCCCTGGTCGCCATCCATCTGGCGTGCGAGGAACTGCGCCGGGGCAACGCCGAGATGATGATCGCGGGCGGGGTGAATCTCACCCTCCACCCCAAGAAGTACCTGGGTCTGAGCCTGACCGGGCTCTCCGGCAGCAGCCCGGACAGCCGGGCCTTCCTCGACGGCGACGGCTTTCTCCCCGCGGAGGGCGTCGGCGCCGTGCTGCTCAAGCCGCTGTCCCGCGCCGTCCGCGACGGGGACGAGGTCCTCGCCGTCGTCCGGTCCAGCGCGACGAACCACAAGGGCCGCACCAGTGGCCCGATGGTGCCGGGTATCGAAGCACAGGCCCGGCTGATCGAGGACGGCCTGCGGCGGGCGGACGTCCATCCGCGGACCGTCGGCTATGTCGAGGCGTCGGCGAACGGCTCCCAGATGGGCGACGCGCTCGAATTCTCGGCCCTGCGGAGGGTGTTCGGTGCGCGGACGGCCGACCAGTCGTTCTGCGCCCTCGGCACCGTGAAGTGCAACCTGGGCAATGTGGAGGCCGCCTCGGGTATCGCCCAGCTCAGCAAGGTCGTTCTCCAGCTCGGTCACGGCCGGCTCGCCCCCTTCACCGGAAACGGCCCGCTCAACCCGGGTGTACAGCTCGACGGCAGCGCCTTCTATCTGCCGCAGGAGGCACAGGAATGGCGTCGTCCCGTCGTGGACGTCGACGGCCGGCCGCGGGAGTATCCGCGGCGGGCGACCATCAGCGGCTTCGGGGCGGGCGGCTCCAACGCCCATCTGGTCGTGGAGGAGTACATCCCCGCAGCCTCCGCAGCCTCCGAAGCGTCCGGCGTTCCCGAGCCCGCGTCCGCGTCGACGCCGCAGATCGTGGTGGTCTCGGCGCGGGACGACTGGCGCCTGAGGGCCGTCGTGACCCGGCTGCGGGACCATGTGGCGGCCCGTCCGGAGCTGTCCCTGCCGGACCTCGCCCACACCCTGCGGCGCGGACGCGAGGCCATGGACGCCCGGCTGGCGCTCGTGGTGAGGAGCCTTCCGGAGCTGGTCGCGGGGCTCGCCCACTATCTGGAGCAGGGCGTGGCCGACGCCCCCGTACCGCTCTTCGGCGGCGACGCCCGGCGCGGCGACGCGGACCTGGGCGACCTGCTCAGCGGACGGGCCGGGAACGCGCTGGTGCGCGAACTGCTGGGCGAGCGGAGCTGGGAGAAGCTGGCTCTGTTCTGGGCCCGCGGCGGCAGTGTGCCGTGGGAGGCGCTGCCCGCCGCCGGGCGTGCTCCGCGGATCCTGCGGTCGCTGCCGACCTACCCCTTCGACCGCCGCCGCCACTGGCTCGCCCCGCCTGCCGGCGGGGAGACCGGCGCGGCGGAGACCGCCGTCTCCGCCGTGGAGACTCCCCAGGGCCCCGTCGCCGCCCCGCGGCCGCCTGCGGGGGAGCGGATCACCGCCCTCGTCGCCGGGCTGCTCGGCATCCCGGATGACGAACTCGACCTCACGGCGCCGCTGGAGGATCTCGGCTTCAGCTCGATCCAGGCCACCCAACTGCTGCTGCGGCTCCAGACCGAGGTGGACCCGGCGGCGGATCCCGCCGCCCTGGCGGAATGCCGGACCACCGCCGAACTGCTGCGGCGCTTCGGCACCGGAGAACCGCTCGACGCTCCCCCCGCCGCCCTCCGGGGGACGGCCGCGGTCCCCCCGGTCCGGGAGGCCGTCCGGCTCAACGACCGGCGTGAGGGCCGCCCCGTGTTCTGGTTCCACGGCGGTCTCGGCGGGGTCGAGGTCTACGCCTCGATCGCCGACACCTTCCAGCGTCCCTTCTACGGGGTTCAGGCGCCTGGCTGGATGACGGACGAGGAGCCGCTGCACGGGGTTCCGGCGCTGGCGGCGCACTACGCCCGGATCATCCGCACGTTCCAGCCCGAGGGCCCGTACGACCTCGGCGGCTACTCCCTGGGCGGTCTGCTCGCCTATGAGGTGACCCGGCGGCTCCAGGAAGCGGGGGAGACGGTCGAGTCGCTGGTCATGGTGGACTCCATGTACGGCGACGAGATCAAGAAGCAGACCATGTCCCGCAAGGACATGCTCCTCCAGCAGGTCAACGCCCTGCTGTCCGCGTCGGTCCGGCCCCGGCCGCAGGACTCCGCCGCCGCGTTCATCGCGGCGGGCGAGGTCGACTGGGACCGGGACGAGCCGGCCCTCCTCGATCAGCTGCTCGCTCTCGCCGCGCGGCGCGGGCTGAAGGGCGATCCGGCCGCGGTGCGCTCCCGTGTGGAGCACCATGTGCGGGTCCAGGAGGCATATGAGGTGCTGGACTACGAGGTCCTGCCGCTGCCCCGGCCGGGGTCGGTGACCTGTTTCTACTTCCGCAACGGAAGCGGTCTGTTCTACGGCGAGCTGGAGCCCCTGTTCTCCACCCAGGAGGACGGCAAGGCCTTGGACCACGTCGAGTACTGGGCGGAGTGGCGTCGGCAGCTGCCGCACTTCCACCAGCTGGACGTGGACTCGGCGAACCACTTCGTCCTCCTCGGGGACCCGGCCTCGCTGGAGACCGTCCGCTCCTTCTGCACGCTCCTCTACAGCGGCGGGACGGACCGGCGGATCCCGGTGGCGAAGGCGTGGTTCACCCGCCGGCGCAGGGCGCGCGACGAGAAGTGAGGGCGGGTTCGGCCCCGGCGCCGTGCCGGGAGGCCGTTTTCGGTGACGAGGGCGGACCGGGCGGCTGTGTCCCACGACGGGGCGCGGCCGCCGGACCGCCCGGCAGGAGGAGCATGGACGAGAAGGCGCGCGGGCTCGGCAGTGAGTCGTTCCGCCGGGACCTCGGGGTGGACTACGCCTATGCGGCGGGCTCGATGTACCGGGGCATCGCGTCGAAGGAGCTGGTCCTGGCGATGGGACGGGCCGGCTTCCTGGGATTCCTCGGGGCCGCGGGACTGAGCCCCGAGCGGGTGGGCGCGGACATCGCCCATCTCCGGGCGGAGCTGGGCCCGCACCGGCCCTTCGGCGTCAATCTGCTGGCCGACCACCGGGACCCGGCACGGGAGACCGCGGCCGTCGACCGGCTGCTCGCCCACGGGGTGCGCGTCGTCGAGGCCTCGGCCTTCGTCAAGGTGACACCGGCGCTGGTCCGGTTCCATCTGCAAGGGCTGCGGGCGGGACGGGACGGCGGGGTCGTGCGCGACACCCGGATCCTCGCCAAGGTTTCGCGGCCCGAGGTCGCCCGGGAGTTCCTGCGGCCCGCGCCGTCCGGAACGGTGGCGCGACTGGTGGCCGAGGGCCTGGCCACCGCCGAACAGGCGGCGCTCGCCGCCCGGGTCCCGGTGGCGCAGGACCTCACCGTCGAGGCGGACTCGGGCGGGCACACCGACCGGGGGGTGTCCACTGTCCTGCTGCCCGCGCTGCAGAGCCTGCGGGGGCGCCTGGTAAAGGAGTTCGGCTATGCCGAGGAGATCCGGCTCGGGCTGGCCGGGGGGATCGGCACCCCGCAGGCGGTGGCGGCCGCCTTCGTCATGGGGGCGGACTACGTCATGACGGGATCCATCAACCAGTGCACCGCCGAGGCGGGGATCAGCGACGAGGTCAAGGACCGGCTCCAGGACATCGGGGTGGCGGACACCGACTACTGCCCGGCAGGCGACATGTTCGAGATCGGTGCCCTGGTCCAAGTGCTGAAGAAGGGCGCACTCTTCCCGGCAAGAGCGAACCGGCTCCACGCCCTTTACCAAACCTATGAGTCCTGGGAGGAGATCCCCGAAGGGGTGCGCCGGCAGCTCCAGGAGACCTTCTTCAAGAGAAGTGTCGACGAGGTCTGGAGGGAGACCTGCGACCATCTGCGCAGAACCGGCCGGGAGGCGGAGATCGAGCGGGCCGAACGCCTCCCGAAGCGCAGGATGGCCCTCATCTTCCGCTGGTACTACGGATACAGCAGCCGGCTCTCCTTCACGGACCCCGGGCGGGATCCGGCGAATGTCCAGGTCCATACGGGCCCGGCTCTGGGAGCCTTTAACCAATGGGTACGGGGAACGGATCTGGAGAACTGGCGGAACCGGCACCCCGACCATATGGCGAGACAGCTCATGCAGGAGGCCGAACATATTCTGGCGGAGCACCAAAAACGCGTCTCCTGAAGATTTCCACTGGCCATGTGCTGTGTCCAGGGCATATGATCTGACTCGTTGTCACGATGAGTGACCGGGAAGCGTGGGATGGCCATTGACAGGAAAGCCCGAACGCAGGGCCGGAGGTCTGCTCACTTTTGCAGAAGGACGCGCGGCCATCGCCGCAGCGAACGGACCAGAAATGATGAGAAAGGGTTCTCACGTTGAGGGCATACATCTTCCCCGGTCAAGGGTCGCAGCGAAAGGGAATGGGAGGCGCCGACCTCTTCGACGAGTTCCCCGACCTCACCCGGACCGCCGACACGCTCCTCGGTTACCCGATCCGGACGCTCTGCCTGGACGACCCGGACGGACGGCTCGACGACACCCGGTACACCCAGCCGGCCCTCTATGTCGTCAACGCCCTCTCCTACTACCGCAAGCTGCGGGAGACCGGTGTCGTCCCGGACTTCGTCGCAGGTCACAGCCTGGGTGAGTTCAACGCCCTGCTCGCGGCCGAGGCTTTCGACTTCGAGACCGGGCTCCGTCTGGTCCGTAGGCGCGGCGAGCTGATGTTCCGGTCCGGGGGCGGGGCGATGGCGGCCGTCCTCAACGCCTCGGAGAAGGAGGTCCGCGCCGTTCTGGCGGAAGCCGGGCTCGACGCCGTCGATCTGGCGAACTTCAACACGCCGTCGCAGATTGTGATCTCGGGCCGGGCCGAGGACCTGAAGGCGGCGCAGCCGCTCTTCCAGGCCGGTACCCATCTCTTCGTTCCGCTCAAGACGAGCGGAGCCTTCCACTCCCGGTATATGGAACAGGCCCGCGTGGAGTTCGCCGGATTCCTGGCGGAGACCGCCATTTCCGAACTGCGGATACCGGTCGTCTCCAATGTCACCGCGCGGCCCTATGAGAACCATCAGGTCAGGGAACTGATGGCTCGCCAGATCGTCAGTGCCGTGCGCTGGTCCGATACCGTGGAATTTCTCCTCGGATATGCGGGTATGGAGTTCGAGGAAATTGGCCACGGCCGCGTTCTTGCAAATATGGTGAAGAAGATCCGGCGGGAACTTCCCGATATCGGAAAGAACGCTGCGGCCGCGGCAGCAAATTCGGAGATCCACCCGTACGGAAAGGTCTCGGAGAAGACGCCGGAAAGTCCCGCCGGGCCTGCAGTGGACCGACCGGAGCGGAGCGCCGGGGAAAAGGTCAGGATATGGAACGAAAGGCATCCGGTCGGTACTCGGGTCTGCTCCACCGCTGGTGACTACGGACAGCTGGAGACCGCCACGGAGGCGATCATTCTCTTCGGGCACCGCCCGGCCGTCTATGTCCACGGCTACCGGGGCTACTTCGACCTGGACGAACTCAAACCGGTCGGCTGACCGAGGCCGTGGACCGAACCGATCCGACAGCCCGAGGGGAAAACTGATGACCACAGTCGGCATCGAAGCGATGAACGTCTTCGCCGGCACCTGCAAGGTCGACGTGGAGAAGCTGGCGACCCACCGCGGACTCGACACCGCGCGGTTCGACAACCTCCTGATGAAGGAGAAGACCGTCGCCCTTCCCTATGAGGACCCCGTGACCTTCGGCGTCAACGCGGCCAAGCCGCTCATCGACGCCCTGTCACCGGAGGAGCGCGACCGCATCGAACTCGTCATCACCGCGACCGAGTCCGCCTTCGACTTCGGCAAGTCCATGAGCACCTACTTCCACAGCCTGCTCGGACTGAACCGGAACTGCCGCCTCTTTGAGATCAAGAACGCCTGTTACTCCGGGGTCGCGGCCCTCCAGACCGCAGCCAATTTCATCCTTGCCCAGACCTCCCCGGGTGCCAAGGCCCTGGTCATCGCCACCGACATCACCCGCTTCATGGTGGCCGAGGGAGGCGATGCCCTCTCCGAGGACTGGTCCTTCGCCGAGCCGAGCGGCGGCGCCGGCGCCGTAGCAATGATCATCAGCGACGCCCCGCACATCTTCCAGATCGATGTCGGCGCCAGCGGCTACTACGGCCATGAGGTGATGGACACCTGCCGCCCGCTCCCCGACAGCGAGGCCGGCAATGCGGAACTGTCCCTCCTGTCCTACCTCGACTGCTGCGAGAACGCCTTCCGCGAATACCAGCGGCGCGTCGGCGATGTGGACTTCGTGGAGACTTTCGGCTACCTCGCCTTCCACACCCCCTTCGGTGGCATGGTCAAGGGCGCCCACCGCAATCTGATGCGCAAGATAGTCAAGGCGCGGCCCGCCCGGATCGAGGAGGACTTCCTCCGCCGGATGGGCCCCGGACTCGCCTACTGCCAGCGCGTCGGCAACATCATGGGCGCCACCACCATGCTCTCCCTCGCCAGCACCATCGACAACGCCGACCTCACCGGCCCACAGCGCATCGGCGTCTTCTCCTACGGCTCCGGCTGCTGCTCCGAATTCTTCAGCGGCGTCGCCCGCCCCGAGAGCCGGGACCGGCTGCGCGTCCTCGGCATCGGCGGACACCTCGACTCCCGCTACACGCTGACCATGCCGGAGTACGACGCACTCCTCCGGGCCAACCACGCCGTCAAGTTCGGCACCCGCAACACTGTCCTGGACCCCGGTGTCGTCCCACAGGCCCGCACCGCCCTCGGCGGGGAACGGCTCTTTCTCCAGCGCATCGACGAGTTCCACCGGGAGTACGAGTGGGTGTCCTGAGCCCGGAGACGGTGTACGAGACCGTCAGGGTCCGCTGGGAGCAGGAGATCTGCTTTCTCCAGATCCACCGGCCCGAGGCCGGGAACACCATCAGCCGTCGCCTCGTCGAGGAGTGCACCGCCGTGGTCCGCCAGTGCGAGGACCGCGCCAAGGTCCTCGTCCTGGAGGGCCTGCCCGAGGTGTTCTGCTGGGGCGCCGACTTCCAGGAACTGGACGACGGCACGGCCGGTGCGGCGGGCGGCGCCGACGGGACCCACGCCGCGGCCCTCTACGACCTGTGGCTCTCCCTGGCCTTCGGCTCCTTCGTCTCGGTGGCACACGTCCAGGGCAAGGCCAACGCCGGCGGCATCGGCTTCATCGCCGCCTGCGACATCGTCCTCTGCGAGAACACCACCGTCTTCAGCCTCTCGGAACTCCTGTTCGGACTGATGCCGGCCTGTGTCCTGCCCTTCCTGATCCGGAAGACCGGTCCGGCCAGGGCCAACTTCGCCACCCTGACCACCCAGCCCTTCACCGCAGGGCAGGCCGTCGCCTGGGGGCTCGCCGACGACTGCGCCGCCGACAGCGGCAGGCTGCTGCGCCGCCATCTGCTGCGGCTGCGCTATCTGCCCAAAAAAGGCGTCGCCCGCTACAAGAACTATCTACGGAACCTCGACGACCTCCTCGTCCCCTCCCGCGACAAGGCCGTCGCGGCCAATCACGAGGTCTTCTCCGACCACGAGAACCTCGAAAAGATCGCCCGCTATGTGCACACCGGACGGTTCCCCTGGGAGGGAGAGCAGTGATGCAGAGCGACCCCGTGGAGTACCGGGAGATCGGGCCCCACATCGTCCAGATCACCATGCGGGACGAGGTCCACAAGAACACCTTCACCGATCGGCTCATCATCGGTCTGAGCAAGGCCTTCGCCCGGGTCAAGGACCACCGGCGGTGCAAGGCGGTCGTTCTCACCGGCTACGGCAACTACTTCGCCAGCGGAGGCACCAAGGAGAGCCTGCTCCAGATCCAGGAGCGGCGCATCAGCTTCACCGACTCCGACATCTACGGACTCGCGCTCGACTGCCCCGTGCCCGTCATCTCCGCGATGCAGGGCCACGGCGTCGGCGGCGGATTCGCCATGGGACTCTTCGCCGACTTCGTGGTCCTCAGCCGCGAGAGCATCTACACCACCAACTTCATGCGGTACGGCTTCACCCCCGGCATGGGCGCGACGCTGATCCTCCCCAAGAAGCTCGGCTTCGGTCTGGCCGAGGAGATGCTGCTCTCCGCGAAGACCTACTACGGGCGCGAACTCAAGGAACGCGGCGTCCCCTTCCCGGTTCTGCCGCGCGCCGAGGTCCTGCCCTATGCGCTCGAACTCGCCGAGACGCTCGCCGAGAAGCCCCGGGTCTCCCTTGTCACCCTCAAGGACCATCTCGTCTCCGAACTCCGGTCCGAGCTGCCCCGCTTCATCGAACGCGAGGTGGCCATGCACGAGAAGACCTTCCACCAGCCCGAAGTCCGCGACCTCATCGCGGCCCACTACACCGGAGGTTAGACCCATGCCCGACCAGGACGTCTTCGCCCTGATTGTGGAGCACACCCGCGAGGTGATCCCCGAGCTGGAGGAGCACCCCTTCCAGCCTGCCGAGTCGCTGCGCGACCTCGGCGCCAACTCCATCGACCGGGCCGAGATCATCATGATGACCCTTCAGTCCCTTTCCCTCAGCATCCCGCTGGTGGAACTGGCCCAGGCACAGAACATCGGAGAACTCGCGGAACTCATCCATGGCAAATCGGCCCGCTGATCCGCGCGGCGTCGTCGTCACCGGCCTCGGCATCACCTCCGCGGTAGGCCGGGGCAAGGACGCGTTCCTCGGCTCGCTCCTCGCCGGCGATCATGGCTTCGGCCCGCTGCGGCGGCCCGGCCGCTCGCTGCCGGACGACGGGACCGGCACCGTCCCGGCACCCTTCCAGGGCGCCGAGATGGCGGAGCCGGTCATGCCCGCTCATATCCCCGCCCGTACGGTGCGCGCGGCCTCACTCTCGGCCCGAGCAGCCCTCGCCACGTTGGACGAGGCATGGCGGGAGGCCGGTCTGGACGAGGCCGACCCCTTCCGCACCGGCCTGGTGATCGGCGGTTCCAACATCCAGCAGCGGGAGCAGGTCCTGCTGCACGCCCGGCACGCCGAGCACCCCGGCTTTCTGCGCCCCACCTACGGCATGGCGTTCATGGACACCGACCTGTGCGGCTTCTGCACCGAGCAGTACCCGATCCGGGGCTTCGCCCACACCCTGGGCGGCGCCTCCGCCAGCGGATTGCTCGCGGTGCTCCAGGCGGTCCGCGCGGTGCGGTCCGGCCAGGTCGACGTGTGCGTGGCGGTGGGCGCACTGATGGACCTCTCGTACTGGGAGCTGACCGCGTTCCGCAGCATGGGCGCGATGGGCTCCCACCGCTGGGCCGATGACCCGGCGGCGGCCTGCCGCCCCTTCGACCGGGGCCATGACGGCTTCATCTACGGCGAAGCGTGTGCTGCGGTGGTGGTCGAGCGGGAGGGCCTGCGCCGGCATCCCGCCCCGTACGCGCGGGTCCTCGGGTGCGGCACGGCGATCGACGGCAACCGCAATCCCAACCCGTCCGAGGAGGGCGAGGCCGCCGCCCTGGAGTCGGCCCTGCGGGAGGCGGGTCTGCCGGCGTCCGCCGTCGACTACGTCAATCCGCACGGCACCGGCTCGCCCACGGGCGACGGGATCGAGCTGCGGGCGCTGCGGCGCGCGGGACTCGACCACGCCCGGATCAATGCGACCAAGTCCATCACCGGTCACGGACTGACGGCAGCCGGCGCCGTCGAGGTCGTCGCCACCCTGCTCCAGCTGCGGGAGCAGCGGCTGCACCCCACCCGCAATCTGGCCGACCCGATCGATGACACCTTTCCCTGGGTGGGGGAGAAAGCGGAGCCCTGCCGGCTGCGGACAGCCGTCAGCCTCAGCATGGGTTTCGGCGGGATCAGCTCGGCGATCTGCCTGGAGGCGTGCTGACCGCCGCACCCCCGTCCCGATTTCCGCCCCTGTCGGAGTTCTCTCGAAAGCGCAGGCATGACCAGACCGACCGTGTTCATGTACTCGGGGCAGGGTTCCCAGTACTTCCAGATGACCCGTGAGCTGTATGAGCGGCACCCGCGCTACCGGCTCTGGCTGGACTACTGCGACGACATCGCCACGCCCGTCCTCGGCAGCTCGGTCCTGGACACGATCTTCGATCCGGACCGGGCGAAGGGCGATCCCTTCGACGATCTCACGGTGTCCAGCGCGGCGCTGCTGTGCGTCGAGTACAGCCTCACCAGGGTGGTCCAGGAAATGGGTCTCGTCCCGGATGTGCTGCTCGGCTACAGCCTGGGGGAGATCACCGCCGCCGTGGTCGCCGAGGTCTTCCCGCTGGAGACGGGGATCTCCTTCGCCGTCGACTTCGCCCGGCTGCTGGAGGACCGGACGCCGAGGGCGGCCATGCTGGCGGTCGTCGGTCCGCCGGAGCTGCTGGAGCGGTACGCCGGGACGCCCGGCGACCTCTGGGTGACGGCCCGCAACTTCGACGGCAACTTCGTCGTCACCGGCCGTGTCGGGGCGGTGGCGGAATTCCAGTCCGCGCTGGAGCGCGAGGGCGTGGTGTGCCAGCGGCTGCCGGTCAACTACGGGGTGCACACCCCGCTCCTCGATCCGGTCGAGGAGCAGGTGCGTGAGCTGGCCGGCGGGCTGGGCCTCGCCCCGCCCCGGATCCCGGTCGTCTCCGCCGCCTCAGGCCACCGGACGGAGGCCGTGACGCCGGACGTGGTCTGGGACGCGATGCGCCGGCCCGTGGAGTTCGCGCGGACGATCGGGCGGATGGCCGCCGGGGGCGACGCCGCCTTCGTCGACCTGGGTCCGAGCGCCACGCTCGCGACGTTCGTCAAGTACATCCTCCCCCCGGGCAGCGGCTCGGTCCAGGAGAGCACCGTCAACCGTTTCGGACAGGACCTGAAGTCGCTGGGCGAGTTTCAGGAGCGGATGGCCCCGGCACGGGGCTGAGGTACAACAGAGAAAGGGGGAATCCCGGTCATGGCAACAGACAGCGGACTGAGGATCTATCGGGACGCCACGGCGATCATCACGGGCGGTGCCTCGGGCATCGGCCGTGCGCTGGCGGAGGAGCTGGCCGCCCGTGGCGGTGAGGTGGTGCTGGCAGATCTCCAGCTGGAGCTGGCGGAGGAGGCGGCGGCCGCGGTGCGGTCCGCCGGTGGCAGGGCGACGGCGGCCCGGCTGGATGTGACGGACCACGAGGAGTTCGCCCGGCTGGTCCGGGAGACCGTCACCCGCACCGGCCGGCTGGACTTCCTGTTCAACAACGCCGGCATCAGCCACGGTATGGGCGCCGGGGCGCGCCACTACCGCATCGAGGACTGGCGGCGCGTTCTCGACGTCAATCTCGGCGGCACCGTCAACGGCGTCCAGGCCGCCTACAACCTCATGATCGATCAGGGATTCGGCCATATCGTGAACACCGCCTCGATGGCGGGTCTGGTGCCGAGCCCCGGCACCACCTCGTATGTCACCACCAAGCATGCCGTCGTGGGCCTCTCGCACAATCTTCGGGCCGAGGCCGCGCAGCTCGGTGTTCGGGTGAGTGTGCTGTGCCCGGGGGTCGTCCGCACCCCCTTCATCGAGGGCGGACGGTACGGCCGCCGGGTCGACGGGGTGACGAGCGAGGTCACCCGCGAGATGTGGGAGCAGCGCAAGCCCATCCCACCCGAGGAGTTCGCCCGGAAGGCGCTGGACGAGGTGGCCCGGAACAAGGGCGTCATCGTCGTGCCGGGGTTCTGGAAGCTGTTCTGGTGGCTCTTCCGGCTCGCCCCGGAGTTCAGCCTCAGGCTCGGCACGAAGAACTTCCGGGACCTCGGCGGGGGCGCCGCGGCGGGCCACGAGGCCGCGCGGACCGGACCGGAGACGTCCCCCCGGGAGCCGTAGGGGCACCCAAGGGCCCGTGCGCACGGGGTCCCGGTCCGCGGTGACGCGGACCGGGACCCCGTGGGTCGTCGCGGGCCTCTCCCGGTGCCCGGCGGGTGTTTGCGGACCGGGACGGCGTGGCGGATGCCCGGCGCGTCCACGGGGAGCCTCGTGGACGCGCCGGGCACCGCTCAGTCCCGTCCGGCGCTGAGCCGTATCGGAAGGGTCTCCAGTCCGCGCAGCACGGTCCCCGGCCGCCAGCGGAAGTCGGCGGGATCGGCGGCCAGGGTCATCTCCGGGAAGCGTTCGAAGAGCCGGCCGAAGGCGATCTGCGCCTCCAGACGGGCCAGTGGCGCTCCGACGCAGTAGTGGATGCCGTGGCCGAAGGCGAGGTTGGCGCCGGCCTGCCGGTGCACGTCCAGGCTGCCGCCGTCGGGGTACTGGGCATTGTCCCGGTTGGCGGAGGCGAGGGAGACCACGACGAGTTCGCCCTCGGGTATCACCACCCCGCTCAGTTCGACGGGTTCCGTCGTGTAGCGCAGGGAGGCGGTGTTGACGGGTCCCTCGTAGCGCAGGAACTCCTCGATCGCGCCGGGCAGCAGGGACGGGTCGGCGCGCAGGGCCGCGAACTGCTCGCGGTGGCGCAGCAGGGCGAACATGCCGTTGCCGATGAGGTTGACGGTGGTCTCATGGCCGGCGACCAGCAGCAGGAAGGCCATGGAGACCAGTTCCTGCGGGCTCAGCTTGTCGCCGTCGTCGCTGGCGTGCACCAGGCCGGTGAGCAGGTCGTCGGCGGGCGCGGTGCGCTTGCCGGCAACCAGCTCGTGCAGATAGCCCAGAAGCGAGGGGGCGGCCTGGGCGATCTTCTCGGGGTCGCCGGAGAGCTGGGCGGATACCCAGCCGTGGAAGCGGTCCCGGTCGACGGTGGGCACGCCCAGCAGTTCGCAGATCACCGATATGGGCAGTGGGTAGGCGAAGGCCCGCATCAGGTCGACCTGCTCCTGGCCCTCCATGGCGTCGAGCAGTTCGGTGGTGATCTCTTCGATACGGGGGCGCAGCTTCTCGACGGCCCGCATGGTGAAGACCTTGTTGACGAGTCTGCGCAGCCGTGTGTGGTCCGGCGGGTCGGTGTTGAGCATGTGAGTAGACAGCTCGGTGGCGAACACCATGGCGGTGGCCTCGTCGGTCGTGTTGCGCTCGATGACCTTCTGGCCGATCTCGACGTTCTTGGAGAGCCGCGGGTCGATGAGGGCGGACTTCGCGTCGTCGTAGCGGGTAATGAGCCAGACCGTCAGCCCGCCGGGTGCGATGACCCGGCGGACGGGTGCCTCGATGCGCAGCATGTCGTACAGCGCGTGCGGATCCTGCTCGAATGTCGTCACATCGATGGGGAGCGGGGTGGCGTTGTCGTGACCGGTGAGCATGCTTCCTCCGGTTTCAACTTGCGGTGGTCATATCAATTTTGTGCATATTTGATATGGCTTGTTTCATTCGTGGAGCGTAGATTTCCATGCGGCCGGGGAGCGTTCGGAATACGCCCGGAACATGGTGGGACGCGGTGGGGCGGTGGTCGGCGCGGCCGGGCCGGTCGTGACACCGGACGGGAGAGGGCCGGGACGCGATCGGGGCAAGGTGCGCTGCGTGGGACGCGGACGGCGGGCGGGATCCGGGTCAGGAAACGGACCGGGCGAGCCGGAATCCCAGGTCGTCGATACGGAGGGTGGGATGGCTCTTGCGCCGGCACGAGGCTCGGCAGGCGCGGGGCGGGTCATAGGCGCCGCCGCCGCGGAAGACCCGGTACGGCCCGTAGACCGCCGGGTCGTAGCGGTCCCAGCACCACTCCCATACATTCCCGATCATGTCGTGGAGGCCCCAGTCGTTGGGGGCCCGGGTGCCGGCCTCGTGCACCTGGTCGCCCGCATTGCCGCGGTACCACGCGATGTCGTCGAGTTCGCCGTAGCGCACCCCGGTGCTCCCGGCGCGGCAGGCGTACTCCCACTCCGCCTCGGAGGGCAGCCGGTACCCGTCGGCGTCCCGATCCCAGACGACGTTCTCCGCGTCCGGCTCCTCGATCCCTGTGTAGCAGGGCCGCACTCCCTCGGCCTGGGAGAGCCGGTTGCAGAAGCGCACGGCGTCGATCCAGGACACCTCGGTCACCGGCTTCCGGCCGCCGTCGCCCGCCGGAGCGTCCCGTTCGCCCAGGACGGCTGCGTAGAACTCGCGGGTGACCGGAAGGGGCGCCAGCCGGAAGGCCCGGACCTCGACGGTCCAGTCGGTCATCGTGCCTTCGTCCCGCAGCCGGATCGTCCCGGCGGGCAGCTCGGACGGCGGCGGGACGGGTGCGGGGAGCAGGGAGCGGTCAACTCTCATATCAGCTTTCCGTCATCGGTGCGGTGCGGTGCGGTGCGGTGCGGGGGAGGGGGCGGGAGTCGTCGGCCCCGGGTGCCGCAGGGCGATGGCCGTCACGACGAGACCGTCACGACAGAGCCAGCGGCCCGTCAGGACCTTCAGCCGGTCGGCGTCCGGCCCCCCGGCCGGGACTGTGAGCCGAGCGGTGAACGTGCCGTCGCCCGGGTCGAACCGGATGTCGGCGTCCCCGAAGTCCAGCTCACGCCCCGTCAGCGGATACCAGATCTTGAACACCGTCTCCTTCGCACTGAACAGCAGACGATCCCAGCAGATCTCCGGCGCCCCCGCGGCCAGCTCCAGCACCCGGGCGTGCTCCCCCGGCGGTGAGATGAACTCCAGCAGTCCGTCGGCCAGTGGAGCGTTGGGCTCGGCATCGATGCCGAGCCCGAGGTAGTCGCGGACCCGGCCGACGACGGCTGCGCGATAGCCGGCACTGTGTGTCATGCTCCCGACGAGACCGGCGGGCCATTGCGGCGCGCCCCGCCGTCCCGCCACGAGCGGCGCCGCCGTCACACCCAGCGCATGCATGGCCCGCCGGGCGCAGAGGCGCACACTGGCGTACTCCTGCCGTCGCTTCGGCACGGCGCGTGCGACGGCGGCGGCCTCTTCCGGGAACAGGGCGTGAACGGCCGAGGCGGAGTCGGAGAAGGAGTGGGCGGCGCTCGCGGGCGCGGGGATCAACTCCCCGATCACGAGGTCCGGGCCGGCTTCTCCTTCGGACCCGCGCCGAGGGCGTCGATGTAAGGGAGGGCCGGACCGAACGGGTCCAGCACGTCCTGAGCGGTCGCCACCATGAGTCCTGCCGGGTCGCACATCAGCACATTCATTCCGTGTCGATCCAGCGGGACGTCGTTCACCGGCGGTCTCCCAGGGTAGGACGGATCCTGTGCTGAACTGGACCCAATGTACTGCAGGACGTGAACTCGCCGATGGTACAGGCGGTATGAATCCGTGCAGCCGGACCAGGAGGGCGGGGCAGGCCGTTTCCGTGGAGGCGGGAGGCCCCTTCGCCCTGGTGGGCCAGGGCACCTGTGGCCCAGCTGCCCGGTGCCTTCTCGGCCGTTCCGTCACCCCGGCTCCCATGTGTCCTTTACGGCTGCTGGAGACGTACCGCCGTTGAGTGCACACCGACCTCGACGACCGAACGACGAGAGCCGCTTCACCATGGAGGCCTGGGGCGCGCGGATGGAGCTGCGTGCCGTCCGGCGTCGCAACCTTGAGGAGTCTGTGCGTTCGGCCGCCGCACTCGGTGGCGGGCGGGTCGCTCCGCCCGCCACCGGGTCGCGGCCGCAGGTCAGCGCCGCAGACCGCGGTCCAGCGCAGTGATCAGCGAGCCCTGGGCGTCATCCCCGTCCAGGGACCAGACCATCACGCCGCCGAGACCGTTGCGCTGGGTGTAGCGGGCCTTCTGGGCGGCGGTGGCAGGGGTGTCGTACGACCAGAATTCGGTGCCGTCGTACTTCCAGGCCGCGCCGTGCCTGCGGTCGGTGTGCACGGTGCCCGGGAGGTCCTTGATTGCCTTGTAGGGCAGTTCGCCGCCGCCGCGCGGGGACATGCCGGTGGCGGGCTGGTAGAGGCCGTTCTTCGCCCCGGCGGGCACCCCCGTCCAGCCGTAGCCCCAGGACGGCACCCCGAGCACCGCCTTGCGGGCCGGCAGCCCGCCGGCCAGGTAGTGCCGCACCACCCGGTCCGCGCTGTAGCTGTAGCCGCTGCCGGAGGGGTCGGCCGGGTCGGTGTAGAGGTTCGCCTGGTGGTTGGTCGGGCCCAGCGGCTCCCAGGAGCCGTGCATGGTGTAGGTCATCAGGTTCAGGTAGTCGACGTGGCGGGCGACCTTCCGCAGCTCCAGCCGGTCCGCGATGGTGGTGTTGGCGGCGACGGCCGCCGTCAGCAGGTGGCGCCCCCGCGGCCCGTCGCCCAGCGCGTCCAGCTGCCGCCGGAACTCGGCCAGCAGCAGGGTGAAGTTGCGGCCGTCCTCGGGGCGCACCGAGTTGTCCGGCAGACCGTCGCCGCCCGGGTGCTCCCAGTCGAGGTCGATACCGTCGAAGACGCCCGCGCCGCTGCCCGGGCCGCCCTCCGGCGAGCCCAGCTGCGGCAGGTTGCCCTTGATGTAGAGGTCGACGCAGGAGGCCACGAACTTCTTGCGCGCGGCGTCGGTGGCAGCCACGTCCGAGAAGTACTTGGACCAGCTCCAGCCGCCGATGGAGATGACGGCCTTCAGAAGGGGGTTCTTCGCCTTCAGCTTCCGCAGCTGGTTGAAGTTGCCTTTCAGCGGCTGGTCCCAGGTGTCGGCGACGCCGTCCACCGAGTCGGCAGCGCTGATCGGCCGCTGGTAGTCGGCCCAGGCGTCGGCCTGGTCGGCCAGGTTGTCCTCGAAGCAGGTGCCCTCGGGGGAGATATTGCCGAAGGCGTAGTTGATCACAGTCAGCTTCGCCGCCTGGCCCGAGTCCTGGACCTTCTTGGCGGAGAAGCCGCTGTAGACGCTCCATCCGGTGAAGTAGGCCACACGGTGGCCGGGCAGTCGGCTGTCGTCGTCATCGGCGTGAGCGGTCGCGGGGGCCGCGACGAGCGAGGCGAGCAGAGCCGTCGCCACGAACGCGGAGGCGCGTCGGAACATCTTGGTGGCCTTGTCTGAGTGGGGTCAGGTGGTCTGTACCAATCGCGAGAAGAGATCTAGCCCATCAACGGGACGCGCACAAGAGGCTGAACCGCATGAGACGGCCTGTCCCGCCAGGTCCGTTTGACGGGGTATCCACCGGTGAGGGCCGGTGATCTCGGCGAACTCCGTACCGGCAGTGCGAGCCGGGAACGTCGAGCCGGATCCGCTACCGGACTCACCCGACACGGGGCCTGTGCAGATCGTTCACTTCCGGCCACGGTGATCGTGCCCTCGGTCCGTTGCTCCTTCGTTCAGACAGCAGCGGACGAAGTCCTGGACGACGGGGCTGGTGTCGTCGGCGGGCGCCCAGGCCACGGCGACCGGGCTGAGGCTGACGCCGCCGAGACCCGGCGCTTGCCGGGTCCCGGCCTGCTGGCACGGGGCCGGAGTGCCGGACGGGCATGCGGTTTGCCGGAGTGCATGGCGCTCGTACCGGCCCAAGGGGCAGCCGCCGTTCATGGGTCGAGCCTTCCCTTCTTCGGCCGGCTGCCGCTCTGGGCCACCGTGTGCCGCCCCGTCACGACGTGTTCCACATCGCCTACGGTGGTGACCCGGCCACCATCGCCGGGATCGGGATCGGGCATGACCGATTCGGGGTCCACGAGGTAGACGTCGTGACCCTCCAGCGTGAGCCGGCGCACGACCTCCAGCAGCATGCGCCGTGCCACGTCGTCGAGGGAGTAGACCATCGTGAGGTCCAGAGCCACCCTGGTCTCCGCGGGGGCGGTGTTCACGACTTCCCGGACGACTCTCTCGGCTCCGGCGAAATTGATCCCGCCTTGGAGTTGGAGGACCCGGACCGCATCCGGGCCGCTGCCGACGATATGGCTGGACCGTACGATGGCCCGCGCGGCGGCCGGAACCTCCATCACATGCAGACCCATATCGGAGGAGAACCTCCCGAACAGGGCCACTCCGCGGACACTGTTCCCGTGGGCGTCCAGCCGTGGTGAGAACGTGGCGATGCCGATCTGACCGGGGAGCGCGCCGATCAAGCCCCCGGCCACGCCGCTCTTTGCCGGAATGCCGACCTGGGTCGCCCAGTCACCGGCCGCGTCGTACATGCCGCAGGTGGACATGACGCTCAGCACCTGACGCACCACCGGTTCGCGGATCACTCGCTCGCCCGAGAGGGGATTCACGCCGCGATTGGCCAATGTCGCGGCCATCATGGCCAGATCCCGCGCGGTGACGAGCACAGCGCACTGGCGAGTGTAGCCCTCGACCACGGCCCTGGGGTCCTCGGTGAGGATGCCGTAGCCGCGGAGCATGTACGCGATGGCGAGATTGCGGTGTGCGTGCTCCATCTCCGACACGCACATCGCCTCGTCCACCCTCAGCTCACGACCGGCGAACGCCGAAAGGCCGCGGACCACGCGCTCCACGCGTTCCGCAGGAGTCATGTCCTCCTGGCCGACCAGCGAGTGGGCGGTGATCGCACCGGCGTTGATCATGGGATTGAAAGGGCGCCCCGTATCACTTTCGAGGGAGATCTGGTTGAACGCCTCTCCCGACGGCTCGACACCGACTTTGGCGAGCACCGGGTCGAAGCCCCGGTCGGCCAGCGCCAGCGCGTACGTGAACGGTTTGGAGATCGATTGGATCGTGAACTCGGTGTCGATGTCGCCGGCACCGTAGACCTCGCCGTCAACGGTGGCGAAGACCGCACCGAGGCGCTCCGGGTCCGCTGCCGCAAGCTCGGGGATGTAGTCCGCCGGCGCTCCGGACGTGTCCGAGGCGACACCCCCGAGGGCCTCGGCCAGATAGTCGGGAATGACCGACCGCATGAGTCCTCCTCCGGACCTCTGTCCGCCCCCATCGTCCTTCTTGGCTGCCCTCTTGGCGGCTTGAACACGCCCTCGACACATTACCGGCCCGCATACGGCCGCTCGCCCTCCTCCGGTTCTGCCCCGGAGCCGGGGCCTGTGGTGCACCGGCATCCCGCACACGGCCCCCTGGAGTGGGCGGTCCGCCGGCTGAGCCGGTCGGCCGGACCCGCGGCGATCCGGTGGTGCGGCCGTCGAAACCGCCCTGTGCCCCCGGCCTCACGAGGCAGGGGACACCCGGTCATCCAAAGCCGGGTGGGTCGGCGAGGATGCGGGACTTGCTGACGCGGTCCGCCGCCCGGACGCCGCGGCCGGGCCGGTTGGGGTCCCGGGTTCCGGAATCCGGCCCCGTGGTGGCGATTCCGCCACCGTAGGCCCAGCTCACCAGCTCCTCCGCGGTCAGCCGACGCCCGTCCGGCAACGCGAAACACCCTCCCGGGTCAGTGAAGTAGCTTTCGCCGTGGCGGCCCCCGGCCACGAGCAGCCGGCTCAGCGGATACAGCCCGCCCAACCGGTCCGCGGCTGCCGCGACGTCTGCGCCGCAGGAGATCAGCAGCCGGTGGGCCCGTGCGCCGAGGCCGCTCTCCGCCGGATCATCCACCATGATCATCTGCTCGTCCTCCTGGAGAGCGGTCCGCAGAGCCCCCGTCAGATGACTCATCCGGACCAGCCCCACCAGGTCACCGGGCGGCGCGAGCCGTGTGGCCAGTTCCCAGCCCGCGTGGTCGCGTGTGAGGATCTTCAACAGTTCGGAAACGGAGGGGGGACGCTTTCCCGGTGCGGGTCTCCCCGTGGCCGGCAGGATCGCGCCGCACTCGTCCGCCCGGGTCATCGCCGCCACCAGCTCTCTTCGTCCGGGACCCAGAGAAGTGGTGAGACAGCGGACGAACAACTCCTCCACCAGAGCGGTCCGCTCCTCCACCAGTGCGCTGAGCCGCCGCAGTTCACGATCCCCGATGGCTCCCTCCTCCCACCAGTTCCAGAGCCTGAGAAGGTACTGGGTACGGGGCAGATCCAGCACGAGCCGGACCCGGTGCCCCGGCCCCAGCAGCCGGACCACCCGGGCCACCGTGTCGCTCAGCCGCTTGGCGTTGTCGAGTTCATAGAGACTCGGGCCGGTCTCGTATCCGGTCCGCACCACCCGCCCGGTCGGGCGGAAGGCGCTCCGCAGGAACGGCAGGGGCTCCCCGAACACCCCGCTGAGCCGGAGCGACCGCCCGCTGAACAGACAGCTCCCGAAGGCCACCACAGTCCTTCCTCCGCTGTTCCCCGTCCGCGACAGCCAGGCACCCGAGGGGCCGGAACCACCTGCCGTCGCCCACCACCGCCGCGCCGGCTCTCCGACGCAGGAGAACAACAGGTCGCAGCGGAGCGCGGCACCGCCGGTCCGCCGCCCCAGGACCACCGGCAGCCCCCCACCCGCCGACAGCGCCTGCTCCAGTGCTTCCTGCCGGACCAGCCGGGTACGGACGGACCGGGACAGCCCCGCTCCGCCGTCCACCAGCGGCAGCGCCACCAAGGTGGGGACCCCGGGCAGTGGTGTCGGCTCCGTGACGGCAGCCGGGTCGAAGACCGAGACCCGCGCGGGCCCACCGGGCCCGTCGGGCGGCCCGATCAGCGCCAGCGACGTTCCGGAGAGGGCGCCCCGCTGCCCCCGCCCCGGTGAGCCCCCGGCGCCGGGCGGACCCGCCCCCTCCGGCCCGGTCCCTCCGTTCACCGGCTGCTGCCCGGGTGCTCCGTCTGCCGTACGCCGTCGAAGGCGATGGGCAGCTCCGTCAACCCGTGCACCAGCACATTGTCACGATGAACCAGCCCCGGATCGGGCCGGAGGAACCGGGGGCGCTGCACTCTGGTGGCGAAGCCGGCCAGCAGCTCCCCGGCCGCCGGGCGCGCCAGCCCCGCTCCAACACAGAAGTGCGGACCGTGCCCCAGGCCGAGATGGCCGACCGGTTGCGTCCGCAGATGATCGAAGACCGCGGGATCGGAGAAGACCCGCGGATCCCTGCCCGCCGCGGCCAGGTTCAGGAGCACCACCGTCCCCGGCCCGGCCTCGACCTGCCGTGGACCCGTCCCGAGGACGGTACGCCGGACCGTGTACCGCACCACCAGATGAGTCGGCGGGCACCAGCGCAGCACCTCCTCCACCACCGCGCCCGCCCCCGCGGGCGCTCGCCGCAATTCCGCCGCGACCGCCGGATGAGCGAGCGCCGAGTAGAGGCAGTTCGTCAGGAAATGCCCAAGCGATTCATAGGCCGACTCGACGATCAGGACAGCGGTGGACACCAGGGTGGCCCGGTCTCGGGTGCGCTCGCGCAACAGACGCAGCGCGCGAGTGAGCGCGGTCGCGGGCATATCCTCCACCGCGTCCGCTACCAGACGGTGGAAGGCGGTCACCGAGCGGATGAGTCCCGGTGGCAGGCGACCCGGTGTGACGTCCGCTCCGGAGCGGAGTGGACCGGTCGGATCGACGACCTCGTCGAACAGGGCCATCACCGACCTGGCCCCCGCCCGGACGGCTCCCGCCTCCGCCGAGGGCAGACCCAGCAGCGCGCAGGCGAGATCCAGGGCGATCCGGTCGATGAGGGCGCTGATCACCTCGATCCTCCGGGGAACCGGGCCGAGGGAGTCCAGTGCCGCCGTGACGACCCGCGCTGTTTCCGCCCGTGTCTCCTCTCCGGACAGTCCCCGCACCACGGCCCCGCGTTCGGGCGGCGGGGGCCGGTGCCCGAGAAAGGCGAACGGCGGTGTCAGTACCGAGTCGGGCGGGTCCGGCCAGCTGTCGAAGAGTGCCTTCGCCCTCCGGGCCATCCAGGGGCAGTGTCTCTGGTCCGTCGTCAGCTCCGGAGCGGTCAGCGCGGCGAGACAGTCCGCGTAGTCCAGGAGCATCACCACGGGAGGGCCGCCGGAGACCAGCGGACCCCACTGGCGCCACCGCTCGTACCAGGGGTGGGGGTCCCGCCGGGCATCCGGCGAAGCCAGCAGCTCCAGGGCCTCCCTGGCATCCGGTGCCCCCGCTCTGCTGCCCGCCGGCATCATCCGTGGCCCCACCCTCGACTCCTCACCGGCTCACCACCGGAGAGCCCCGACGGTGACCCACACGGCACACCGTTACCGGGCGCAGTAGGAAGAAACGACAACATCACGGAGATACGGCCTCGCGCGCGAGGCGTTTTCCGGACAGATATGGGTACGGCCCGAGCCCGCCGGAGCAGGGGAAGGCTTTCGGGGAGGGCGCCGCCGACGGCTTCCGGGGGAAGGGGATATGCGGAAGGGCCCGTCAGGGGATGTGCATCCGCTCCGGGGCCGCCCCAGCGGTCCCGTGCCGTGATCCGCCCGGCCCGCCGTCGACCGCCCCGGAGGGCGATATCGCTTCAGTGCCCGGGAAAATCCGGGCCAATCCTTGGGCAACTCCGCCCGGGCGCTGTTGTTCCGGAGGTTCGTCCCCCGCAGTATCGGACGAGCTTCGCTTCCCGCGCGGGCTGTCCGGCCGGTGCGCCCAGAGCTGAAGGAGAGACCGATGACGTGGGCCGAGAGGGGCAGGGCGCCGCACCTGGCCGTTGCCGTCATCGCCGCCCTGCTGACCGGGCCGTTGTCCGCGGCGGCGCCGACGGGCGCCGCGAACGGGCCGGACCCGGGCGGGCCGGCCACCGCGTCGGTCCCGTCCGGGCCGGTCGGCGGAGCCTGGCTCGGCATGTCGGACGGCCGGCTGGCATACGGGCAGGACGCTCAGGGCAACCGGGTCCCCGACTACTCCTTCGCCGGGTACGGGGGCGGGGGAACGGCCCTGCCACGGGCCGCCGTCAAAGTGACCGTCCCCGCACCCGGCACGGGCGATGCGACCGCGGCCGTCCAGGCGGCCATCGACCAGGTATCGGCCCTCGCACCGGACAGTTCCGGTCTACGGGGGGCGGTCCAGCTCGCTCCCGGCACCTACCGCATCGCCGGGCAACTCCGCATCACCGCCGGGGGTGTGGTGCTTCGGGGCGCGGGCACCGGACCGTCGGGGACGACAGTCGCCGCCGACGGGCCCACCATACGCACCCTGATCACCGTGGGGGCGAACGCGAGCTATACCACCGTGGGGACCGTCCATCAGGTCGCCGATCCCTATGTCCCGGTCGGCGCGACCGCCCTCACCCTCGACAGCGCCGCCGGGCTGTCCGTGGGCGACGAAGTGGTCATTGAACGGCCCACGACCCAGGCGTGGATCGACGCTCTCGGCATGACAGGCATCTGGACCCCGGACTGGAGCCTGCGGGCCGAGCGGCGCATCACCGCGGTCCAGGGAAGCAGGATCACCTTTGATGTTCCCCTGACCACGGCGCTGGAGAAGCAGTACACCCAGGCGACCGTCTATCGCTATACCTTCCCCCGTGTCAGCAGGACCGGTGTGGAGAGTCTCAGCCTCGACGGTCAGTCCATGACCTCCGCCGCCGACTATCCGGCGAACTTCTACAACGCCGCCCCCTGGGAGTTCCGTGCTGTCCAGGACTCCTGGATCACCGATGTCGTCTGGCGTCACTTCGGAGGCAGTGGCCAGACCGCGCTCGGTCCGCAGAGCCGCCGCGTCTCGGTACTGCGCACCCAGGCCCTCGACATGGTCACCACCGACAGTTCGGCCCGTTCGGAGGCGTATCTGCTCCAAGGGCAGCAGAATCTGATCCAGGACTGCGCGGTGACCGCGGCGAAGATCCACGCCTTCTCCACCTACGGCCGGCAGTCCGGCCCCAATGTCTTCTCCCGCTGCACCGCCACGCTCGTCCAGACCACCTACGACGCGGGTGGCCATCAGCGCTGGGGCAGCGGCACCCTGTACGACAACGTCCGGGTCGACGGCTCACTGCTGCTGGTCAACAACGGCACCCGGGGATCGGGACACGGTTGGTCGGACGCCAACAGCACCGCCTACAACTGCACTACCCAGGAGTACAAGGTCCAGGAGCCGCCCACCGCGCACAACTGGGCCTTCGGCTGTACCGGGAGCCTGTTGACGGGCAGTGACGGCCAGGTCGTGTCGAACGGCACCCGGATGGTTCCGGGCAGTCTGTACGACCAGCAGCTCGTCGACCGGGGGAGAACGGTCATTCCCGCCCCGGTGGCTCCTGGCCGGGCCGGTACGTCGTAGGGCCGTCCGCCGCTGCTCCGCGCACCTCCGCGCCGGAGGCTCGGACGTCCTTCACGCTGTCCGCGTGAGCCACCCACGTACGCACGACAGGGAAGGCAGGGAGAGAATCCATGGCCCCTCGGAGCCGGTCCCGCGCACGGGGCCTGGTCGCCCTCACCATCCTGGTCGTCGCCGGGGGTACGGTCCGCGCCCCGACCGCCGGTGCCGCCATGAACGACTGTCCGCCGTCTCATTTCTGCGTCTGGGAGCACGCCGACTACACGGGGCGCCTCTACAGTTCCAGCGCGAGCACCGCGTACATCGGTGCTCTCATGAACGACCGTACGACGTCGTACTGGAACCGTACCCGCATGGTGGTGAGCCTGTACCAGGACGCCGACTACCACGGCGGCTGCGTCATGCAGCCGATCTCGCCGAACGGGGCCGTCTTCCTGCTGCCCGAGTGGGCGAACGACCGGGTGTCCTCGTTCCGGGTCGCCTCCGGCGGTCTGTGCTGACGGTGGTGCTCCGATCCTCATGACCTGGCCCGCCCGGTGGCCGCGGCAGCCACCGGGCGGGTGCTGTCGCCGAGTGGGATCAGCAGATGGCGTGAGGTGTGATGGTGTACGAGGACAGCTTGTCGTTCAGGTGGGCAGGGAGCAGCGGGGAGGACCCGCCCGGTGGAATGGAGTTCATCATGCAGCCTCCGCGATAGCCCGCGTCGGGATACAAGGTGACGTACCACGAGGTGCGGTTCCAGTACGAGGTGGCCTTGTCGTTGAATCCGTTGCCGACGTAGGACAGGCTCTGGTTCGTCGTCACAAAGGACCCTTCATAGTTGTAGTGTTCCCAGACGCAGAACCAGCCGCCCCGACAGTCGCCGGGGCTGGCCGAGACCGCGGGGGCCCGGACGGTTCCGACGGCGAGAACCACCGCGGACACACCAGCCAGGGCCATCAACCGTGAGCGCATGGGTCTGTTCCTCTTCCTCATGGTGGGGACTCCTCGGTCGTGCTGCCACGGACAGTGCGCCATCGGCCGGTGGTCCCGGCCATTCCATGCCGGGCTCCCCCGGCAGCGAACGGCCACGAGTCCGCGTGTGCCGTCAGGCGGGTAGCGGCCTTCGGCCGCGGGGACCGGCCGGTCGGGCGGCTCCGTCCCCGGCGGACGGACTCGTCCTGTCCCAGTCCCGCCCCGGTCACCCCTTACCCCTGGACCGCGGCTCCGGGCCACCACCAGGCATAACGGATCTGAAGCGAGCTGACCCGGTCGTTCCAGCCGGACGGCATCGAGGGGACATAGCCGTCCAGCAGGACCCGGGCCCCGTTCCGCTGAACGTTCTCGAAGGCGTAGACCCCGCAGAGCCCGCCGATCCGCATCGAGCTGATCTGGTCGTTCCATCCCGAAGGCAGCTCGTTGAAGTTCTGCGGAGACGAACTCGCCGTGCAGGTCTCACCGAAGAACTGGAGCGCCGCTCCTCCGTATCCGACGTGTTCGTACCCGATGGCCAGCAGCTGGCTTCCGCTGCCGACACGGGAACTGCGGAGGCCGTCACCGACGGCCCGCGCCGTGCCCGTCGTGCTGAGGAGGAGCACCGTGCTCGTAGCCGCGGCGACCAGTGCCGCGGCTCGGAATCGCTGGGACATCGCGGACCTCCGGGGGAAAGACCGGACAGCAGACAGGAGAGGGGAAGCGCGGGACACGGCTGACCGGTCCCTCACGAGGGGGCATTTCCACGGTCACCGCCGCCGCACCCATGCCATGGCGCGCACGTACACCCATCTGCACGGACGGACCCGGCTGCCGGTTCACCCCAACGGACCGGCTGCATGGCCGGATACTCGCCACCGGGATCGCGGGCGCCGGGACCGGCGGCCCCGTCCCGGCCGGGATGACGGCCCTGGGCGCGGGCCGGGCCGGGCGGACGAAGCCGGCCGGCTCGGGGAGAGCTGCCGTGGCGTTCCCCGTGCGGGTGGCCGGCCCGCCCGTCACGGACGCTGCGGCAGGGGCCGGTGGCACCGCCACGGCGCCGAGCTGTCCGGAACCCGGTTCATGGCGCAGAACTCCGCTCCGGGCTGTGGCTCAAAAGGGAAACGCCTGCTCAAGCCGAGGCGATTCCGGCTGGAATCCGGCTTGCTCGGGAAGCCTCCTCCGCGCACCCTTTTGCCTTGCGCGTACGAAGGAATACTTTCTGCGACTGCACTCGGCTGTGCGGCCGACTCCGCACGGCCGGTGGCGTGCGCAGCGGCTTTCGTCCTGGCGGCGTCCCTCCCCCTCCCCGGGGCCGGGTCGGCCCCGGGTCTGCGAGAGGAGAGGTCCGCTGTGCAGATGAGTTCGAGCGACGGACCCGGCTCCGCCGGTGTCACAACGGCCGGCGGACCCCCGGGTCCCCCGGCACCGGCGAGTACCGCGCCGACCGGCCCGACCGCCACCGGCTCCAGGGCGGTGTTCCATCGTCGGCCGACGGCATGCGCGGCGGATTCCGGACAGCCGTCCGCCTCCCCGCCCCCGCACCGACGCCGGGCGGGGGCGTGACACGGCAACGCTGTACCGGAGCCCGGCACCCGGCACGGCACGGGTCGTCATTCCCCCCGGTACAGGTGCCTGTCGGCCTCGGCGCGGTACGCGGACCTCTCGTGGCGCCTCGGACCGTTTGCCCGGTGGTCGGTCGCCGACCGCCCTGTTCACGGCCGATACCACGGCGGGCCGGGACCTTCCTTCTTCTCCGGCCCCGTCGGCCGGACCGGCCGCCGGTAACCCGATGGAACACATGAGAGGAACCACGACGTGGCCGACCTTGCCCTGTACGGTCTCGGGGAGATGGGTGCGGATATCGCGTACTGCCTGGTGACGGGTGGGACCGAACTGCGAGCGTACGACCCGGTGGCCGACGTGACGATGACGGCGGGCACCTTCCACCGCTGTGGTACGGCCGCGGAGGCTGCCCGAACCGCCACCGTCCACCTCGTCGTCGTGAAACACCCGGACGATGTGCGCACCCTGCTGTTCGGCCCCGGCGGGATCTGCGCCGCCGCACCCCCCGGCTCCTGCGTGGTGCTGCACACCACCCTCACCCCGCAGACCGTCCGGGAACTGGCCGATGAGCTGTGCCGGCGGGGGCACACCCTGCTGGACGCGGCCCTCAGCCGCCGGAACGGGCTGGTCCGCGAGGGTTCGCTCTCCCTGTTCGTCGGCGGAACGGCGGAGGACGTCACCGCGGTGCGCCCGGTCCTGGAACGCTACGCCGACAATGTGGTCCACGCCGGGCCGGCCGGCGCCGGGATGACCGTGAAGCTCTGCAACAACTGGCTCCTCTACAGCAACCGCCATGCAGCGCTCCAGGCGCTCGGCACCGGAAGGGCCCTCGGAGTGGACCCCGAGATCCTGCGTGCCGCGCTCGCCGTTTCGACCGGCTCCAGCTGGGCCCTCACCCACTACTCGGACCTCGACGAGGCCATCGTCACCGGGCACGGCGCACCGGCCGTCGTACGCGACCGCACCGCATCCGAACTGCGGATGGCCCGGGACATGACAGCCGTCGGCGGCGAGGTGCCCAGCAGTCTCCTGGAGACCTTCGGACTGCTCGACGTGATGTGAGCCCTCTGCCGCCGCCCCGCAGCCGGCCCGCCCCACCCGTCCGGGAAGGGGGCCGCTGTGCGGAGCCCCGGGCCGGGATCCGCCGCCGGGCGGCTCCGCCTGTGTCGTCGCGGCATCCCGCCCCTGGGGCGCCGCGCCCGCGGGCCCGTTCCCCGGAACTCCGCCCCTCCTCGTCACGATTGGACGCTGCCCATGACGGTGATCAATCCGCACCAGTTCTTCGATCTGTCGCAGGAGGACCCGCAGTCCCTCACCCACTTCCGGGCCACCGTCGCCGACGGCCAGCTCTTCCGCTACGTCGAGGGGGACCGGGAGTCCGCCGGCACGCTCGTCGAGCGCCACTGCGCCGGGTACTTCGGCAAGGAGGCCGCCGCCGCCGTGGCCAACGGCACGGTCGGACTGCGCCTGGCTCTGCGCGCCCTGGGCGTCGGCCCCGGTGACCGTGTCCTGGTCAGCGCCTACTCCTTCATCGCCTGTGCGATGGCGGTGTGCGCGGTGGGAGCCGTGCCCGTCCCCCTGGACCTGGACAGCGCACTCACCCCCGACACCACGGCGCTGGAATCGCCCGAGGAGCCCGTCGCCGCGGTGCTGATCGTCCATGTGCAGGGGCACGCGGTACCCGTGGGACGGCTGCGCGAGCTGTGCGACCGGCTGGGCGTGCCGCTGGTCGAGGACGTCTGCCAGGGTTTCGGCGCCGCGTCGGCGGACGGCCGGGCCGGTGCGCTCGCCGATCTGGCCGTCACCAGCTTCCAGCAGTCCAAGCAGATCTCCTGCGGCGAGGGCGGGCTGGTCGCCGGGCCCGCCGCACTCGTCGAACACGTCTACCGGATGGCGGACCTGGGCGCCGTACGCCGTGAAGGCGGACTGCCCGACTGGGACGACGAGCGGGCCCTCGTCGGTGAGAACCTGCGGATGACCGAACTCCAGGCGTCCCTGGTGCTGGATCAGGCGCTCGTCCTGGACCGGACGCTGGCCCGGCAGCGCGACCGGCGCGCCCGGCTGCGGGAAGAACTCGGTCCGGACGTCCCGGTTCTGGACAGCACCCACCCGGACGGGGACGCGGCGTCCCACACCCTCTTCCTGGCCCGCGGCGCGGACGACGCAGCGGAGTTCTGCGCCGGGCTCGCGGCCCGGGGCGTACTCGCCCGGGTGGTCTGGAAGAAGACCTACCCGGAGTACGGGGTGTTCCGGCGCCTGTTGCCGAGTGCCCCGCACCCGCGGCCCAGGAAGGCGGAAGCCTTGGCGCCCAGGATTCTCAGTGTTCCCACCTCGAAGTACCTGACGGACATGGCCGTCTCCCGGGTGGCCGAGGCCGTGGTCGCGTTCCGCCGCCACCTGGTGGAGGAGGAGGCATGATCCTTCCCCTGCCCCCGGCCACCGGGCGGGCCCGGGTGGCGGTGGTGGCCACCCCCTTCGGCTTCGGCCCGGCCTCGAAGGCGTACAGCATCGGCCAGGTGCTGGCCCGCCACCACGCCCTGGACGTGACGTACTACGGCACCGGCTCGGCCCTCGACTTCCTCACCGCCCAACCCGGAATCCGCACGGAGCCGTTGGGCTCCTCTCGACCGGGACAGGACCCCCCAGCCCTGGCCGCCGCCGACGCCGTGGTCAATGTGCTCGCCCCGGAACTCGTCACCACGGCCGCACTCGCCGCCCGTACCTACTACGTGGACAGTCTCGGCTTTATGTGGGGAGCGGCGGACCTGCCACCCGACAGCCCGCTCCATCAGGTCCGCGCCTATCTCGCCCAGGACATCTTCGACAGCGCGGCCCACCTCGCCCGGCTCGGGCTGCGCGCCGTGATCCCCGTCTCGGGCATCGTCGCCCCGCCCCCGGCACTCCCCTCGCCCGCCGTCCCGCCCGAAGGCGCCGCGGTCCGGAAGGCGGAGCGCATCCCGGTCCTGGTCCACCTCGGCGGCCTGGGAAATCCGGCCGGGCACACCTCGGGACAGGTCTATCTGACGTTGGTGGAACGCCTGCTCACCGCTCTGCGAAGGGACCATCCGGACGGGATGAGCGTGGCCATGAACCAGGCGAACGGCGCCTTCACCCTCGGAGCCGGGCTGCCGGTGCGCCAGTTGTCCGCCGCCGGCTTCCACCATGCGCTGGCCGGTTGCGACACGGTGCTCAGCTCTCCCGGGCTGACCACCCTCGTCGAGGTCTCGCAGGCCCGCCGCCCCTACGTACCGCTGCCCCCGCAGAACTGGAGCCAGGTCCTCATCTCCCGCCGACTGGCGGCCCGCCCGGGACCCCCCGGCCTGTGGCCGTTCCTCATGAGCCCCTACGACCGCATCGCCGAACAGGCGCCCGAGGCGGAGAAGGCCATGGCCGTCAGCGAGATCAACCGGCAGCTCGGCCGCGACGACGGATATCTGACGCGCTACGCGCGACTGGCCCGGCACGCCATGGCGAACCCCCGGACACCGGATGTGGGCGCCCCGTTCGAGGGAGCGCGTGAAGTGGCCGCGGTGGTGGCCGCGGACCTGGCCACCCGCCGCGGCGCGGACGAGTCGGCGCACTGACCACGGAGGCAACAGCACCATGACCGAACCGACCACACCATCCACCCCGCCCGCGGTCCTGCCCGTCCTGCACTCGGTCAGCCGCGAAGCCGACGCCGCACGGACCTGGAGCCGGATCTCCCGCGCCCTGGCCCCCGCCCGGGTCGCCACCGTGTTCGGCTCGGCCCGCGCCGTACGGGGTGAGCCGGCCTACGAGATGGCCCGGGAGCTGGGCGCGGCGCTCGCCGACTGCCGGTGGACGACCCTGACCGGCGGCGGCCCCGGGATCATGCAGGCCGTCCGGGACGGCAGCGGCCCCGAACTGTCCCGCGCGGTGCGCATCGACATCCCCGGCGAAGTACCCGACACCGTGCTGGACGAGCAACGCTCGCTCACCGTGGGCACCTTCGCCCTGCGCAAACTCCTCCTCACCCACGACATCGACGCGCTGTTCGTCTTCCCCGGCGGGGTGGGCACCTTCGACGAACTCTTCGAGGTTCTGGTCCACCACGACACGGCCCGGCTCGACCGGTACCCCGTGGTGCTCGTCCAGCCCGAAGGCACCCGCCTGTGGCAGGCGTTCGTACAATTCCTCCAGCAGCACCTGGTGGACGCCGGGCTCGTCAGTCCCACCGTGGTCAAGGAACTCGTCGTCGCCGAGTCGGTGGATGCGGCACTGGCGGCCGTGTCCGCTGCCGCACCGCCGCCACCGCGTGCGCCGGTGGCGGACCTGCCCACGGGACGGGGCCCGGATCAGCACACCGGATGACCACCCGGGCCCGTACCCCCGGGGCTACTCCGCCTTCGCCGCCCGCAGCGAGTAGACCTGCGGGACACCCAGTCGCGCAGGCAGCCGGAAGTGGCCGTGGTCGTGCTCGTGGAGGAACTCCGGACGCAGACCGGCGGCGGTCAGGGCGCTGACGACTTCGCCGATGCCGTGCTGCCATTCGACGGTCGGCGTCTCGATGCCCGGCGCACCGGGGTCGGCGTAGGTGCCGAGCGCGTCCAGGAGGATGGGGTCGCGCCGGAAGTAGTCGTGTTCCACCGTGCTGCCGTCCTCCGACAGGATGTCGGCGAAGGGGTGGAACTCCGCCAGGTAGAGGAAGCCTCCCGGTGCCACGAGTTCCGCAACGGTCCGCGCCCACCTGGCCACGTCCGGAAGCCAGCACAGCGCCCCGAAGCCGGTGTAGACGATGTCGAAGGTCTCCCCGCCGAGAGCGTCGACCGCTTCGTACACGTCAGCCGTGACGAAACGAGCCTCGTCGGCACCGACCCGGGCGGCGAGATCCCTGGCCGCCGCCACGGCGGGCGCGGAGAAGTCGAGGCCGGTGACGACGGCCCCGCGCCGCGACCAGGACAGCGTATCCAGCCCCAGATGGCACTGGAGGTGAAGCAGCGTCCTGCCCGTGACATCGCCGACCTCGGCCGGTTCGAAGTCCCGGAGACTCTCCTGGCCCGCCACGAAGGCCGGCAGGTCGTAGTAGGAACTGGCCAGGTGGATCGGTACGCGCTCATCCCAGTTGGAACGGTTGGCCGTACGCCAGTCGGCGGTGTCCCGAGTCGTCATGACAGACAACGTTAGCCAGCCGCCGGGGATCGCGGGGCACGGCTGACGGAGTGACCGGATCCAGTCCATCGAACGTGGACCGGGCCTGCTCCCGGTGGCCCGGATCGAGCCCGCGGTAAACGTCGCGGGCACCTGGCTCACCGGGCGGATACAGCAGGCCCAAGAGGTTCCGGCGTGATCCCGATCGGCGCCGCGATGCCGGCCGGAGTGATGTGCCCGGCCGATGGGGCGAGCGGTGCCGTGCACCCCGTGTCCCTGGACGGCCCGTGGCCGTTGATCGCGTATCCACACGATCCGGGGGAGCTGCTCCTCGCGGCGCTGGGCATCACATCGGGCAGGAACGAGATGGTCCGATGCCCGACTGCCTCCCGTGGATGCGTTCTGCCCCCGTACCCGATTCGAGGTTCAGCGTGTTCATTACTGTGTCCGCCGCCCGCCGGGTGGCCCGCCGGGCCGTCTGCGGCAGGGCGGTCCCGGCCGGCGTACTCGCCGCCGCCGCGATCGCCTCGATCGCCGCGGCCGTCCCCGGGGCGGCCGCTCCCACGCCGGCCGCGGCGGCGCCCGCGCATCCCACCGCCTATGTGGCGAACTACTACGGGCGGAGTGTGTCGGCCGTCGACACCGTCACCGGTGAGGTCGTGGCGACCGTGCCGGTCGGAGAGAGCACCACGAGCGTGGCCCTCACCCCCGACGGTTCCCGCGTCTACGCCACCCACGGCGACGCCCGGAAGATCTCGGTGATCGACACCGCCACGAACACCGTCTCCGCGGTCTTCCCGTTCGGCAGGTTCCCCTACGACATCGCCATCGCCCCCGATGGCGCCCACGCCTATATCGCCGACAACAGCGGTCAGTCGGTCAAAGTCCTCGACCTGGCCACCCATGCCCAGAGTGCGTCCGTACCCGCCGGCGGGAATCCGCTGGCCGTGGCCGTGACCCCGGACGGCGCCGAGGTGTACGCCGCCAGCAGCGCCACCGGTCAGGGCCGGGTCCGCGCGATCGACACCGCCACGAACACCGTCACGGCCGCCGTGAACGCGGAGTCCCCCCGGGCGGTCGCCGTCTCCCCGGACGGCAAGCACGTCTACGCCGCCGATCCCGTCTCGAACTCGACCCTGGTGATCGACACCGCCACCCACAGCCGGACCGCCGCCATCCCCGCCGCGGACGGCGCTGCGCCCGAGGGCGTGGCCGTCTCCGCGGACAGCAGCCGGGTGTATGTGGCCAACTCCGGAAACAACACGGTCTCCGTCGTCGACGCCGCCACGAACAGGGTCACGGCCACCGTACCGGTGGGTTCGGTGCCCCGGGATCTGGCCGTCACCCCCGACGGGCGTTCGCTGTACGTCGCCAACCGCGGCGGCACACTCTCGGTGATCGACACCGCCGCCAACACCGTCACCGGTACCATCCGCGTCGGCGACGGGGCGATGAGCATCGCCATGCCGTCCGCGCCGCCCGTTCCCGACCGGGCCGATCTCCAGGTCCAGCTGGCCGCCACCGCCGCGACCGGTACCGCCGGACGTATCGACTACACGCTCACCGTCTCCAACCACGGCCCGAAGGCCGCCACCGCGACGGTGACGACCACCTTCACCCCCGGTGGCATCACGCCCCGATCCGCCGACTGCGCCACGGCCACGGGCACGGCCACCTGCACGATCACCGGTCTTGCCGCCGGAGCCGGCGTCACCAGGACGTTCTCCCTGCCGGTCGGGCTGCTCTCCCCGGGCACCTCCTACCGGGCCACCGCCATGCGTACCACCAGTACGCCCGCCGATCCCGATCCCGCCAACGACACCGCCGTCCGCACCTGCACCGCCACCGCGCTCCTCATCAGCTGCGACTGAGAACAGCGCCCGGGGGCCGTCGCGCCGGCGGCGGCCCCCGGGTGTTTCGGGATCAGGGTGTGGTGAGGCCGAACCAGTACTGGAAGGTGTCGAGGAGGCGGTTGAGGGTGTTGAGGGGGTCGATGGTGCCGGTGTCGACGGTGAGTTCGCCGTCGGTCTGGAGCTGGTCGGGGGTGGTGGCGCTGATGGCGAGGTTGTTCAGGCCGTCGCGGGTGATGGTGTAGGTGGCGTCCGCCGTGTCCGCGTCGGCGGGGGAGGGGATGTAGACGAGGACGCCGTTGCGGACGCGGAGGGTGACCTCGGCGGGGTCGTCGGCGAGTCCGCCGGTGACGGTCAGGCCGAGGGTCAGGGGGTGGTCGGCCGCCTCGGGGCCGTTGAGCCGGATGCCGAGGTAGTCGATGAGCATGTCCAGGCTCATGGCGGCCAGGACGGGCTGGGTGATGATCTGCGGTGAGGGGGTTCCGGGCGGAGTGCCGCCGGGGGGCCGGGTGCGCAGTTCATGGGCGGCGGCGAGGTAGAAGTTGCGCCAGGGGCCGCTTTCGGCCTGGTAGCCGAGTTGTTCGAGGACGTCGGCCTCCAGTTGGCGTGCGCCGGTGTCGGTGGGGTCGGCGAAGACGGCGTGGGAGAGGAGTTCGGCGGCCCACCGGTAGTCCTCGGCGGTGGTGGCGTTGTCGTACGCCGCCTGGGCCAGTTCGACGACCTTGGCGGCGCCGCCGAGGGCCTCCACGTAGCGGGGGCCGGCCTTCTCGGGGGGCAGGGTGTGCAGATGGGCGGCGTTGCCGTCGTACCAGCCGAGGTAGCGCTGGTAGACGGCTTTCAGGTCGTGGTTGACGGTGCCGTAGTAGCCGCGGTTGAACCACTGCCCGGCGAGGCTCTCGGGGACGTTGGTGTCGAGGTCCTCGGCGATCTCGGTGATGGTGCGGCCGTGGTTGGCCAGCCGCAGCGCCTGGTCGTGCAGGTAGCGGTAGAGGTCGGACTGGCTGGTCAGGAAGGAGACGATCGCGTCGGGGGCGTCGTCGGTGTTCCAGCGGGGCCAGAAGTGGCTGGCGAACAGGGTGTCGGAGCGGTCGCCGTACCAGTCGATCGACTGGTTGAGGTACTCCGACCACGCCTTGGCATCCCGGACCTGGGCGCCGCGCAGACTGTAGAGGTTGTGCAGGGTGGGGGTGGCGTTCTCCGCCATGCACACGGCGCGGATGTCGGGGAGGTAGAAGTTCAGCTCGGCCGGGGCCTCGGTGCCCGGGGTGAGCTGGAACTCGATATTGACCGGGCCGAAGGCGACCACGTTCTCCCGGACGGCGACCTCGGAGGTCACGTTGAAGGTCGGGGCCAGCACGCCCGACAGACCGTTGGAGTTGGTCTTGCCGAGTCCGGCGTCCACCTGGCCCTGCGGCGAACGGTCGAGCAGTGAGCCGTACATGAACAGCGCGCGGCGCTGCATGGCGTTCCCGGCGTAGACGTTCTCGCTGACCGAGTGCTCCAGGAACCCGTCCGGAGCGATGATGTCGACGCCCTCGGGCACCACACCGCCGTCGAAGAGCCCGAGAACACCGCCGTAATGGTCGATATGGGAGTGGGTGAAGATCACCGCGCGGATCGTGCGGTCCGCGCCCCGGTGGTCCCGGTAGAGCTTCAGCGCCTCTGTCGCGCACTCCTCGCTGACGAGGGGGTCGACCACCACGATCTCCGAGGACTCCTGGTTGGGGTCCTCCAGGAAGCTGATGTTGGACAGGTCCATGCCCCGGACCTGGTAGACGGCGTTCTCCACGACCTCGAACAGGCCGGTGTTCATGTTCAGCAGCGCGTTGCGCCACAGACTCGGATTGACGGTGTCCGGCGCGTCACCGGTCAGGAACGCGTACGGGCCGAGCTCCCACGCGGGGAGCTTGCCGTCCTTCCGGTAGACGGTGAAGTCCGCGGGCAGCGCCTCGATCAGTCCCTTGGCGGCGAAGGCGCCCTCGGGGTCCTGATCGGGCGGGGGGACCACGACCGCCGCGTTCAACGCAGTGGTTAACGAAGTCGCGGGCTGGGGGTCGTTCCGCACGGAACCGGACACCACGCACTCCCTTCGGCCGGGCCGTGCCCGGCGCTCCCCGGCCACGAGGGCAACCCGGCGGGGGTCGCTTCCCTGACTCGCGGCCGAACGACAACGACCATGCCAGGCTGTGACAGGCGTCACTAGATGGTGAACCGGACAGCCCGTTCACCCGACTTTAAACCGTACAAAAGTACGATAGTTGACCCCCGTTTCCAGGGTACGGACCGTCGTCGCCATCGTGGCCGGGGCCTCGGGGCGGCGGCATGCGGGGACGGGGATGCCGCGTGCCGACGGCTGCGGCAGGGACGACATGTCCCAGGGTGTGCGACCTCTTCCCGGCGCCGCCCGCATCGGCTCGACGGTCCTTCGGGAGGCTTCCGCGCCGTCATGGGTGATGCGGTGTTCACGAGTCACTTACCTCGGAACGCCGGGGCGGTCGGTGAGGTCTCGTGCGCCTCTTCCTCCCCGGCGGGCCCCGCAGCCTCTCTTGTGAGGCCATTCCTCATTCCGTCACACCATGGGCTGATGGCTCGTTCCCGTGGGCCGGGGGGAAATGGATGTGTGCGGGCGGGGTGCAGGGGCGCGGGCCTGGAGCAGCCGCACATCCCGCAAGGAAGGACGAACCTCCCTCCGGCCGCTGTAGCCTCGTGGGCGCGGTGACCGGAGGGGGCGGGGTCAGACGCCGTGCTCGGCCAGGAAATCGACCAGCCCCTGCTTGCTCCAGGGACCGACCTTGGTGCCGACCACCACTCCGCCCTTGAACAGGTGGTACGTCGGGATCGCGGTGACGTTGTACTTCCTGGTCGACTCGGGGTTCTGGTCGATGTCGACCTTGGCCACCGTCAGGCGGGTGCCGTAGTCCCGGGCCAGCTCCGTGAGGGTGGAGTCCGCCTGCCGGCACGGGCCGGACCACTCGGCGCAGAACCTGACCAGGACCGGGACCCTGGAACGCACCACGTCCCGGTCGAAGGTGGCGTCGGTGACGGTGACGACCGTGCCGGCCAGCGCGGCCCGGGACGGTGCCGGGGGCGCGCTCGCCGGGGCGGTGGCGGCGGCCGAGGCCGCCGGCGCCAGCAGCCCGGAAAACGCCAGCATCAGCGCGCCCGCCAGCACGGCACTCCTCCGCGCCGGGCCCGGCTTCCTCATGTTCTCTCCACGCACAGTGAACCTCAGCTCTCTCCCGCCCGTCCGGACCTGCGCCCGGTGGCGGATGGTGCGAACACGGACAAGGTGTGTGCGCCCCGCCGGACCCATGACTTTCTCGATGCCGAAGGCGTCAGGGGAGCAGGAAGGCGCAACGCGTGGAGAGTCTGGAGGCAGGGCAGCTCGGACGGGACGGGATCAGCGCCGGAATCATGCGAAAGCAGTATCGGTCGGCCAGCTGTTCACCCCGGCCGGTCCAGGTGGTGGCGCCCTCCGGTTCCGCCCGGCCGGCCCGCGGGACCAGTCCTGCCGGTCCCGGACGGAGGCAGCGAGGAGCGAGCCCCTGGCAGTTCACACGAAAGGGTGAATGTCGGGTTGCTTCGGGAAAGCCTCCATCGCGCTGGGGCCATGCGCCCGCCGTACCTCAGGCCCGGACCGCCGACCGTGGCCCACGCGGCCCTCGCCGGTCTGGAATCGTCACACGTCGTACAGGAGTCACTGTCCGGCTCGCCGCGCACCCGCCGCGGTCCGGTGCGAGCCTGGGCCCATGGCAACGACGCCCGAGCCCGCCTCTCCCGCGATTGCGCACCGGCACCGGGAGCTGCTGCGGCAGCTTCCCTTCTCGGACACACAGGACTTCGACGACGCCTCCCGCGGGCTGATCGCACGCCGCGAGCCGAACGCGGTGACCGACGCGGACGGCCGGGTGGTCTGGGACAACGACACCTACGGATTCCTGCACGGCGACGCGCCCGACACCGTCAACCCCAGCCTGTGGCGGCAGTCGCAGCTCGTGGCGACGGCGGGGCTCTTCGAGGTCGTGCCCGGGATCTACCAGGTACGGGGCATGGACCTGTCCAACACCACCTTCGTCGAGGGGGACGAGGGCGTCGTCGTGATCGACACGCTCCTGTCGAAGGAGACCGGTGCCGCCGCCCTCGCCCTGTACCGCGAGCACCGAGGTGACCGGCCGGTCAAAGCCATCGTGTACACCCACTCGCACGCCGACCACTACGGCGGGGCGAAGGGGTTCGTCACTCAGGAGCAGGCCGACTCCGGGGCGGTCGCGATCTTCGCTCCCGAAGGGTTCGTGGAGCACGCCGTCGCGGAGAACGTGTACGCGGGAACCGCGATGAACCGCCGGGCCGGCTATATGTACGGCGCGGCCCTCGACCGGGGGGTCCGGGGCCAGGTGGGGGCCGGTCTGGGCCAGACGCTCGCCACCGGCGAGGTCACCTTCGTCCCGCCGACCCACCTCGTCACCACCACCGGACACCAGGAGACCGTGGACGGGGTACGGATGGTCTTCCAGATGGCCCCCGGGACCGAGGCGCCGGCGGAGATGCTGATCCACCTGCCGGACTTCCACGCGCTGTGCGCGGCCGAGGACGCCACCCACACCTTCCACAATCTGCTGACCCTGCGCGGCGCGGTCGTCCGCGACCCCCACGCCTGGGCGAAGTACCTCAACCAGACCCTCGACCTGTTCGGCGGGAACACCGAAGTCGTCTTCGCCTCGCACCACTGGCCCGTCTGGGGTGCCGACCGCGTCACCGGCTTCCTCACCGCCCAGCGCGACCTGTACGCCTACGTCCACGACCAGACCCTGCGCCTGATGAACAAGGGCCTCACCGGCCCCGAGATCGCCGAGGAACTCGTCCTCCCTCCGGCCCTCGACCGCGCCTGGCACGCCCGCGGCTACTACGGATCCGTCAGCCACAACGTGAAGGCGGTCTACCAGCGCTACCTCGGCTGGTTCGACGGCAACCCCGCGAACCTCTGGCAGCACACACCCACCGGGAGGGCCCACCGGTACACGGAGCTGGCCGGAGGCATCGGCCCCCTCGTCGAAGCGGCCCGCCGCGCCTTCGACGCCGGAGACTTCCGCTGGGCCGCCGAACTCCTCAACCACGCCCTGTTCACCGACCCCGCCCACCAGGGCGCACGCGAACTCCAGGCGGACACCTTCGAACAGCTCGGCTACGGCGCCGAGAACGGCACCTGGCGCAATGTCTACCTCTCCGGAGCCACCGAACTGCGCCACGGCCCCTTCGGCACCCCCACCCGTACCAACGCCCCGGACGTCATCGCCCACCTCTCCGCGGAGATGCTGTTCGACGCCCTCGCCATCCAGGTGGACGGGCCCCGGGCCTGGGACGAACACCTCACCGTCGACGTCGCGCTCACCGATACCGGCGAACGCCACCGGCTCACCCTGGCCAACGGCGTCCTCACCCACACCTCCGCCGCCCGGCCCGGGACCGCCGACGTGACGATCACCACCGTACGGGCGGCCCTGCCGGTCCTGGCGGGGGGCGCGCTCACCGCGTCGGAACTCCAGGCCGCGGGAATCGTCCTCGAAGGCGACACCTCCGTCCTCGACCGACTCGTCGCGGTACTGGACCCCGGCGACCCGGACTTCGCCATCGTCACCCCCTGAGGGCCGGCCCGCCGCGCGGATCGCGGGCACGCGACCGGCCGGGGGGCGACAGCACGGCCGGACCACGGCTGCCCGTCCAGGACGGCGCGTTCGCCGGGCAGCCGGAATCCGCCCCGGCCCCGGCCTCCGCCTCGCCGGGGGCCGAGGCCGGTACACCGCGGCCGCCCATCGGCCCGCAGGCCCCGAAGCCGCATCCGCAAGCCCCAGCACCTCGGCGGGGCCGGCCTGGACCAGGAATCCCGGATCCGTCAGCCTGGCATCCGCTCCGATGGACTCGGCCCCGGCCTCGCCGGTACCCGGACCGTCGGACATGCCCGCATCCAGCCATCCGCCACGGACACGCCGCCGAGGCATGCGGCTGGTGGCGCCCCGGCGGGTTCGGCCGCCCGCCGGGGCGGGGTGGTCAGGCGCAGGTGGCCAGCAGGATGGAGACGACCGTGCAGGTCGCGGACGCGCTGTCGTTGGCCGGGTCGGGGTCGGCGGGTGAGGAGGCGGTACGGGTGCCCGTGACCTTCACGGCGCCGAGAGACAGCAGATGCAGAGGTACCCGGAACGTCTTGCTCACACCGGACCCGGCCGCGATCGTGCCGTAGACACAGGTGACCTTTCCGGGCGTGGTGGTGCATCCGGGCGACAGGCCGGTGGCGGTGGTGCCGGGCGGCAGGGTTGCCGTGACGGTGGCCGAGGTGACCGCGTCCGGCCCCAGGCCGCGGGCGGTGACGGTGTAGGTGAGGTACGGGACCAGGAGGCCCAGGCTCGGCCGCGCGGCGATATCGACGTCGATGTCCGCGGTGGCCGCGGCGGCCGGGGCGAACGCGACCGCGTACGGTCCGCTGCCGACGGGGACGGTAGCGGTGACCGTGCCGGTCGCGGTGGAGATTACCGATGCGGTGCCGCTCTGGCTGTTGGTGACGTAGACCTCGCTGCCGTCGGGGGTCACCGCGGCGCCGATCGGGGTGGCGCCGACGCCGACGGTGGCCACGACCGTGTCGGTGGCGGTGTCGATCACGGAGGTGCTGTGGCCGCCGATGTTGGTCACGTAGACGCGGGATCCGTCAGGGGATATCGCGGCACCGAAGGGCGTGTTTCCGACCGGGACGGTCGCGGTGACCGCGTTCGTCGCGGTGTCGATCACGGTTGCCGCGCCCGCGCTCTGCGAACTGACGTAGAGCCGGGTGCCGTCGGGGGTCACGGCGAGGCCGTTGGGTCTGGCGACGGGGACCGTGGCGGTGACGGTGTCCGTGGTGGTGTCGATCACCGAGACCGCGGCGCCGCTGCTGATGTAGACACGGTTCCCGGCCGGGGCGGCCGTGGCGCTGTTCGGCAGCGCGGCGACCGGGACGGTGGCCGTTACGGTGTTCGTCCCGGTGTCGATCACGGAAACCGAGTCGGACAGGACGTTGGTGACGTAGACCCTGCCGCCGTCGGGGGTCACGGCCACCCCGAACGGACCACTGCCGACGGGGACGGTGGCGGTGACGGTGCGGGTGGCGGTGTCGATGACCGACACCGAACCGGAGCCGCGGTTGGTGACGTAGACCCTGGCGCCGTCGGGGGTCACCGCAACTCCGGAGGGCCCGTCGCCGACGGGCACGG
Source organism: Streptomyces sp. NPDC094448 (assembly GCF_044763775.1). Lineage (NCBI taxonomy): Bacteria > Bacillati > Actinomycetota > Actinomycetes > Kitasatosporales > Streptomycetaceae > Streptomyces > Streptomyces sp. NPDC094448. Next base: position 152,919 of record NZ_JBIWGU010000003.1, on the reverse strand, counting down.
TCGCGGTCACCGTATCGCCGCCCGTATCCACCACCGACACATCGTCGGATGCGCTGTTGGCGATGTACGCCACCGGGGCCGCCGCGCCCGCCGGGGCGGCGGTCGCGGACGGAACGGCCACCGCGGCGAACCCCGAGCAGAGCAGCGCACCCGTGGCCAGCAGCGCGGTCAACGGCCGGCGCGACCCGGCCTGCGGCACCGGGTGTAAGGCGGAGCGTGAAGACATGACGATCGTGTTCCCCTTTCCTGGTCCGCGCCGCGACGGCGGGGACCGGCCGGCCCCTCGGGAAACCGTGGCGGGGCGGCCGACAGCCACGGACCGGACCGCGGGCGCCGACGACCAGGACGCGGGCCGTACGGCCCCGACCCGGTCGGCGTCCCGGGACGGGTCCGCAACGGTCTGTACATGCCCGACAGCCGACGCGGCACATGACCCCGCGTCAGCGCGTTCAGCATGTCACCGCCGAGCCGCCCGCCGGGGCGGAATCGGCAACATCAGCAGCCGGATTCCGGCCGCGGGCCCCGTGGCGCGCGCCGACGACGGACGACACCCCGGCCGCCCCGGCCCGGCCGGACCGAGCACCGTTGTGGACCACCGGGTGCCGGGGGCAGGATGTGCCGCACAGGGAGGGCGGCCGGGCAGGCAGCAGCGTGGGACCGGCCGCCCCCGGAAAGAGGAGCGGCATGGACATCGGTGTATTCCTTCCGATCGGCAACAACGGCTGGCTGATCTCGAAAAGCTCTCCGCAGTACATGCCGACTTTCGAATTGAACAAGACCGTTGTGCAGCGGGCCGAGGCATACGGATTCGATTTCGCGTTATCCATGATCAAGCTCAAGGGGTTCGGTGGCGAGACCGAGTTCTGGGATCACTGCCTGGAGTCGTTCACGCTGACCGCGGCCTTGGCCGCCGTGACGGAGCGCATCAAGCTGTACGCCTCCGCACCCGTACTCGCCCTGGAGCCGGCGATCGCCGCCCGGATGGCCGTGACCATCGACGCCATCGCCCCCGGCCGGGCCGGGGTCAATATCGTCACCGGCTGGGCGCCCGCCGAATACGCGCAGATGGGCCTCTGGCCCGGAGACGAACACTTCGCCAACCGCTACCAGCGGGCAGCCGAGTACGTCACCGTGATGCAGCAGTTGTGGGACGAGGGAGTCAGCGACTTCCAGGGCGAGTTCTACCGGATGGACGGTTGCGTCCTGTCGCCGCGCCCGGCGGGCGGGCGCATCGACGTCCTCGCCGCCGGGCAGAGCGGTACGGGGATGAGGTTCGCGGCCGAACACGCCGACGGGCACTTCATTCTGGGCAGCGGCGTCAACACTCCGCTCGCGCTCTCCGAGGCCGCCGCGGCCCTGGTGGGCGAGGCCCGCAGAGTCGGCCGGAGCGTCGGAACACTCGCCCTCTTTATGATCATCGCGGCTGAGAGCGACGAAGCCGCGCAGGCGAAGTGGAAGGACTACCACGACAACGCCGATCTCGCGGCGCTCGGTTATGTGGCGGGGCAGACGGCCCAGGACAAGGACGCCGACGCTTCCTCGACCGCGAAAACCGTTGCGCTCCCCGAGGGCGCCGTGAACCTCAATATGGGGACGCTCGTCGGGTCCTACGAGAACATCGCGCGCATGCTCGATTCGATCAGCGATATCGACGGTGTCCAAGGGGTGATTCTGGTCTTCGACGAATTCCTCGAAGGGGTGGAGGACTTCGGGACCCGCATCCAGCCGCTGATGAAGTCCCGGGCCTCCGTCCAGGGGGGATCGTGACGGGCGGGCCCGTGCCGCGCGGGTGCGGCGGGCCCGGCGATCCGCTGACCGCCGGGCCCGCCGCTTCCCGTACGGGTCAAGGCGCGTCGACCACGAGACGCCCGTCGGCCGGGGCGGCCGAGCCGGCGCGGGGGGTGTAGGCGGATTCGACGCGAGCCTGTTCGGTGGCGTTCGGGATCGCGTTCCGGCAGGCGGTGCCAGGACTCGAACCCGACATCAACTGGGAGCACGGGCCCGGCTTGGTGTCCGGCAGGCCCAGATTGTGGCCGATCTCGTGAGCGGCGATGCGGATCTTGTCATAGCCCTGGGCGACCGCCTGGCTGCCGAGTTCGACCCGGCTCCTGCCGCCCGGGCGGACCGGGCCCAGGGTGGCCTGGGGCCAGCCGGCGGTGGCGACGATCTGGATCTCGGCCGGGGCGCCGGGCGCGGCCTCGACCAGTCTGACGTTGTCGACGTTCGCGTTCCATACGGCGACTCCCGCCGCGATCGCCGCCTCCCATCCGCCGGCTCTGCTGTCGTCGTAGTAGAGCGTCACCGGTGCCGCCGCGGTCGCCCCCGCGGCCTGCTCCGGTTCGGACGCGGCGTTCGCCGCCGGCGCTGCGGCGAGGGTGGCCGCCGCGGCGATGCTGACTGCCTTGAGCCATATGGAGTACGGCATTGCCGTCCCTTCACAGAGGAGACCCGGTCCACTCGGAAGCACGAGCACGAGCACGAGCACGGAGAGGAGCGACCCGCTGCCAACTGCCCCGTACAGCAAGCCGGTTGTCGCGTCCTCGGCGCATCCGAATATAGGCCCGCCGGCCCGTACTTGCCATGCCCCCGTCAATTCGGCCGGTGATCCGGCCCTTCCCCGCCGCGGCCCCCGACTCCCTGCGCCCGTGTGGTGGCGAAGCGCCTGCGGTACTCGCTGGGGGTGATGCCCAGGTGGCGGGCGAAGACACGCCGGAGGGTCTCGTCGCTGCCCAGGCCGCTGTGCAGGGCCGCCGATGTGACGCTGTGGCCGTCCAGGATGAGCTGCCGGGCATGGTCGAGACGGGCGCTTTCGACCCATCGGGCGGGGGTGGTGTCCAGTTCGTTCCGGAACAGGCGGGTCAGATGCCGGGGGCTGACGGCCGCTGCCCGCGCCAGGGTGGGCAGGGTGTGTTCGCCCGCCGGGTCGGCGAGGACGGCGGCGATCAGCGGGCGGAGTACCGCGCTGCGCGGCGGCGGGGTCGTGACGGCCGTGGAGAACTGGGACTGCCCGCCGGGGCGCTGCATGAAGACGACCAGCTCACGGGCGATCTCACGGGCGATGTCCGGCCCGTGGTCCTCCTCCACCAGCGCCAGGGTCAGGTCGATGCCCGCGCTGATCCCGGCCGAGGTCAGATACCGCCCGTCGCGGATATGGAGGGCGTCCGGCTCCACCCGGACCCGGGGGTGGAGCCGGGCGAGGGTCCGCACATGCCGCCAGTGGGTGGTCGCACGGCGCCCGTCCAGCAGGCCGAGGGCGGCGAGGACGAAGGCGCCGGTGCAGACCGAGGCGACCCGGGTGGCCCGTTCCGCGAGTGCTCCGGCCGCGGACAGCAGCTCGTCCTCGACGGGCCGCTCGGCGAGCCGGTCGCCGCCGGCGACGACGAGCGTGCCGACCGGGCCGGCCCCGGGCGCGGCCACCGCCCCCGTCAGGGTGAGCCCCGAGGAGGTCGTCACCTCGCCGCCGCGCGGCGACACGAGGGCCACGTCGTACGCGTACGGAGCCCCGAGCCGGCCCGCCTGGTGGAGAACCTCCCCGGGGCCGGTGACATCGAGCATGGTCACCCCGTCGAACACCAGAACGGTTACCCGCCCGCTCATACCGGTCCTGTCCGAATCCGTGGTTTCCCTGGCCTCATAGACATGGCAGCAGATTAGGGCAGGCCCGAAGGTGGAGAGCAGCGGCGGCCACGCGGAGCGGGCGGATGACGCAGCGGACGCGGGGCAGCCGGACAGGGCCCGGACCACCGACAGCACGGAAAGGCGCACACATCATGACGGAGACCATCGCGGGGGTACGGATCCCGGACAGCGCGCTGGCACGGGAGGCGACCGAGCTGGTGCGGGACGCCGCTCCGCCCCTGCTGTTCGACCACTCCCGGCGCGTGTTCCTCTTCGGGGCGTTGCGCGGCCGGGAGCAGGGGCTGGAGTTCGACCCCGAACTGTTGTACGTGGGGGCGATGTTCCACGATCTGGGGCTGACCGAGCGTTTCCGCCGTACCGACCAGCGGTTCGAGATCGACGGCGCCGACGAGGCCCGCCGCTTCCTCGGCCGGCACGGCATCACGGGTGACGGGGCCGAGCGCGTCTGGACGGCGATCGCCCTGCACACCACCCCCGAAATCCCCCTGCACATGGCGCCCGAGGTCGCCCTCGTCACCCGCGGGGTGGAGCTGGACGTCCTGGGCATCGGCTATCACGCGGTCTCCGACGAGCAGCGCGCGGCCGTCGTCGCGGCCCATCCCCGCCCGGACTTCAAGGACGGGATCCTCGCCGCGTTCACCGACGGCATCAAGGACCGTCCGGAGACCGCCTTCGGCAATGTGAAGGCGGACGTCCTCGCGCACTTCGTCCCGGGCTTCCGGCGCGGCGACTTCGTGGAGATCATCCAGCGCTCCGACTGGCCCGAATGAGGCGGTGCCGAGGGCATCCGCGGCCGGGCCCCGTCAGGGCGCGCCCGCGGATGCCCCCATACCGCCGTCCCGGTCCGGGGCACGCACTCCCGGGACGTTTACGGTGTCGCCCGGCGCGGTTGCGGAGTGAACGGCAGTACGTGGGTGGTCCAGCTCCGGAACGGCTGTAGCCCCATGCGCTCGTAGAAGCCCCCGGACGCCATCGGGTTCGTGGTGTCGACGTCCGCGACGGCCCACCGGTAGCCCTGCTCCTTCGCCCGGATCAGGGTGTGGGTGAAGACGGCGCGGTACAGGCCCCGGCCGTGCAGGGCGGGTTGTGTCCCGGCGTTGGCCAGGTACAGCTCGCGGTCCGCGGACACGCCCCCCGGCTCGGTGCTCAGCAGATAGCAGAGGATGTCCCGATGACGCAGGGAGAGCAGGAGGAACGAGGTCCCGGGCCGGAAGCAGGGGTCCGCGGTGATCGTGTGGCGCCAGGTCCGCGCCGTCATCGGGGCGCTGCCCCAGTTGTCGGCGAAGATCGCGTTTCGGGCGGCCAGCAGCTTTCCGTCGAGTGCGTCGTCGTACGGCACGATCGCGGTTCCGGCCGGTACCGCCGGCGCATCGGCGAGCCGCTGGTTCTCCCGGCAGAGGTCCACGCGGAGCCCCTGGTAGCTGCGTTCGCGCCGGTACCCCGCGCCGTCCAGCGCCCCGGCCAGCCAGCCGCGGCCGTGGTGGGTGCGGATGTGCAGCTCCAACGGGACGCCGCCGTACCGCTCGTGGTGGCGTCGGGCGCCGGTGCTCCGGCACCAGTCGAGGAGCCGCCGGATCACCGGCCCGGTGCGGTGCGCGGGGTGCACCGCGAGGTCGAGGGCCAACTGGTGCACGGAGCCGGTGCGTTCCCGTACCCGGGTGGTCGCGTAGGCGGTCGGCTCGTCACCGCACCAGACGGATGTGGTGCCGCCGTCGAGGTCGATACCCGGGGCGCTCAGGTCCTCCTGGACGCCGGCCGCGTCCCGGACCGCCCCGACCCCGCCGTCGGCGGCTTCGCAGACGGCGAGGAGCGCCGCCAGCCGGGGCGCGTCGGCGAGGGCGAGCGGACGCCACAGCGGTCCGGCCGCGGTGGGCGGTTCAGTCACGGCGGAGGACCGCCGTCCCGCGTTCGCCGGGTACGACGACCTGCCCGTCGGTGACGAGCATGAACCGCTCCAGCCCCGGCACGAACACATTGACGACGGCGAGGTCGGCGGTGACGTAGTGGTCGCGCTGGTAGACGTCCAGACCGTGGCCGCGCAGAACGGCCAGGAGCCGGTCCAGATGCCCCCGGGGCGTGTCCGGAGCCGCCGTGTCCTGGTAGGCCCTGACCTCGGCCGAGGCCAGGGCCGTACCGAAGTCCGACAGATAGCAGGCGTGCAGCCGGGGGTACGGGCCGGTGTCGTCGCGCTGCTCGGGCAGCAGATGCCGGTACTGCCCGCGCAGGTCCATCGTGCTGTGGAGCTGTACGAGTTCGGTGACGGCGCGGGTGACGGCGTACCGGCGGGACAGCGAGGCCCCCCAGCCGCAGACCCGGGCGGGCTGCCCCGGGGGAGCGGGCACATAGGCCGTGTACGCGGGGACGCCGAGGTCGCTGGTCATGTCGATCAGATGGACCCGCCGGCCCGTGCGCGCCTCCGCGAAGGCGACGAGTCCGGCCACGTCGTCCGGTAGCGTCCCCGGGTCCACGACGGTCAGCCGGCCGGGCCGGTCGCGGAGGAACCGGCGGATCAGCAGCAGGGAGAGCGCGTCCCGTTCGATCAGCTCGTTGATCGCGTGCACGGCGGCTTCCACCGAGTCCGCACCGGCCGCCCAGCCGTTGTTCGCCGAGTAGCGGCCGACCGCGCCGTAGTCGTAGGTGTCACCGGCTTCCCGGCGCGCCCGCGCTCCGGCCGCCCGCAGATACTCGGGCATGGACAGGAACAGGGGGACGTACACGTCGGGGCCGCCGGTGAGCGACCGGTACGGCAGGCACCCCAGCGGCTGGTCGGGGCCCTGGCCCAGGAGCCGTACCGCGATATCACGGGCCGTCGGACCCTCGGCCAGCCCATGGGCGCGTACCGGCCGGATCTCCGCCGGATCCAACCCCTCCACGCCGCAGAGATAGTGTTCCAGCGACTCGAACAGGGCCCCCGTGCGGGCTTCGTCCCGGCTGCCCTTGCCCAGGCCGAGGCCGGTACGGAGATCCTCGCCGCCGCGGCGCAGAATGCACCGCCAGGTACCGGGGCTGCCGTCGAGGACGGGCTCCAGATCCACGTCCACCGACAGGGCGGCGGCAGCGGAGCACGCGCGGTCGAAGGCGTCGGCGAGGGAGAGGCTGCGCTCTCCCGACCGGGGGGCTGCGGTGTGCACAGGGGTGGTCACGGCCGGTCCCGTCTGCTGGGCGGCCGCGGGCCGCGGCGGACGGCTGCCCGCCGCGGTCCGCGGTCCGCGGATCCACTGGCTGCGGGACGTGTCAGCTCTCGTCGGCCGACTCGTTCGCGCCGTCCTGGTCGGTGAGTTCGGCGAGGGCCTGCTGCTCGGTCGGGGTCAGCACTACCTCGTCCGGGTGGAACTTGTCGCGATCCTGGAATCCGCCCATCGGTACAACCTCCTGAGGGTGAGGAACCGGCCGCATGGCCAGCGGCCGCGATCCGGGACACGGTCCCGGTCCGGGAAGGTGCCCTGAAACCCATCGTCACCAGTGGGGCACAGGTTGTGAATGCTTGTCCGTCCGGGTGACTTGCGCGAGAGTCCGCACATGTCGGCACCCCTTCCCGCGGCCGCGTCCCCGCGGGACCCCTTCACCGAGACCCTCGAACTCACCGGTGCGCGCTGTGCCTTGTCCTGCGGACTGACCGCCGCGGGCGACTGGGCCCTGGCCTTCCCGGCGCCGGGAAGGCTGAAGGTCCAGGCCGTACTCCAAGGCGTCGTCTGGCTGGTGATAGAGGGCGTCGAACGCCCCGTCCGCCTGGAGGTGGGCGATATCGCCGTCTTCGCCGGAGACCGCCGCTACACCCTGGCCAGCGATCCGGCGGTCCCGCCGGTCGATGTGCTGCCGCTGCTCCGGGCGCCGGCCGGGACCTTCGTCCACGCCGGGGACGAAGGGCGGGACACGGTCACCATCGGCGGCCATATCGACCTCAACGCCGCCGGCCGGGACCTGCTGCTGAGCGCCTTCCCGCCGCTGATGCACGTCGGCGCCGCCACGGCCGAGGCGCCCGCGGCCTGCTGGCTCATGGACCAGACCCTGCGCGAAATACGGTCGGGGGCCCCGGGGGCCGCGTTCGCGGCCGAGCGCCTGGCGCAGTTGCTCCTCGTGCAGGTTCTGCGCGTCTTCCTCGCCGACGCGAACGCCCGTGTCTATCCGGCGGGCTGGCTGCGTGCCCTCGCCGACGGGCACATCGCCCCCGCCCTGCGCCTCATGCACGGCGACCCGGGGCACGCCTGGACGCTCACCGAACTCGCCCGCGCCGCAGCGATGTCCCGTACCACCTTCGCCCAGCGCTTCAAGGAGACCGCGGGCGTCCCGCCCCTGGCCTATCTGCGGGCCTGGCGGATACGCCTGGCGCAGCACGCCCTGTGGCGGGAGGACACTCCCGTCTCCGCGATCGCCGCGTCCCTCGGCTACCGGTCGGAGAGCGCCTTCAGCAACGCCTTCAAACGGACCACCGGGCTGGCCCCTCGCCGCTACCGGGAGGCGGTGCGGGCGGACTGAGCGGGGCCGCCGTGCCCGGCTCCGCGCCCGGCCCGGCCCGCAGCCACCGGGGGCGCGGTCACGCGGACACGTACGGCCCCGGTGCGGCGGGCGCGTTCGAAGGGGGTTTCGAACGCCCCTCCGGATGGGGGCAATCGCGTTGCAGATATAGCACAACGATGTTTCACTAAGCATGCGGCGCGGTGCCCGTACGGCTCCGCCCGTGCCGCGTCCGCTCGCCGCCGAGAAAGCTCTCCCCAGGGGAAGCAGGGCTGTTCGATGTCAACGGGAACCATCGTCATCACGGGCACCGCGAGCGGCGTCGGCCGTCCGGGTGTCCGGGTGTCCGGCGCTCCGCCGCGACCGGGACCCTCGGCAGGCGGACCCGGCCCGAGACGGCCGGACCTTGAGAGGCGCCGTACCGCGGCCGTGGACGGTACCGGCCGGACCCGGGGGACCGGCGGGCCCGCCCGCGGAATCCCGTGGTCCGCGACGCGCCCTGTCGGCCAGTGGCGAGGAGTGGTCGATAATGCCGGCTATGGCAGAGGTGACGGTGGTACTGGCCGAGGACGACGTTCTGCTGCGCGAAGGGGTGGCCAGTCTGCTCGAACGCTCGGGGCACCAGGTCGTCGGGCAGTCCGGCGATGCCACGGGCCTGCTGGACCTGGTCCGATTACACCGGCCCGATCTGGCCATCGTGGACATCCGGATGCCGCCGACCCACACCACCGAGGGTCTGGCCGCGGCCCGGGTGATCCGTCAGGAACTGCCCGAGGTGGGGATCCTGGTGCTGTCGGCGCACGCCGAGGTGGAGCATGCGATGGAGCTGCTGGCCAGTGGGCAGGGCATCGGATATCTGCTCAAGAGCCGGGTGGCCGATGTGGCGGAGTTCCTGGACACGCTGAAGCGGGTCGCCCGTGGTGGTTCGGTGGTCGATCCGGCGCTGGTACGCGAACTGGTGTCGGTACGCCGCCGGGAGGACCCGCTGGAGCGGCTGAGCGCACGGGAGCGCGAAGTGCTCGCGCTGATGGCCGAAGGCCGCTCCAACGTCGGGATCGCCCGTCATCTCTGGATCACCGAGGGCACCGTGGAGAAGCACGTACGGAGTCTGCTGGCCAAACTGGGCCTGCCGGAGGCGGTGGAGGACCATCGCCGGGTGCTCGCCGTGATCACTTTTCTGGAGGCTCAGTAGCGGCGGCGTCGAGGAGCCTTCTGACGGCGGGGCCGGACAGGCAGGCCTTCGGCAGGAAGCCGATGGCCGGGCTGGTGCTGATGAGATCCCGGTAGTCCTGCTCGGAGTGGGTGGAGATCAGGATCGCGGGGACCGACCGGCGGTACAGGCGCTCGGCCAGCTCCAGACCGCTCTCGCCCCCGAGGTCGATATCGACCAGCGCCACATCGGCCTGCACCACCTGCGCTTCCCGCAGGGCCTCGGCGCAGGTGGTCGCCAGGCAGACGACGGTGATCCCCTGATGCCGCAGCAGCCGGGCGGCCGCGGCCAGGAAGGCAGGGCTGTCGTCGACGATCAGGCAGCGCACCATGAGGGCAGCATCGCAGTGTGGATCTCCTCGCGCATTGCCGCTAGCCGGTAGTCCTCCGGCTCCGGCGGGCCCGCCGGAGCCGGGGTGCTGCGGCGGGTCCGCCCGGCCGTGGGCAGCCGCCCCCGGGCCCGAACCCCCGTCCGGGGCCGCGGTGGTCCCGTTCGCGCGGGGCCGGCCGCGGTCGCCGGACCGGTCAGCCGCCGATCGGTACGGCATCGTGGTCCGGCGGTCCGGGAGCCGCGGTACGCGGAGGCTCGCCGCCGCCGTCTACCGGCAGGGACAGCCGGAGGGTCGTTCCGGAGCCGTGCGGGCTGTGCAGTCCGAGCTTGCCGCCGAGGGCCTCGATACGGTCGGTGAGCCCGATCAGCCCGCCGCCGGGACGGGGGTCGGCGCCCCCCTCGCCGTCGTCGCCGATGACGATGTGGAGCCGGCCGTCCCGGACATCGACACGGACGTCGACCAGGGTCGCGCCGGCGTGCTTCGCGGTATTGGTCAGCGCCTCGGACACGGCGTAGTAGGCGGCGGTCTCGATGGGCTCCGGATAGCGGTCCCGGGTCGCGATGGAGAGCCGGACGGGGACGGCGGAGCGGCGGGCCAGCGCCTTGAGCGCCGCGTACAGTCCCCCCTCGGCGAGCACCGCGGGGTGGATCCCGCGGGCGATCTCGCGGAGTTCGTCCACCGCTTCGACCAGACCGTCCGCCACCTCGTCCAACTGCTGGGACAGGTCATCGGCACCGGCGGGCACGGCCAGTTGGGCCGTGCGCAGTTGCAGGGCGAGGGAGACCAGGCGCTGCTGGGTGCCGTCGTGCAGATCGCGCTCGATGCGGCGCCGTGCGCCGTCGGCGGCGGTCACGATGCGCGCCCGTGACGCCGTGAGCGTCGCCTGTGCCTCGGCCTGGGCGATGGCGGTCGCGACCAGTTCGGTGAATCCGGCCAGCCTGCCCTCGGTATCCGGCGGCAGCGGGTTCTCCGCCATCGAGGCCACGCTGACGCAGCCCCACAGATGCCCCTCGACACTGATCGGCATGCCGACCGCGGCGCGGAACCCCCAGTCACGGCCGACCCGGGCGGCCGCCCCCGATGCCACCTTGGTGTAGTCGTCGATGCGCGTCGGGGAACCCGACTCGAAGACCAGCGTATGGATGTTCGTACCGCCGGCCTCCACCCGGATGCCGACCGGGAACGCGCGGCCCGTCCGGGTCCACGCCGCCACATAGGTGGCGGCGCCCGCCGGTTCGTACCGGCCGAGTACGGTGAAATCGGCCCCCAGCAACTGCCCGGCTTCGGCCGCGACCGCCGCGAACACCTCGTCGGGCCGGGCCGCCCGCGCGACGAGGGTCGCCACGCGCCGCAGCGCCGCCTGCTCATCGGCGAAGGCCCGTAGCTCCGTTCTCGCCTGTGTATTGGCGATGGCGTTCGCCAGCAGATCGGTGAAACCGGCGAGCCGGTCCTCGGTGTCCGGCGGCAGCGGCAGCGAGGACATCGAAATCGCCATCACCACGCCCCAGAGGCGGCCTTCGACATGGACGGGCACGCCCACCACGGGGCCGAACCGGCGCTGCCGCGCATAGTCGGCGGGTTCACCGGAGGCTTCGGCCGGGGCGTCGATCCGGGCCGGCCGGCCCGTCTCGTACACCCGGGTCACCACATTCCGGCCACCGAGCCGGATCCAGGTCCCGACGGGGAACGGCGGAGCAGGGCCCGCCGTCGACCAGGAGCCCACGGCGGACGCGGTGTCGTCCGGGTCGAACCGGCAGATACCGGTGAGGTCGCTGCCGACGGCCCGCCCCACCTCGGCGGCGACGGCGGCGAACATCTGTTCCGGTGGTGCCGCACCGGCCACCAGGGCCGCCACCCGGCGCAGTGCCGCCCGCTCCTGGACGATCCGGTCGTTCGACACGCAGCAGTGAAGCCTTCCCGCTCGCCCGTGACGGTCTGCGCCGCCGGGCTCTCGCCGACCAGCCAGGTTCCTCCGGGACCGGAGGTCCTGTCAACGGGGGACGGCGGGGCCGGACAACGCAGTGGCCGGTCCCTTTCCCTCCGCCCGCTCTCCGGCCACCGGCTCGGACGCCGTGCAGGGGCCGGGGATTGCAGCTAGCTGGAACCAGCAGGTGGGGTTGATGGGAAGAGCCGCTGGCTGCTGGCCGCGATGCCGCGGTGGCACGGATCCGGGTACTTCTGGAAGGGGGGCGCGGGAGCGGCGGATCCGTCTCCGCGAACGAGGTCGCCGCAGCGCACGGGACGGCAGGGGAAAAGGGGGCCGGGTCACCGGTGGAGAGGCCGTCCCGGCACCGTCGCCGAGAACCGTACCGACCCCGTCCACCACCGCTGTGAACCACCACTGAGCGCCCGCACGGCCATGGGCCCGCGGCGCCCCGGACCAGAACGGAGACCCCACCCGTGCGCATGCTCGTGATCATCGGAAGTCCTCGGCCGCACTCCTCGACCGGGCTGCTCGCGGCGGCCTGTGCGGACGCGGTCGGCTCGACGGGCGGCGAGGTCCGGAGCGTCGAACTCGCCCGGGTCCCCCGGTGCGAACTGTCCCGGCTCGCCCTGCCCGAGAAGGTCGACGCCGTCGACGCGATCGTGCTGGCGAGCCCCGTACACCACAGCGGCTACTCGGGCCTGCTCAAAACGGCGCTGGACGAACTGCCGGCGACCGGATTCGCCGGCAAGGCCGTCGGACTGGTGGCGCACGGCGCCGGACCGCGCTCCGGGAACGTGGTCTGCGACCAGCTGCGCACCGTCGCCAGATCCCTGGGAGGCTGGGTGGTGCCCACCCAGATCGCCGCCTGCCCGGAGGACTTCGTCGGAGTGCGGGAAGGGCGCGGATCCCCGTCGGCCGGGACGGCAACGGTGCCGGACACGGCGCTCGCCGACCGGCTCGTCCGGTTCGCCGCCGAACTGCACCGCTGCGCCGCCATGCTGAGCCTGACCGTCGGAACCCGGGCCGAGGCGGGGCCGGTATGAGCCCGGCGAGGACCGCGGACCGCCCCCGGTTCACCGTCCGTACCGCGCCCCTGCCCCCCGAGCCGTACCCGCCCGCCGGACGGGGAGCCGGGCGCCCGGCCCCGAGGGAGCCCCGGAGCGGGCGGACCGAGCTGAATCTGCTGGGCCCGCTGGAGGTGCTGCACCGGGGCCGCCGGCCGCCCCTCGGCAGCCGGCGGGTCCGCACCGTCCTCGGGTACCTCCTGCTCCGCAGCAACGAGGCCGTGTCCGCGGACGAACTGACCGCCGCCCTCTGGCCGGAGGACGCGCCGCTGACCGCGCCCCGTATGGTGTCCGGCGCGGTGTCGGCACTCCACAGCGCACTGCCCGCGGTCCGGGCGGGCGTCCCCCTGCCGCCCGCCCGGCGAGGTGACCGCGGCGGCTGGCTGATCGAAGCGGCCCCCCACGAGGTCGACCTGCTCCGGTTCCGGCGGCGGGCCGCCCGCGGGGAGCGGCAGCTCGCCGACCGCGACTGGCCCGGGGCGGCCCGCACCCTGCGGCGGGCGCTGGACCTGTGGCGCGGTGACGTCCTGGCCGATCTGGCGCCCGAATGCGCGCACTGGCCGGAATCGGACGCGGTACGCGAGGAGCGCTGGGCGGCCCGTCTCGCGGCGGTCACCGCGGATCTCGCCCTGGGCCGCGACCACGACGTGGTGCGCGAGCTGATGGTCCACGCCGAGGAGCAGCCGCTCCGGCCGCGGCTGACGGCACTGCTGATGGTCGCGCTCTACCGGGTGGGGCGTCAGGTCGACGCGCTCGACGTCTACCACCGTGCCCGCGAGGCCGGAGCCCACCGCACCGGACACCGGCCCGGCCGGGAGCTGCGGCTGCTCCAGCAGGCGGTCCTCACCCACGACCCGGCGCTGCTCGGGCCGGGCCTCCCTGTCTCCGCCGCCTTCCCCGGCCCGGGATGCGGCCCCGGCACCTGAGAACCCGGAGCGTCATGAACGGCACCCGTACGACATCGCGGACGCCCGCCCCGGCGGAGGTCCGGCTGAACCTGCTGGGGCCGCTGGAAGCCACCCGCGGCCCCGACGTCCTCCCCCTGGGCGGCCCGCGGCGCCGGGCGGCCCTGGGCTGTCTGCTGCTCCGGTGCAACGAGGTCGTCCCGGCCAGCAGGCTGATCACCGCGCTCTGGGGAGCCGGTGCGCCCCCGTCCGCACGCAAGGGCGTGCAGAACGTCGTATGGCATCTGCGGACCGCGCTGTCGGCGGCGGACGGGAGCACGGGCCCCCGCCTGCTGACCCGGCCGCCCGGCTATCTGCTGCGGGCCGGGACGGACCAGGTCGATCTGCTGCGGTTCCAGGAACTCGCCGCGCGGGGAAGGGCGCTCTGCGCGGACGGACTGCTGCCCGCGGCATCCCGCACCTGGCGCGAAGCCCTCGGACTCTGGCGCGGCCCCGCACTCTCCGACCTGGTGGAGACGGGGGTGTCCTGGCCGGAGCTGCGGGCCCTGGAAGAGGCCAGGCTCGATGTCTTCGAGGACTACGTCGACGCGGAACTGCGCCTGGGCCACCACCATCACGTCCTGCCGAAGCTGTGGCGGGCCGCCCGCGACGCACGGCACCGGGAGCGGCTGCCCGCCCATCTGATGACGGCCCTGTACCGCTGCGGACGCCGGAGCGAAGCCCTCGCCGTGTACCGGGACTTCGCCGCGGGCCTCGCCGACGAGCTGGGTCTGGAGCCGGGCCGCGAACTCCGGGAGCTGCACCGGGCGATCCTCGCCCACGACCCGGCACTGCTGCGGCCGTCCCACGAGACGTCCGCGCTGATCGGCGCGGCGCGCCGCCCCTTCGGCCACCCCGTCCCGGCCGCGGGCCAGGACGGTCCGGTCCACCCGGCGCACGTCCGCAGCGAGGTGACGGCGGTCCTGCTGCGGGCCGTGCCCCGGCCGGGGACCGCCGACGAAGAGCCGGCCCAGGACCTGGACGGCGGACTCGCCGAGGTGTGCCGGCGCGCGAGCAGCGAGGCGGAGCGCTTCGGCGGCAGCGTCGCCGCCCGGCTCGGGGCCCTGTGGCTGCTGGTGTTCGCCGACACCGGCAGCCACGACCGGGACCATCCGCGGCGCGCGGTCGCCGCGGCTCTGGCCGTCCGCCACCATTTCGCGGGCGACCGCTGGGGGGCGCATCCGGTGGGCGTCCGGGCCGCGGTGGCGACCGGAGAGGTCCTGATCCACTATCCGGGGCAGGCGGGCGCGCCGCTGTCCATCGCCGGTGCCGCGGTCGACGACGCCCAGAACCTGCTGTTCGACGTCGGTGACGGCGAGGTCCGGGTGACGGAGGAGACCTGGCGCCGGACGGCGGAACACCTGGAGTACCGGCCGGTGCCCGGCCGGCCCGGTATCCGCGCCGCGCACGGCGCCCATCCGCGGCGGACGCCGCCGCCACCGGCACCCGTACGGCCGCACGGCGGCACCGCGCACCCGCCGGAACCCCTCGCGGAGCTGGTCGCGGCGGCGGACGGATCCTCCCGCCGGGTCCTCCTGGTGACCGGTGACGCCGGCCTGGGCAAAACCCGGCTCCTCGACGACCTCGAACACGCCGTGACCGCGTACGACGACACCTTCGTGGCGGTACGCGCTCCGACGGCGGCGGTCGACGACAGCACCCTGCGGCTCCTCGCCACCGGGCTGCGCGACTGCCTCGGGATCACGGACGCCGACTCCCGCGAAACCGCCCTGCCCGGGCTCGTGGACGCGGTCCACCGGGCCGGATCTGCCGACCCCGACCGGAGCCTGGCACGGCTGATGCCGCTGCTGGACGGCGCGTCGGCGGACGCGGGCCGAGGGGGTCTCGGCGAACCGCGGGAGACCCTGACGGCCTGGTGGCGACTGCTGATGTCGGGCCCCGTACCGGGCCGGAGGGTGCTGGTGCTCGTCGACGATCTGGACCTGGCCGACGACGACGTACTGGATCTGATCGAAGGGTGCTCCCGGGGACCGGGCTCCTCCCTGGTGGTCGCCGCCGCCCGCCCCGCGCTGCAGCACCGGCGGCCGCAGTGGACCGCCGAGAGCGGGTGGCCGGTGCTGCCGCTCCGTCCGTGGGACACCGCGGCGGTGGCCCGCCAAGTGGACGTACGGGCGGGTGCGCATCCGCTCGGCGGACGGTTCGCCCGGCTGCTCACCGAGGTCACCGGCGGCAACCCGCGGATGGTGGCCGCGTACACCGCGCTCCTCGGGGAGGACGGTCTGCGCTCGGCCCGCCGCGACGGCGGTGTCGCCGTGCCGGTGGAGGTCCACCGCCGGTCCCGGGCGGAACTGGCCGCGCTCTCCGGGCTGCTGCGCCATGTGGCGGAGACGGTCGGCGTGGTCGGTGAGGCGGCCTGGCCCGGTGCCGTGGCGGCCGTGTGCGGGCTGGCCGAGACGGAGGCGGTGACCCTGATGGAGGAACTGGTCCGGCGCCGGGTGCTGGAGCGGATCGGCGGGGAGGGTCCGGGGCGGCGCTACGGCTTCCGTACCGTCCTGGAACGCCATGTGGCCCGCTCGGGATGGTCCGCCGCGGACCGGCTCGGGGCGCACCGGACGGTGGCGGAGTGGCTGGGGCGGCTCGACGGCGACGGGACGGTCTCCCGGCATCTGCGCCGCGAGGCGCTGCGGTTGGAGACCGCCACCGGACGCCGGGCCGAGGAGCTGGCCCGCTCCGCGCTGAACGGCCGCGGGGCGCAGGAGCCGCCGTTCCCCCTCGCCACGGGCGGTCGTACGGCGGAGTATCTGGCCCTGGCCGAGACACCGTCCGACCGGCTGGTCGAGCTGGACCGGGTGGTGCGGGCCTGGCGGCGGAGCGCGGAGGACCGCCGCGACGCCGGGGCCGGGCGACCGGGTATCTGACACCCCGTCGACGGTGCCGTCCGGCGCCGTGCGACGAGGGCGGCACGACAGCGGCCCCGCCGGACGGCGGGGCCGCGCCGCTGTCAGCCCTGCCGGAGCTTCCCGGCCCCCTCGGTGCCGGCCGGTTCCCCCGGGGGCGGTGCGGGGAAGAATCCGGTCCGGGTGAAGAAGGCGGCGTACCGTTCGACCAGTTCCGCGACATCGGGGAGACGGGCGGTGCCCGTGCCGCGCAGAGCCTGTTCCGTCGGGGAGCTGTCGATCCGCGGATAGGCCGGAGCCGCCGATGCGATGACGGCCTCGAAGTCGTCGAGCAGCGGGACGAACGGATTGCCGGTGTCCGCAGTGACGCGCCGGACCCAGCGGTCCCGGTCGATTTCGGGCAGCCGGTGGCCGAGCGCCCGGAGCCGGTCGACCATCGCGGCGAGCGGTACGGGATTGTCGTTGGAGTGGTGGAAGACCCGGCCCACCGTATCGGGACGGCCGGCGAGCGCGACGACGGCGGCGCTGACGGAGTCGACCGGCACCATGGGGAACACGGTGTGCGCACCTGCGGGCACTCCCTCGGCGCGCAGCATGGCCCGCAGGGCCAGCCAGATGAAGTCCTGACCCTGGCAGGCGCCGTTCAGCCGGTCGCCGCAGACCACGTCGATCCGGTGGACGGTGACGGGCAGCCCCCGGTCACGGGCGGCGAGGACGAGCTGCTCCGCCACCCATTTGCTCTGCCGGTAGCCGGTGGGCAGCTTCTCGGCGGGCCCGGTGGCGTCGTCCGGGCGCAGCGGCCGGCCGTGCGGCGGCGGGCCGGTGAAGACGCCCGTGGTGGAGAGGTGGTGGACCGGAACGGTGCGGTGGCGGGCGGCGAGCCGGAGGACCTCCACGGTCCCGAGGACATTGGTGTCCCGCATCGCGGCGTACGGCTGCACCCAGTTGACGTGCGCCCCGGCGTGGAACACCGCGTCCGCGTGGCGGGCGAGGTAGGCGTACCGGCCGTCGGGGAGGCCGAGCCGGGGCCGGGCGAGATCGCCGGGCTCCACCACGATCCGGCCCGGGTCGACGTCGTCCGCCAGTCGGTACCACTCCAGGGTCCGGCGCAGCGCGGCCTCCCCGCGGGCGGTGTCCGCGGCCCGGACCAGACAGTGCACGGTCGCATCGGTCGTCCGCAGCAGATCCCGCAGCACGAACGCGCCGACGAAGCCGGTGGCGCCGGTCAGCAGCACCCGGCGGGGAGCGGTCCCCCGGGGTACGGCCGTGGCCGGGACGATGTCCCGCGGCAGCCGGGCGTCGGCGGAGAAGCCGGGGAGCGCCTCGTCCCGGGCGGGCTGCCCGCCGACTCCTTCCAGCAGGGCTTGGGCGAGGGCGCGCGGAGTGGGGTGGGCGAAGACCCGGGCGAGCGGCAGGTCCAGCCCGGTGTCGGCGACCAGGCTCCCGCGCAGCCGGGCGGCCGTGAGGGAGTCGAGCCCGGCGGAGTCCAGCGGAAGGCCGGGGTCCACCGGCCCGCTGTGCCCGAGCACCTCCCCGATGCGCCGGGTCACCAGGGAGAGGAGTTCCTCGCCCCGGCGGGCGGGCGGCAGGGCTGCGAGACCGTGGGCGGATGCCGTACGGAGGGGGGACGGACCGGCGGAGCCGCCGGTGGTACGGGCCAGCCCGCGCAGCAGGGGGTGGACTTCGCCCGAGCGGCGAACGGCCGCCAGGTCCAGCGGGCCGACGGCGACCACGGGCGTACGGGTGTGCAGGGCGGCGTCGAACAGGGCGGGACCCCGCTCCGGTGTCACGGTGCCGAACCCCTGCCGTGCGAGCCGGGACCGGTCGGTGTCCCCGAGGTGCCCGCCGAGGCCGTCCGCCAGCTCCCAGAGGCCCCAGGCCAGGGAGACCGCGGGGAGGCCGAGTGCGGTACGGGTGGCGGCGAGCGCGTCCAGATACGCGTTGGCGGCGGCGTAGTTCGCCTGCCCCGCCCCGCCGAAGATCCCGGCGACCGACGAGAACAGCACCAGGGGGACGGGCGGCCGCCCCGGTCCGGGACGGAGCGTCAGCTCATGGAGGTGGCGGGCCGCTTCGGCCTTGGCCCGCCACACCCGGTCCAGCCGGCCGGCGTCGAGATCGGTGAACAGGCCGTCGTCCAGGGCTCCGGCGGCGTGCAGAACCGCGGTCAGCGGGCGGGAGCGCGGAATCCGCTCCAGTACGGCGGCGAGCGCAGCCCGGTCACCGGCGTCGCAGGCGACCGCCTCGGTGCGGGCCCCGGCCCGGTGGAGTTCGGCGAGCAGCGCGGCGCAGCCGGGCGCGTCCGGCCCGCCCCGGCTGACCAGCAGCAGATCGCGTACGCCATGGGCCCGTACGAGGTGCCGGGCAATGATCCGGCCGACGGCTCCGGTACCGCCGGTGAGCAGGACCGTGCCCGATCCGCCGGGGGGCGGGCCGATCCGGATCCGGGGCGCCGTGGCGGCGTCCGCCCGTACCAGCCGGGGCACCAGCACCCGGCCGTTCCGCACGGCCACCCGGGGCTCGCCCGAGCGGAGCGCCGACCGCAGTCCGGCCGCGGGCTCCCCGGGCTCCCCGGGCCCGTCCCCGGCGGGCCGGGCAGCGAGATCGGCCAGCACCAGCCGGCCCGGATGCTCCGCCTGCGCGGAGGCCAGCAGACCCCGGACGGAGGCGGCGACGGGATCGGGGGCCGGTTCCCCGGGGACGGCGACCGCGCCCCGGGTCAGCACGATCAGCGGGATTCCGGCCAGGGAATCGTCCTGGAGCCAGGCGCGGGTCAGCGCCAGCACCCGCAGCAGCTCCGCGCGGGCCGGGTCCGCCACCGGTCCGCCCTCCGGGACGGGGCGGGCCGCGGTTTCGAGGACCACGGCATCGGGGCGGTGCCCGCGGCGTACGGCGTCCCGGACGGCCGCGGGATCGCGGTGACACGGCCCCGGCAGCCCGGCGGTCTCCTGCCCGAGGGACGCCCACGACAGCGGGCGCGGGGGCCGGGCATCCCCGGCCATCGGCTCCCAGACCTGTTCGAACAGCTCGTCCGGGCAGCCGCTCGGGGCGGGCGGGGGAGGCGCGGAGCAGTCCAGCCGGTCCGCGCTCAGCACGGTCCGCCCCGAACCGTCGCGCAGGGCCAGGGAGTACGCGCGCCCTCCGTCGGGGGCGATATGGGCGGTCACCGCGGCGGGCCCGGCCCGGTGCGCCCGCAGGCCGTACCAGCGGAGCGGGGCGGCGGGAAGCAGGGCTTCGACGGCACGGCGCAGCAGGGCCCGCTGCGCGGCCACCACGGTGGTCGTCTCGTCCTCGGTGAGCGCCAGTTCCGCCGACGTACCGTCCGGAGGTCCGGCCGGGTCTCCGGGTACGGCCGGGGCCGACCGGGCGAGGACGCCGGAGGCGTACGCGGTCCACGGCGCGTCCGGGTCCGGCCGCCGGGCGTGCACGGTGAAGGGCCGGCGGCCGGACCCGTCGGGCGCGGCGACCGTCACACGTACCTCGGCCGGTCCGCTCCCGGCACCGGACGGCGGCTCGCCGAGGGCGAGCGTCTCGACCACGGGATGGTCCGTCTCGTCCCCCGCCCGCAGCAGGAGGGCGGCCAGCGCCGCGCCCGCGGCCGCCGGTTCGGTGGAGCCGAGCAGCGCACCGAGCACCGCCTCGCCCGCCGGAGTCGTCTCGGACCCGGTGCCGTCGACCGGGAGACCGCGGTCCCGAGTGTCCGGTGCGGGCCTCAGCCAGTGCCGCAGCCGCTGGAAGGCATAGGTCGGGAGGGCGACCCGGCCCGGTGTCCCGGAACCGGCCGGGGCAGCGGCGGACTCCGCCGCGAAGAAGGCGTCCCAGTCGACGTCCGCACCGTGGGAGTGCAGGGTACCGAGGGCCTCCAGCAGCGCTTCGGGCTCGGGCCCTGTGCCGTGCAGCGCCGCTACCGCGAGGGCGCCGTCAGCGGTCGTGTTCTCCTCCGCCAGCGCGGTCAGCACCGCGCGCGGGCCGATCTCGACGAAGGTGTCGGCTCCGTGGCCCGCGAGGGCGCGCAGGGCAGCGGCGAAACGCACCGGCCGGCGTGCGTGGTGCACCCAGTGGAGCGGGTCGCCCAGCCGCTCCGCGCCGACGAGTCCGCCGGTGAGCGCGGACACCAGCGGCACCTGCTGCTCCCCGGGGGTGATCCCCTCCGCGAACGCGGCCGACTCGGCCAGCAGGGGGTCCAGCTGGGCGGAGTGGAAGGCCCCGCTGGTCCGCAGCCGCCGGACCCGCGCCCCGCGCCCCCGCAGCTCCTCCGCGAGTGCGGTCACCGCCCGGACCGGGCCCGACAGCACGATGTGTTCCGGCCCGTTGACGGCGGCGACGGACACGCCGTCCCCGTACCCGGCCAGCAGGGGGGCGACCGCCTCCTCGGACGCGGTGACCGCCACCATCGCCCCTTCCGCGGGCAGCCGGCCCATCAGCCGTCCGCGTGCGACGACCAGGGCCGCGGCATCGTCGAGGCCGATGGCACCGCAGACGTGCGCGGCCGTGATCTCCCCCAGGGAATGCCCCGCGACATACGCGGGACGCACCCCCCAGGACATCAGCAGCCGCGCCAGCGCGGTCCCGAAGGCGAACAGCGCGGGCTGGGCGAACTCGGTGCGGTCCAGCAGCGCCCCGCCCTCGCGGACGACGGTGCCGAGGGACCGCCCCAACTCCCGCGACAGCCGGTCGCACACCTCGTCGTAGGCGTCGGCGAAGACAGGGAACCGGGTACGCAGCCCCTCGCCCATACCGGCCCGCTGCGCGCCCTGGCCGGTGAACAGGAAGGCCGTGGTGCGATCGCGGCGGACGGTGCCCCGGGCCACCGCCGGGTGCGGCCGGTCCGCGGCCAGCGCGTCCAGCCCGGTCAGCAGGCCGTTCCGGTCGTGGGCGACGACGACGGCACGACTCTCCATCGGTGTCCGGGTCCGGGCGAGCGCGGCGGCGAGCGCGCCGAGCGGGGCGCGGGCCGCGTCCTGTTCCTCGGGCGCTCCGGCGGCCGGGGCCCGTACCGCGTTGTGCAGCACCCGGGCCTGACCGCGCAGCGCGTCCCCGTCCCGGCCGGAGACCAGGAAGGGCAGCGGGTGTCCCGCACGGTCGGGAGGGTCGTCCGGGCCGTCCGGCCCGGGTGCCGCGGGGGCCTCCTCCAGGATCAGATGGGCGTTGGTGCCGCTGATGCCGAAGGAGGAGATTCCGGCCCGGCGCGGGCGGTCGCCCGGGGGCCAGGGACGGGATGCGGTGAGCAGCTCGACGCCGCCCGCCGTCCAGTCGACGGCCGATGTCGGCCGGTCCACGTGCAGGGTCGCGGGGAGCACACCGTGCCGGAGGGCCATCACCATTTTGATCAGTCCGCCGACCCCGGCGGCGGCCGAAGCGTGCCCGATCGCCGATTTCAGTGAGCCGAGCAGCAGGGGCCGCCCGGCCGGCCGGTCCGCTCCGTAGGCCGCGATGAGCGCGTTGACCTCGATGGGGTCGCCGAGCCGGGTGCCGGTGCCGTGGCCCTCCACGGCGTCGATGTCCGCCGCGGCCAGCCCGGCGTCGGCCAGGGCCTGCCGGATCACCCGCTGCTGCGCGGGGCCGCTCGGCGCGGTGAGCCCGTTGGACGCGCCGTCGGAGTTGACGGATGTGCCGCGGATGACGGCGAGGACGGGGTGGCCCCGGTCCCGTGCGTCGGACAGCCGCTCCAGCAGCACCAGGCCGACGCCTTCGGCCCACGCCGTGCCGTCCGCGGAGTCCGCGTACGACTTGCAGCGCCCGTCCGGTGCCAGTCCGCGCTGGACCGCGAAGTCCAGGAAGGCACCCGGTGTGGCGAGTACGGTCGCTCCTCCGGCCAGGGCCAGGGAGGTCTCGCCGCGGCGCAGCGCACGGCAGGCCAGATGGATTGCGGTGAGGGAGGCGGAGCAGGCGGTGTCGATGGTCAGCGCCGGTCCGTGCAGCCCGAGGACATAGGCGATACGCCCGGCGGCGAGCCCGGGTTCGCCGCCGGTCATCACATAGCCGGCCGCCTCCTCGCCGTGCCCTTCGAGACCGAGGTACGACTGTCCGGCCAGACCGGTGTAGACGGCGGTATCGCTGCCCCGCAGCTGTGCGGGCCTGATCCCGGCCCGTTCCACGGCCTCCCAGGCGACCTCCAGCAGCAGCCGCTGCTGGGGGTCCGTGGCCGCGGCCTCGCGGGGGGAGATGCCGAAGAAGTCCGCGTCGAAGAGCGGTGCCCGGTGCAGGAAGCCGCCCCGGCGGGTGTAGGTGCGGTTCGGCAGGCCCGGCTCCGGATCGTAGAGGGCGTCCGGATCCCAGCCGCGGTCGGTGGGGAACCCGGAGGTGGCGTCGGTGCCGTCCGCGACGAGACGCCACAGGTCCTCCGGGGTGTCGGCGCCGCCGGGGTAGCGGCAGGCGGCCGACACCACGGCGATGGGTTCGCGGGGGGCGGCCTCCAGTTCGGCGATACGCCGGTTGGTCCGGGCCAGATCGGCGGTGACCCGCCTGAGATAGGCCAGAAGCCGCTCGTCACCGCCGTCCGGTCCGCTGTCGGCTCCGTTGTCGGTTCCGTTGTCCGGGCCGTTGTCCCGTCCGCTGTGCTGTCGGCTGTCCGGTGCGTTGTCCGGGCCGGTGTCCGGTCCGTCGTTCCGGGCGGGAGGGGGCATGGGGCTGTCGCTCTGCATGGGGATCGTTCTCCTGTTCGCCCGGCCCGCGCCGCCGTACCACCGGGCACCGGGTGGTACGGCGGCGCGGGCCGCCGGAAGGGTCAGTCGTCGGCGCGGCCGAGCTCTCGGTCGATGAACGCGAGGAGTTCCTGCCGCCCTGCGGTCGCCGGATCCACCGGCACCGCGGGCTCCGACCAGTCGTCGGCCAGTCGGCGCAGCCGCTTCGCGATGTCGCGGCGGAGAACGGCGTCCGCCACCGTGGTGGGTGAGGTGGCCTCGAGCCGGTGCAACTCCGCCGCCACCCCGCCGCCGGACCGTGCGGCGGGCAGCGGGGTCCGGTCCGCCGGTGATGTGTCCGCCGCCGTGAGGCCGCCGAGCCGGCCGAGGACGAAGTCGGTCACCTCGCCCGGGGTCGGACTGTCGTAGGCCAGGGTCACCGGCAGGGAGAGCCCGGTCAGGACAGCGAGCCGCTCGCGCAGCGCGACCGCGCCGAGCGAATCCAGGCCCATGTCGAGGAACTGCCGGTCGGGGTCGACTTCGGAGGGGGCGCCGAGACCGAGCCGGCCGGCGAGCAGCGTCCGTACGGTCTCCAGCAGTCCGGTCCGGCGCTCGCTGCCGGACGCCGAGGCCATCCGCGCCCTGAACTCCAGCACGTCCGGAGGTGTTTCCTCGTATCGCGTACCGTCTCCGCCCCGGTCCGTGATCTCGGTGGTCCCGGTGCTGTCGCCGGGATTCTCCTCCCGGGCGGGGCCCGGGGCCGGCGGCCGTACCGCCGAAGCCGTGGCGGTCGCGCTCAGCCAGTAGCGGCTGCGCTGGAACGGGTAGTGGGGAAGGCCGGTCCGTACCGCGCCGCTGCCCGCGAAGAACGCGTCCCAGTCCACCCGGGCGCCCCTGTCGTGCAGCCAGCCCGCCAGGGCGACGAACCGTGCGGCCTCGGGCTCGCCCCGCCGCAGCGCGGAGCGCGCCCGGGGCCGTCCCCCGGGGTGCCGGTCCGCGAACACCTCGGCCACCGCGCCGCTGAGCACGGTGTC
The DNA here is from genome assembly GCF_044763775.1 of Streptomyces sp. NPDC094448. Classification (NCBI taxonomy): domain Bacteria; kingdom Bacillati; phylum Actinomycetota; class Actinomycetes; order Kitasatosporales; family Streptomycetaceae; genus Streptomyces; species Streptomyces sp. NPDC094448. Next base: position 128,837 of record NZ_JBIWGU010000003.1, on the reverse strand, counting down.
CGGCCCCAGCTCGGCGAAGGTGTCCACCCCCCGGTCGGCCAGGGTGCGCACGGTGTCGGCGAAGCGGACGGTCCCGCGGGCGTGGCGCACCCAGTACGAGGGGTCGCACAGCTCTTCGCGCTCCGCGACCCGGCCGGTCAGGGTGGAGACGACGGGCAGCCGCGGCGGCGCGTAGGACAGGCCCCCGGCCACCCGGCCGAACTCCTCCAACGAGCCTTCGATCAACGGGGAGTGGAAGGCGTGACCGGAGCGCAGCATCCGGTGCCGGGGGAAGACCGCCGCAGCCTTGCGGACGGCGTCCTCGGCACCGGAGAGCACCACCCGGTTGGGCGCGTTCACCGCGGCCACCGCCAGCCGGTCCGGATGCGCGGCCAGCAGCGGCAGCACCTCGTCCTCGGTGGCGTACAGCGCCACCATGGCGCCACCGGCGGGCAGCGCGTTCATCAGCCTGCCCCGCGCGGCGACCAGCGTCACGGCCGAACGCAGGTCCAGCACCCCCGCGACATGCGCCGCGGTCAGCTCCCCGAGGGAGTGCCCCGCGACGAAGTCGGCGGCGAAGCCCCACGATTCGAGGAGCCGCCACATCGCCGTCTCCAGGGCGAAGAGGACGGGCTGGGTGTAGTCGGTCCGGTCGAGCAGCTCCGCCCCGGGATCACCGGGTCCGGCGAATGCCACCTCGTGCAGCGGCCGTCCCAGATGCGGTTCGAACAGGGCACTGATCTCGTCGAAGGAGGCGGCGAAGACCGGATGGGCGGTGTGCAGTGCGGCGCCCGCCCCCGGCCGCTGGGCACCCTGCCCGGAGAAGACGACGGCGCAGCCGCGGCCCGGCCGGGCCGGGCGGGAGCCGGTCCGCCCCTCGGCCACCGAGGCGAGGGCGGCCCGTAGTTCCTCCGCGTCCGCGCCGGTCACCGTGCGCCGGTGGTCCAGCGCCGTACGCGTGGTGGCCAGGGAGTACGCGATGTCGTGCAGCCGGGTCCCGTCGGCGTCCGCGCAGAACTCCCTTACCTGCGCCGCTTGGGCGGCCAGGGCGCGCGGGCTGCGGGCCGACAGCACCAGCGGCAGGACGGGCAGCGGCTTCCGGACCCCCCGGTCCTCCGGACGGTGCGCGTCGGGCTGTGCGGGGGGTTCTTCGATGATGAGGTGGGCGTTGGTGCCGCTGATGCCGAAGGAGGAGATGGCGGCGCGGCGGGGTTGGGTGGTGGGGGGCCAGGGGTGGGGTTGGGTGAGGAGGTTGATGTGGCCGGTGGTCCAGTCGATGTGGGGGGTGGGTTGTTGGGTGTGGAGGGTTTTGGGGAGGGTGTGGTGGTGGAGTGCGGTGATCATTTTGATGAGTCCGGCGATGCCGGCTGCTGCTTGGGTGTGGCCGATGTTGGATTTGAGGGAGCCGAGGTGGAGGGGGTTGTGGGGGGTGCGGTGTTGTCCGTAGGTGGTGAGGAGGGCGTGGGCTTCGACGGGGTCGCCGAGTCGGGTTCCGGTGCCGTGGGCTTCGACGGCGTCGATGTCGTTGGTGGTGAGGTGGGCGTCGTGGAGGGCGGCGTGGATGACGTGTTGTTGTGCGGTTCCGTTGGGTGCGGTGAGTCCGTTGGAGGTGCCGTCGGAGTTGACGGCGGAGCCGCGGATGACGGCGTGGATGCGGTGGCCTTGGGTTTGTGCGGTGGAGAGGCGTTCGAGGAGGACGATTCCGGCTCCTTCGGCCCAGCCGGTGCCGTCGGCTCCGGCGCCGAACGCCTTGCACCGCCCGTCCGCCGACAGCCCCTGCTGACGGGTGAAGTCCTCGAACACCGACGGCGTCGCCATCACCGTGACGCCGCCCGCGAGGGCCGCGTCGCAGTCCCCGGCGCGCAGTGCGCGGCAGGCGAGGTGCAGGGCGACCAGGGACGATGAGCAGGCCGTGTCGATGGACAGGGCGGGGCCGTGCAGACCGAGGGTGTACGCGATCCGGCCCGAGGCGACGCTGTGCGAACCGCCCGTGAGCCGGTGGTCCGCGACCGCGTCGGGCAGCGCCGTGACACCTTGGGCGTAGTCGTGGTTGACGATCCCGGTGAACACTCCCGTGGGGCTGCCGCGGAGTGCGGACGCCGGTACTCCGGCACGTTCCAGGCACTCCCACGCCAGCTCCAGCAGCAGACGCTGCTGCGGGTCCATGGCCAGCGCCTCGTTCGGGCCGATGCCGAACAGGTCGGCGTCGAAGTCGCCCGCGTCGTAGAGGAATCCGCCCTGGCGCGTACCGCTGCTTCCCGGTGTGCCGTCCGTACCGAACAGCGTGTCGAGGTCCCAGCCGCGGTCATCGGGGAAGTCGCCGATGGCGTCGCGTCCTTCGGCCAGCAGCTGCCACAGGTCCTCGGGCGAGCGCACCCCGCCGGGGAAGCGGCAGGCCATGCCGACGACCACAATCGGATCGTCGTCCGCCGGCCGGTCGGCCCGGTTCACACGGTCCGCCGGAACCGCCGCCCGCTCCGGTGCCCCGGCACCCGTCCCCGCATCCGTGACCAGGGCGTCGAGGCGGCGCGCCATCGCCAGCGGCGTGGGATGGTCGAACATCAGCGTGGTGGGCAGGGGCAGCCCGGTCGCCGTGGCCACCCGGTTGCGCAGCTCCACCGCCATCAGGGAGTCGAAGCCGATCTCGCGGAAGGCCCGGTCGTTGGGGACCGATCCGCCGTCGGTGTGCCCGAGGACCGCGGCCGTGTGGGCGCGTACCAGCTCCAGCAGGACCCGGCTCCGCTCGGTCGCGGACAGGGCGCCGGTACGGGCGGCGAAGTCCCGGCCCCCGGCCGGGTCCGGAACGGCCGTCCGCCGGGCGGCCCGCCGGTCGGCGGCGCGCAGCAGCGCGGAGGCACCGGGGGAGCGGCGGGCCCGCGCGAGGTCCAGCCGGGCGGGTACCAGCAGGGCTTCCCGGCTGCCGAGGGCGGCGCCGAACAGGTCCAGGGCGTCCTCGGTGGGCAGGGGCAGGATTCCGGCGCGGCGCAGCCGCTCCCCGTCGGCGGAGGACAGTCCGGTCAGTCCGCTCCGCTGCTCCCACAGCCCCCAGGCGAGGGACAGCGCGGGAAGACCGCGGGCCGTGCGGTGGTGCGCCAGGGCGTCCAGCAGACTGTTGGCCGCCGCGTAGTTGGCCTGCCCGGCGCCGCCGAGGACCCCGATGACGGACGACAGCAGGACGAAGATCTCCAGATCCGATCCGGTGGTCTCCTCGTGCAGCGCGAGCGCGGCTTCCGCCTTGGGGCGCATCACACGGGTCAGCCGTTCGGGTGTGAGCGAGGTCAGCACGCCGTCGTCGAGTACGCCGGCGGCGTGCACGATCCCGGTCAGCGGATGCCGGCGGGGGACCCCGGCCAGCAGCTCGCGCAGTGCGGTCCGGTCCGTGATGTCGCAGGCCCGGACGGTCACCCGGGCGCCGAGGGAGCGGAGTTCCCTGCGCAGTTCGCCGACGCCGGGAGCCCGGCTTCCGCGGCGGCTCACCAGCAGCAGATGGCGCACGCCGTGGTCGGTGACGAGCCGGCGGGCGAGCAGACCGCCGACGGTGCCCGTGCCGCCGGTGACCAGGACGGTTCCTTCGGAGGACAGCCTCCGCGGCGGCCCGGCGGGGGCACGGGTGAGCCGTGGCGCGTACAGCAGGCCGTCCCGGAGGGCGAGTTGGCTCTCACCGGTGGACAGCGCGGTGTGTACGGCGGCGTCCACGGCCTGTTCGCTTGCGCCGGGTTCCGTATCGAGGAGGAGGAAGCGGTCCGGGTACTCGCTCTGGGCGGCCCGGACCAGGCCCCAGACCTCGGCGTGGCCGAGTCCCGGGACCGGGTCCGCGGCGTGCACCCCCACCGCGCCACGGGTCACGACCACGAGCCGCTCCGCCGCGGACCGCTCGTCGGCGAGCCGGGCACGGATGCGTTCCAGGACCGCCGCCCCGGATCCGAGTGCCGCCGCGTCCAGCACGGCGGTACCGGTTCCGGCCCGGCCGTCCGTCCGGCTGCCGGCGGTCTCCCCGGGCGGGGCCGCGGGCAGGGTTCGCCACTGGACGCGGAAGAGCGCGTCGCGGACCGCGGGCGCCGCGGCCGCGAGTGCGGCGCCGGGCAGCGGACGCCAGGTCAGCGACTCCACTACGGCCAGCGGGGCGCCCGAGGCGTCGGTGAGATGCAGCGTCACGGTGTCGTCCCCGCGCGGCACGACATGGACCCGGGCCCTCGACGCGCCGCCCGCCAGGACCGACACACCGCTCCAGACGAAGGGCAGGAGCATCTCCGTACCGTCGTCGCCGCTGCCGTCCCGGGCCAGCAGAACGGCGTGCAGGGCGGCGTCGAGCAGAGCGGGGTGCACGGCGAACCGGTGCGCATCCGCGGCCTGTCCGTCGTCGAGCGCGACTTCCGCCCAGTACTCGTCACCGCGGCGCCAGGCCGCGCGCAGACCCTGGAAGGCGGGACCGTAGCGGTGTCCGCGGACGGCCCACCGCGGGTAGAAATCCTGGAGCGGTACGGGGACGGCGCCGGGCGGCGGCCAGTCGGCGGCCGGTCCTGACGCGGGCTCCGCCGTCTCCGGCGCGAGGACACCCGAGGCGTGCCGGATCCACCGGTGCTCCCCGGCCCCGTCGGCCCCGTCGGTGGTGCCGGTGGTGTCGGGCCTGCTGTGCACGGTCACCTCGCAGCAGCCGTCGTCGTCCGGCGGCCCCGCGGACACCTGAAGCGCGACGGCGCCCGAACCGTCCGCGGCGAGGACGAGAGGCTGTTCCAGGACCAGTTCCCGGAGCCGGGTACGGCCCACGGCCTCACCGGCCCGCAGCGCCAGTTCCGCGAAGGCCGTGCCCGGGAGCAGCGGAGCCTGGGGACCCGCGTGGTCGCGCAGCCAGGGCTGAGCCGCCGGGGAGAGCCTGCCGGTCAGGAGCGCCCCGCCGGCGGGCAGCGGGACGACCGCGCTCAGCAGGGGGTGCCGGGCGGCATCGGCCCCGGCGCCGGTGATATCGGCGGTACCGGTGCCCAGCCAGTGGCGCTGCCGCTGGAAGGCGTAGGTCGGCAGGTCGGTTCGGAGGCCGGGGCGGCCCCCGAAGACCGCGGCGGGATCAATGCGTACGCCGCGGCAGTGGGCTTCGGCGAGGGAGAGCAGGAAGCGGCGCAGGCCGTCCTCGTTCCGCCGCAGGGTGCCGACGGCGGCGGCCGGGATCTCCTCGTCCTCGGCCGTCGTGAGCACCCCGGAGGTGAGCAGGGGATGCGGACTCATCTCCAGGAACGCCCGGTGACCGGTGTGCAGCAGAGTCCGGGTCGCGCCGAGGAAGTCGACGGGCCGGCGCACATTGCGGAACCAGTAGTCGGCGTCCATCGTCCGGCCGTCGACGACCTCCCCGGTGACGGACGAGCAGACCGGGATCTCCCCCTTCCCGGGATGCAGAGTGCCCAGTTCGGCCAGGAGCGGGTCGCGCAGCGGATCCATCAGCGCACAGTGCGAGGCGACACCCGTGACCACGACCCGGGCCCGGATGCCGTCCGCCTCGCAGGCGGCGACGAAAGCGTCCACGTCCCCGGTGCTTCCGGCGACGGTGGTGGCGGTGGGACCGTTGATACCGGAGATCTCCACCGTTCCGGCGAACGCCGCGATCCGCTCCCGTACCGTCTCCACCGGGAGGGCGACCGAGGCCATGGAGCCGGGGGAGGGCATCCGGGTGAAGAGCCGGCTGCGGACCACGACGACCCGCGCGGCTTCCTCCAGCGAGAGCACCCCCGCCACACACGCCGCGGCCATCTCACCCTGCGAGTGGCCGACCACGGCGTCCGGCCGCACTCCGCCCGTGGTCGTCCAGAGCCGGGCCAGGGACACCATGACGGCGAACAGCAGGGGCTGGGCGACGTCCAGCCGCTCGGTGGAAGGGGCGCCGGGCGTACCCAGCAGGGCGTCCATCAGCGACCAGTCGGTGAGCGCGTCGACGGCGGCCGCGCACTCCCGCAGCCGGGCGGCGAACTCGGGTGATTCGTGCAGGAGCTGCCGGGCCATGCCCGGCCACTGGGATCCGTGTCCCGGGAAGACGAGGACCGTACGCCCGTCGGGCTCGGTGGCGGCGCGGACCACGCCCGGTGCGTTCTCCGCCCCCTCGGCGATCGCGGTCAGACCGGCACGCAGCTCGGCGGAGTCCGCGGCGACGACGACGGCCCGGTGCTCGAAACCGGTCCGGGTGGTCGCGAGCGCATGGGCCAGATCACGGCCGCGGGTCCGGTGCCGGTCCGGGTGGTCGAGATGGGCCAGGAGAGCGGACGCCTGGCCGCGCAGCGCCTCCGGGGTGCGGGCGGACAGGAGATACGGCAGCGGGCCGTCGGGCCGCTCCGCGCTGTATGTGCCGGGTGCGCCGGGTGTGCCGGGTGTGTCGGGTTGCGGTTGTGGGGTGGGGGGTTCTTCGATGATGAGGTGGGCGTTGGTGCCGCTGATGCCGAAGGAGGAGATGGCGGCGCGGCGGGGTTGGGTGGTGGGGGGCCAGGGGTGGGGTTGGGTGAGGAGGTTGATGTGGCCGGTGGTCCAGTCGATGTGGGGGGTGGGTTGTTGGGTGTGGAGGGTTTTGGGGAGGGTGTGGTGGTGGAGTGCGGTGATCATTTTGATGAGTCCGGCGATGCCGGCTGCTGCTTGGGTGTGGCCGATGTTGGATTTGAGGGAGCCGAGGTGGAGGGGGTTGTGGGGGGTGCGGTGTTGTCCGTAGGTGGTGAGGAGGGCGTGGGCTTCGACGGGGTCGCCGAGTCGGGTTCCGGTGCCGTGTGCTTCGACGGCGTCGATGTCGTTGGTGGTGAGGTGGGCGTCGTGGAGGGCGGCGTGGATGACGTGTTGTTGTGCGGTTCCGTTGGGTGCGGTGAGTCCGTTGGAGGTGCCGTCGGAGTTGACGGCGGAGCCGCGGATGACGGCGTGGATGCGGTGGTTTTTGGTTTGTGCGGTGGAGAGGCGTTCGAGGAGGACGATTCCGGCTCCTTCGGCCCAGCCGGTGCCGTCGGCTCCGGCGCCGAACGCCTTGCACCGCCCGTCCGCCGACAGCCCGCCCAGCCGTCCGAACTCGGCGAAGAGACCCGGCTCCGCCATCACGGTCGCACCGCCCGCGAGGGCCGCGTCGCAGTCCCCGGCGCGCAAGGCGCGGCAGGCGAGGTGCAGGGCGACCAGGGACGATGAGCAGGCCGTGTCGATGGACAGGGCGGGGCCGTGCAGACCGAGGGTGTAGGCGATCCGGCCCGAGGCCACACTCGGCGTGGTTCCGGTGAAGAGATACCCGGCGGCTTCGTCGTCCGAGGTGAAGCGGGGCCCGTACTCCTGGTGGGTGGCACCGATGAAGACTCCGGTGGCGCTGGTACGGAGTGCGGACGCCGGTACTCCGGCCCGTTCCAGGCACTCCCACGCCAGCTCCAGCAGCAGGCGCTGCTGCGGTTCCATGGCCTGGGCCTCACGCGGACTGATGCCGAAGAAGGCCGCGTCGAAGTCCATCGCGCCGTCCAGGAAACCGCCTTGGCGCACCGGGACGGGGCCGGTGCCTGCCGGCCCCAGGTCCCAGCCGCGGTCCTCGGGGAAGTCGCCGATGGCGTCGCGTCCTTCGGCCAGCAGCTGCCACAGGTCCTCGGGCGAGCGCACCCCGCCGGGGAAGCGGCAGGCCATGCCGACGACTACGATCGGATCGTCGTCCGCGGGCCGGTCGGCCCGGTTCACACGGTCCGCCTGAACCGCCGCCCGAGCCGGTGCCCCGGCACCTTCTCGGGGGCCCGCCGTCGCTGCGGCGAGATGGTGTGCCATCGCCTGCGGCGTCGGATGGTCGAAGACCAGGGACTCCGGCAGCCGCAGGTCCAGCGCCTCACCGAGCCGGTCGCGCAGTTCCACCGCGCCGAGTGAGTCGAGCCCCTGCTCGCGGAGGGGGACGGCCGGTTTCACGGACTCGGCGGAGCTGTGGCCGAGGACGGCCGCGGCCTGCTCGCGCACCTTCCGCAGCACGGTTTCGGCCCGGTCCGCAAGGCTCCGGGCCCCGGGCTCCTCCACGGGGTCCGGACCCTCCTCGGCACCGGATGGCCGCGTTTCCGCCGCTTCCGCCGCCTCTCCGGTCTCCGCCGGGTCCGGCTGCGAAGGGACGGTCACTTCGGGGCCTTCGGCCGGCCAGTGCCGTACCCGCCGGAAGGGGTAGGTGGGCAGCTCGACACGGTCTCCGAACGGGCCGGTGAACGCCACGGGGTCCAGCTCCACGCCCCGCGCGTACAGTACCGCCGCGGCGTCCAGTGCCGTACGCTCCTCCGGCCTTCCCGAGCGCAGCAGTGAGACAAAGCTCCGGCCCGACGGCGAGGCCACGGACTCGCGCGCGGCGGCACTCAGCACCGCCCCGGGGCCCACCTCCACATACGAGGTCAGCCCCTCCGCGTCGAGCCGCCGCACCCCGTCGTGGAACCGGACCGTGCCCCGCACCTGCCGTACCCAGTACTCAGCCGTGGCGATCTCCGCGGGGCCGGCGAAGTCACCCGTCGTATTGGAGATCACCGGCAGGGTGGGCCGGTGGTACGTCAGCGTCCGGGCGATACGCGCGAACTCGCCCAGCACCGGGTCCATATGGTGCGAGTGGAACGCGTGGCCGACCTTCAGCCGGGAAACCCGGGTGCCGTCCCGCCGCAACCGGGCCACCAGCGCGTCGACGGCACCGGCGTCACCCGACACGACCACGGAAGCCGGTCCGTTGACCGCGGCCAGACCGATCACGCCCTCCTGCCCGGCCAGTTCGGTGAGCATCTCCTCCTCGGAGCGCGCGACCGCGGCCATCGCGCCGCCGGAGGGCAGGGCCTGCATCAGCCTGCCGCGGGCCGCGACCAGGGCGGCCGCGTCCGGCAGGGACAGCACCCCGGCCACGTACGCCGCCGCGAGTTCACCGATGGAGTGCCCCAGCAGCGCCGCCGGGCGCAGCCCCCACTCCCACAACTGCCGGTACTGGGCGACCTCCAGGGCGAACAGCGCGGGCTGCGTGTACTCGGTGCGGTGGATCAGGGCCGGTGCGCCCCCGTCGTGCGGATCGGGCCAGAGGACGTTCTGCAGCGGACGGTCGAGGAGCGGGTCGAACTGAGCACACACCTCCTCCAGGGCCGAGGCGAAGACCGGCGCGATACGGGCCAGCCCGCGTCCCGCGCCGGGGCGCTGGGCACCCTGCCCGGTGAAGAGGACCGCGACTCCTCCACCGGCCCCCACCGCCTCCCCCACCACCGTCTCGTCACCGGTACCCGTGGCGAACGCCTCCAGCCGGGCCAGCAGCTCCGGCCGGTCGGACGCGGTCAGTACGGCGCGCCACGGCAGCGGTGTGCGTGTCAGCGCCAGCGACGTCGCCACCGACGACGGCGAGAGCCGCGGGCGGGACCGCAGATGGGCGCCGAGCCGGTGGGCCTGGGAGCGGAGTGCCTCGGGGTCGCGTGCCGACAGGACGAAACCGAAGGGCCGGTCGCCCTCCCCGTGCCCCGCCGGTGGGCCGCCGTCCGCCGTCCGCTCCGACGGCGGGGCCTCGGCGAGCACGATGTGCCCGTTGGTGCCGCCCATCCCGAACGAGCTGACGCCCGCGATACGCCGCACCCCGGTCCGCGGCCAGGGCGTGAGCGTGGTCTGCACCCGCAGATTGGCGTCGTCCAGCCGCAGCGCGGGATGCGCCCTGATGTGGTTGAGGGTGGGCGGCAGTTCGCCGTGCTGGAGGCAGAGCACCGCCTTGAGGACGCCGGTGATGCCCGCCGCGCCCTCCAGATGGCCGACGTTGGTCTTCACCGAGCCCACGGGGAGCGGCTCGCCCCGGGGCCGGGCGCCGCCCAGGGCCGCGTCGAGGGCCTCGGCTTCCACCGGATCGCCGACGGGGGTGCCCGTGCCGTGCAGCTCCACATACCCCACTTCGCCGGGCCGGACGCCCGCCCGGCTCAGCGCCCGCTCGATCACCTCGCGCTGTGCCTCGGCACGAGGGGTGGTCAGCGACGGGCCGCCCCCGTCGTTGTTGACGGCGCTCCCGAGAACGAGGCAGCGTACGGAGTCCCCGTCGGCCACCGCGCGGCGCAGGGTCTTCAGCACCACGACGGCGCCGCCCTCACCCCGTGCGTAGCCGTTGGCACGGGCGTCGAAGGTATGGCAGCGCCCGTCGGGCGACAGGGCGCCGAACGCGGCGACATCGGCGGTTCCGCCCGGTTCGAGCAGCAGGTTCACCCCGCCTGCCAGGGCCAGGTCCGATTCCCCGGAGAGCAGGCTGACACAGGCGAGATGCAGGGCCGTCAGCGACGAGGACTGTCCGGTGTCGACGGTCATGCTGGGACCCCGCAGGCCCAGGGTCCACGAGACCCGGTTGGCGATCAGCCCGCGGCTGCGGCCGGTCAGCGCGTACCGGTCGGCGCTTCCGTCGCCCCGCCGGGCGAGCCTGGCCGTCCAGTCGTCGCCCATGGCACCGGTGAAGACCCCCGTCCTGCTCTCGCGCAGGGAACCGGGGCCGATTCCCGCGTTCTCCAGAGCCTCCCAGGCCAGTTCCAGCATCAGCCGCTGCTGCGGGTCGAGCTGCGCCGCTTCCCGCGGGGAGATGCCGAAGAACTCGGCGTCGAATGTGTCGACCCGGTCCAGATAGCCGCCGGGATGCCCGTCACCGGGGGCACCGGGGTGGCCGTCGGGTGGCGCGGACACCGCACTGCGCCCCTCCCGCAGCAGCCGCCACAGCGCCGCCGGGTCCGGTGCTCCGGCCAGCCGGCACGACAGCCCGACGACGGCGATCGGCTCCACCGCGCCGCGTTCGTCCGGGGGATTCTCCCGCCGGCCGCTCTCGGCCGTACGGATCGGGGTGCGCTTCATCGCTTCCACTCCAGGGTCTTCGGTGGCCGGGGCCGCCTCGCGGACGGCGGATGCGTCGCGTCGCTCAGCGCCGGGCAGATGTCCGGGCATCCGGCGGGAGCCCTGTTCCGGCCCGGTGAACGAGGCGGGGCACGGGTCCGGGGCGGGTCCTCACGAGCCCGTCCGGCGACGGTCCGGCCCGCCCCGGGCCGCGACGCCGGGGACGGGGGCGGGGACTCTCCCGTACAGGGGTTCACCGGCCGGGAGGGGCGGGCCGGACCGCCGGAGCACCGAGCATAGGCAGACCCACGAGACCCCCGGGGAACGGCTCGGTCTCCAACCGTCATCCGGCAGATGAAGACCGGACGGAGACCGTGGAGTGACGCTCCTCCCCGCCGCCCGACCTAGCGTGGTGCCCGCCCGAACTCCCCGAATCTCGCCCGAATTCCCTGAGCTTCGCCCGAATTCCTCGAACCCCGCCCGAACCATCCCGGAACCCGCCTGTGCTCCGGGGCGCCCGGCGGCCCGAGCGCCCAGCCGCCGGTGCGACCAGCCGTGTGTGGGGCGGCCGCCGGTGCGGGCGGCCGGCACCGATCCCGCCCCCCTTCCCGTACCCCCGGCCCCGGGCCTCCGCCCCCGTCACCCGTTATGCGAGGACGTCATGGACACGACCACCACCTCCCCGCCGCCCGTGCCCGCGAAGTACGCCGAGCGGTTCCTGGAGGACATGCTCTCCGCCTGGTGCCTCGACGTGGAGTACACCCGGGCCGGCGGCGACACCCTGTACTACACGGACGACGAAGGCACCGAACGGGCCGTGACCGACTTCGTCGGCGGATTCGGCTCGCTGCTCCTGGGCCACCACCATCCCGCCGTCACCGCCCGGATGCGGCAACTTCTCGACGGTGAAACCCCCGTACACGCCCAGTTCTCCCTGCGCACCCAGGCCCATCAGGTGGCCGCGCGACTCAACGAGATCCTGCGCCGCGAGTTCGCCGGGGTGCCCGACGAGCCCGCCGGCGGATACTCCGCCGTCTTCGCCAACAGCGGAGCCGAAGCCGTCGAAGCAGCCCTGAAACACGCCGAACTGGAACGGATGAACCGGCTCGCGGCCCTGGAAGAGGACCTCACGGCACGGCTGCGGACCACCGTGGCCGCCGTACGCGACGGATCGGCCGTCCTCGGTGCCCGCCTGCGCACCGTCATCGGCGGCCTCGACGCGGACGCGCCCCCCGGGGTGGCCGCCGACGCCCTGAGGGCGGCACTCGGCGTGCGCAACGCCCGCGCGCTCCACCGCCCGCCGCTGTTCCTCGCCCTCACCGGCGGATTCCACGGCAAGCTCTCGGGCAGCGTACAGATCACCCACAACCCGGCCTTCCGGGCACCGTTCGCCGGACTCGGGCCCCGGGCCGTCTTCGTCTCCGCCGACCGGCCGGCCGAACTGGAACACGCGATCGCCGGGGAGACGGTGAACGCCCTCGACACCACCACCACTGCCGACGGCGTCGTCGAACTCGTGGAGCGTCCGGTTCCGGTCTTCGCCGCCATGTTCCTGGAGCCCGTCCTCGGCGAGGGCGGTGTGGTGCCGTTGCGGGCCGAGGACGCCCTCGCCCTCCGCCGTATCTGCGCCTCCCACGGCATCCCCCTGGTGGTCGACGAGATCCAGACCGGGTTCGGACGCTGCGGAGCGTTCTTCGCCTCCTCCCTGATCGGTCTGCGCCCCGACTACCTCACCCTCGCCAAAGGCATCGGCGGCGGCATCGCCAAGTCCTCCGTGCTGCTGGTCCGTTCGGACCGCTACCGGCCCGAATTCGAACTGGCTCACAGCTCCACCTATGCCAAGGACAGCCTCTCCTGCTCGGTGGCGCTGACCGTGCTGGACCTCCTGGAGGCGGACGGCGGACAACTGTACGAACGCGCCGCCGAACGCGGGCGGGCCATCCGCGGCGCCCTGGAGGAGGTCGGGGCGGAGTACCCCGACGTGGTCGCCGACGTCCGCGGCCGGGGACTGCTCATCGGCATCGAGTTCCACGACCAGTCCGACGCCGCGTCACCGTACCTCCGCGACCTCGCCCGGCGCGGACACTTCGGCTTCGCCGTCTCCGGCTATCTGCTGCGCGCGCACGACCTCCGGATGATGCCGACCGGCAGCGCCCCCCACACCCTGCGCATCGAACCGTCCGCCGCCATCTCCGACGCCCGGATCGCGCACCTCGCCACCGCACTGCGCGATCTGTGCGGGATCATCAGGAACCAGGACGCACATCTCCTCGTCCGCGCCCTCGTGGGCCGGGCGGCGGCCGGATCCCGCCGTACGGTGAAGGACTTCCGCCGGGCCGGGCCGCCCGCGGAGCAGTCCTTCGCCGACCCGGAGACCGGGCCCGTCCCGCGGATCGCGTACCTGGCGGAGCTGGGTGAACCGGACGCGCTGCGCTCCTACGATCCGTCCCTCGCCGATCTCGACGACACCGCGCTCGACGCCTTCGTCCAACGGTCCGCCGTGGCCGGTGCGCCGGCGCCGCTGCCGCCGGTCCGCTTCCGCTCGCCGACGGGCCGGGCGGCCGACCTCGTCGTCCATCCGCTGCCGGTTCCCCGCACCGCGGTCCGTCCGCCCGCCGAGCTGGTCGCCGGGGCACTCCGTGCGGCGGTCGCCGCGGGCAGCTCGGTCGTCGCCCTGTCACCCGGGGCCGCCGCAGCCTTGGGCGACCGCTCCCGGCCGGGCGTTCACCTCACCACGGGGGAACACCTCGGCGGGCCGGCCGTGTCGACGGGTCCCGGCGGCGCCTCGCTGCCGCCCGGCTTCACCGGGGACGGGACCCTGCCCGGTGCGGTGGCGGAGGCGCTGCTGACGGCCTTCGCCGGCCCCGGCGCCCTGCGGTCCGATGCCGAAGCCGAACGCACCGCCGCCGAACACGGCCTCCTGCTCGGGGCGGTGAACCCCCGTTGACCGGCCGCCTCCTGGACGGTGAAACCGCCGCCGGGGCGCAGACACGGGCCCTGCTGGGCACCCTGGAACCGGCCGGCCCGGGGGCACTGACCCGGGTGACCGTCCACCCGTCGCTCCTGGCGGAGAGCCTCTCCCGGACCGGCGGCGGGCCCACCGGCTGGGCCGTCGAGTTCGCGGCCGGCCTCCACCGGGACCTGACACGACGGGACCGCACGTCGGGCCGGACCGAACTGCCCGGCAGGGCCCGGTTCGTGGAGGCACTGGCACTCTGGTCGGTGACGGCCCTCCACGGCGTCTGCGAACCGCCCGCGGCGCTGACCGGCGAGATCGACCGGATCGCGGGGGAGTGCGCCCAGGCGGGCACCGGCCCCGAAGCGGTGCTGAAGTGTCTGCGCGCGGCGCACGCGGGGCTCAGCTCGGCCTTCTTCGGCCGCTGTACGGAGACGGTGGGGGGCGTCGACCAGCCGGCCGTCATGAGGGAGCTGTCCGTACGGCTCTTCGACGCGGTGGAAACCGTCGCGTCCCTCGTCGCCGAACGGTGGACGGCCGTGTCGGAGGAGCGGCTGAACGATCCGCGGGCCCGCTCCGCCGCGCTCGTGCGCTCCGTCCTCGCGGGCGGGCCGATGCCGCCCGCCGCGTCCCTGACGGCGCGGCTCGGATACGACCTGGGCGGGCGCCATATCGCCCTGGTGCTGTGGTGCCGGGACCACTCCGGCACCGGATGCGCGACCGCGCTGGAGAACCGGGCCCGTACCCTCCTCGAACGGGCCCGGTCCACCTCGTTCCTCGCCGTACCCGCCGGTCCGTGCGGACTGTGGGCATGGGGCGGGGGCGCCGTCGACGACCGGGCGATCCGGGAGGCCCCGCCGCCCGCCGCCACGGGCGTGCATACCGCGGTGAGCCTGCCCGGCCGCGGGCTTCCCGGCTTCCGGGAGGCCCATGAGCAGGCGCGTGCGGTGGAGCGGTTGGCACGGGCGGCCGGTTCCGCCCCCGCGGTGCACGACTACACCTCGGTGGAGCTGGCCCTGCTGCTCGGAGAGGATCTGGGCCGGGCGGCCGAATTCGTCGCAAGGGAACTCGGCCCGCTGACGGCCGGGGGCCCGGCGGCGTCCGCGCTGCGCACCACGGTCAAGAGCTACCTCGACCACGAGCGCAGCCTGTCGACCGCGTCCCGGGAACTGCACGTCGCCCGGAACACGGTCGCGTACCGGGTGAAGAAGGCCGAAGTCCTGCTCGGCCGCTCCCTGCGCACCGAACACCTCCGGCTGCACGTCGCCCTGCAACTGGCGGAGACCCTGGGCACGGCGGTGCTCGCCGCCCCCGGCGGCGGTGAACGCCCGGCTCCGCGGCCGGGGTGACCACAGCGACTCCCCCCGGGTGCCGGTACGGCGGCACCCGGAGGTGGCTGCTCTCAGTGCCAGGGCGAGATGCCGTCGAGGCCGAACAGGGCGCGGCTGTAGTCCTCCAGGATCACCGGGTGATGGAGCATCGCGTGCCGGCTCCCGGTCTCCAGATCCCGCCAGTAGCGCTGCACGGGATTGCGCCGGGCGAACCCGCTCGTCCCCGCGATGTCGAGGAGCCGCTGGACACCGCGCCGCCCGCACTCCAGGGCGGAGACGCTGTGCATCCGCAGCCGCGCCCGCTCGGCGCGGTCCAGTTCCTTGCCCTCGGGGGCCCGGTCCAGCCCGTCCGCGGCGGCGTACAGATGGAGGGTGCTGGTGTCCAGCAGATGGGTGGCTTCGGCGAACCACAGACGCACCGCCGGTGAGTCGGCCGCGTTCTCGTAGGAGGAGTAGGCGATCGGCCGCCCCTTGTCCAGCGTCCGGCGGACCTCGTCCCAGGCCCCGTGGGCGGCGCCGACCAGCGCGGACAGCGAGTGCAGATTGCCCTTGACCAGGGTGGTCGGCGAGAGGAGTTCCTCGTAGCGGCCGTCGGGACGGCGCGGTGGCACCAGGGTCCGGCGGTCGGGGACGAAGACGTCGGTGGCGGTCATGGCATGGGTCCCCGTGCCCGCCAGGCCGGCCATGAACCAGGTGTCTTCGATCAGCAGCTCCTCGGGGCGCACCAGCGCGTCGACCACGCCGACCTGCTCGCCGCCCTCGATGAGCGGTACGGCCACCAGGAGCGCCCAGTCGGAGACCCGGCACCCCGATGCGTAGGGAAAGCGGCCGTTCACGACGAGGCCGCCGTCGACCCGGTGGGCCCGGGTGCCCTGCGGGCTCGCCGCCGACAGCAGTACGGAATCGGGGTGGTCGCCGAAGACCTCCTGGAGCCCCTCCTCGGACAGCAGCAGGGCGAAGTCCGTGGAAGCGGCGTGGTTGGCGGCGATCCACCCGGTCGACGCGCAGCCGCGCCCGATTCCGGAGAGGACCTCGACCTGGGTGCGCACACTGAGGTCGTGGCCGCCGAACCGCGGCGGCACGGTGAGGCGCAGCAGCCCGGACTCGCGCAGGGCCCGCATGTTCTCGGGTACGACATCACGTTCCTGCTCGGTCCGCTCCGCATGGGAGCGGAGTACCGGGACGAGTTCGTGCGCGCGGTTCACCAACTCCTGCGGAGAAGGACCGGGCCGGCCGGCTGAAGTGACTGTCACGGTTGCGGCTCCTCATCGGCAGATGCGGTTTCCCTGGGGGACACCTCTTCAGTCAAGCAACCGGGGGCCGTCACCGCTTGCGCCCCGGGTCCACATCCGGGCGGGGGAACCGGTCGCGGAGACCGGAAAGCGTCCGGGCCCGGTGCGGCTACTCGTACCGGTACTTCAGCGCGTCCTCCTCCCGCTGCTCGATATCGGCGATCGTGAGTTCCGGCATCCGCAACTGGGCCAGCGTCACCTCCGCCGACGTCGGCTGGGCGTCCGCCGGCAGCCACTGCTCCGGCTTCCAGGCCGCACCGCGCAGCAGCGATTTGGGGCAGTGCGGATAGACCTCTTCGATCCCCAGCACCAGCGCACTGGCCGGCGGCTTGCCCACGGGGGTCAGCTGCGACAGCAGCTCCGGGCGGGTGGAGACACAGGCCCGGCCGTTGACCCTGAGCGTCGTGGTGCGCCCGGGGACGACGAACAGCAGCCCGGCGCGTCCGGTGGCGACGACGTTCTGCAAGGTGTCCAGACGTTTGTTGCCGGTCGCGTCCGGTATCGCCACCGTCCGTGCGTCCAGGACCGCGACGAATCCCGCGGGGCCGCCGCGCGGGGAGACGTCGCAGTTGCCCTCGGCGTCCGCGCTGGCGACCAGGACCAGCGACGAGCATGCGATCAACTGCCGGGTCTGCTCGGTCAGCTCGGTCATCTGCTTGCGCACGGCCGCTTCGCCGGGGAGTTCGTAGACCCGGCGAAGGGCCTCCTGGTCGGGCACGGAGTCGAGGAGGAGGGAGTCGAAGGCACTGCCGGCAAGGGTGGATGTCATGGCTTCGACCCTACTGGGGCGATCTGCGGTCTTTCCTGACCGGAGGTCAGGGCGAGATACGCCTCCTCCAGGGACGGCTCCTCCGCGGCGATTTCGAGGACGCTCAGGCCCTCCCGGGCGGCGATCGGACCGATATCGGCGAGGCCCGCGCCCTCGGCGATCCACCGGCCGTCGCCGCTCATGGAGAGAAGGAATGTCCCTCCGTGGTGCGGCCGCTCCCGGCCCGGCCGCCCCCGGAACCGGGTGTCGGTGGGGGCTGCTTGGATGGGGAACTCCCGCGTACGCGGAACCCGTACGAGCCCGGACGGCTTATGGGCGACCGGCCGGGAACCCTGCACGCACTGTCGGCCCAAGGGGGAACCCGATGTCCCTGCACGAAATCGAGGACCTGGTCGCGGACTCGGTCCGTGTCCTGGACGGGCGTACCGCGCCGGACGATCCGCGGGTCCGGGACTGGTTCACCGCGCTGTACGCCTTCCAGGCCGGATACGACTGCTCGTTCACGCACTTCCGCGTGATGGACATTCTGCTGCGCCGCCGGTACACGTACCGCTTCCCGGTCGACCGGCATCCCGACTACCCCGCGCGCCGCGCATACTTCGACGCACTGGCCGAGTTCACGGGACTGCGGACCTTCGACGAGGAGGCACCCGGTTTCGAAGGCTACGACTCCTGGCTGGAGGACGGTTACGTCGACCCGCCGTTCCTCTACTGCGACGCAGGTACCGCCCTGTGGCGGCGCATGGCCGCCGCCGGTGAACTCCTCGGTCCCGACGCCGAAGCGCCACGGCGCGTCCAGCTGATCGACGTGGTCCGCGAGATCGCCGTCGCCGCCGAGCAGGAGGGGGACCGCGAACTGATCGCCATCTGGTACGCGTTCGGCCCCGAAACCCTGCTCGGCGGTCCTGCGGGCTGCCCTTTCGACGTCGACGAACTCGCCGAGCTGCCTGCCGTGCGGGACCTGCGTGCCGTGGTCCGCCGCACCGGGGCGTCGGCCGTTGCGGAACGGATGCCCTACGCGGTCCCCGTGGAGTTCACCGATCCCCAGGACCTCGCGGCCTGGTGGTGGCAGCTCTGACCACCGGCACCGGCCTCCGCGCTCGCCCCCGGCAGCGCCTCGCGGCCGCCTGCCCCTCCGTCAGTGGGAACCGCTCCAGGGCGCGGGCACAAAGGTCCAGGTGACCTCGGCGGTGCCGGGGCCCGCGTTGCGCCAGGTGTGGGGCTCCCGGCCGGAGAAGGTCAGCGTGTCCCCGGCGGCGAGCGACTCGGTGCGGTCCGTGAAGCGGACGGAGACCTCGCCGCTGACCACGTGCAGCACTTCCACCTCGCAGTTGATCGTGTACAGCTCGTCGCCGCCGTGCGCGCCGGGCTCCAGCCGCGAACGCAGCACCTGGACCTTCGACTGAGCACGGGGAGTGACCAACCGGTCCTCCACGCCGTGCCCGCCCATATTGAGCCGCGGGGCCGTGTCCAGGCGGATCACCTCGGTTTCGGCCCCTTCGAAGAGCGAACCCACCGGCAGTGACAGCACCTGGCAGAGGGTGACCAGCGAGGTGACGCTCGGCGAGGTCTCGTCGCGCTCGACCCGGCTGAGGAATCCCCTGGTCAGGCCGGTGGCAGCGGCAACCTGCTCGATGGTGAGGCCCTGCGCCTTGCGACAGGCCCGCAGCCGTGCCCCGACCCGGACCGGATCGGCGGACGGCGTCGGGTGCAGCGCTTTCATCGAAGACCTCGCGTCGCTCGTTCGGCTTCCGGACCACCCTTGACAAGGTGGTGACTCAGGGCAAACACTACCCGGAATGAAAGTTGCCTAATAAGCATTCTTTGTTGTGTATAGGTAACTTCCCTTCTGGTTACAGATCCGAGGTTCCGATGAACGCCGTCGAACCCCCCGGGCCCCCGATCGGCCCTCCGGACGCGAGTCTGAGCCCGCGCTACGCGGGTATCGCGACCTTCGCCCGGCTGCCCCGCCTGGACGACGTTCCACGCGCGGACATCGCCGTCGTCGGCGTCCCCTTCGACAGCGGCGTGAGCTACCGGCCGGGTGCCCGCTTCGGGCCCGCGCATATCCGTGAGGCGTCCCGGCTGCTCCGCCCGTACAACCCCGCACAGGACGTGGAGCCCTTCGCCGCCCAGCAGATCGCCGACGCGGGCGATATCTCCGCCAACCCGTTCAATCTCGACGAAGCGGTCGCCCAGATCCAGGCCGCCGCCGAAGAGCTGACCGCGGACGGCACCCGGCTGCTCACCCTCGGCGGCGACCACACCATCGCCCTGCCGCTGCTGCGCGCCGTCGCGAAGCGGCACGGCCCGGTCGCCGTGCTCCACTTCGACGCCCACCTCGACACCTGGGACACCTACTTCGGCGCCCCGGTCACGCACGGCACCCCCTTCCGCCGTGCCTCCGAAGAGGGACTCATCGACCTCACGGCCGGTCTGCACGTGGGCACCAGGGGCCCGCTCTACTCACGCCAGGATCTGCGGGACGACGAACGCCTCGGATTCGCCGTGATCTCCAGCCCCGAGATAGAGGCCGAGGGCCTGCCCCGGGCGATCGAACGCATGCTCGCGCGCCTCGGCGACCGCCCCGTGTACCTCTCCATCGATATCGACGTCCTCGACCCGGCACACGCCCCCGGCACCGGGACCCCCGAGGCGGGCGGGATGACCAGCCGCGAACTGCTCGCGATGATCCGCGCTCTGCGCGGCACCCGTCTGGTGGGCGCCGATGTGGTCGAGGTGGCCCCCGCCTACGACCACGCCCAGCTCACCGCCGTCGCCGCCGCCCACACCGCGTACGAAATCCTCTCGGCGATGACCCCGGACCACCTCCCCCGCCGGACGGCCGGTCCGGCGACCGGCCCCGGGAACGACCCCGACGGCGTCCCCGGGAACGACCCGGAGAACCACCTCAAGAACGACCCCACGAACGACAGGGGAATGCGATGACCTCCTCGGACACCGCGACTCAGCGCGAATCGGCGATCGAACAGCATTCGATCGACTATGTGCCCTCGTCCGAACGGCACGGCAAGGTCTGGCACCAGGGACCGTTCTGGTTCACCGGCAACTTCGTGCTGCCGACGATGGTCGCCGGGTTCGTCGGCGCCTCCATGGGACTGAGCGTCTGGTACAGCGTGCTGGCCATCGTGCTCGGCGTCGGAGCCGGCACCTTCTTCATGGCCTTCCACGCCAACCAGGGCCCCCGGATGGGCCTGCCCCAGATGATTCAGTCCCGGGCCCAGTTCGGCAGCCGGGGCTCCACGGTGCCCTTCGCCGCGACCGTCTTCGTCTACGTGGGCTTCCTGGTCTTCGACACCGTTCTCGCCAAGCAGGGCCTGGGGCTGCTGCTGCCGGGCGGTGAGCTGTTCTGGTACCCGGTCCTGATCGCGCTCTCCATCGTCATCGCGGTCGTCGGCCACGACCTGCTCCACTTCGTCCAGCGCTGGCTGACGTATCTGCTGGTCGTCGTCTTCGCCGTGCTCACCGTGGTCGCCATCGTCCACTTCGGCTCCAACCCCACCCCCGCCGACGTGCCCGCGGCCACCGCCGGCTGGGACCTGACGGCCTTCCTCGTCCAGTTCTCCCTGGCCGCCGGGTACAACATCAGCTACTCGGTCTACGTCTCCGACTACACCCGCTACCTCCCGGCGAAGGTCCCCGCGCGGAAGCTGATCACCGCGGTGTACGCGGGTGCCGCGTTCTCCGCCGTCTGGCTGATGTCCCTGGGCGCGATCCTTGCCAGCTATCTGCCGGACCCCGATCCCATCACCGCCCTGCGCGAGGTCGGCGACCTGCTCTTCCCCGGCTTCGGCCTGATCGTCGTCATGACCTCGGTGCTCGCCCTGATCTCCATCATGGGCGTCAACGCCTACGGCGCGATGCTCACCGGCGCCAGCGCCCTCGACGGCTTCCGCAAGGTGCGCCCCACCGTGCGGCTGCGCGTCGTCGGTCTGATCGCGGTCGGCCTGCTCTCCCTGGTGGTGGCCCTGCTCATCCCCGACGACTACATCGGCAGCTTCAACAACTTCGTGCTGATGATGCTCTACTTCCTCGTTCCGTGGACCGCGGTGAACCTGGTCGACTTCTACTTCGTCCGCCGTGGGAAGTACGCCATCGCCGAGATCCTCAAGCCGGACGGCATCTACGGCCGCTGGGCCTGGCGCGGCGTCACCGCCTACGTCATCGGGTTCGCCGCGATGGTCCCCTTCTTCTCGACGAGTTTCTACGTCGGCCCCGTCGCGGACGCCCTCGGCGGCGCGGACTTCTCGTTCGCTGTCGGACTCGTCGTCTCCGGCGTGCTCTACCTGCTGTTCTCCCGGAACCTGGACCATGAGGCGGAAGCCGCCGCCCGCGCGGCCAGCGAAGCCGAACTGGAAGGCACGGCCGCACAGGAGGAATCCGTACGATGAGCCCGCAGTCACCCCGCCCGGACACCGGGCGGAGCACCGAGATCACCGTCGCCGTCTGCCAGATCGCCCCACAAGTCGGCGACACCGAAGGCAACCGGGCGCGGATCCGTACGGCGGTCGAGACGGCGGCGGAGCGCGGCGCGCAGGTCGTCGTCCTGCCCGAGCTGGCCGCCACCGGCTATGTCTTCACCGGCGCGGAAGAGCTGCGGAGCCTGGCGGAGCCGCCGGACGGCGACACGATCAGGGAGTGGGAGGCGCTCGCCGCCCGCCACGGCCTGGTCGTCGTCGGCGGCTTCGCGGAGCGCGGCGAGGACGGCCGGGTGTACAACGCGGCGGCCCTCGTCGACCCGGCCGGGCTGCGAGCCGTCTACCGCAAGGCCCATCTCTGGAACGGCGAGAAGACCTGGGGCTTCACCCCCGGGGACGGCCGCCCACCGGTCGTCGACACCCCGTACGGCCGTATCGGGTTCATGGTCTGCTACGACCTGGAGTTCCCCGAGTGGGTACGGCTCGCCGCCCTGGACGGAGCGGAACTGCTCTGCGGACCCGTCAACTGGCCGCTGTACCCGCGGCCGGAGGGTGAGCGGCCGACCGAGATCGTCCGTGTCCAGGCCGGTGCCTCCGTCAACCGCATGTTCATCGCGGTCGCCGACCGGACCGGCACCGAACGGGGGCAGGACTGGCTGGGCGGCAGCGTGATCGTCGACGCCGACGGCTATCCGCTGACCGTGCCGGGCCTCGGCGAGGAGGCGGTCCACACCGCGACCTTCGACCTCGCCGAGGCGAGGAACAAGGCCATCAGCGAGAACAACGACGTCCACGCGGACCGGCGCCCCGGGCTGTACACCGGCCCGCGCCCCGGGGAGGAGCGGTCATGACCACCACCGTGGCCATCGTCCAGCAGCCGCCCGCCCTGCTGGATCTCGACGAGTCCCTGCGCCGCGCCGCCGCGCACATCACCGAGGCCGCGGCGTCGGGTGCCGACCTCGTGGTCTTCCCCGAAACCTGGCTGACCTGCTATCCGGCCTGGGTCTTCGGGCTCGCGGGCTGGCGGGACGCCGAGGCCAGGCACTGGCACGCCCGGCTGCTGGAGCAGAGCCCCGTACTGGACCCCGGCGGCGACGACGCCCTCGCCCCGGTCCGGGCCGCGGCCCGGGAACACGGGGTGACCGTCGTACTCGGCCTCAACGAGCGGGCCGCGCCCGCCTCCGGATCCCTGTACAACTCGCTGCTGACCATCGGCCCGGACGGCGGCACCCTCAATGTGCACCGCAAGCTGACCCCCACCCACACCGAGCGGATCGTCTGGGCCGCCGGAGACGGCGCGGGCCTGCGCGTCGTCGAGACCCCGGCCGGCCGGGTCGGCTCACTGGTCTGCTGGGAGCATTTCCACCCCCTCGCCCGGCACGCGCTGCACGCCCAGCACGAGGAGATCCACGTCGCCGCCTGGCCCGATATGCCGGAGAGCCACACGATCGCCGCAAGGTCGTACGCCCTGGAGGGACGCTGCTTCGTGGTATCGGCGGGCCTGCTCCTCTCCACCGACGACGTCCCCGACGACCTGCTGGCCGCCTACCGGGCCGGAGTGGGTCCCGACGCCCCGGCGGACGGTCTCCTCTTCACCGGCGGTTCCGGTGTCGTGGGTCCCGACGGCACGTGGATCGTGGAGCCCCTCTACGGGAAGCCCGGGATCATCACGGCTGCTCTCGACCGCGGCCGGCGCTACGAGGAAGCGCTGGACCTGGACGTCGCGGGCCACTACGGCCGTCCGGACGTCTTCACCCTGTCCGTGGACCGGACCCGGCGCGACAGCGGGGTCCACTTCACGGACTGACCACCCGGTGTACGCACCGTGAGCGGGCCCCGGCCGTCTTCCTCGGCCGGGGCCCGCTCGCGTACGGCCTGGGGTCGGGGGCACCCCTGCGGCTGGTGGCTGTTGCGGTCATCGCCCCGCCCACGTCACGGCGCACCCACACCCGGTGGATCCCACCCCGACTCCTCGGCACCTACGCCCCCGGCACCTACGAACCAGTCCGCCACCACCTCGGACTCCACACCTGACGGACGGACACCACGAGGCATCCGACTGCGCACCTCGTCACTGCCGCGCTTCGCGGGTGGTGCAGGTGAGGAGAGCCGAGTCTTCCGCGCCGGGCGGGCGTGCCGCCTGACGGACGGCGGCCGGCCGGGTCACCGCCTGACGGGCGGTGCACCGTCCGCGGAGGAGGCCGTCCGCGGCCCGAATCGGCCCGGCCGCCCGGTAATTGAGATTCGGCCGCGGATGATCGCGGTTACCCTGGGCGGCGCGCGCCGGGCGGGCTGCCGATCCGTGCCGCGCCTCCCGACCTTCCGAGAGGACTTGAGATGCGTCATCGCTTCCTGGGATCGACCGGCCTGGCGGTAAGCGAACTCTGCCTGGGTGCCATGACGTTCGGGCGGGAGACCGCCGAACCGGAGGCCCATGCGATCCTGGACCGGTTCGTCGAGGCGGGCGGAAACTTCGTCGACACCGCCGATATCTACTCGGCGGGCGCCTCCGAGGAGATAATCGGCCGCTGGCTGAAGCAGCGCCGCCGCGACGATCTGGTGATCGCCACGAAGGTCCGGTACGGGACCGGTGACAGCCCCAACGACCGGGGGCTCGGCCGCAAACACCTGATCTCCGGTGTCGAAGCCAGCCTGCGCCGGCTCGGCACCGACCACATAGACCTCTACCAGGTGCACGCCTGGGATCCGGCGACTCCGCTGGAGGAGACCCTGTCCACCCTGGACACCCTGGTGAAGTCCGGCAAGGTCCGCTATCTGGGGGTCAGCAACTTCTCCGGCTGGCAGCTCCAGAAGGCCCTCGACCTCAGCCGCCGGCACAACTGGGAGCGTTTCACCGCGCTCCAGCCGCTGTACAACCTCCTGGACCGCTCCACGGAGTGGGAGCTGGTTGAGGTCGCCCGTCACGAGGGCCTCGGTGTCATCCCCTGGAGCCCGCTGCGGGGCGGCTGGCTCAGCGGTTCGATCCGGCGCGGCGACACCGCGCCCCCGGCCGGCAGCCGGGTGGAGACCGCGGAGCGGTTCGGCTGGGGCGAGTCCTGGAGCGCCTATCAGGACGAGCGGACCTGGCGTGTTCTCGACGCCTTGTTCGAGGTCTCCGGGCGCAGCGGGCTGACCCCGGCCCAGGTCGCCATCGCCTGGCTGGGCGGACGCCCCACGGTCACCGCCCCGATCATCGGTGCCCGCACCACCGGCCAGTTGGAGAACCTGCTCGGTGCGGCCGGTGCCGACCTGGATCCGGCGGACGCGGCCCTGCTCACGGAGGCCGGCGACCAGCCGCTCCCGTACCCGTACAGCGTTATCGCGACCGACCCGGCGCAGCGCTGAGCACCGGCGCCCGGTTCCCGCGCGCCGGGCCGGTCACGCGGCGCGGCAGAGCGCCGCGGTGGACGCCACCGTCGGGGCCACGGTACGGGGAGCGGGCACGCGGGCCGTGGTCTGCGCACGGTTCCGTGCGAAGACCACCAGGCGCAGGACCGTGAACCGCGCGATACCGGCCAGGGCGGAGGCCGCCAGGTAGACGGCCTGTTCAAGCGCCGGACCGGGCGCCGCGACCAGCAGCTGCGTCAGGAGGACGGCCGTACAGGTCGCCATGTACGCGGCTGCCGCCGACCCGGCCGACTGGAGGTGCTGGCGCCGGGTCGCCCGCCCGCCCCCGCCGAAGGTGAAGCGGGCGTGCAACTCCGTGGTGAGGAGCGTGGAGCCCACGGTGACCACGGCGTTGGCGAGCGGCCAGGGTATCCAGCAGGCGAGGGCCGTCACGGCGAATGCGGCGGCGACCCCCACGCCGCCTCCGCAGAGCACGAAGCGCGCGAAGGCGTTGAGGGCCCCGGGTGCCGCCTGTTGCTCGCGCTGCGCCGCTTCCATGATCCCCGACCCCTTTTCGGCTGACTCCGCGGAGGCACCCCCCGGCCTGGCGAACCGGGGGGTGCCGTCGTTGATGTCATTATGGCACAGAGGTGGCGCCATGTGGGGTTATGTATGGCGCCACTTGGCGTCAGGGGTCGGGGGGTGGCCCCGGGCTGGGAATATGACCCACGGTCAGTTCCCGTACCAATGCCCCCACCTGGGCGGTCTCGATGAGGAAGCCGTCGTGTCCATGGCGGGAGGTGATCACCCGGAGCCGGTCCGCGCCCGGCAGGAGGGCGGCGAGCCGCTGCTGCTGGGCGAGGGGGTAGAGACGGTCGGAGTCCACACCGGCCACCAGCGCGGGCATCGGGGCGCGGCGCAGCGCGGCCCGTTCACCGCCCCGGCCCCGGCCGATGTCATGGCTGTTCATCGCTTCGGTGAGCACCACATAACTGCCCGCGTCGAACCGGTCGACGAGCTTGTGGGCCTGGTGGTCGAGGTAGGACTCCACCTGGTAGCGCCCGCCGCTCCAGGGGTCCTCGGAGGCCTGCGCGGACCGTCCGAAGCGTTGGTCGAGTTCCGGTTCGGAGCGGTACGTGACATGGGCCAGCCCGCGGGCGATGCCGAGGCCCCGGTGGGGACCATGGCCGGGCCCCGCGCCGTGGTAGTCGCCACCGCGCCAGCCGGGGTCGGCACGGATTGCGCGGAGCTGGATCCCGGCCCAGGCGATCTGCTCGGCGCTCGCGGCTGCCGTGCAGGCCAGCAGGAGCAGCGCGCCGGTGCGGTCGGGATGGGTGACCGCCCACTCCAGCGCCCGGTTGCCGCCCATCGAGCCGCCGATGACCAGCGCCCAGCGGTCGATACCGAGGGCGTCGGCCAACTGCGCCTCGGCGGCGACCTGGTCGCGAGTGGTGAGGAAGGGGAAGGAGCCGCCCCAGATCCGGCCGTCGGGCCGTGGTGACGAGGGGCCGGTACTGCCCTGGCAGCCGCCGAGCACATTGGGCGCCACCACGAACCACCGGTCGGTGTCGAGCGCCCGGCCGGGGCCGATCAGACCGTCCCACCAGCCGGGGGTGGGGTGGCCGGGTCCGGCCGGGCCTGCGGCATGGCTGTCGCCGGTGAGGGCGTGGAGGACCAGGACCGCATTGGCCCGGTCGGCGGCGAGCGTGCCCCAGGTCTCGTACGCGAGCCGGACTCCGGCCGGGGAGTCGGCACCCCCCGGCCCCGGCAGTTGGCCCCCCGCCTCCAGGCGCAGTGCGCCGGGCAGCCGGACCCACCGGCGGCGGCCCGGCGGATCCCCCTCCCGCCAGCCGCCGCCGGCGGGAGGGGCGGGCGTGGTGCGCGCCCCGGTCGCTGCGTTTCCGGTGCTCAGGAGGCGCCCTTGGCCGCGCGGAACCCGGTCTCCAGATCCGCCGTGAGGTCCGCGATGTTCTCGATGCCGGCGGAGAGCCGGACCAGTCCGGGGGTGGTGCCCGTGGCGGCGAGCTGCTCCGGGGCGAGCTGGCTGTGGGTGGTGGAGGCCGGATGGATGATCAGGCTCCGTACATCACCGATATTGGCCAGGTGGCTGAAGAGTCCTACGGCGTCCACGAACCGCTTTCCGGCCTCGACCCCGTCCCGCAGTTCGAAGGAGAGGACGGCACCGGCGCCGCGCGGCAGATACCGGCGGGCCGCCTCGTACCACCGGTTTCCGGGCAGCCCGGGGTAGTGGACCGCGGCGACCTCGTCGCGCTGCTGGAGCCATTCGGCGAGCGCCAGAGCGTTGGCCGAATGGCGTTCGATCCGCAGGCTGAGAGTTTCGACGCCCTGGAGCAGCAGGAAGGCGGAGTGCGGGGAGATCGCGGGGCCGAGGTCGCGGAGCAGCTGGACCCGGAGTTTGACGGCGAACGCGCCGTGGCCGAGATCGGGCCAGTA
Organism: Streptomyces sp. NPDC094448; assembly: GCF_044763775.1. NCBI lineage: Bacteria > Bacillati > Actinomycetota > Actinomycetes > Kitasatosporales > Streptomycetaceae > Streptomyces > Streptomyces sp. NPDC094448. The sequence continues at coordinate 101,517 of NZ_JBIWGU010000003.1, read as the reverse complement.
CCGCAGGCCGTGGTAGCTCGGGTCGGGACGGTGGAAGTCCGCGAAGCGTTCGGGGTGGGCCCCGAAGTCGAAGGTGCCGCCGTCCACCACTACACCGCCGAGGGTGGTGCCGTGCCCGCCGAGGAACTTGGTCGCGGAGTGCACCACGATGTCCGCACCGTGCTCAACGGGCCGCAGCAGATAGGGCGTCGGCACCGTGTTGTCCACGATCAGCGGGACCCCGGCCGCATGCGCGGCGTCGGCCACGGCCCGGACGTCCAGCACGTTCCCGCGCGGATTGCCGAGGGTCTCCGCGAAGAAGGCCTTGGTGTTGGGGCGGACCGCGGCGTTCCACTCCTCGGGGTCGTCCGGGTCCGTCACGAAGGAGACCTCGATCCCGAACCGGGACAGGGTGTGGCGGAAGAGGTTGTACGTGCCCCCGTAGAGGGAGGCGCTGGAGACGATGTGGTCACCGGCGCTCGCGACCGTGAGCACCGCCAGGGTCTCCGCGGCCTGTCCCGAGGCCACCGCCACCGCCGCCACACCGCCCTCCAGCGCGGCGATCCGCTGCTCCAGGGCGTCCTGGGTGGGGTTGTGGAGCCGGGTGTAGATGTTTCCCGGCTCGGCGAGGGAGAAGAGGTCCGCCGCGTGCGTGGTGTCCCGGAAGACGAAGGAGGTGGTCTGGTAGATGGGCACCGCCCGGGCCCCGGTGGCCGGATCGGGTGCGGTCCCGGCGTGCACCTGCTGGGTCTCGAAGGACCAGCCCGGCCTGGGCGCGGGCGTGTCGTCGGGGGTGTGACCGGCGGTCACGGAGTCGATGGGCTGGCTCATGGGCACTTCCTTACGAGGCGGAGGGCGGCCGGCCGGGCCAAGGCCGAAGGAGTCCGGAGGAGGCCCGGGGGCCCGGTGCCGAGCAACGTAACGACGTTGGATTCGAACAGGAAAGAGGGCACTCCGAGCCGCCACACGGCCGCAACACTCCCGACATATCCGGACGCCGGAGGGCCTTCGGAGGCGTTCGGAGAGGCCGTCACCCGGTGGTTCCCTGGCCGGGTGCCGGCTGCGCGCCGAGTCCGCCGCCCGTACCTCCGTCAGCACCCGGTCGATCCGGCGGAACCGCCGCAGCAGCCGGGGTGCGCGGGCACCGGTCGCCGCGAGGAGGGTGACGGGCAACGGGCGGGCCGCCGGCACGGCCAGGGCGATGGTCCAGGGCGATACGCCCGCCGGCGCGCACGCCACCACGGCCGGCCGGGGCGTCCAGGGCAGCAGGGCGAGCACGGCGAGGGCCGGGACGCCGTGCTCTGCGACGAACTCGCCTGCCCCGCCCGTCTCGCCCCCGGCCTTCTCCAGCAGCCGGAGCCCGGCCGACTCAACGACCGAGGCGACCAGGAAGGCCCCGGCGGCGGACGCGGCCACAAAGGTGAGGGCGACCGCCCGCCACCGCCCGGGGTGGAGGGCCGAAACACCCACGAGCAGCAGCTGGTTGGGCAGGACCGGCAGGACGTAGTCGCCGAACGGGAAGACCGAGAGGGCCGGGAGGAACCACGGCCGGTCGGCGGCGCGGTCGAGCCGGAGCAGTATCCGCCCGGCGCGGGTGCCGGGACTCCGGGGGCCGGTGGCCGGTGTGTCAGCCATGGCGCAGCGCCCGGTAGCGGACGGAGGGCGCGATCCGCATCAGGGCGGGCAGCAGCCCGGCCTTGCCGACGTAGATCTCGTTGCGTTCGCGCTCCATGCCCGCGATCACCGCCCGCGCCGTCTCGTCCGGGCTGATCTTGCCCCGGCCGCGGCCCGCGGTCATCTCGGTGTCGACGAGGGGAGGATCGCGTCCATCACCCGGATCCCCGGGGCGGTGTCCTCGCGCTGGTAGCGCAAGGCCCGGGTGAAGGTGCGTACCGCGGATTTGGCCGCGCAGTAGACGGGCGCCGAGGGTTTGGCGGCGACGGCGAGACAGCTGCCGGGTACGGGTGACCTCGTCCCGGCGGGGATCCAGCCGGGCGCGGAAGGGCACGGAAGGCGCCGTGCGCGACCAGGTGAACCGCCACAGCCCGCTGTCGTGCCGGGGCGGGGGGACCGTGAAGGCGCCGCGCGAGTAGACGGTGACCGGTTCCCCGCCGCCCACGGCGACTCTCAGCTCCTGTGCGCCGCACAGCGGCAGCAGGGCCGTCAGCACCCCGAGGACGAGGGCGTCCACGGCTGCGTCCGGTGGTTCCCCCGGGGCCGGCGTACTCCACGACGAGCCTTTCCCTATCGCGCTCCCGCACCACCATCCGGTGCCGGGAGTGCGTGAACCGCTCCAGCCGCTGCCACCGCTCGAAGAGATCGTGCGGGCCGACGGAGCACAGCAGGGCGGCGACGGCGGGATCGGAGGGGGCGGCCGGTACCAGGGAGCCCACACGCAGCAGGGGCAGCAGCCCGTGATCGCGTGCGATGCCCCCCAGCAACACCCGTTTCGCGGCCAGGGGCAGCAGGGCCCCGCCGCTCGTGGGGGCGGTGACGCGGATGCCCTCGGCCGCCAGCGACTGCCGGACCAGTGCCGGCAGTCCGGCACTCGCGTACTCCTCCATGGCCGTTCCCTCCGCTTCCGCTCTGCGGCAAACGGTAGGTCCGGCCCCGCCGGAATGTCTTGAACGATCGCGCCAACCGGCCGTCGGGGATCGGGTCGGGTACACCTCCGGGAGCGGCAGGGGGCGGGCCCCGCGATCATCCCCGGGGGTCCGCGTCCCGCCGGGGAAACGCGCGGGGGCCTCCGGTCGGAGACCCCCGCTCGGGCCGAACGAGCCCGCGCGCCGCACCCACCGGATGCGCACCCCGCGCGGACTCCGGTCACGGCCCGGCTCAGGCGGCCGGCTTGCCCGGCTGGTCGTGCGTGGCGCAGTGGATACCGCCGCCGCCCGAGGCCACCGTGTCGATCGGGATCAGCACGACGTCCCGGCCGGGGAAGTGCTCCCGCAGGATGCCACGGGCACGGCCGTCGGCCTTCCGGTCGCCGAACCGGGGCAGGAAGACCGAGTCGTTGGCGACGTAGAAGTTGGCGTACGACGCCAGGAAGTCCTCGCCCTCACCCGTGATCTTCCGCAGATCGGGCTGCGGGAGTTCGACGATCTCGAAGCGCCGTCCGCGGGCGTCCGTCGCCTTCGACAGTACGGACTCCGCCTGGTCGGCCGAGCGGGACCAGGAGTCGGGCGGGGTGCCGGGGAAGGCCCGGTCGAGCAGGACGACGCCGGGCTCGGTGAACCGGACGAGACTGTCCACATGGGCGTCGGTGATGTCCTCGCCCCGTACGCCCGCAAGCCACACCACCTTCTCCATACCGAGCAACTCCTTGAGTTCGGCCTCGATACGGTCCCGGCTCTTGCCGGGATTGCGGTTGACGTTGACGATCGAACTCTCGGTGATCAGCAGGGTGCCTTCGCCGTCGGTCTCGAAGGACCCGCCCTCGGAGACCAGCGGGGCCTGGACCCGGGGGATCCCGTACTCGGGCAGGAGCTTCCGCCCGACCAGGGCGTCGTTGGTGTGCTCCTGCTTGTCGCCCCAGCCGTTGAAGTTGAAGTCGACGCCGGTCACCTTGCCGCCCTGTTCGACGAAGACGGGAACGGTGTCCCGGGCCCACAGGTCGTCCACGGCCAGGGGAATGACCTCGACCTGGGAGCCGCAGGCCCGCTGAGCAGCCTTCACCTGGTCGGGCCTGGCCATCATCACGACCGCCTCGTACTCCCCGACGGCCCGCGCGATACGCGCGATGTCCTTGCGGACATAGGGCAGATCCTCCTCCCAGACGGAGGTCAGGGCGGGCCAGGACATAAAGGTACGGGTGTGGCTCTCCCACTCGGCACCCAGCCGGCGCGCGCCGGTCGCGGCGGCGGCCCGGGGCGGGACACCGGTGGCCCGGGACGTGGCCGAGGGGGCGGCCGGACCGCAGGCCGAGGCGCCGAGAACCAGGGTGCCGAGACCGGCGAAGGCCCGCAGGGCGGCCCGCCGGGAGGGGGAGAGGAAGGACACGGACGGCTCCTGTCATGGGGTGGTACGGGTAGTGCGGGGCGCGCGCGGGCGCCCAGGGTTCAGGATGCGCACGGTGCACCGGGATCGGCCGGTCCGCAGCAACGGAGGCTCGGCACGTGACGTCACCATGCCACTGACTGAAATGTCAGTCAACTTTCTCGACAGTGTGCAATTAATCCATCACACTCCGTGGATAAATGGGAAGAATCCTGTCGAGTCTCGCGATCGCTGCGGCGTAAATGTCGCGATGACGGATCGATGCGGACGCCCCTCCCTGTAGAAAACTGAAAATGTAGTCAGGATGGTGGTGTCCCGGTCGGGGTGAGCGGGGAACTCCGGCCCGAAGCGGGACGTTTGCCGTCCCGTACCCCTCATGACCTGCTACGCACCCCCGCTGCCGGCTCCCGGTAGAGTGCCCGCCATGTCGTCTCGCAGCACTCGGATCCTCGAAGCGGCCGCCCGGGTGATCGCCCGGCGCGGCGTCCGCGGCCTGCGTGTGGAGGAGCTGGCTGCCGAGGCCGGGGTCTCCACCGCCCTGGTCTACTACCACTTCAAGGACCGCACCGGGGTGCTGCGCCGGACGCTGGAGTTCATCAGCGACCGCGCCGAGAGCTACACCACCGACCGGGACCCGGACGCGCCGCCCCCCACCCCCCGCGAGGAACTGGAGGAGGCGCTCCTGCTGGAGCTCCAGGACACCGTCGAGGTCCGGGAGAACAGCGCCGCCTGGGGTGAACTGCGCGCGAGCGCGGTCTTCGAGGAGGCCCTGCGCGAGGATCTCGCCCGGGCGACACTGGTCTGGGTGCAGGAGGTCGCGGCACTGCTGGGCCGGGTCCACCCCCTCGCCCCCGCCTCCGCCCTCGCCGCCGCCGCCGAACGGCTCACCGCCCTGCTGGAAGGGCTCAGCATGCGCTGGCTCAGCGGTGGCGTCCGGGTCGATCACGCACGCGAGCTGGTGCGCGGCGCGATCGACGCGGAGCTTGCGGGACTGCGCCGCGACTGAGCCGTGCGGCGCGGCGGAGGCCGCCGCCCCGGACCCATGGTCAACTCGCTTCTGTGATCGTACGATTCGTCATCCCGGCTCCTGCCGGGTGACAACTGCATAGCCGTGTGTCCGGGGGGAAGCCGGTGGGAATCCGGCGCTGACCTGCAACCGTGTGCGGTGCCTCGCGCCGCGAGTCGGGATGCCCAGCACACGGCCCGGTTCCGCTTCCTCTGTCATGGTCCGCAGCGCGAAGCCCTGTGCCACCGGTGCTCTGTGCCTGCTCCGCCGCACGCCGTGCGGGACCGGCGCATCGCCCCCGGTCGCCGGGGTCGTGTCGCGGCCCCCGGCCAACCCGGAAGGCATCTCATGCGCAGGCAACTCGTCCACCGTGCCGCCGTCACCACGGCTGCTCTCGCCCTCACTTTCTCCGTCGCCGCTCCCGCCGCGGTCGGAGCCGAGTCCGGACACCGCGGCACCAACGCGCCGGTGAAGGTCTCCCTCACGGTCCAGGGCCCCGACGGTCTGCTGTTCCACGGCAAGGTCAGAACCAGGGGCCACGATGTGACCACGGCGACCGGCGGTACCCACAAGTGCGACGGCACCAACGGGGGCGCGAACCCCACCAAGGTGCCCACCCCGACCGCCGCGCTCGACGACGCCGCCCGCCACAACGGCTTCACCTGGGACGGCCCCTGGCACGCCTCGTTCGAGGACTTCTTCGTCGACACCATCAAGAACGTGAGCGGCGGCAGCAGCGCCTACTGGAGCATCGCCGTGAACGGGACGCCGACTCCGGTGGGCGGCTGCCAGTTCCGTATCCACGCGGGCGACCAGGTCTCGTTCGTCTGGACCGCCTTCTGACCGACGCTCCGAACCCGGGCTCCCCGTCCGGGCGTCCGGCCGGTGCCGGGGCGGAGGGCAGCCCCCCTCCGCCCCGGCGGATCCGGCCCGGGAGCCGGACCCGGCTCAGGACGAGGAGAGTTCACCCCGGACGGTACGCGCCGCGGCGACCAGGTTCTCCAGGGCGGCCCGGGTCTCCGCCCAGCTGCGGGTCTTCAGCCCGCAGCCGGGGTTGACCCAGAGCCGTTCGGCGGGGATCGCCTTCAGTCCCAGACCTCCCGGACCCAGTGCGTATGACGGCTGTCGTTCCCGCTCACCGCTGCGGGGCAGTCCCGGATTCCCACCGGGTTCCCTCTTGCGACGCTCCCGTCCGGCCGACGGGGCGAACCGGCTGCGGGGCCGGCCTACGGTGTGGAGGGCCGTTTCGGCGGCGCGGTTGCATCATGCGGATCACCGGCGAGACGAACCGCCCCCGCGGCGGACACCGGGCGCGCCGCGGCAACTCCCCGGCGGGCCCCCGCGACCGCCGGCCGCCTCGCGCCCGGCTCTGCCCCCCCGGGGCGGACGGGCGCCGGCTCCCGGGTCACAGCCACCCGCTGCGCTGCGCCTGCAACGCCATCTGGAAGCGGTTCGCCGCGCCGAGCCGGGCCATCAGGACCTGGAGCCGGCGGTAGAGCGTACGGCGGCTGACGCCCAGCTCACGGGCGATGACCTCGTCGCTCGCACCACCCGCGAGAAGCCACAGCAGCCGCCGGTCCGCGGGCGGCAGACCCCCGGGGCGGGTGGTGCGCCCCTGGAACGGCAGGGCGTTGCGCCAGGACTGCTCGAACAGTGCCACCAGCGCCGAGAACAGTCCGCACGGCTGGACCACCAGCATGGTGTTGTGCACATCGGCCTCTTCGATGGAGAGCGACACCAGCGCGTACGCATCGTCGATGATCACGAGCTTGACCGGTACCGACGGCAGCACCCTGGCCTGCTCGCCGGCCTCGACGCACGGTTCGATGACGTCCTTCAGCCGCCCCGGGTGCTCCAGCGACTCCCGTGAGTACACGACCCGCTGTGTCACCCCGCGGGCGAGCGTGGCCAGCGCGTCGCCGGTGGCCTCGGTCAGCGGGAAGTACGGCGGCGACTCGAACTGCCGGATCTGCTCACGGGCGCTCGCCCAGGCCCGGCGGATCCTGGGGCCGATCGCCTCCCCGGTGACGACCTCGACGAGATCGTCGTTGTACGCGGCCAGCCGCTGCCGCCGGAACGATTCGAACGCGCCGCCCACCGCGATCCGCGATTCCTCGACCGCGGCCGCCCGGTGCCGGGCCAGCAGCTCCAGGCCCGCCGCGGGCGGAACCGGTGCGACCGTGTCGTCACCGTCCCCGGCGGCGCTGGCCAGACCGGCGTCGACGAGGGCGCCGTACGCCGCGGCCAGCTCGTCGCCGTCCAGGCCCACCGCGTCCGCGATCGTCCGCAGCGGGGCCGGGGCCCGTTCCAGGAGCGCCAGATAGACCCCGGCCGCAGCGGGGCCGAGCCCCAGGAGCCGCAGCGCCTCACCGAGCTTCGCGTTCGTCATGCACCGCATTATCGACCGCCCCGAGCCGGTTGTGGCCGATCCGTGCCACTGGCACGTTCCGGCACCGGACGGGTTCCGCGCGGGATACCGTCCGGAGGCCGCCGGTCGGACCCGGCGGCGGCGAGGGCTCCCGGGCCGTACCACGGGAACCCGGAGACCGCAGCGGTACACCCCTCGCCGACGACGAATTGCCCAGGGAAGCCCAGGGAAGGCGGACGACGTGTCGAAGGGCCGGAAGAACGGTCTCTACTCGGGGATCTCCGAGGAGCTGTCCGCGCTGATGCGGACGGGATGGGCGGACACCGAACAGCACGATCTGCTCCCCGACGAGCAGGCCCCGCACGCGGCCCGCCGCCGTGACGCGCTCTCCGCGCGCTTCCCCGGCGAGCGTCTGGTGATCCCCTCCGGCGGGCTCAAGGTCCGCTCCAACGACGACACCTACCCCTTCCGGCCGTACACGGGCTATGTCCATATGACCGGAGACCGGGCCCGGGACGGCGCCCTCGTCCTCGAACCCCGGGCGGACGGCGGCCACGACGCCTACTGCTACCAGCTGCCGCGCGACAGCCGGACCGACAACGAGTTCTGGACCGGCCCCACCGCCGAACTGTGGATGGGCCGCCGCCGCTCCCTCGCCGAAGCGGAGCAGGTCCTCGGTCTGCCCTGCCGCGACGTCCGTACGGCCGCCGACGATCTCGCCGCCGCCTCCGGCGCCCCGACCCGGATCGTGCGCGGGATCGCCCCGCTGCTGGAGGCCGCCGTCACCACCGACGAGGAGCGCGACGCCGAACTGGAGGAGGCGCTGAGCGACCTCCGGCTCGTCAAGGACGACTGGGAGATCGGCGAACTCCGCAAGGCCGTCGACTCCACCGTCCGCGGATTCACCGACGCCATCGGCGAACTGTCCCGGGCGGTCGCCACCTCCGAGCGGTGGATCGAAGGAACCTTTTTCCGCCGCGCCCGGCTGGAGGGCAATTCCGTCGGCTACGGCTCCATCTGCGCCGCGGGCGACCACGCCACGATCATGCACTGGACGGACAACGACGGCCCGGTGCGCCCCGGCGACCTGCTGCTCCTCGACGCGGGCGTCGAGACCCGCACCCTCTACACCGCCGACGTCACCCGCACCCTCCCGATCAGCGGCACCTTCACCCCCGTCCAGCGGAAGGTGTACGACGCGGTGTACGAGGCGCAGGAGGCGGGTATGGCGGCCGTCCGGCCCGGCGCCCCCTACCGTGCCTTCCACGAGGCGGCCCAGCGGCACCTCGCGGCCCGGCTGGTCGACTGGGGCTTCATCGAGGGCCCGGCCCACCGGGCGTACGACCTCGGACTCCAGCGCCGCTTCACCATGGCGGGCACCGGGCACATGCTCGGCCTGGACGTCCACGACTGCGCCCAGGCCAGGAACGAGGAGTACGTCGACGGCGTACTGGAGCCCGGCATGGTGCTCACCGTCGAGCCCGGCCTCTACTTCCAGCCTGACGACCTCACCGTGCCCGAGGAGTGGCGCGGTATCGGCGTCCGGATCGAAGACGACCTGCTCGTCACCGAGGACGGCCACGAGAACCTGTCGGACGGTCTGCCGCGGTCGGCGGACGAGGTCGAGGCGTGGATGGCCCGGCACGCGGGCTGACCCCCGGCGAAGTGTCCGCGGCGCCCGGCGAACCGGGTTCCGGTACGGCCCGCGCGGTATCCGCGCGGGCCGTACCGTCCGCCGCCGTCAGTCCAGCCGGTCCGCCGTCAGCTCACCCACCATGATCGACACCAGGTTGGTGTTGGACCGGGGGCACGACGGCAGCACCGAGGCGTCGGCCACGTACAGCCCCTCCGTGCCCAGGACCCGGCCGCCCGGGTCGACCACGGTCGCCGGATCGGCGGGATCGCCCATCCGGCAGCTACTGGTGAGATGCTGGCCGTCGGCGGCGGTCCGCAGGAGATACGCGTCGAGGGCCCGGTCGTCGTCGACGACGGCCAGCAGTTCCGCGTTGACCTCGTCGAACCGTCCGTCGCCCAGCTCCGCGACGGGCCGGGTCCGGGCCAGTTCCAGCAGGGCGCGGACCCCGTCGCGCAGCCGCTGGAGATCCCGTACGTCGGACAGCATCCGCTGGTCCAGGAACGGCAGGGCCGTCGGATCCGCCGACCGCAGCACCACCTGCCCCCGCGCGTACACCTGGTTGACCCAGACGAGGACCGCGCCCGCGCCCCGGCCGGTGTCGGCGCTGGCCAGTGCGAGGACGTTCTGGTTGCAGGCCACGAACATCATGTCGTTCGGCGGCCCGCCGGGCCCGCCGCCCGTGTACCGGACGCACACATTGGTGTAGCGGTCGTCGGGGCCCGCCGCCCACCGCTCCGCCAGCGGCAGCCCGATGATGCTCAGGGGATGGTCCTGGAGTCCCGCCCCGACGGGCAGGTCCACGACCGGAGCGATCCCGAGCGCCCGCAGACCGTCGGCCGGGCCGATGCCGGAGCGCTGGAGGATCGCGGGGGAGTGGACGGCGCCCGCGCTCAGCACCACCCGGCCGGCCCGCGCCTCCCGCACCCGGCCCCCGGTGAGATAGCGCACCCCGGTCGCCCGGCGCCCCGACAGCAGCACCCGGTCGACCGTGGCCTCGCACCGGATCGTGAGCAGGGGATCCTCCCGCTGCGGCTCCAGATAGCCGTCGTTGGTTGTCATCCGCCGTCCGCCGCGGGAGTTGACCGGGTACGGGGAGACCCCGGTCGCCCCGGGGGCGTTGACGTCCGGCGCCCAGCCGTAACCGGCGGCCAGGGCCGTCTCGTACAGGGCCCGGTCCACCGCGCCCCATGCGGCCGCGGGGGTACGCGTCACCGGGATCGGGCCGCCCCGGCCGTGCCCGGGCTCCCCGCCGTACTGGGCATCGTCCTCCAGCCGGGCGAAGTACGGCAGGACGTCGCGCGGGGACCAGCCGGTGCAGCCGGCCCGGGCCCAGTCGTCGAAGTCCTCCATCGGCGGCCGGATCGCGATCTGCCCGTTGACCGTGGAACTGCCGCCGACGCCCCGGCCCTGGAGATAGGGGAGCGGGGGCTGGACCTCCGTCCGGCGGGCCGTCAGTCCCTGCTGGAGCAGCGGCCGGGCGGCCGCCGGGTCCCCCAGGGCCCGCAGCGGATTCGGCAGCCGCCACACTTCGGCCAGTTGCCGCGAACGGTGGTCGGGACCGGCCTCCAGCAGCAGGACCCGCTTTCCCTTCGCCGCCGACCGGGCGGCCAGCGCGGCACCGGCCGAACCGGCGCCGACGACGATCAGATCCCAGTCCCGTTCATGGTCGTGGATCACAGTTCTCTCCCTGTTTCGCGCGCGACGGCGCGCACCGCGCATAGGCGGCGTTCGGTACGAAGCGATGAAGACGGCCGGAGGCATGCGCCCGTACCGCGGGCCCTGAAGGGCGCGGCAGGCGGAAAGGGTCCGGCCGGGGCACGGTGGCGCGGCGGCACGCGGAAGGGAGAGGGCGTGGACGCACTCTCTGATCACGACGAGCCACCGGGGAACCGGTGGCTAGAGTCTGGATGCCTCGGGACTGGACACGCCCCGCACGATAGGGCTGAACACGGAACACCGTCCACGGGTTTTCCGTCCCCGAACCGGCCCGGCTTGCCGATACTCGGCTGAAACAGAGCCGCGCGCCCCCGGAAACCCACTGCTGACCAGGCGGAAGCCCCGCTCCCCGAAGCTGGGCGAGTACCCGGCACCGGGTACGGACGAGATGGGGAGACACCGCACGTGCCGAACGCTCCGACGGTCCTGGAACCCGCAGACGACCCGGAGACGGAGGCTCCGGGGCCCGCCGTCCGGCCCCGGGGGCGCGTGCTCATCGGCGCCGCGCTGCTCTGGGCCGGGCTGATGGCACTGCACGACCTGATCCCCAACGCGATCGGCAACCTCGGCAGCCTCTTCCAGACCCTGCTGCCCTGGACGGGCATCGCCGTGCCCGTCCTGCTCGGACTGGCCGCCGTACGCCGCTCCCGCACCGCCGCCGTCGCCGCCCTCGCACCCGCCGCGGTCTGGGCGGTGCTCTTCGGCGGCGAACTCACCGGCAAGGGCGCGGGCGGCGGCGATCTGACCGTGATCAGCCACAACGTCGACGAGGGAAACCGGGATCCCGCGGGCACCGTGCGAGCCCTGGCGGCCGCGGACGCGGACGTACTGGCCCTGGAAGAGCTGCCCGCGGACTCCGTCGACGAGTACGAACGCGCCCTGGCCGGCACCTATCCGCACCATGCGGTACGGGGCGGTGTCGGTATCTGGAGCCGCTATCCGCTGAGGGATGTCGCGGAGGTGCCGATCCTGCCGTGGACCCGCGCGGTACGGGCCACGGCCGACACCCCGCGGGGACCCGTCGCGCTCTACGCCGCGCACCTCGCGTCGGTACGGGTCCACCCCGCCGCCGGATTCACCACCGGGCGCCGCAACGCGTCCGCCCGGTCCCTGGCAGCGGCGCTCCGCGCGGAGCCCCTGCCGCGGGTCGTACTGATGGGCGACTTCAACGGCACCTCCCGCGATACGGCACTCGCCCCGGTGTTCTCCGCGTTCCGCTCGGCACAGCGGGAAGCCGGTGACGGCTTCGGCTTCACCTGGCCCGCCGCGTTCCCCATGGTCCGCATCGACGACATCAGAGTGAAGGGGATCACCCCGCGCTCCTCCTGGACCCTGCCCGCCACCGGCAGCGACCATCTGCCCGTCGCGGCTTCCCTGAGCCTGTGACCGCCGCGACACCGGAGCGGCCCCGGCCGGTGACTACGATACGAGGGTCGGATGAACGGTGAGGACCAGGTGAGTGGCGTGTCGGAACCCCGGGTGAGTGGTGTGCCGGAACCCCGGGTCCCGGACCCTCTCAGCGTGCTCCTCGTCGAGGACGACGACGCCATCCGGCGCTCCGTCCAGCTCGCCCTGGAGCGCTACGGCTACCGCGTGACGGTGGCCGCCGACGGACTCGGCGGACTGGAGGCCTTCCGGGCCGGCGGCCACGAACTGCTGATCCTCGACGTGATGCTGCCCGAACTCGACGGTATCGGCCTGTGCTGCCGGATCCGCGAGCAGAGCCAGGTCCCGGTGCTGATGATGTCGGCCCGCGGCGACGCCCTCGACGTGGTCGCCGGTCTCGAAGCGGGCGCCGACGACTATGTGGTGAAGCCCGTCGACACCGCCGTCATGGTCGCCCGCATCCGGGCCCTGCTGCGCCGCGCCACCTTCCACGAGGCGGCCACCGCCGGTCCGCCGGAGCGCGACGGCGGCAAGCCCCTGGTCTTCGGCGACCTCAGCGTCGACACCCTCGGTATGGAGGTGCACCGGGCCGGCGAACTCGTCCCCCTGACCCCCACCGAACTCCGCCTGCTGCTGGAGTTCGCCGCCAGCCCCGGGGTGGTCCTCGACCGCCGCAAGCTGCTGCGCGACGTCTGGGACTACGGCTGGGAGGGCGACACCCGCGTCGTCGACCTCTGCGTCCTGCGGCTGCGCAAGAAGATCGGCAGCGGCCGCATCGAGACCGTCCGCGGTTTCGGCTACAAACTCGTCCGCGGCTGACCCCCGTGCGCCTGTTCCACCCCCGCGCCCTGCGCTGGAAGATCGCCGCGCTGACCGCCGCGGCCTGCTGCGCGGTCGCCGCCGTCATCGGCCTCCTGGTCCAGGACGCGAACCAGGACCGGCTGGTCGACGTCGGCCGCCAGCGGGCCAAGGCCGGACTGGAGAACGTGGAGAAGGAGTACGAGAGCACGCGGGAGCGGCCGCCGAACGCCGATATCCGCCCCCTGGACCAGGTCCCCGAGCCGCTCGTACGCGATCTGGCCGAACAGGCCCGGAACGGAGGCCGCTACGGCTTCTGGTACCAGGTCGACAAGCCCAATATGCACTGGATGTGGGCCGCCGCCGTCGTCGGCGACGACCAGGTGCTGATCTTCCGGGCCGATATGCAGGTCGAAGAGCGCAGCCTCCAGCTCCAGAACCGCTCCCTCGCCACCGCCGTCCTCGCCGCCCTCGCCGTCGTCGTCCCGCTCGCCGCGCTGGCCACGGAGCCGGTTGTGCGGCGCCTCGGCCATGGCGCCCGTACCGCCAGGGCGATCGCCGACGGCGACCTCGACGCCCGGATCGGCCGCCCCGGCCGGGCCCGCGACGAGATCACGGAGATGTCGGCGGCCGTCGACGAGATGGCCGCGGCCCTCCAGCGCCGCCTGGAGAACGAACGCCGCTTCACCGCCGATGTCGCGCACGAGCTGCGCACCCCGCTGATGGGCCTGGTCACCACCGCCGGACTGCTGCCCGACGACGACGAAGTGGCCGTACTGCTCCGGGACCGGGTACGGGCGCTGAACGCGCTGGTCGAGGATCTGCTGGAGATCTCCCGGCTGGACGCGGGCGTGGAGCGGGCCGATCTCGACGCCGTACCGCTCGGCGAACTCGTCACCGATGTCGTACGGCGTCTGGAAGCGGGCCCCGGGGTCACGGTCACGGTGCCCGCCGGCGACGGGACCCGGGTGGAGACCGATCCGCGCCGGGTGGAGCGGATCGTGGTGAACCTCGTCACCAACGCCCAACGCCACGGCGCCGAACCGGTCGTGGTCACCGTCACCGGAGACCGTGTCACGGTCCGCGACCACGGGCCCGGTTTCCCCGCCGCGCTGTTCGAAGAAGGCCCGCAGCGGTTCCGTACCGGCGCGAGTGAAAGGGGGCGGGGGCACGGACTCGGACTCACCGTCGCCCAGGGGCAGGCCGGAGTCCTCGGCGCCCGGCTGACCTTCGCCAACGCTCCTGACGGCGGCGCCGTCGCCACCCTCGACCTGTAGATCCTCGCTCCCGGAGCGCCGGGGCGAACGGCCCCCGCTCGGGGTGAAACAGAACCGCAACACAGCTTCGCGGCGGTGGAAACAGCGCCGCACCGGCCCCGAAGAACGCTTCCCGGAAGGTGTTTTCAGGTGCTTGACGCACCTGAATCACCGGAGGTGTTCCCCCTATGTCCCCCGTTCGCCGCCGCACCCGGCCGGGCCCCGGAGCCCGGCCCGCCGCGCTCCCCGGCCGCTGTCTGTTCCTCGTCCCCCTGCTGGCCGGAGCGCTGCTCGCCGGAGCGTGCGCCGGGCCCGCGGGCGACGAGCCGCTTCCCGACCCCGGCAATCCGGCCGTCGCGCCCGTCGCCGGGTCACTGGACCTGCCCTGGCCGGACGAGGGCCAGGCGGCCGTGTCCGTGGAGGGCATCGGCAGCCTCGGCACCAGGGGCGGGCAGACGCCCGTCCCGATCGCCAGCGTCACCAAGGTGATGACCGCCCATGTGATCCTGAAGGACCGTCCGATGAAGGACGGGACGAACGGCGCGACCGTCGTCGCGGACCGGCAGGCGGCCGACGAATCGTTCTCCGCCGGCGAATCGGCCGCGCCGATACTGGCCGGACACTCCTACACCCAGCGCCGGCTGCTGGAGATCATGATGGTGTCCTCCGCGAACAACGTGGCCCGGCTGCTGGCCCGCTGGGACGCCGGCAGCCAGGAGGCGTTCGTCGCCAAGATGAACCGGACCGCCGCCGCGCTCGGCATGAACCGCACCACCTACACCGGGGTGAGCGGTATCGAGTCCGACACCCGCAGTACCGCCGCCGACCAGCTGAAACTGGCCGGCGCCGCCATGAAGGACCCGGTCTTCCGCGCGATCGTGGCCACCCCCGCGGTGACCCCTCCGGGCGGGGTACGGATCCCCAACACCAACAAGCTGCTGGGCCGGAACGGTGTCATCGGGCTGAAGACCGGCTCCTCCACCCCGGCGGGCGGCAACCTCGTCTGGGCCACCACCCAGCGGATCGGCGGCACCTCCCGGCTCGTCCTCGGCGTCGTCCTGGGCCAGCGCGCGGGCACCACTCCCGCCCAGGGCAGCGCCGCCGCGCGCGATGCCGGCCTGGCCCTGGTCACCGCGGTCCGCAAGGACCTCCCGGACGCCGTCGCCCGAGCAGCCGGGGCGCGAGGCTGACCCCCGTGCGGCACACCACGGCCGGTGCCGCGGAGCGACGGCCTCCGAGCCCCCGGCCCCGGGGGAGGACCGTCAAGCGCGGCGGCGGCGCATGCGGAAGCCGGCGGGCAGCACGGCGCGGTCCCGCCAACAGGCCCTGAAAAAGGCCCGCGTGGCGCGCCAGTATGCCCAATCGGTCATGGGCATTTCAACCATGGTCAAAGGCCGGTCAAGCCGGTAAGTTGTCGCACGCACAGCGGACACGGAGGTCCGGAAAGCGGCGATCCCGCCGGGACCACCGACCCGGTGTGTGCCCGACGCCCTGTCATGACGAGCAGGGTGACCGGGCCCAGGGCGGTACTCGTCGCCGTCCGTATCCCCGCTGTGTCCAGCGCACCACTCGCGCCGCATCCGTGCGGCGAGCTGTTCCACCTTCCGTGCCCCGGCCCCCCGTTCATCGGGTGTTCCCCCCTTCCGCCCGGCCCGGGCGCGTTCCCCCACACACCGGCCGGCGGCATGCCCCGGCCGGACGACGAAAGGTGTCAGCCCCCATGCGCAAGACCCAGATCTCCGGTATCGCCGCCGGAGCCCTCGGGCTCGCCCTGCCGATCGCCCTCGTTCCCGCCACCGGTTCCGCCGCCCCCGTCCCCGCACCGCTGGTCTCGGTCGCCCAGGCCCCGGCGGAGAGTGAAATCAGGGGCCAGTACATCGTCACCGTGAAGGCCGGCAACGACGCGGCGGCCGTCGCCGAAGCGAAGTCGGTCAGAACGGACTACGTCTACGACGAGGTCATCAACGGCTTCGCCGCCTCCCTGACCTCGTCGCAGCTCGCCGCGCTCCGCGCCGACCAGCGCATCGCGTCCATCGAGGAGGACCAGAAGGTCGTCTCCAAGGCGACCCAGAACAACGCGCCCTGGGGCCTGGACCGAATAGACCAGCGCACCGGGCGCAACACCACGTACACCTACACCGGCACCGGCGCGGGAGTCACCGCGTACATCATCGACTCCGGTATCTACACCGCCCACCCCGACTTCGGGAACCGCGCCCGCAACGTCTTCGACGCCTTCGGCGGCAACGGCCAGGACTGCAACGGCCACGGCACCCATGTCGCGGGCACCGTCGGCGGCTCCGTCCACGGTGTGGCCAAGGGCGTCCAGCTCCGTGGTGTGAAGGTCCTCAACTGTCAGGGTTCGGGCTCCTTCTCGGCCATCATCGCGGGCTTCGACTGGGTCCGGCAGAACGCGGTGAAGCCCGCGGTCGCCAACGCCTCCCTCGGCGGCGGCTACTCGGCCGCCCTCAACAACGCGGCCACGGCGCTGGCCAACTCGGGTGTCCACACCACCGTCGCGGCGGGCAACAGCAACCAGAACGCCTGCAACTACTCCCCGGCCAGCGCCCCCGGAGCCCTCTCCATCGCCGCATCGGACTCCGCCGACAACAAGGCGAGCTTCAGCAACTTCGGCGACTGCACCGACCTCTACGGTCCCGGTGTCGGTGTCGTCTCCACCCGGATGGGCGGCGGCACCACCAGCATGAGCGGTACGTCGATGGCCGCGCCGCACGTCGCGGGCGTCGCCGCGCTCTACAAGGGCGCCTACGGCGAGGCCTCCAGCACCACCGTCAACAACTGGATCATCAACAACAGCACTGCCAACGCGATCCGCGGCAACGTGACCGGTACCCCCAACCGGCTGCTGTTCAAGTCGACGCTCTGACGCCGATCCCGGCGCCGCCGCCCGCGCGGCGGCGCACGGACCGGGGGTGACACCGCTCCCGACAGCCGAAAGGGCCCGGCCGGACTCCGGCCGGGCCCCTGCGTACCGGTGCGTCAGACTCCGGCGATCGACTGGATCCAGGGACGGTACGCCGTCACATTGGTGTAGGCGGTCGTGGTCTGCCGGTCACTGGTGGAGGCGACGCCGACCTGGACGCCGTTGGCCATCATCGGGCCGCCGGAGTCACCGCCCGCGGTGATGCCGTCGCCGCGGCGGGCGCAGATCGCCGAACCGCTGTAGGCGTCGCGGCAGCCGCCGGTCACGACGACCCTCGCGACCTTCAGATACTGGGACTGGCAGTTGATCTCCGAACCGCACTGGGAGGTCGCCCCCCAGCCGTAGACCTGGACGTTCTGGTTCACCGAGACCGAGCCCGGCTGGCCGAGGCGCGAATAGACCGCCGACACCGAGCGGTCCAGCTTGACCAGGGAGAGGTCGGAGGAGGCGTGGTTGTACACGCCGGAGGCGTTGGCCAGGGTGCCGCCGCTGGTCTGGTCGAGGCTGCCGATGCGGAACGACAGCCCGCCGCCGCTCACGCAGTGCCGGGCGGTCAGAATCCAGGTCGGCGCGATGATCGTGGCGCTACAGGTCTGACGGCCGTTGGAGAACAGCCGGGCCGCCCAGGGGGCGTCGGTGGCGTAGCCCCCGCCGATGATCGGCAGGGCCGCCGTGCCGGTCACGGCGCTCGGCGCGCCCTTGACGACCGGCGCCGGTGCCGTGGTGGCAGCGGTGGCTGTGGGGGCCAGCGCGACGAGAGTGGCCGCTGCGGTCGCCAGGGCGGGTATGACTCGGGTGATGCGCATGTGGTTTCTCCATTGTGTGGGGGATGGAGTCCTGCCGGGTGTGGCAGGAGACGCACACGCCGGTGGTACGGCATATGCGTGATGTGTGGCGTGTTCATGACATGTAAGCCGCGGGGAGAATCTGACAGACGCCGCGCCGTCGGCGCAAGGGGGCGGCGGAGCCGAACCCCGCCGGCCGCGCCGCGCCCTGCCGGCCGGCCCCGCCGTCCACCGCCTTCCCCGGCCCGGCGTGGTAGGCATCGTCCGTACCACCCGCACACCTCGGAGGCCCCCATGACCCCGGAACCCACGCCGCCGGGCGGCGGACTGCACTGCCTGGTCACCGGCGCCACCGGCTATATCGGCGGCCGGCTCGTCCCCGAACTGCTCACGGCCGGACACCGCGTCCGGGCCCTGGCCCGCTCGCCCCTGGCCCTGCGCGACCACGCCTGGACCGACCGCGCCGAAGTGGTGCGCGGCGATGTCACCGACGCCGCGTCCGTCGCCGCCGCCATGGACGGCATCGACGTCGCGTACTACCTCGTCCATGCACTGGGGACCGGCAAGGGATTCGAGGAGACCGACCGGCGCGCCGCACGGATCTTCGGCGAACAGGCCCGCGCCGCGGGCGTCCGGCGGATCGTCTACCTCGGCGGGCTCACCCCCGCCGGGGTCCCGGAGCGGGAACTCTCCCCGCATCTGCGCTCCCGCGCCGAAGTCGGCCGCATCCTCCTGGACTCCGGCGTCCCCACCACCGTCCTGCGGGCCGCTGTCATCATCGGCTCGGGCTCCGCCTCCTTCGAGATGCTCCGCTATCTCACCGAACGGCTGCCGGTCATGATCACCCCCCGCTGGGTCCGCACCCGGATCCAGCCCGTCGCCGTCCGCGATGTGCTGCGCGCGCTCACCGCGAGCGCCGGCATGCCCCCGGACATCAACCGGACCTTCGACATCGGCGGCCCCGACGTACTGACCTACCGCGAGATGATGCTCCGTTACGCGGCGGTCGCCGGACTCCCGCGACGGCTGATCCTGCCCGTCCCCGTCCTCACGCCCAGGCTGTCGGCGCTCTGGGTCGGGCTGGTCACCCCCGTCCCCGGCGCGCTCGCCCGCCCGCTGGCCGAGTCGCTCCGCCACGAGGTGGTGTGCCGGGAGAACGACATCGCCCGCCATGTCCCCGAGGTCCCGGGCCATCCGCTGGACTTCGACACCTCGGTGGCGCTGGCGCTGCGCCGCGTACGGGAGGCCAGGGTCACCACCCGCTGGTCCTCCGCCTCGGTACCGGGCACCCCCAGCGATCCGCTGCCCACCGACCCCGACTGGGCGGGCGGCAGCCTCTACACCGACGAGCGGGAACGGACGGTGGACGCGCCCGTCGAAGAGCTGTGGCGGGTCGTCGAGTCCATCGGCGGCGAGAACGGCTGGTACTCCTTTCCGCTCGGCTGGGCCGTTCGCGGCCATCTCGACCGGCTGGCGGGCGGTGTCGGACTCCGCCGGGGCCGCCGGGACGCCACCCGGCTGCGGATCGGTGACTCCCTCGACTTCTGGCGGGTGGAGGAGATCGAACCGGGCAGGCTGCTGCGGCTCCGCGCCGAGATGCGGCTGCCCGGCCTGGCCTGGCTGGAGCTGCGCTGCGAACCGCTGGGGGAGCGGCGCGCCCGCTACCGGCAGCGGGCCCTCTTCCATCCGCACGGACTGCTCGGCCAGGCGTACTGGTGGAGCGTGGCACCGTTCCATGCGTTCGTGTTCGGCGGAATGGTCCGCAACATCACCCGGGCCGCGGCCGCCGGAGCGGGCGAGCCGGAGCGGTCCGACGGCGCCCGGAAGGCGGGGCGGGCATCCGATCGGGGGACGCCGCCCTCCGCACCCTGAGCCAGTACCGCAAATCGCCACATAAGGTGATGGAATTATCGATCATGGTTTGTCAGGGTCGGGCCATGAAAATCCACTCCAGGCTCCGTGCCTGTGCCGCGGCGGCCGTTCTGCTCACGGCCGTCGCACCGCTGTCGGCGGCGGGCAGCGCGGCCGCCGCACCCGAACCCGGGCCGTCCACCGACGGTGTCACGCGCGCCGACCCGGCGCCCCTGCGGAAGACGCCCGCGCCCATCCCCGGCCAGTACATCGTGACGCTGCACAAGGGAACGAAGCCGGGCGCCTTCGTCAAGCAGACGCTGCCCGGACTCAAACCGCTCTTCACCTATGCGGCGGTACTGAACGGCTTCGCGGCCAAACTCACCCCCGCACAGCTCAGGGCCGTACGGGCGGTACCGGCCGTCAAGGTCGTCGAGGAGGACGGCACCGCATCCGCCCGCCCCGTCCCCTCCCCGCAGAACCGCTTCCAGGCCTTCAGCTGGGGCCTCGACCGGATCGACCAGCCGTACCTCCCGCTCAACCAGGAGTTCAACATCGAGGGCACCGGGGTCGGTGCCACCGCCTACATCGTCGACACGGGCATCGACTACAGCCACCCCGAGTTCGGCGGCCGGGCCGTCCCCGGCTTCGACGCCATGGGCGACGGCCGCAACGGCCGGGACTGCAACGGCCACGGCACCCATGTCGCGGGCACGGTCGGCGGCGCCGACTTCGGTGTCGCCCGCCAGGCGAAGCTGGTCAGCGTCCGGGTCCTCGGCTGCGACAGCCGAGGGCCCTGGTCGGGGATCATCGCGGGCTTCGACTGGGTCGCGCAGAACGCCCGCCAGCCCGCCGTCATCAACGCCTCCCTCGGCGGCGACCGCAACCAGGCCGTGAACAACGCGGTCACCAATGTCTCCCTGCGGGGGACCCTTCCGGTCGTCGCGGCGGGCAATGACGCCCGCGACGCCTGTGACGTCTCGCCCGCGAGCGCGCAGCGCACGGTCACCGTCGGCGCGACCGACCATCTCGACAAGGAGACCGACTTCAGCAACTTCGGTCCCTGCCTGTCGCTCTACGCCCCCGGCAAGGCCATCTTCTCGGCCAAACTGGGCGGCGGCAGCATCGCCCTGGACGGTACGTCGATGGCCAGCCCCCATGTCGCCGGGGTCGCGCTCCTCTACAAGGCCGCCAACCCCGCGGCCACCCCGGAGCAGATCGCGGACTGGCTGGTCCTCCAGTCCACCAAGGACATCCTGACAATCAGCAAGACATCGCCCAACCGTCTGCTGTACACCGGCGGTCTGTAACCGCCGACGCGACCGGCCGACCGTGCCGGGGCCGTCACCCCGCTCCGCTCGGCGCGGGCGGCGGCTCCGGTACCGGGCTGGTCGTCGGCCGGGTCGGGGCGAGGTCGACGGCCAGTTCGCAGCCGGCCGGTTCCCTGGCTCCGTCCGTGCCGGTGACGACAACCCGGGCCCGGCCGTTCCGGTCCCTCGTGTACGCCATCGTGCACACCAGCTGCTGTACGGCGGTTTCGTCGAGATTCCGCACGGGAACGGGCAGATCGACGCCGAGCATGCCGTTCTCCGTCTCCCGGGCAGCTCCGGCCCGTACCTTCGGAAGCGCGGTGGACAGGCCCGTGGCGCGCTCCGTCGCCGACGGCCCCGCCAGCAGGGCGTCGACGGCCTCCGCCAGCAGAACGGGCGTCGGAACTCTGCTCGTGAACGGGTCGCGTACCCGCAGTACGGGAACCGGGCGGTCGGTGGGGGACCGGAAGAAGAGCATCGTCCACTCCTGCGGCCGGGCCCCGAGGGCGAAGACCGCGGGACCGCCCGCCTCGACGGGCTCGGTGGCGCCGACCCCGCAGCCCGTGAGCAGTACGGCGGCCACCGCCGCCGCGCAGGCTCGCCGTCCGCCGCGTACCGCCTGCCCTCGCCGGATCATGCTTCCTCCTCCGGGGCCCGCCCGCGCGGTCCGCCGTCGAGGGGCAGTGCCACCGTGAAGACGGCGCCCCGCCCGCCGGGCGCGTTGGCCGCCCGGATCGTGCCCCCGTGCAGTGCGACGTTCTCCGAGGTGATGGCCAGCCCCAGCCCGCTGCCCGCCGACCGGGTCCGGGCCTGGTCCGCCTTGAAGAAACGGTCGAAGACGTACGGCAGCGCCTCCGGCCGGATCCCGGGGCCGCCGTCGGCGACCTCGGCGACCAGCAGCGGGCTGCCGTCGTCGGCCGTGCCCCGGCGCAGGGTGACCGTCACCGGATCCCCGCCGTGCCGCAGCGCGTTGCCGACCAGATTGGCCATCACCACGTCGAAGCGGCGCGGGTCGAGCCGGGCCCGGATCCCGTCCGGGAGTTCCGTGCCGACCCGGCCGGTCCAGTGCCGGATCGCCAGCGTGCGGCGGATGGTCTCGGCCACGTCGACCTCGTCCGTGTTGAGTTCGGCCGCACGGGCGTCGAAGCGGGAGATCTCCATCAGATCCTCGACCAGCACGGCCAGCTTCTCCGTCTCGGTGCTGATCAGACGGACCGCGCGGGCCGTATCGGGGTCGAGCCCGGCCGCGGCCGCGTCTTCGTCCAGCAGCTCGGTGACCGCGAGCATGCCCGCCAGCGGGGTGCGCAGTTCATGGGAGACGTCGGAGGCGAAGCGGCGGGCCCGGGCCTCCGCCTCGCGCAGTCCGGTCACCGACCGTTCCAGCTCGGCTGCCGTATCGTTGAAGGTCCGGGCGAGATCGGAGAGTTCGTCGCCGCCCCGGACGGCGATCCGGGTGTCCAGTCTGCCGCTGCCCATGCTGAGGGCGGCCCGCCGCAGCTCCCGTACCGGGCGCAGGACGCTGCGGGCCGCCAGCAGGGCGGGTATCAGCGCGATCGCCAGCCCCGGGACGGCACCGTTGCGGGCGGCGGTGACCAGGGCGTCGACCTGCGCCCCCTCCTGCTCCAGCGGAACGACGGCGTAGAGGACCATGCCCGTGTCGAGGCCGGTGTCCAGCAGGCCCATCCGCAGCACCATGGGCATGGCGATGACGAGATACGGCACCCCGTTCTTGACGACCCGCTGGAAGCTGCCGGTGGGACGGTCCGCCGCCTGCCGCCGGAGTTCGTCGGTGATCACCGTGGAGACGGGGCTCGTTCCCGACGATTCGCGCACCGTCGTCCCGTACTCGGCGAAGACGTGCCAGTGGCGGGGTTTCCCCCGCCGGGCGAAGGCCTCCAGCCGTCCTTTCAGATCGTCGGGACCGGGGGGCAGATCGTAAGCGGATTCGCTGACCACTTCGCGGAAGCTGGACACGGCGAGATCCTGGGACGCCTGGAGCACCGAATTGCGCGCCTCGCGGTAGGTGAGCGTGGCGGTCGATCCGGCAGTGACGGCTGCGACGAGCAGAAACGCGAAGACCATACGGGTCCGGAGCCCCGGGGTCGAACGCCGGGACCGCCGCCGGAAACCGGAACCGGGCCCCGGGGAACGGGCGGACCCGTGCGCCGGCCGGTCCTCGCGGGCCCGCCGCCGCGGCCTGCGGCCCGTACCCGAATGCCGTCCTCCGGCCCCCGCCGGGCTGGGTCCGTCCGCCCTGCCGCTACGTTTCCGCAATCGGGACACCGTCCCGCTCACAACGGGCCGAAGCGGTAGCCGAAGCCCCGCAGCGTCTGGATGTAGCGGGGCGTACCGGGCACATCCTCTATCTTGTTGCGCAGTCGCCGCACACAGGCGTCCACCAGCCGGGCGTCCCCGTGGTAGCCGTGCTCCCACACCTGCTCCAGCAACTGCTGACGGCTGAACACCTGCTCCGGTGCCGCGCTCAGATACAGCAGCAGCTTCAGCTCCGACGGCGCCAGCGCCAGTTCCCGCCCGCATTTGGTGACGGTCAGCCCCGAACGGTCGAGGGCCAGATCACCGTGGCGCTCCACCGCGGGCTGTCCGGCGCCCGGCTCTTCGATGCGCCGCAGCACCGCCCGGATCCGGGCTTCGATGACCTCCGTACGGGCCGGTTTGACGATGTAGTCGTCGGCACCGGCCTCCAGCCCGATGACGATGTCGAAATCGTCGCCGCGCGCGGTCAGCATGATGATCGGCAACTGGCCGGCCTCCCGGATCCGGCGGCATACCTCCACCCCGTTGACCCCGGGCAGCATCAGGTCCAGCAGCACCAGATCCGGCCGGAACTCCGGCAGCGCCGCGAGCCCCTCCTCGCCGGTGGCCGTCGCCGCGACCTCGTGGCCGCGGCGCCGCAGCCCCAGCTCCACCCCCTCACGGACCGACGGATCGTCCTCGATCAGCAGTACGCGTGGCATCACACCCCTCTTTCCCCACTGTTTTCCGGGTTCGCTCCCATGCGGTCAGCCGCGCGCGGGACGCCTGCGCAGCCGTCGTACGGCACCGGAGACGGCGGTGTCGAGTTCGGTGAGCCGCAGCGGCCGGGCGAGGGTGACGAAGACGGCCCCGACCACCAGGGCACCCGCCGCGCCCGCCGCAGGAGCCCCGGCCGCGTCGCCCGTCACCCGGGCCGTCAAGTAACCGAGACCTGCGGCCGGTACCGCCGCCACCAGCAGCCTCGCGACCGTCCCCAAGGACGCCGAGCGCCACAACGGCTCCGGACGGCGGCGCCGCGACCGGCGGCCGTGCCGGCCCCGCTGCCCGGGCACCGTTGCCGCCGGCGGCGGCAGCAGCCTGCGCCGCAGCACCAGCGCCGTCACCGCCCAGCCCGCGAACAGCGCCACCGAATACGCCCCGGCCAGCCCGGTGACCACCCAGCGCGCGGGCAGCAGCAAGTACGCCGTCACCGCCAGCCCCGCGTTCACCGCCACGGTCACCAGATTGAGGAAGAACGGGGTCCGGGTGTCGGAGAGCGCGTAGAACGCCCGCGACAGCACGTACTGCCCGGAGAAAGCGACCAGCCCCGGTGCGAATGCCATCAGGATGCCCGCCATCAGCGCCACATCCCCCGGATCGGTCTGCCCGTACCCGTACACCACCGTCATCACCGGCTGGGCCAGCGCCAGCAGGGCACAGGCGGCGGGCACGATCATCGACGCGCTCGTCCGCAGCGCGTAGGAGACGTCCCGGCGCACCGTGAGGGGATCGCCGTCGGCGGCGGCCCGGCTCATCCGCGGCAGCAGCGCGGTCACCAGGGACACGGTGATGATGCCGTGCGGCACCATCCAGAGCGTATAGGCGTTGCTGTACGCGCTGAAGCCCGCGCCGCCGTCGATGCCCAGCTCCGCCGCCCGCCGTCCGGCCGCCGTCGCCAGCCGGGTCACGACCCAGTAGGCGGCCTGGTTGGACAGGACCAGCAGCACCAGCCAGCCCGCGGCGCGCAACGGGCGGGTCAGCCCGCTGCCGCGCCAGTCGAACCGGGGCCGCCAGGAGAAACCCGCCCGGTGCAGCGAAGGGGCGAGCGCCAGCGCCTGGACGGCGATGCCCGCCGTGGTGCCCCAGCCCAGCAGCGCCCGCTCCGCGGAGCTGAGCGCGCCGCCGTCGCCGACCACCAGATACAGCCCGAACACGGAGATGACGACGATGTTGTTGAGGACCGGCGTCCACATCATCGCGCCGAACCTGCCGCGGGCGTTGAGCACCTGCCCCAGCACGGTGAACACCCCGAGGAAGAAGATCTGGGGCAGGCAGTAGCGGGCGAAGGCCACCGTCAGCTCCGCCTGCGCACCGCGGTAGCCCGTGTACAGCTCCACGATCTGCGGGGCGGCGGCGACCGCCGCCCCGGTGATCGCCAGCAGGGCGACGGCGCACACGGTCAGCAGGCGCTGGGTGTAGGCGATGCCGCCGTCCGCGTGCTCCTTCGCGGCCCGGACCAGTTCGGGCACGAAGACGGCGTTCAGCGCCCCGCCGACCAGCAGCATGTAGAGGATCATGGGCACGGCGTTGGCCACCGCGTAACCGTCGGCGGTCAGCCCGATGCCCAGGGCGGCGGCGACCACCGCCGAGCGGACGAAACCGGTCGCCCGGGAGACGATCGACCCGGCGGCCATCAGGGCGCCGCTGCGCGCGACGGAAGGGGCCTTCTTCCGCCCGGCCCCCGGCTCCGCCGGCGCGGTGGCCGTGGGCGCCGGACTCACCGGCGTGCCAGATAGGCCTGGAACGCCCGGTACAGCGCATGGTTGGTGGCCCCGCCCAGCGGTCTCTCCCATTCCCCCAGCGTCTCCACAACATGCCCCCCGGTGCCGAGCTTCCAGCGCAGAAGCCCGTACGAACGGTCCGAGGGGTCGAGTGTGGAGGGTACCCCGCGCATGTCGTACACCTGTGCGCCGGAAGCGTGGGCGTCCATCAGCATCCGCCACTGGAGCGCGTTCGACGGCCGGACCTCGCGGCGGTGGTCGGCGGAGGCGCCGGTCTGGTACCAGACCCGCCGGCCCACGGTCACCATGGTGTGCGCGGCCAGGATCTCGCCCCGGTGCCGGGCCAGACAGAGCTTCATCCGGCCCGGCTCCTCGGCGTTCAGGGCCGCGTACTGACGCTGGTAGTACGCCAGGGAGCGGCCCAGCCGGAACCCGTCGCGCCGCTCGGTCACCTCCAGCAGCCGGAAGAAGTCGGGCAGCTCGGCCGCGCTGCCGACGACCACCTCCACACCCTCCTTGCGGGCCCGCCGCACATTGCGCCGCCACTCCTGGTTGAGCCCGTCCCACAGCTCTTCCGGGGACCGCCCGGCGAGCGGCACCCGGAAGACGTGACGCGGCTGGGCATCGCCGCCGTCGGCACCGCCGCAGCGCCGCCAGCCCCGGGCGCGCAGCCGCTCCGCCACGGCCGTGCCCAGCGGATCGACCTCGCAGTCGAGGACATCGGCCAGCCTCCGGCCCGGCCCCGTAGCCGATTTCAGGGCGCCGCCCCGCCAGGTCCGGTAGGCGGGGGAGGGGCCGATCCGTACCGCGAAGACACCCGCGCCGCGGAGATACTCCAGCAGCGGTTCCAGCCAGAGGTCCGGCTCCGGGTCCGACCAGTCGGCCACCGGGCCCTCGGGCAGATAGGCGAAACAGCGCCGGGTGCCGGGGAACTGGCGCAGCAGGACCAGGGCGACCCCGGTGAGCCCGGCCGGGCCCGCCGCCGGATCGGGCCCCCAGCCCAGCAGCAGGGACTGCCAGCCCTCCTTGACCTCGGCCCAGGAAGGGCACTGGAGGAAACCGGCGCCGAGTGCCACCCCGCGGGCGGAGCCGAGGAACGCGCGATACGTCACCGCGTCGACGGGCGCCAGCCGGATACGCGGGCCGGTGGAGTCCTCTCGTCCGTCCCGGCCTGTCACAAGAAGTGCTGACACGGTGTGAGCCGCCTTCCGGTCGTGATCCTGGAGCCCGCCGGACGGCGGGGACGGCAGGATGCTCACAGCGGCCCATGACCGCATCGCGCGAGGAATGTGACAGAACGATGACCGTTCCTCATCAGAGGCCGTTACATCGGGGTCAGGGCGTTCACCTGCTGGTTTTCGGCATTAGGGTCAGGGATGTCCCCATGGAACGTTTGAGCGGTGGACGGGTGTTGCGTTGGAACGCGCCGTGCACCCACCCCCTCGACACCGGACGGACACCACCGACAACCGCCGAATCCCGGATTCGCCGAACTCGCCGGACCCTGCCGGCGGGCTCGAATCCCCGCTCCCCACGGAGGATCCGTTGCGCCCGATATCCGCGCGCCCCGTTCGTCACCCGGCCACACGCCTCGCGGTGGCGGCCGCCGTGCTCGCTCCCCTCGCCCTCGCCGGCTGCTCCTCCGACGGTTCGGGCGGCGACGGCAAGGCGGGCTCGGCCAAGGCGGCGGACAAGCCGGCGACGGTGGCGGTGACCCCGAGCGGCAGCGGTGTGAAGGCCGGTCAGCCCATCAAGGTGACCGCCCAGGGCGGCAAGCTGACCTCCGTACAGGTCACCGACGGCGACGGCGGTGCGGTCACCGGAAAGCTGTCGGCGAACGACACGGTCTGGACCTCGGACCGCAAGGCCGGAGCCGGCGCCTCCTACCGGATCACCGCGGCCACCACAACCGAGGGCGGCACCGCGGGCAGCACGAACGCCGCCTTCACCACCGCCAAGGCGGAGAAGAAGAACCTGGTCACCTGGTGGCCCGGCAAGAACACCACCGTCGGCATCGGGCAGCCGATCTCCCTCGTCTTCGACTACCCCGTCGGGGCCGAAAGCCGGGCCGAGGTGGAGAAGGCCCTCAAGGTCACCACCTCCAACAACACCGTGGGCTCCTGGGGCTGGCTGAAGCACTACGACGGCAAGGACCGCATCGACTGGCGGCCCGAGGAGTACTGGAAGCCGGGCACCCAGGTCACCGTCGACGCCCCGCTGAACGGCATCGCCACGTCCGAGAAGCGGATGTTCGCCCGCGACTACGCGACGAAGTTCACCATCGGAGCCCAGGAGGTCGTCAAGGTCGACCTCGACCGGAAGAAGCTCGTCCTGGAGCGGAACGGCAGCCCCGTCCGTACCATCCCGGTCTCCGGCGGCACTCCCGGCGGCGACAAGCGGTCCTGGGGCGGAACCACGGTGCTCATCTCCAAGGAGGGCACCATCAACATGAACTCCGAGACCGTGGGCCTGGGCGACGCCTACAACAAGATGGTCGACTACTCGATGCGGCTGACCTGGTCGGGGATGTATGTCCACGCCGCGCCGTGGAACGCCTCGTACTTCGGCAGGGCGAACAAGAGCTCCGGCTGCATCGGCATGAGCACCGCCGAGGCTTCTTCCTTCTACAAGGACATCAAGGTCGGTACGCCGTTCGAGACCACCGGCAAGGACCACAAGGGCATCCCGGTCCAGGGCAACGGCTTCAGCAACTGGAACGAGACCTGGGAGCAGTGGCAGAAGCGCAGCGCCCTGAGCTGAGCCGCCCCACGGCACAGCACCGCACCGGCGGGCGTTCTCGCCCGCCGGTGCGGTGTTTCCCTGCTCTGCGCCGCCGGAGCGGTTCAGTCGCCGTTCATCACGGCGGCCATCCGCAGATGCGGCGCCGCCTCGGCGGCCCGTCCCTGCCGCTCCAGCGTCCGCCCCAGCATCAGCCGGGCGTAGTACTCGGAGGGGTTCTGCTCCAGGACGGTCCGCAGCTCGGTCTCGGCCGGCCCGAGCCGGGCGGAGTGGTAGTACGCCCGCGCGAGCAGCAGACGCGCCGCGAGCTGCTCCGGCGCCTCCTCGACGAGTCCGCGCAGGATCCGGGCGGCGGTCAGGTATTCCTTGCTGTCGAAGAACATCTGCGCCCGGTCCCACCGCTCGGCGGGGGTGCCGAACTCGTAGTAGGTCTCGCTCACGGCTTTCCTTCCCTCGGGTGGCTTCGGGCGGCTTCCGATCGCCGCTGTCCCTGCCAACCCGAGCAGCTCGTTCAATATTCCACTACCCGGTTCCGGGGTACGGCCGCTCCGGCATCCGTCCCCTCCGCGAGGCGTGGGGGCTGCCCGGCGCGCCCCCGCGGGAATAGGTTGAGCGCCATGAGCAATCTCGATCGTCAGGCCGCCCTCTCCGTCTGCGGCGGTCGTGGATTCGTCGTCGCCGAGCCGGTACGCGAACTCCTCAGCCCCCGTACGGTCCGCCTCGGGGAGTCCACGGAGGTCCGCAGGCTGCTGCCCAATCTGGGCCGCCGGATGGTGGGCGCCTGGGCCTTCGTCGACCACTACGGCCCCGACGACATCGCCGACGAGCCCGGTATGCAGGTACCGCCCCACCCCCATATGGGCCTCCAGACGGTGAGCTGGCTCCACCAGGGCGAGGTGCTGCACCGCGACAGCACCGGCAGCCTCGCCACCATCCGCCCCCGCGAACTGGGCCTGATGACCTCCGGCCGGGCGATCAGCCACTCCGAGGAGAGCCCCCGCTCCCACGCCCGCTACCTCCACGGCGCCCAGCTCTGGGTCGCGCTCCCGGACGCCCACCGCCAGGTGGACCCCCACTTCGAACACCACCCCGACCTGCCCGCCGTCACCGCCCCGGGCCTGACCGCCACGGTGATCCTGGGCACCCTCGACGGCACCACCTCACCGGGCACCGCCTACACCCCCATCGTCGGCGCCGACCTCACGCTCAGTGACGGCGCGGAGCTGCGCCTCCCCCTCGACCGCGACTTCGAGTACGCGGTCCTGGCGATGTCCGGAGAGGCCGTGGTGGACGGCGTTCCCGTCCTCCCCGGCTCCATGCTCTACCTCGGCTGCGGCCGGACCG
Source organism: Streptomyces sp. NPDC094448 (assembly GCF_044763775.1). Classification (NCBI taxonomy): domain Bacteria; kingdom Bacillati; phylum Actinomycetota; class Actinomycetes; order Kitasatosporales; family Streptomycetaceae; genus Streptomyces; species Streptomyces sp. NPDC094448. Next base: position 71,649 of record NZ_JBIWGU010000003.1, on the reverse strand, counting down.
GCCTCGCCCTGCGCGCCGGGTCCGACGCCGCTCTGATGCTCCTCGGCGGGGAGCCCTTCGAGGAGGAGCTGATCATGTTCTGGAACTGGATCGGAAGGTCCCAGGAGGAGATCGTGCAGGCGCGCCAAGACTGGATGGAAGGCACACGCTTCGGCGAGGTCATGGGTTACGACGGCGATCCCCTCCCGGCCCCCGAGCTGCCGCCGGTGCCCTTGAAACCCCGGGGAAGAGTGCGCTGACCTGTATGAATGAAGGTGCGCCCGTGGCGGATGAGTTACCTGCGGCTGCGCTTTGCTCTCACGTTCCGTCTCTGTGCGCGGTGGGCCCCCGGCCTGTTCGGTAGCTGGTACGCGGCGCTCGCGGCAGTCCGGGCTGTGGTCGGTTGTGGCTGGCTGTGGCAGAACGCTTGCTGACTTTTGCTGCCTTTACTGGCGGGGCGTCAGGTGGCGATGGTGAGTTGGCCGTGGGGTGAGGCGGCGTGGGGGCTCGTACGCGATGGGTGCAGTCCGAGCCGGGAAGCGGCCGCCCATGTTCGGGTTGCGGAGATCGTGGCGTTCGGTCTGCCTCTTTGTGCGAAGTCGACAAGGTGCGGAGTTGGCGGTGCCCCGGTGCGGGCCCCCCGGGCATGAACTGGGGTGCCCGCGCTGAGGTCGTGGATACGTTGGGTCAGGCCCATGGTCGTGTTCGTGAAGACTGAGCCCGTGTACGAGGAGCGCGACCGAGGTTGCCTGAGAAGGGTCGGAGACTCGGCTCCCGTCCTCTGTGACCCTGCGCAAAATGATGCCAGTTCCATCAATTCGGCCGGTGTGCGGCCGAAAAAATCAGCAACAGGGGGCTCAGCGTGCATGAACGATAAAGTCGATCTTGCGATGGACCGTGCGCACTCGGCCCGCATGTACGACTTCTACCTTGCTGGGATCACCAACTTCCCCGCCGACCGGGAAACCGCCGTCAAAACCCTCCAGATCTTCCCCTCGGCATTCGTCGCCGCCCGCGTCAACCGCCGCTTCATGCGCCGGGGCACCCGCCACGCAGCCCAGCAGGGCATCAGCCACGCCACCCCCGACTTCGACCCCGTCGGCGTCGCCCGGGTCACCGAGACCTACGCCGCCGCCGGAACCCCCGTACGCCCCGCACCCGTGAGGAGATCGCTGAGTTCTTCACCGGCCGGGACCTCGCCGAACCCGGACTCGTCCCCACCCGCACCTGGCGCCCCGACCCCGACGGCCCCATGGACACCGTCACCGACGCCGAAGCCTCCACCTACGCCGCCATCGCCCGCAATCCCTGACAAGACGCCCCCTGTACGCGCATCCGGAACAGGCCAGGTCCGAGACCGGCCAGGCATCCGCGTCAAGGACTCGCCTCAGGACTTCCCGCCGGGCATCTCGGTAGGCTGCTCGGGTGATCGCGACTGGCCAGGGGCTTGACGAGGCTCCGGGTGGATGCTGCGGCGGACCGAAGGCGGTGAGGGCTTTGTGGCACTCAGTCACCACGCTCCAGCATTCCTGGCCGACGGCCCAGTCCAGGGTTGAGGCGATCACGGGTACGGCGCGGGGGTCGTCGAGGTCGGCCAGGCAGCTCAGGTAGAGGCCCGCGGGGATCGGGGCTTGGGGGTGGCGCGGGTTGATGCGGCGCAGGCCGTCCGCGAGCCGAGGGATGAATTCGGCGGAGGCCGGCACTCGCCGCATCAGGAGATCGTCACCTGGCGGCCCGTGCGGATTCCGGTGTGCTCGTTCGGGGCCGACGATCGCACGTCGGGGCTGTGCGTGGACATGGAGACGGGGCAGTTGTGGTTCTGGAGCCGGTACGCGGACCGGCGGTGCGAGTTCGGATCGCTGACGGAGTATTTGCAGGAGACTGCCGATGCGCTTGAGGTGCCGTCACTGGTGACGGGGGCCATGGCGGGGCTGGTGAACGGTGCGCTGGCGTGGGGGCCGCCAACCTGGGCGGACCCGGAGGCGCCCTGGGATGCCTTCACGGCGTGATGTGTGTGCGTGGGGCGACTCGTGTCGGCCCCACACTCCGTCAGGTGTTGTTATCCGACCTTGCGCCAAGCGCAGGTGGCGTTTGTGCAGTGCTGAAATCCGGGGGTTGCTGACGAAGAACCCGTCATTGTCGAGTAGTCGCCATGCGGTGCGGGGAAGGGAGCAATAGTCAATATCTGTGGATGGGTTGCTCATGATGTTGGAGGGTTGGTTCCCTGGATCGTCTGCCAGCGGGAGCCCGGGGTGGCTGACGTGAGGTGTTGGACGCCTCGGCCTCGGAGGGTCACGAGTGCGGTGTGGACGGGGTCGAGCTCCTCGGCGGAGCGGTGGTAGGCGAGGATCTGCGTCAGTTCCAGGTCGATGGCTTCCACGGCGTCGCGGATGCGGTCGAAGCGCGCTCCGCGACGAACGGGCCCGAGTGTGCAGCGCACGGTGGCAGTTGCCTCGGTCGCGGTCACGACGGCGACCTGGTCGATCTGCAGTTCGACCTTGACTGCGTGCTTGTCCGGGTTGGCGTGCGCGGTCATGCCGCCGCCTCGGCGCGCTCGACCAGGACGCCGCTCTCGAAGAGGGCTCCGGAACGGACAACGGCGACGAGATGGGCCCTGGGGATCGCGCGCCAGCGGGTCTGGGCGGACTCGACGAGCTTGAAGACCATCGCGAGGACCGCGGCGGGGCTGCCAGCCCCGCAAGTGACCTTGGTCAACAGCTTGACCGTGGAGAACGTGGACTCGATCGGGTTCGTGGTCCGCAGGTGGACCCAGTGCTCTGTCGGAAGACAGTTTGTGACGTTCCGGGCTCTGTGGACCCAGCAGCGCTGGTGCCGGGCGGCGGGGAACACCTCGATGAGCGCCTTCCACAGCCCCATCGCGCCGTCACTGATGACCAGTTCGGGATCGCGCATGCCGTGGCGGCGGCAGTCGCGCAGCAGGTCGGCCCACGACTCGGTGGACTCCCGCAGCCCCTCAGCCGGAGCGATCAGCTCTTTGGTGCCGTCCAGGCGGACGCCGAGAAGGACCAGCACGTACGAGTGCGCCTGGCCGAGCCCGACCTTCGGGTGGACCCCGTCGGCCCATACGCAGACGAAGTCCCGGTCGGACAGGTCTCGGTCCTGGAAGGCGGCGTGGTTCTCCTGCCACTGCTTCGTCAGACGGGTCACGGGCGTGCCTTCCCGACCCGCGCTGCGAACACGGGCCTACTCGGTGACCATCAAAGGATCATTCGGGAAGGTACGCCCTTCGCGTCCCTTCCGAAACCGATCGACAGGTCTTGAGCATTGCTCCCTGAGTTCCTCTCAGTACCACAGGGTGAGACCGACCGCGCCAACTCCCGTGCGCGCCGCGTAACGCAGCACCCGAAGCGGGCCGTCGATCAGCTCGTCGACGTCGTGGTTTGGGTCGTCCGCCATCTCGTCCAGCCACAGCCGTACCCGGGCGGCCACGTGGGCCCGACGCAGCGGGTGAAGAACGAGCGCTTGTTCGGCCGCGGGGAGCGCGGCACATACCTGGGCAGCATCGAACAGGAACTGTCCGCAGCACCCTGGGAGTCGGAGCGTCGTGTCGAGGCCGAGCGCCCACATGAGCGCCGCCGCGCCGTCGCCCCTGGGTACGGCAGCGCAGAACAGGCCTTCGCCGTCTTGCTGAGGGCCCGCTTGCAGCAAATAGTCCTGGAATTCATCCACCTCGGTCTCGTCGTTACGAACTTTGTTGACCGCGTCGGCGAAGCGCACGATTTCGCCGGTGCGCGACGGCCGTTCGGGCATCCCTTCGAACAACCCTGCGGGCTCGAAACGCTCGCGCCACTGGATCATGTCGGCGGACGACTCCGGCCACGTGCCGTGGGCTCCGGCAGCGTCGGGGAATCGGCGGCGTGCTTCCTCAACGACGTCGTCCGCCACGACGCCGACCACCCAGACCCCCATCACGCTCATCCGTGTTCCTTCACGTTGACATCGCTCCGGCCGACGATGGGGAAAGCTAGTGCCGTGACAGGAAGGTTACTGTTGGAGGGCCTGGCGCTGGTAATGGCTGCTGCGCGCACGGGGCTGATGTCTTCGGCGCCAGCGTGACCAGTCGAGTCGATGCGCCGGGCCGCGGCGAATGCGGCGAAGAGGCGTTGGATCTCTCCGCAGGTCAGTGGGGTGAGCTCGGTGGCTGTTGCTGTGGCAGCGCGTTCGAGAGCGGCCGTGACCACCAGGAAGGCGTGAGCGAGCAAGGCCAGGGTGGTCCAGCGATGCCAGGAGGTCCAGCGGCGGACCTGGTGCTCGTCAAGTCCGGTGTCGACGGGGGACTGCATCAGGTCGGCGTCGTCTCCGCGGTGACGGGGGCATGGGAGGCCGACTACCGAGCTTGGGGTTCATCGGGTTTGCGCGTACGTCGACGAATGCGCCGAAGCGCCCTGACCGCCAGGAGAGATGGGGGCAGTCGCTCTGGGCACGGGTCTCCGGCTGGGGGAGCGGAGCGGTCAGATCTGCGTGCGGGGTCGATGTGCTCGATCTTGTTCGGGTGTGAGCCGACGGGGATCATGGCCGTGTGCAGCGACAAGAGAAACTCCGTGAGCTCCTCGCGTGCGCCGGACTCATGGTCGTCGAGGACGTACGCCCGGGCAGGTTGTTCCCGCCGGAGGCCGGCTGGCGGATTGCGCGGGGGATCGCCGCGCCCGACGGAGTGGGCCGCGAAGCACTCGATGCCGCGTGGTGGCGCCGTCTCTGCGATGCCGACGGCCAGTTCCTGGTGGCGGTCCTCGGACATCGGATCGGCGGCAACGACGCCCAGTGGACCCGGGTCCGGTACACCGGGAGCGGCGTACCGGAGTTGACCGGTGAACCCGGGTTCGTGGCGCTCTCCCTCGACGGGCAGGTGCTGCTGGCGGAGCTGCCCGGCGCGGGCGGGCCTCGGGTGACCGCCCTCGACCGGCTGCCGGAGCGGCTGGAGGAGGGCGCTGCGGCCTCCGGGATCGAGACGGAGTGCGAGCGCGCCGAGGTGTGGGCGGCGGTGCCGGGCCGGCGTGCGTGGCCTGTGCACTGGGCGGAGGGGATAGGGGCAAATCCATCCGCGACGGATGAGATGCTGATCAGGCTGCTGGATGTGCACGAGGACTTTCTGCACGGATGCGATCGGTCCCCGTCCTCGACGCCGCCGTGGCGCACCCCGATCCGCAGGTACGGTCGAGGGTCGCCGACAGCTGCCGGTCCGGGCTCACGTCGGAACACTGGGTACGCCTGGTCCGTGCCGAGCCGTCGCCGTACCGACGTGTGCTCTGGGCGGAGCGCGCCTGCTTCCAGGGTGCCGAGCTTCCCGAGGACCTGTACGACGATCTCCTTGCCGGCCCGTCCCGCGCGTGGGCCGCCGAGCTCCCGGGGCTCCCCGTGCAGCACCTCCCCGGCCTTGCGGCCGACGCCGATCCTCGGGTGCGGGCGGCGGTCTGCGCCCGTTGGGAGGATCTCGCTGCGCCGCTGCGGGAACGGTTGCTGCCGATGCCGACCAGGCGGTGCGTACGGCCGCGCTGCTCGCCCACCACACCGGGGTACCCATGCCCCGGGAGGTTTTCGCCGCCCTGCCCGAACCGCGGCGAGCGCTCGAACGGTGCCGTCTCGCACCCGAGCTGGAGACGGAGCTGGTCGGCGACGGGGACGCGGAAGTACGCCGGACCCTGGCCGCCAACCCGGGCCTGGGCGAACACGGTGTCATCGTGCTGGCGCAGGACCTGCGGGGTGACATCCGCTCCGAGGTGGCGCGGCGCGCCGATCTCACCGAGGAGCAGCGTGCGGCCGTGTGCCACGATTTCGACCCGTCCCTGATGTCGCACACCCTGCCCTGGGTCGAAGACCTGCACGGTGACGCCGACGCGATGCGTCGTCTCGCCGCATCGTCCCATCCGCTGGTCCGCCGCAGTGTGGCCCGGGCCCGGCACCTCCCGCAGGATGTCGTCGCGCTCTTGGCCCGGGACGAGGACCAGGTGGTCCGCCTCTTCCTCGCCGAATCGTGCGAGGACGCCCCGGCCGACGTGCTGCTTGAGGTCTGGCGCTGGTGGGACGGGAGCCTCAGCCGTCCCGACCGGCCCCGCAGCCACCCCAACTTCCCCCGTACTGGGCTGCTGCGCCATATCGCCGACCCCAGCGGGCGGATGCGCCGTCTGGCCCTGGATGATCCTGAGTCGGCACCGGCCGACGTCGCGCGCCTGGCCCGGGATCCCGAAGCCGAGGTGCGCCGCCGCGCGGCGCAGGACCCACGGCTGGCGCCGGCCGATGCGGTCCGGTTGCTGAACGACCCGGAGGCCTGCGTCCGCGACGCTGCGGTGCGCAATCCGCGGCTGCCGGCCCGCGTCCTGGCCGGATTGCTGCACGACCGCGACACGGCACGTGCTGCGGTCACCAACCCGGCCATCCCGCTCCCCGTCCTTCGCCGCATCCTGACTGCGGCCGCGGCAGCGGTTGCAGCCCCGCGCTGAACACCGGCATTCTGCGCCGCACCGTCGTGGGAGGGAACTCTGGGACTATTCGTATCTGACGGCGGTGCCGTACATCTGGTAGAGCACCGTTGTCTCTACGCGGTCAGAGGCGCGAGGTATGGCGGTGTAGGTGTTCGATTCGGTCGTGATTCGCGCAGCCACGACTGCTGTGGCGCCTCCGGAGGCTGCCTGCTGTTGAATCTCTGTCAGGCAGTCGGCCACATCAGCTTGCAACCCACTCCACACCAGCCACCGGTGCAGGACAGTTCGCCCGTAGTCGAAGCCGTCAGTTTCCGTTGTTACCACGAGGACCGTTCTGGGGTCTATCGGCATCGCACTAGTGTGGCCAGGCCTGGCCGGCAGGGGAAGGGATTGGGGGATCACGTTGTCCTGTCTGGGGGTTGACGGAGGGCCGTGCTCGAACCGGGTCGGGATCCTGTCTGTCGTTTCCCTTGGAAACGGCAGACAGACAGATCACCAAAAACCTCCTAAAATGGAAAAAGCCCTGCCCCGGAGTCCGGGGCAGGGCTTCACGGGGAACTGATTGCTCTCATCGGAGGAGCCAGGCGTACAGCTACGCCCGGGTCTTCAGCACGATCACGGTGGCGTCATCCCTGTAGCCGGTCTTGTCCGGCCTGGCGGCGGCGACGGTCGCGTCCGCCAGGGCGCGGGGGTTTTCGGCGTGCTCGCGGGCCAGGTCTTCCATGACCTGGTGGGGGATCTGCCCGTGGGCGCCGTCGCTCGTGAGGATCACGACCGGGTCCTCGATGAAGCACAGGGGGATGGTGTCGGCGCTGCACCTTCCCAGCGTCGAGCGCGCCAGATCGTCCAGGACCAGGGCTCCCTGTTCCACTGGCATGGTCTCGTCAGGGCCGTCCTGGGGGTGGAGGGTGACGCCGTCCCGCCCCAGGCCCGCAGCCACGTGCCCATGGTCTGCACGGTGGAGCGGTGCACCAGCTTCTCACCGTCCAGCCGGAGATGAGGGCATCTCCGGTCCGGGCGATGGCGGTGCGCCCGTTCGGGGTGGCCACGGCCGCAACGGCGACCCCGTCCTCCGGGATGCGGATTCCCACGGGCATGGCGTTGAGAGCGGCGCCGTGGAGGATGCCGAGGAGGGGGTCGCGGCGGAGGGAGAGGCGGGCGATGCAGTCGGCGGCCAAGCGGGAGAACGCGGCCTTCTTCGGGGTGTTGCCGATGCCGTCCACGATGACGGCGGCCACCATATCGGTGCCGGGGGCCCGGTGGACCCAGGCGGCGTCGCAGCTGTACTTGCGGGTGCCATTCCGGGTGGCGACAGCGGTGGTGATTCGGGCCTGGGCCATGAACAACTCCTCCTGTGTGAGTGTGGGATGGGATCTCCGGGACAGCCGCTGGTGCTGGACCACAACGGCCGCAGACGCCGACGGTCGTCTGTCTCCTGGCCGCCCGCAAGGGCGTCGGTCAGGAGCGCGGTGACGTCGGCGAGGTACGGGTCGGTGTAGCTCTCGTGGTCGCTGATGTCGAACAGCGCTTCCTTCGCGGTGACTGTGACCCCGGGGATGACGGTGGCCGCCCGGCCCGCGAGCGCGTTGTTGAGGTGGTCGGCGTCGTGGGAGGCGACCCAGGTCTGGAAGTACGGCCCGAGGCGCAGCAGCGTGTGGCCGGTGCCGTCGGCTCGGCGGGCTTCGACGTGGACTCCGTAGCGGGCGGGGGCCATGCCGACGTCGTCGGGGAGCGGCAGGTTGGCGGCGGCGTGAGTGAGCATCGTGTAGGCCGGCTGCCAGGTGTCGAGGATCGCGGTCGCCTCGCAGCGTAGCCAGCCCTTGCCGGTGTAGCCGAGCTGGTGGCCGTGGAGGTAGGCCGCGGCGTGCGGGGTGTCGGGGTGGACCAGGGTGACGGCGATCAGGTCGGGGCCGTGGTCGTCGCCGGGCCGGGCGTGGGCGCGCTCGATGAACGGGCCGACCCTCACGGCGACGTCCCGGCCGTTGCCGGGCGTCCACGGCTTCGGGGTGCGTACGGCGGCGAGCATCGCGCGGAACTCGTCGAGGACGGCCTGGTCTTTGGGGGAGAGAGCGCCGGGAGCGGTCCCGCAGCGGCGGAAGAGAGGGCGCTTCATCGGGTGGCTCCTATTCGGGGGTGCGGTTGGCCTCAATGCCCGACGGGGCGGGGCTGAGGTCGCGGGCGGCGGCCTTGACGAACTGGTCGTGCGCGTCCTTCGCTGCTTCGCGGGCGGCGGTCAGGTCCTCGGTGGTGGCGTACGCGTTCCGGATCGCGTAGGTGAGCGTGATCATGTGGTCGGCGGCGGCGCGCACGGCCTGGTCCTCGAAGAGGACTCGCAGGGCGACCAGCGGGCGGGTGACCGCGCCACGGGTCATGTGGCTCTCGGCGCGTAGGGTCTCGATGTGGTTGGCACCAGCGCCTTTGAGGACTGATGGGCCAGCTCAAAAGCTCTGTATGCCGACCCCGCTGAGCCGCTACTCACACCGAGGAATCCCACCCCCGTCCTACGGGAACCACCAGGAAGGGCCTGGAGGATCAGAGGGACCTGTGATCCGAACCGAAGGATGAGCGGACCGTTGCGATCGCGGCGCCCTGGACGCCCGGTCAGGCGTTCATGATCGGTACGCGTCGTGGTGCCTGCGCAGCCGGGGAGTGCGTATGGCGGGCAGTCCGACCAGGGTGTACACGAAGGCGCGGTGGTGGGGCGTCAGCGGGCGCCAGGGGCGCGGCGGCAGGGGATAGTCGTCGCGCAGGACGCCGTCCGGAAGTACCCCCGCAGCGGGCATCGGTGAGGTTTCGCCCGGGTAGGCGAGGTACGCCCAGACTCCGCTGTCCAGCGGCACCACGGCCGCGTCGTCGCCGGGTGGACGCCAGGGTGCGCCCGTGAGGGGGTGGCAGGGGACGAGGAGGATGTCGGGACGGGGCCGGGGCGGGCAGATTCCTGGGCCGGCCAGCCCCACGGTACGGGCATCGGGCCCGGCCGGCAGGTACCGGCCGGCGGCGTGGCCTAGCAGCTCGGTGACGGGACCTGCGGGAAGGATCACAGGGCGGTCCTCGGTGGCTGCCACGAGGTGGGCCAGCGCGACCCCGACCGCTGCCTCCCAGCGACGGCTCCACGACCCGTCGGGTTCGACGGGTAGTACGCGGTGTTCGGCGCGCTCGAGCTCGTCCCAGTCGAGAGGTGGACCGGCGGGGAACCCCGAGGGGCGGCGTACGACCGCATCGGGCTCCAGCCACACGGTCTGCCACAGTCCGCAGTCGTCCAGGCGGGTCGCCACGGCCCGCCCGCACCCCTCGCACGCCAGGTTGGGGCCGGCCCGGCCGTCCAACCCCTGGCAGTAGCCCTCGCACTTCTCGGGTATCAGAGTCATGGACCGGGAGTCGCCGGGGGCGATGACGATCCTGTTCCGCGCGCCGAAGGAGACGGAGTACACCGGCGCGTACACGCCCTGCCTGGCAGCAGCGTCCTCTCCGACCTCCTCCCACAACCGCCACGGCGGTCCTGTGGGTCGGGGGTCGACGGCGTACGTCGCGGGCTCCATCAGCGGAGGATGAAGTTCCTCCCATCCCCCGTGATGGGTGTGGACCGGGAGGGCCACTCGGGACATCGGCGCCGTCAGCTCCGAGCCGCACTCGGCACACGCGAACACGTCCAAACAAACTCCCCCTCGCCCCAAATTCCCCTGGGATTGTGCCTCGCCTACGGCGAAGGGCTCACTTGATTTTTCGGGGTAGGGCCGGTGGGCCGCGCCTACGTCGCCACATCAAGCCGCCGCGGTCCGCATCACGTGTCGTGCACCGCAGCGGCCCGGAGCAGAGGCACTGATCACGACATACGTAAGGGCGCCCACAGCTCGTCCTCCGAGAAGTCCGACAGAAATGACGTGGCAGGCAACGGCGCGGCGGCCGAGGGTGCCGGCGGTCATGGTCGGGCGGGTGGAGTCCTCGGTGGCGGGGGAGCCGTCGGCGTGGACCAGGTCGTCGCCGTACAGACACTTGCGCGAAGCCGTCTTCGATTTCCTGGACCCAGTGGTCGCAGGCGGGGTGGAGCTCGCCGAAGGTGGCGAGCAGGGTGCCGAAGAGGGCCAGACGCTCGGTGGTGAGGGGCAGACGAGGCATGCTGGTGTTCTCCTGATCTCGAAATTTTCGGGTGAGGGGAGCGGGGCGGCCGGCCTCTTGCCGATGCTGCGGCCGACCCGTGATCGGGCTCCGCCCCGGCCTGCGTGGCCGGGGCGGGGTCGTTAAGGCGGCGAGCCGGTGGGCCACGGGGGCGTGGACGCCATGTAGGTGTCGGGGCTGGGCTCGTAGCCGCGGGCGCAGAGGTCGCAGCAGCCCTGGGTGCGCAGCGGTATTGGCGCAGAGCGCTTGTTCCGTTGCTGTCGTATTCCTGGCCGAGAAGGTCCGTCAGACGGCTCGTACGTACCCCCGGGGTCGTGCAAATTCGCTGGTCGAGAGGGGGGTTGGCGCGGGAAGCTGCATGCGTGATCGAGCGAGAGGCTGCCGTTCAGGCTGTCGAGGAGCAGCTGGAGCGCGACTATCGGCAGTGGCGGGCTGCGAGTGTGGACGCGATGCGGATGGCTGTGGTCGACGTCGAGGAGCACGAGCTGGTGTGGATCGTCTCCTGGACCTCCGAGGAGTTCGTGCGCACCCGGAACCCGGAGTTCATGCTGGCCGGTCACGGGCCTTATCTGGTCGACCGTGTCGACGGTGGACTTCACCGGGTCGGCGTCGTCTCTGCGGTAACCGGGGAGTGGGAGGCCGACTATCGAGTCCGGATACGTGGGCTGCCGGTGCGCACCGCGGTAGACGATCTACACGATACGCTGTGCGAAGTTGCCGCTGCGCGCGGACGCGTGCACGCTGTGCGGACATTGCGCCAGAGGCTGCCGATGTTTTCGCCTGCGGAGGCCATCGAATATGTGAGCGCCTTGCTGGATGGTGATGTGCCCGCGCGTCTCGTGGCTGTCGCCACCAGAGTGCTCGTGGAGTCCCTCAACCCGGTACTTGCAGTGGAGACGATTCTGAGCGGGGCGGCGATCCGAGCCGGTCAGAGACCCGAGGGGTGACGGGAGAGCCAGTCGGTATTCCGATCGCGCATCTGGTTCCGCTCGTCGGATGTGGTGAGGAAGACGTCGGCGCCACCGTCGTAGGGGTGGTGGATGCGCTGCATGCGGGTATCGGTGATGAGGATTCCGGCCACCTTGTCGTCGGCGGTATCTCGGAGCAAGTCGTCGACGCAGCCACCGTGCCAGGGCCGGTGGGCGGCTAAGAGGTGGCAGTACGTGCGGAACTCAGGGTCGGGATCGTCCTCCGCCAGCAGGCTCTGCCAATACCCCGTTCCGGGTTTCACTGACGGAACCACGGCTTCAGTCGTCCAGGTCGGAGTGATGACGTACACGTCCGCACCAGCGAACAACTCATCGAGGACGGTGTTGTAACGCTCCAGGACGATGGTGTACTCGCTCTCGTCCTCGGGATACCGCTTCGACTCCGGCAGGCTGTGAAAACGTACCCAGACATCCCGGTACGGGTCACGAAGCTTGTACCCAACTGGAGGGCAACTGGGCCAACGCTGCTGCCACAGCTCCGCCAAATCCGCCTGCCCGTCTCCAGACACCCGCCGCACTCGCCCATCTGGCGTATGGACATACCGACGACCATGATGTCGGGGCTCACCCCCGAGGGAAACCGACTTCTCAGCTGTCCCTTCGCGGGCTGCTGATGCGGCCCGGTCCAGTCCCGCTTGACGAATCTCGTTCAGTCCGTCGCGCTGGTGGCGGTGGCGGTGGCGGTGGCGGTGGCGGTGGCGGTGGCGGTGGCGGTGGCGGTGGCGGTGGCGGCGGCGGCGGACGAGGAGGCAAGAATGGGATGGCCTCGTTTTGCACCGGCAAGGCAGGATCAGCCGTGTGATACGCGATCCTCGTGACGATGCCGAGTTGCTGGCTCTGGTTCGCCGCTATGTCACGCCCGAGCGGCGTTATCTGAAGCTTGGCGGCAGCTTGCTGCGCATGCGAAGTCCTGAGTGCCACCGATTCATGCGAGATCTTGCACGGATGCTGGAAGTCAGAGACGAGAGCGTACGGTGGTGGAAGCGGGTGTGGGAGGAGGGCGGCGCTGCCGCCCTGCGCCGGCGTTCGGCCACCGGCCGTCCGCCCCAGCTGGACAACGGCCAGGTCGAGCGGGTGCGGACCGCGCTGGAGCAAGGTGCTCAGGCGCACGGGTTCGAGGCTGACCTGTGGACTCTGGAGCGGGTCGGCGCCGTCGTGGAGCGGGTGACGGGGGTGGTGCTGGCGAGGGCGTCGGTGTGGCGGTTGCTGACCGGCCGGCTCGGGTGGAGTCTGCAGCGGCCGGAGCGTCGGGCGGTCGAGCGGGACGAGTCGGAGTTCGCCCGCTGGATCGCGCACGAGTGGCCGCGCATCAAAGAGGGGCCGTGAACACACGTGCCTGGATCGTTTTCCTCGACGAATCGGGTGTCTCCCTGCTGCCGCAGGTCCGCCGTACCTACGCTCCCCGGGGTCGGACCCCGCTGCTGAGGCACCGGCTGAACTGGAAGCGCGCGTCGATGGCCGCCGCGCTGGGCTACTACTCCACCGACCCCGCCCGCGGGGCCCGTCTGTGCTTCCACCTCAGGCCCGGCAGCTACGACACCGCCGGGCTCATCGAGGTCCTGGAGCAGATGAAGGTGTTTTACCGCGGTGAGCGGGTGGTCCTGGTCCGGGACGGCCTGTCCGCGCACTGGAGCCGGGCGACGCGGGCCTGGGTCGCCGGGGAGGACTGGCTCACCCTGGAACGGCTGCCCGCCTACGCTCCCGAGCTGAACCCGGTGGAACTGCTGTGGTCCTCACTCAAGAAACGCGAACTCGCCAACCTCGCCGGCGACCACCTCGCCGACGCCACCGAAGAGGGCATCCACCGCATCAACCACAACCCACAACTGCCATGGTCATTCATCGCCCACACCGGGCTGACCATCCACCCACTACACCCACAGAACTAACCAAAAGATCAGTAGGCCGTTTCTTATCGATCACCGGATCGTTGGTTGATGTGTGTCGTTGGCTGATGCGCAGTGGGCACGGATCGAGCCGTTGCTGCCTGACCGGACGCCGAGGCGCGGTGGCCGGTAGCGTGATCACCGGCAGGTGATCGACGCGATCGCGTTCAAGTACCGCACCGGGACGTCGTGGATGGACCTGCCCGAGCGGTACGGGTCGTGGAAGGGCGCCTACAGCCGGCTGCGGATGTGAGCGATCGACGCACGTGGGACCACGTCTTCGCCGCCCTGCTCGCCCAGGCCGACGTCGAGGGCGACCTGGACTGGGTTGTTGCCGTCGACTCCACGATCGTCCGTGCACACCAGCACGCCGCCGGCGCCCGTCAAAGGGGGCCCCGGCCGGCGAGCCGGACGGTCCATGCCCTCGCAAGGTCGCGCTGAGGACTGCCTCTCAGATGAGCGGAGAGTCCTCGATCGACTTCCACGCAGGCCTGCCCTTGGGCCATCCCCGGGGCATCCGGTCCTCCGAGAGGATCCCTTCGATAAATTCGGTGGTGCCACCGGGCACCGGTGTGACTCCGGGGTACTGGCGGAAGGACACCGCGACCTGCCATCCGGCCTTCCCGGTGGGAGGGAGGAGCAGACACTCGTCTCCGTTCCAGTCGTGGTAGGCCCACGGGACGATTCGGCTCCACACCGCGCTGACGCTATCGGGCATGCGGGCCACGTCTTCCTCCCGGTAGACCGTGTGGTGGCCACCCTGGTGATCTTCCATGAAGCCGAGCAGTGGCTCGCTGCCTTCCGGGTGCGGCAGATAGAGGTGTCCAGCGAGAACCGCGTCGCCGTACCCGTCTACCAACTCCCGGTAGTCGTGAGGAAGCTCCTCCCCGACCCATTCCTCAATGGCACGCCATGACGCGGAAGATGCGGACCGAAACCGCTGGCGATCACCGAGAAGACGACTGAAGGAACTGGACATTGGCATCACTTCTCATAAATCTCGGACGAGCACACCGTCCGGCTCGTCTTCTTGTTCGTCACTCAGCAGTTCACCTCCATGCCCTGCGACTCGTGGGCACCCCCTGCTTTCCGCCGCCTGGTTGGCGGCGGCGATGATCCGTGATGTCTCCATGCGGGCCTTCGTCGCCCAGCCCGCGGAGTCCGTGCGCAGGGTCGGCTCACTGGTCTGCGTCTCGTATCCGATCGTCGCCATGTGCCCGGTGAGGTCGGGGGGCGATGGCAGCCCACCCGCTCGCGCAGCGCGCCGCTGGTGGCCGGGCGCTTTCAGGCCCGCTCGGCGATCAGCGCTTTGAAAACGACCGGATCGCGGCCGTCGCGCCCCACCGCCGCCCGGGGCCGGGAGTGGTCCTCCCGGCCCCGGGCGGCGGTCGACGGCGAACGGAGGCCCTACATGCCCCGGTCGGGCCCGTAGTGGATCCGCTCCGGATCACCCGGACCGTCCGGCAGCAATGCGAACTGCACCGGGCCCTCATAGAGGATCCCGCTGTACGGGCCGGTCATGTTCGCTCCGATCAGATATCCGTACAGCCACTCCGCGAAGGACACGGGGTGGTGGTGGAAGTCACCGTCACCGCCTTCCGCGAAGATCTGCCCGTCCGCTCCCCCGGCGGCACCGGGGGCGAAGAACACCGTCTCCCCCCGGTCACTGCCCAGCAGCGGAATCAGCCCGCCGGGCCCGCCGAAGATGAGGGTGTCGCTGCCCAGGACCAGCCGGGGATCGACTCCCGCCTCGTCGTCGTACCAGTCGTCCCCGGACCAGTCCACATCATTCCAGGCCGTGATGGTCTCCTCGATCCACTTCTCCAGGTTCCACCGCGCCCGGCCGGGGCGCGGCAGATAGAGGTGGTGGTTGAGCCGGACCGGGGCGTACCGGTCCATGATGATCCGGTAGTCCTCGGGCAGCGCCGCCCCGGCCGCCGCCTCCGCCCGCCGCCAGTCGGCGGCCGCCGCGGGCTCGGCGATGGGCTCACCGAGCATCGCGAGGACCTTCGCCAGATGGTCTCCGCCGGTCATGGGCCAGTCCACTTCGGGCAGTTGCGCGATCCGCTGGTGGACCCTCCGGTGGGGGACTGCCGAATCACACAGTGCTCTTTCTGAGCGCTCCGGCTCCGGACACCTGAACGTTGGTCATCCGTGTGTCGCATGCGCTCACGAGCCGTCCGGGCCGCTCGCACTATCGCGGGCCAGCGAGGCGATGCCATGTAGTCGGCATCGGGCGCATCACCCAGCATGTCGATCAGTACGTCAAGCAGCTCTGCCAGTTCACGCAGGGCAGCGGCCTCGTGTTCGTCCCGGAGAACCTCGCCAACGGTCTGTTCCGGGTTCTCCAGAACGCGGGCGTCGTCGAGGACGTTCACCACCATCGTGAGATCGTCCACCGCATCGCCGGGACCCTGGGCTCTGTCGGCCCAGACGTGCTGCTGGTGTCGGGAATCTGCCAGCGACTTCAGGACAGCAGCCACCTGCACACGGACCGCCGGAAACTCAACCCCGTCCGGATGTGCCCGCCGCCCGGAAGACGTCATCTTCTCCAATGCCCACCCCGTCCTCTTGGATTCGGCCAGTTCCCCACGGAGGAACAGCCCAGGGTAGGGCGACAACGTGACGACGTCCGAATCTGATTCTCATCGGCGGGGGAAGGGGTGTTGGTTTTGAGCTTGGCGTTTGACCCACAGAGGGGCTTCGCTGCTCGGCTCGCACTGCGCTGCCGGCTTCGTGAGGAAGGCCGTTACGACGACGCCGTCGTCATTGAGCAGCCGCCCGGCGTTCTGGATGGAATCGTTCGAGGAGCTGTGGGAGCGGCTGGACACTTTCGAAGGCCTTCGGGTCACGGTGGACAAGAGCAGGGCACTTGAACTGGACGAAGCGGAGCGGGCCCGGGTGTGGGCGGCGAAGGCATGGAACGCCCTGCGGGCGCTGGACTCCTATGCGCATGCAGCCGGGGACGGGTTCAACGGCGGCTTCTGCCAGCACTGCGCACCGGACCGTTCAGGGCAGTGACCTGGCCGCTCAAGCAGTTGGCCCTTGCCTAAATGTTTCTTGTTCGCACTGGCAGATTCGCACGACGGCGGAGTCGTCGGGCAGGTGAAGGTTGAGATCTCCAATAGGATGACCGTGGGCTCTGCCACCGTAGCCTGTCGAAGGACGGTTACAACAAGGGAAGCAGCAACCCCGTCAGGCAGGGGCTCTCTGGCACCGCCAAGCGGTTCTACCCGGACGGGCAGCAGGGCGCATTGGTGAAGATCAACTGGATCGAGGAAGTCTATGCGCCCTACTGAACACCGAAGCAGGCTGCTTGGCGGTACCCTCTGCGCGATCCTGGTGGTCGGGTTGGCGGGATGCGGTGAGAGGGACGACCTCCCCGTTCCGGCGGAGCGTCAATTGGTGGGCTCCTGGAGCAATCCCGATGGGGCCCAAATCGAATTCAGGGAAGGTGGCAGCGGCCTGATATCCAAGGAGGCTCAGCTCCAGGTCAGCGGTGCCCGCAAGGAAGGCGAGCCCGATGGAATGTGTGAGTTCTCCTGGGGAGTGGATCGCATGCCTGCAGGCAAGGACACCTGGGTCTCCATCACCTACCCGGCGGGGCGGTGCGGATTCTCCGGGCCGGGTAGGTTCGGTCTCCATTACTACTACGGAGAATCCGAAGAGCTCCTCCTGGCTCCCGTCGTCGAATTCCCGGAGCCGGATGAGATCTACTCTCGTACGGCGGTGACGGGGTAGCCATCGGCCTTTCCGATAGAGCTCCCTGGGGTCCCGCTGCGTCACGCGGCGGGACCCCAGGGGCCCGGGGTCGCCCACTTCGGCACAGCACCTCGGAAGTCCAGCGGTGCATTGCCATTGTGCTTGCGGTGGTGGAGTGCGAGCAGGGTTCCGAGGTGGTTGATGACCCGGCCGGCCGTGGACTTCGAGAAGCCGAACTGCGGAGCGGGTTGCCGTAACGTCAGATTGGTGCGCCAGTAGATCGCGACCAGCAGCACCCGGTCCTCCAGCGGCAGCCTCCATGGCCGGCCTCGGTGGACCAGATCTGCTCCATCGCGCCGGAGCGTGGTCAGCAGTTTGCCGAAGCAGCGCGGGCTCAGCCCGCGAACGGGGCTGTCCAGGATGGCCTCGATGCCGTTATCACGCTCGCCACATCATGATCATCACTCGGGCCGGTCCCATGCTGAGGCAATCCCGCAGTTACGCTGATCGGGGCAGTCCGCAGTGCGCAAGACCGGGGGATACCGTGAACCGACCACTACTGTTCCTCGACGTGGACGGACCGCTCAACCCATACGCGGCCCAGCCGGCGAGGCGCCCCGACGGCTACACCACGCTCAGAGTCCCCCGGAACGACGCCCATCAGGACGACAGAGGCCTCTCGTCCAGACGGCCCCTGCGGGTCCGGCTCAACCCGGAGCACGGACGAACCCTGCTCGAGCTCGGCTTCGAGCTGTGCTGGGCCACTTCATGGATGGACGACGCCAACCGGTGGATCGGACCGGTCCTGTGCCTTCCGGAACTTCCCTTTGTGGACTTCGGCGACGCCCTGCTCCGAGAACGCCCTGACGGAGTCCACTGGAAGACCGGGCCGCTGGTGGCCTACGCAGGTGGCCGTCCTTTCGCCTGGGTGGACGACGAGCAGAGCGAGCTGGATCAGACCTACGTGACTGCCCACCACCAAGGGCCCGGGCTCCTGCACCACGTCAACCCAAGGATCGGCCTACGGGAGAACGACTTCCGCACACTTGCCGACTTCACCCGGTCCCTGGCCACCACCCACCACACCCAATGAACTTACGAAAAGATCAATAGGACAGCCTTCACGGTGTCGTTGATACGCGTCGTGCTGCACTGTTATCCGGAGGACACTGGCCGGGACACCCCGACCTGACCGCCCCGCCCTCCATCTTCCTGTCCCGTGGCCGTCGCAACACCCCAGCTCAGGGTTGCAGGACTTCGGGCAGTTCGTCCTGCTGCGGTTCTCGTCGAGGCCGGGTGGTCCTCCCCTCGCGCTGTCACGTTGGCCGGGCTGTCACCATGGGCCGTGCAGGGTCGAATACAAGGGAAAGGGGGCTGGTGGGGTGGGGTCTGTTGATCGTTGTCGGCTGGCGGCCGGGCCGCGGATGGCGGCGTATCTGGATGCGGCCTTCACTCCGGGTACCCGTTTGGGGATGCGGGAGGGTTATCCGGGCGTGTCGGTTGTCGTGCACGAGGTGACCTTCGTGACGGCGGTCCGTGTTCCCAGTGGACGGCTGGCGGTGGGCTGTCCCTTCCCCGGGGAGGAGTGGCTGGAGCTGGCCGAGAGGATCCCACCGGGCGCCCACCGGATGGAGGAGGCGTGGACGAGGGCGCCGTACGTCTTCATGGACGAGGCGTTCGAGGGCCGGGAGTCAGCCGGCTGTCGCCTCGTCATCCGCGACGAGCTTGTGACCGGCTGGGAGATGGGCCTGGGGGTGGGACCACAGTCCGGCGACACACCGGAGCGCGGAATCGCGGAGTTCGGCACCGATACGGGGATCGGCTGCTTCGCGGACGCCCCGTCGTGGGAGTCCCTTACCGAACCGTTCCGCAGGTTCTGGGAAACGCCGTTCCCCCGGGGGCCCCGGGACACGATCCGCCTCCCGAGCGGGGTGGAGGCCGTCCACGACCCGGCAACCGGCGCGGACCTGGTAACCGTGGCGGTGGCCGAAGGCGTGACGACCGTCTGGCTGGGCCGCACCGCCCGGGGTGACATCGCCACGGTGGCAGTGGTCCCCCGCGTGGAATCCGTCGACCGGCACACGTGTATCTACCCGGACCCCTGGGAATAGGGCTGCCTCCTGGTCTACAGCCTCCTTCACCCGCCCGCTCTGATCTCAGGGGATGTCTCTGACCGGCGGTAATACCGAGACGCTGCGAGACCGATGCCAGTGCATGCAAGCGAACAGCCCCCGCCGAGGCGGGGGCCATTCGTCTGCTCAGGACAGCCTGGATGCATTGGCCGGCGACGTTGTTGACGCGATGGATGGCCGGGTGTCCGTTGAGTGTGGTGCGGCAGCGGTGGTGGTTGTGGGCGCAAGAGCCCCGCGGCATTGCCACCGGTCCGTCGTGGGGCGGCTTCGCGAAGTGCCCATGTGATCTTTGGTCGGGGTACCCGGGTGTGACATGCCCACCGGGCGAGGGCCGCGCCCGGTGCCGGAGAAAGACCTTGAGGGCGTGGCAATCATGCTCGGCAACGTCCTGGCCGACTGGTCTCAGCGCGCCGCCGCGGCCGCCGCGCGGGACCGGGCGAACGGTCACCGCCCGCCGGGCACTGCCGAGGTTACCCGGAGCCTGCCCCGGGCGGTGACCTTCTTCCGGGACGGTGTGATCGGTCCGACCGCGAAGTACGCTCGTGTCTACCGAGAGCTGTGGATGCCGGTTGTCCCGGACGGCAAGGGCAGGTTCGGGCGGGCTGGACGTCGTGGTTTAGCTGCCCGGCTTCCCCGCCCTCGCGGTCGGGGCCCGACTCCCGGCCCAACCCGGCATCCGCGCAGAAGCGGACCTTCGCCCGCGAAGTCGGCGCCTACTCGCTATGGGTCCGCTTCGGCAGCGGTTCTATCGAGAAGACCGACGGGGTGACGGTCCGGGGTGCTCTTGCTTACGTGGCAGAACAGCCGCTGCGGTCACGAGGAAGGCCGCCTCATACCCTGCAATCACTCCAAAGAGTGACCGCGGGATGTTGAGGAACGAGCCGAACTCGCGGGCAAGGTCGCCGCCGTCTCGTTCGACGACGAGACCCTGACCCTGCGGCCCTGCCGGAAGCTTTTGACCGGGCGGGCTCCAGCGGCTCGGCGATCCGGGTTCCTGCAACCTCGTGGCCACGCCTACTACCGTGACACCGACACCGCCCCCGGGGCCGTGCGGGCACCGCCGTACAAGGAACCGTCGCCCGACGGTAACCGCGCGAACCCGGCACTGCCGGACGGCGACCCCATAGCGAGAGGTAGCTCATGACCCAGGAAGAACAGCGTCCCGCGGACGCATCCGGAACCTACCGGATCGGCGGCGACCTGCCCGTCAACCGGCTCGGATACGGAGCGATGCAGCTCACCGGAGCGGGCGTGTGGGGTCCGCCGGGGGATCCCGGCGAGGCCGTGCGCGTTCTGCGCCGAGCCGTCGAGCTGGGCGTGAACTTCATCGACACGGCCGACTCCTACGGCCCCTTCGTCAGCGAACAGCTCATCCACAGGGCACTGCACCCCTACCCCGCGGACCTGGCCATCGCCACCAAGGGCGGATTCACTCGCCCCGGCCCGGACCGCTGGGAGCCGCTGGGCCGGCCCGAGTATCTGCGGCAGCAGGCCGAACTGAGCCTGCGCCACCTGGGCGTCGAGCGCATCGACCTCTACCAGCTCCACCGCATCGACCCCAAGGTGCCCCTGGCCGACCAGATCGGCGAGCTGCGCCGGCTCCAGGAGGAGGGCAAGATCCGCCATATCGGGCTCTCCGAAGTGACGGTCCCGCAGATCGACGAAGCCCGTGCGATCGCGGACATCGTCTCCGTGCAGAACCTGTACAACCTCGCCGACCGCGGTGCCGAGGACGTACTGGACTACGCCGAACGGGAGAACCTGGGCTTCATTCCCTGGTTCCCGATGGCCACCGGGCGGCTGGCACGCGAAGGCGGCCCGCTCGACACCCTGGCGAAGACCCACGGCGCGAGCCCCTCCCAGCTCGCCCTGGCCTGGCTGCTGCGCCGCTCTCCCGTCGTACTGCCCATCCCGGGCACCTCCCGGGTGTCCCATCTGGAGGAGAACGTCCGAGCCGCCCAGGTGACTCTCGACGACGCCGCCTACCGGGAACTCGGCGACACCCCGCTGGAGCCCTGACCGGCAAGGAGCACGAGCACCGACGACGGCCCGCGCCTGACGAAACGGTGACACGGAGCGTTGCCACCGGCGGCGGGGCGGGACTGCCCCTAGCGTAGGAGGGTGCGCGTAATGGTCACCGGCGGTGCCGGGTTCATCGGGTCCCATGTCGTCGACGCCCTGCGGGCGCGCGGGCACGAAGCGGTGGTGTACGACATCCGGCAGGATCCGGCCGCCGACGTGCGTGACCCCGGCGAAGTGACGCGCGCGCTCGTCGGGGTCGACGCGGTCTGTCACCAGGCGGCCATGGTCGGTCTCGGAAACGGTGTCGTCGACGCGGCGGCGTACGTCTCGCACAACGACCTCGGGACCGCGGTACTGCTGGCGGCCATGGCCGGGGCAGGGGTGCGCCGGCTCGTGCTCGCGGGCTCGATGGTCGTCTACGGGGAGGGGCGTTACGAGTGCGCGGTCCACGGGGTCGTGCGGCCGGGGCCGAGGGCCGCCGGGGATCTGCTGGCAGGACGCTTCGAGCCGTTGTGCCCGGTGTGCGGGGAGGGACTGGTTCCGGCGCTGGTCGGCGAGGACGCACCGGCCGATCCACGGAATGTGTACGCGACGACCAAGCTTGCCCAGGAACACCTGGCCGCCGCCTGGGCCCGGTCGACGGACGGGTCGGCGGTATCACTGCGCTACCACAATGTGTACGGGCCCCGGATGCCCAGGGACACCCCGTACGCGGGGGTCGCCTCCTTCTTCCGTTCGGCCCTCGCCAGGGGGGACTCCCCACGCGTCTTCGAGGACGGGGGGCAGTTGCGGGACTTCGTCCATGTACGGGACGTGGCCACGGCCAATGTTGCCGCCTTGGAGGCGGATTCGGCCCCGGGGGTGCTCAGAGTGTTCAACACCGGCAGCGGTGAGCCGCACGGCGTCGGAGAGATGGCGCGGGCGCTGGCCGTCGCGTACGGCGGGCCCGCGCCGGTCGTCACAGGCGAGTTCCGGCTCGGGGACGTACGGCATATCGTCGCGGACTCGTCCCGGCTGCGGGCGGAGCTGGGATGGGCGCCGCGGACCGGGTTCGAAGCGGGGATCCGGGAGTTCGCCACGGACGCCATGCGCGGCGACTGAGGCGGGCAGCGGACCCGAGCCCCATGGCAGGGCCGAGGGGTCGGCGCCCGGCCCGATCGCGCCGGGCGTTCCGCGGGCGGTCCGCTCGCGATCCGCGACGGGGGTTCCGTTACGGGGTTCCGTTACGGGAACACCGCCGGTGGGCACCGCGACGGGGCCCGTTACGGGGACGCCGTCGGTGGGCACCGCGCCGCCCCGGCCGCCCCGCGGTGCGTCTCCCGGGTGTTCAGGGCGCTGCCGGCAGGATGACTTCGAAGCGGCAGCCGCCCGGAATGTTCCGCACCCTGGACCGGCCTTGGTGCGCCTCCACGATGCCCCGCACGATGGCGAGGCCCAGGCCCGCGCCCGACGGAGGCGTCCGCGCGTCGCTGCCGCGCCAGCCGGTGTCGAAGACCCGTGGAAGGTCCTCCGGGCGGATCCCGCCGCAGCCGTCCGTCACCGACAGGACGACCTCGCCGCCCGTGACGCGGACGGCGGCCACGGCGACGGTGCCGTCCGCCGGAGTGCGCCGGATGGCGTTGACGAGGAGGTTGCCGAGCACCCGGCTCATCTCCCGGCCGTCGACCTCCACGGGGACGGGTTCGACCTGCTCGCCCACCAGCCTGACGCCGTGCCGTCGGGCGAGTGGCCCGGCGCCCGCGAGCGCGTCGTCGACCAGGTCGTACAGGGAGATCCGGGCCAGGGCCAGGGGCAGGGTGCCCGCATGGATACGGGAGAGTTCGAAGAGGTCGCCGACCATGTCGTCGAGTCGTTCGACCTCGGTACGGATCTGTGCGAGGTAGCGGGGCGGGTCGGTGGCGACGCCGTCCTCCAGCGCCTCAGCCATGGCCCGCAGGCCCGCGAGCGGGGTGCGCAGATCGTGCGAGATCCAGGCCACGAGTTCCCGGCGGGAGGTCTCCAGCGCCCTTTCGCGTGCCCGGGACTCGGCGAGGCGGGCGCTGGTGGCGGCCAGTTCGAGGCTGAGGGCGTCGAGTTCGGCCGTGACCGGTCCCTCGGGCGCGGCGAAGGCGCCGCCGTCGCCGAACGAGCGGGCGGCGACGGCCAGGGCACGGCTGCGGGCGGCGACCCGGCGCCCCAGCAGCACAGCGGTTCCCAGCGAGACCGCGGCTGCCATGGCCACGACCGTGGTGACCACGGTCAGATCGTGGGGGGAGAGGAACATCGCCCACGCCACGGCCAGGGTTCCCAGGAGCATGGCGACCACTCCGACCGCCGCGACCACGGTCAGGGACGCGATCAGCGAGCGGCGGCGGATCAGCCGCAGCACACCCGCGCCGACCAGACCGGAGAAGGCGGCCCCGGCGAAGGCGTACCCGGCGATGAGAAGGGTGTCGCGCACGGTCAGTCCCCCTCCGCCGGGTCCGGCAGGTCCGGCTCGAAGCGGTAGCCCACGCCCCACACGGTCCGGATCAACCGGGGCCGCGCCGGGTCGTCCTCGACCTTGCCGCGCAGCCGGCGGACATGGACGGTGACGGTGGACAGGTCCCCGAACTCCCAGCCCCACACCTCGCGCATCAGGGCTTCCCGGCTGAAGGCACGCCCCGGGTGGGCCAGGAAGAACGCGAGCAGATCGAACTCCCGCAGCGTGAGGGCGAGTTCCTCACTCCGTTTGGTGGCCCGGTGCGAGACCGGGTCCACGGTGAGTCCGGCCGCACCCAGGGGGCCGGTGTCCGCGCCGGGACCCGAGCGGCGCAGGACCGACTCCACGCGCAGGACCAGCTCCCGTGGACTGAAGGGCTTGGTGACATAGTCGTCGGCCCCGATCTCCAGGCCCAGAACGCGGTCCTCCTCGTCGCCGCGCGCGGTCAGCATGATGACCGGCACAGGCCCGTGGCCGCGCAGCCGCCGGCAGACCTCCAGGCCGTCCATGCCCGGGAGCATCAGATCCAGAACGACCAGGTCCGGTCGGTGCGCGGCGGCGCGGGCGAGGGCCCCTGGGCCGTCGTCGGCACGGTCCACGCGGTATCCCGCGCGGTCCAGGTAACCGGTGACCACCTCGGAGACGGTCGGGTCGTCGTCGACGACCAGAATCCGGGCACCGTGGCGGCCGGAATCCGCCCGGGGGGCCGGTTCGCGGGTTTTGTGCGACTGCTGCATGGCTCCAGCCTGGCACTGCCCGCCGCCCGGCGTCTCCGCCATGCGCCCGGGCTCCTCGGCCGTCCTCGTTTCGTAAGAGCTGGAAGACCTGAATGGGCGTTTTGCGCTCGTAGGGTGGGAGCCGTGACCTCACCACCCCATGCCGATGTCGTCCTGCCCTGTCTGAACGAGGCCGAGGCGCTGCCCCGGGTGCTCGCCCGGATCCCCGACGGCTGGCGCGCCATCGTCGTCGACAACGGATCGACCGACGGCTCGGCGGATCTCGCCCGCGGGCTCGGGGCAATCGTCGTACACGAGCCGCGCCGCGGTTTCGGCGCGGCGTGCCACACCGGGCTGACCGTCGCGGACGCCGATATCGTCTGCTTCTGCGACGCGGACGCCTCCCTCGACCCCGCCCTCCTCGTGCCCTTCGTCGCCGAGATCCGGTCCGGAAGAGCCGACTTGGTGCTCGGCCGGCGACGCCCGCAGGGCCGCGGCGCCTGGCCCGCGCACGCCCGTGCCGGAAACCTCGCGCTCGCCCGGATGCTGCGCCGCCGCACCGGGCTCCGCCTGCACGACCTCGGGCCGCTGCGCGCCGCCCGCCGCGAACCGCTGCTCGCGCTCCGCCTCGCCGACCGGCGCAGCGGATACCCCTTGGAGATGGTCGTACGCGCGGCCGACGCGGGCTGGCGGATCACCGAGCGCGATGTGCCGTATCTGCCGCGCGCCGGAGCCTCGAAGGTGACCGGTACCTGGCGCGGCACCTGGCAGGCGGTGCGCGATATGAGCCGGGTCCTGGCCGCGCCGCCCGCTTCCTGCTCCGGCCGCCCCGGCGCGGGCTCCCCCTCCGCGGTCGAGTCCGCCGGATCCGCCGCGCACCGAGCAGGTGCGTCGCGGTGAGCACCGTGGTCGTCATCGCCAAGGAGCCCCGTCCCGGACGGGTCAAGACCAGGCTCGCCCCGCCCTTCACTCCCGGCGAGGCGGCCGAACTGGCCGAGGCGGCGCTCGCCGACACCCTGGCCGCCGTGGCTGCCGTACCCGTGGCCAGACGTCTGCTGGCCCTCGACGGTGCCCCCGGGCCCTGGCTGCCGCCCGGCTTCGACGTCGTCGCCCAGGTCCCGGGCGGACTGGACGAGCGCCTCGCGGACGCCTTCGCCCACTGCACCGGTCCGACCCTGCTCATCGGCATGGACACCCCGCAGGTCACCGCCGGGCTGCTCACGGTCGACTTCACCGGCTGCGACGCGTACTTCGGCCCCGCCGAGGACGGCGGCTTCTGGGCGCTCGGCCTGGCCAGCCCCGATCCGGTCCTGCTGCGCGGTGTGCCGATGTCGTCCCCCGTCACCGGGGCAGTCCAGCGGAAGCGGCTGGCCGCCGCGGGGCTGCGGGTGCGGGAGCTGCCTCGGCTGCGGGACGTCGACACCGCCGCCGACGCCTACGCGGTCGCCGAACTCGCCCCGCACGGGCGGTTCGCCGCCAGGCTGGCCCGGTGCGCACCGGCGGGACGCCGATGAGCACCGCCGTACCGGTGCGGGCGGGCGACGAGTGGGCCGGCGCGGACCCCTACGCGGTGGCTCTGTGCGCCGGCCGGGGGCCGCTGTTCCTGCGCCGCGACGACGGCTGGCTGCTGCCCTTGGAGGTCGAGCGCTGGTGCCGCCGGGCCGACCGGGTCGACCGGGATGTGCTCGACCGCTGCGAGGGTGCCGTACTCGATGTGGGCTGCGGCCCCGGACGGCTGATCGCGGAACTCGCCGCCCGGGGCCGTACCGCCCTCGGCATCGACGTCCACCGGACCGCCGTCGCCCGTGCCCTGCGCCTGGGCGGCCGGGCCCTGTGCCGCTCGGTCTTCGAGCCGCTGCCCGGTGAAGGACGGTGGGACACGGCCCTGCTGATGGACGGCAACATCGGCATCGGCGGGAATGCGGACGTGCTCCTCGCCCGGATGAAGGGACTCCTGCGCTCCGGTGGCCTGCTCATCACCGAGACCGACCCGGCAGATGTCGATGAACACACACAAGTGCGGGTCGTCCGGCACCTCGGCACCCGTACGGCCGGCACCTCCTTCCCCTGGGCCCGGCTCGGCACACCGGCGCTGCTGCACCGTGCCCAGGGGTGGGAGACCGCCGCTCACTGGACCGCGGGGGGCCGCCGCTTCGTCGCCCTGCGCAGCCGTAGCGCCAGCAGCAGCGCCGAGCCGCCGAACAGCACAGCGGTCATCACGAGCCAGCGGCCGAGGGATCCCTGCGCCGACACTCCGGTGGCCAAGCGGTAACGCGAATCGCTCACCATCCCGCTGATGAGCGGAAACCATACGGCCAACAACAGGCCGGACAGGGCCGCCGGGACCCGGACGTACATCACCTGCTCCCGGTGGCCCACCGTATCGAGGCCCCGGACGAGGGCCCGGTCCGCCGCCGTGTACAGGGGGAACAGCACGAGATCGTGCAGCAGCGCCGCGCCCACCAGCCACAGCACCACCCCCGTCCAGTCTCCCGCGAACAGCCGGACGCCGGAGTAGGCGGCCACCGCGAACGAGCAGCCGAGGACAAGGATCCGCAAGGGGCTGCCGAGCCCGGCACGGAACCACCGCACGGGTTCCGCCGCCGGGCGACTCACCGTTCGCCGCATCGGACGCTTCACCACTGTGCCATCGCTCCCTTCACAGGTCACCGAAGGTCATACGGGCCACCCACTTGGTGTTCAGCACACCGGGTGCGGCCGGCACGATGACCCTCGCCGGGTGGCCGTGGTCGGGGGAGAGTTCCTCGCCGTTGACCCACAGGGCGAGCAGGGAGCGCGGGTCGGCGACCTGGTTCGCGCGCAGCGCGGCCCGGCGGAAGGCCCCGCGCCGTTGCAGGGACTCCACCAGGACGTCAGGGGGGCCGTCGGGGTAGCCGACGAGGGCGGCCAGATCCCGCAGGCGCACCCCGCGCCACCACTGGTCCGACGTTGCCCAGCCCTCCACACAGGCGATGGGCAGCGCCGCGCTGTGCAGGGAGAGCCGGCCGAGGTCGGCCCGGCTCAGCCGCACGGTGCCGGTGCGGCCCGTCACCACGAGGCGCCAGACGTCGTCGCCGGCCTCGACCGGATCGATCCCCGCCTGCACGGCGGTCTTGTTGACCTGGAAGCCGTTCGGCCCACTGCCGGGATCGGCGCCGCCGTGCGGGGCGAGCAGTGCGGTGCGCCGCAGTACGCCGTCGAAGCTGCGCCCCGCCGTCGTGACGAACAGCAGCAGGGCGCCTCCTCCGACGAACCACAGGGCGCCGCGCCGGGAGACCGTCGGCGGGGCGGGGCGGGGGGACCTGAGCCCGTCCTCGTCTCCCGGCCCCCGCAGGTTGCGCAGCGCCTTCGGGAGCTTCAGCGCGACATGGGCGGCGAAGGCCGCGAAGAAGACCCAGGCACCGTAGAAGTGGAGGGTGTAGAAGGAGCCGGGGAAGACGTAGTCGAGCTGGACGTTCAGTACCCCGGTGGCGAACTGGAACAGCGCGCCGCCCACCAGGAGCAGCAGCGACAGGCGTTCCAGCGCATGGGCGAGGGAGCGTACCGGCGGCAGGGCGAACAGCCGCGGGATCACGGACCAGAGCTTGGCCAGCAGTACGGGGATCAGGGTGATGCCCAGGGTGACGTGCACGCCCTGGTTGAGTCGGTAGAGCCAGTGCGGATCCGTCGGCCAGTCGACGAGGTAGAAGCCGAGGAGTCCCTTGCCGGGTGTCCGGTCGTTCACCGGCGACAGGTCCGGGTTGTACGCGGCGTACGACAGCAGGCCCGTCACGAACAGCACCGTCATGCCGACGAGCAGCACCATGCCGAGCACCGAAGTGAACCGGAGGCCGCGCACCGGGCTGCGCCAGAAACCGGGGGACGAGGGAAGCCGGGGGTCGTCTCGCATGCTCCGACCCTAGGCTCGGAGCACCCGGCCGAAGGGGGCGCAACCCATGACGAAACGCTGACGTCGAACTGGTACCGCGTCCATCCGGCACTTGCGCGGCCTAGCGTGCCGTTGTGACCCCCACCTCATACCCCGCCGAGGACGAAACAGCCCGCCCCGGCCCGCGCCGAGACCTGTACGCCGCCGGGGCCGCCGCCCTGCTGGTGGTGACCGCTGCGCTGGTCGGACACCACATCCAGAACACCGACGGCACCCTTTTCGTCGGCTGGCCGCCCCTGTTCGCCTCCTGGGGACCGCATACGGGACCCGGCTCCCCCGCGGCCGTGCTCGTCGCGGTCGCCGTCGTCGTCCACGGCCCCGCCCTCGCGGCCCGCCTGCCCTGGCGCGGCCTTCTGGCGGCGGTCTGGGCGGCCGCCCTCGCCTGGACCCTCTCGCTGGCCCTGGTCGACGGCTGGCAGCGCGGCGTGGTCGCCCGGCTCACCACCCGCTACGAGTACCTCCAGGTCGTCGACCGATTCCAGGACATCCCGGCCGCCCTGCGGGGCTTCGCCTCGCATATCCTGGCCGACTCCGCCGACCCCTGGCCCGCGCATGTGGTCGGGCATCCTCCCGCCGCCACCCTCACGTTCGTCCTCCTCGACCGCATCGGGCTGCGCGGCGGCGGCTGGGCCGGAACGTGGTGCCTCGTCGTGGGGGCGACGGCGGCCACGGCCGTACTGGTGGCCGTCCGAGCCCTGGCGGACGAACGGCTCGCCCGGCGGGCCGCGCCCTTCGTCGTCCTGGCACCGGCCGCCGTGTGGATGGGCACATCCGCCGACGCCTACTTCACGGCGGTCGCCGCATGGGCGGTGGCCCTGCTCGCCCTGGCGCTCACCCGCTCGTCGGCCGCGGCAGCCGCGGGCTGCGGCCTGCTGTTCGGGCTGACCTGCTACCTCTCCTACGGCTTGGTCCTCATCGCGGTGATCGGCGTGGCGGTGGTGTACCTCGGCCGCAGGGGGCTTGCGGCACGCCCGGCACTGCTGGTGCCCTTCACCCTGGGGCTGGCCGCCGTCCCCGTCGCGTTCGCATCCGCCGGATTCGACTGGTGGGCGGCCTACCACCTGTTGGTCACCCGCTACCACCAGGGAATCGGCGGAATCCGTCCATACGGGTACTGGGTCTGGGCCAACCTTGCTTGCACCGTACTGCTCACCGGGCCTGCGATTGCGGCGGGACTGCGCAGAACAGGGGTGGTGCTGGGCCGCACCCGGGACCGGGCGGGTGCCACCACGACCCGCGCCGCCTGCCCGGCCGCCGTACCCGCGATGCCCACACCGGGCACCGCTGTACGTACGGCCGTTCCCGACCGGGCTGCCGCAGCCGCGAGCACGGCGGTCCCGAACCCGCCCGCCCGGCGCAACGGTGCCTTCGAAACCGCCCCCGCCCGTCTCGCCCTGCTGGTGGCTGCCGCCGTGCTCGCGGTGCTGGTCGCCGATCTGTCGGGGATGAGCAAAGCGGAAACGGAACGCATCTGGCTCCCCTTCGCCGTATGGCTGCTCGCGGCGGGTGCCTTCCTGACCCGCCCCCGGGCATGGCTTGCCACCCAGGCCATGTCGGCGTTGCTCCTCAACCATCTGCTGTGGACAGGATGGTGATCCCACCCTGTGCCGGCGGCTGATCGCGCCCCTGGCACCTCTGCGAGCGCGGCGAGCGGCGGACTGCTCCGGATCGTGTCGTGGAGGCTCCGCACGGTGGCCACCTGGACGCGGTCGTCGGTCCTCGCCGGCCCCGGCATCACGGCGGTGGCCGCCGAGTCCACCGGGTGCGGCCGGGCCGTGGCCGAAGAGGTCACCCGCATACTCCGGCCCCGGGACGCCGGGGGTCGTTGCCGCGTCTGCTGCCGGGACTTCAGCCGGTGTTCGGGACGGTCATGCGGTCGATCCACTCCTCGACGGCGTGGGCGGTGGTCTCGGCGTGCTCCCGCATCATCGTCAGATGGCCGCCGGGTGTGGTGGTGCTCGGGGCGAGGGGGAATTCGGCTTTCCGGCCGAGGATCGGGGCCTCGGCCGCCACGAGGAGGGCGGGCACCCGGGGGTGGTCCGGGTGCCATGCGGTGAACAGGTCGAAGTAGTGGCTCATGGCGGTGAGTCCGGCTGTGTCGAGGAGGTCCGCTTCACCGGTGTGTTCCCAGGAGCGCCAGGTCACTTCGTGCGCGAGGCCGGATGTGACCTCAGGGCCGACACCGGTGTCCAGGAGGACGACTCCGAGGGGTGGGTTCGGGTGGCCGGCGAGCTGCTGGGCCGTGGCGTAGGCGACCCAGCCGCCGCTGGAGTGTCCCAGTAGTACGTACGGTTCGCCCTCCGACGCCTCCCGTACGGCTTCGGCCACGGCGCCGACGAGCGCGTCCCGTGTGGACGGCAGGGATTCGCCGTCGGTGTAACCCGGGAGCGGCAGTACGGTCACGCCCCGGTGCGGGGGCAGATGCCGGACCAGTGTCCGGTACTGGAGCGGGTCGGCCGGGGCGGGCAGCGCGGGGACGCAGATGATGCGGGGCGCCCGCCCTCCCGGAGCCAGGACGGTCGGCCGGACCGGCACCACCCGGTCCTCCCGTTCGCACTCCGCGGCCAGCCGGGTCTCCACGGCGGCGCGTGCAATTGTCACGGCGGCGGCCGGGTCGCCGGCCCGGCGGGCGCCGTGATACCGGGCGACGGAGTGGTCCGGCCTCCCGCTATCGGCGCCGGGCAGGACGCTGGTGGGCGACAGGCGGGTGCCGAGATGCTCGGCCAGCTTCCGCGGGGTGGGGTGGTCGAAGACGGCTGTCGTGGCCAGACGCATGCCTGTCGCGGTGTTGAGTCCGTTGCGGAGCTGGACGGAGGTCAGGGAGTCGAACCCGGCGGCACGGAAGGGGCGGTCCGGGTCCACGGCTTCCTTGCCGGTATGTCCGAGCGCCGTGGCGGCGTGGTCGAGCACCAGGTCGAGCAGCGTGTATCGCAGCTCCGCGGCGTCGAGCCCGGCCAGTCGCACGGCGCCGGCGGGTGCGCTGTGCACCGCGGGGCGGGCAAGCCGGCTCCGTGGCCGGACGAGGTCGCGCAACAGGAGTGGCACGCCGTCCCGTCCGGTGTCCGCGCTGCCCAGAGCGGCCGTGGCGAGGAGCGGATCGTCGTAGCGTGCCGCCGCGTCGAAGAGGGCCAAGCCGTCCCGGTCGGTGAGGGACCGCAGGCCCTGGCCCCGCATGCGGGCCCGGTCGGCGCGGCCCAGATGGCCGGTCATACCGCTGTCCCGCTCCCAGTGCCCCCAGGCCAGCGATGTGCCCGGCAGGCCCTGGCCGCGCCGGTGGTGGGCGAGGGCGTCCAGGAAGGTATTGGCCGCGGCGTAGTTGGCCTGCCCGCCGGTGCCGAGCTGCCCGGCCATGGAGGAGTAGAGCACAAACACCGAGAGGTCCATGTCACGGGTGAGTTCGTGGAGGTTGAGGGCGGCGTCCGCCTTCGGGCGCAGTACCCGGTCCACCTGCCCGGGGGTCAGGGACGCGAGGGTGGCGTCGTCGAGGACACCGGCGGTGTGGACGACGGAGGTCAGAGGGTGCGTGGAGGGCACGGTATCGAGGAGGCCGCGCAGGGCGTCCCGGTCCGCGGCGTCGCAGGCGGCGATGGTGACCCGGGCGCCGAGCGAGGTCAGCTCGTCACGCAGCCGGGCCGCGCCCGGTGCCTCAGGTCCCCGGCGGCTGGTCAGCAGCAGGTGGCGCGTGCCGTGTTCGGTGACCAGATGGCGGGCGAGGAGGCTGCCGAGGGTTCCGGTGCCGCCGGTGATCAGGACGGTGCCGTCGGGGTCCGGGGTCCGGGGTGCGATCAGGACGTTCTTGCCGGTGTGCCTGGCCCGGCTCATATGGTGGAGCGCTTCGGGTGCGCGGCGGGCGTCCCACGCGACCACCGGGAGGGGAGTGGCGACGTCCTGCCGGATCAGGTCGGACAGCCCGGTGAGCAGGGTGTGCCACCGGGCGGTGTCCGCCGAGGACAGGTCGACGACCCGGTAGTTCACACCGGGATGATCGTCGGCGACGGTCGCGGGGTCGCGGAGGTCCGTCTTCCCCAGCTCGATGAAGTGTCCGCCGCGGGGCATCAGGCGCAGAGACGCGTCGATGAACTCCTTCGCCAGGCAGTTCAGTACGACGTCCACTCCGGCTCCCTCGGTGCGCTGGAGGAAGTCGCGCTCGAAGTCGAGGGCGCGGGAGGACGAAAGGTGGGTGCCGGGGATTCCCATGGCCCGGAGGGTGTCCCATTTGGCGGGGCTCGCGGTGGCGTAGACCTCGGCACCCAGATGCCGGGCGAGCCGGACGGCGGCCATACCGACCCCGCCGGCCGCGGCGTGGATCAGGACCTTGGCGTCCTTTTTGAGACCGCTGAGGCGTACCAGGGCGTCATAGGCGGTGAGGTACGCCACCGGCACGGTCGCCGCCTGAGGGAAGGACCAGCCGTCCGGGACGGGCAGCAGCCGCCGCTGGTCGGTGATGGCATCGGTGGCGAACACGGCACAGTCCGGCAGCAGCCCCATGACCCGGTCGCCGGAGGCCAGGCCGGTGACACCCGGCCCGGTACCGGTCACCACACCGGCCGCCTCCGCGAAAGAGGCGCTGCGGTCCTGGATCATCCCGAGGGCCAGCAGGACGAAGCGGAAGTTGATGCCGGTCGCGCGCACGGAGATCCGGACCTCCCCGTCGCCGAGCGGACGGTCCGCCTCGGGCGCGGGGGCCGGCCGCATGCAGTCGAAGGTGTTCGTGGTGCCGAACTCCACTTTCCAGGGCGTCCGGAGGTCCGGTGGCGTCAGCGCGGTCGTCGCGACGGCCGGTGCGAGCCGGGGCGTGCGCATCGTGCCGTCCCGCAGCGCCAACTGGGGTTCGCCGGTGGCCAGGGCGGCGGGCAGGGCCCGGAACGAGGCTTCCAGGCCGTCAAGGTCGGCGAGGGTGAACCGTCCGGGGTGCTCGTTCTGGGCGGAACGCAGCAGCCCCCAGAGCGCGGCCTGCCCGGGGGAGCGAAGCTCCTCGCCCGCCTCGGTGGTCACCGCGCGGTGCGTGACCACCAGCAGACGGGTGTCGGTGTGCCGGTCGTCGGCCAGCCACGTCTGAAGCTGTTCGACGGTCTCTCGGACGAGAGCGCGCACTCCGGACGCTGTGACGTCGTCGCCGTCCTGGAGCGGAGGGACCAGGACGGCTGTCTCCGGGATCGGCGCCCCGCCGGCGAAAGCCTGCCGGAGGGCCGCGAGATCCGGATGGCACAGACCGTCGGGTACGAGACCGGCCGTCACCGCGCGCAGCGCCGTACCGGAACCCGCCCAGGCCCAGCCCGTGCCGCCCGCGTCGTCGGCCGTGCCGAGCGGCTTCGTAGGCCAGACGACCCGGTGCAGAGCCGTCTCGGTGATCGTCGACGATCGCAGGGCCTGCTCGCTGACGGGCCGCAGGGCCAGTGCCCCGGCCGTGGCCACCGGCGCGCCGGCGGGGTCGCTCAGCGTGATGCCGACCGTGCCGTCCGGCGCGCGTACGAGACGGGCCCGCAGGCGGGTGGCTTCTGCGGCGTGGAGCCTGACGTCGTGCCAGGAGAACGGCAGCATCAGCCCGTCCGTACCGTCGGGGGAGACCGCGAGCAGCGCGTGCAGTACGGCGTCCAGCAGGGCGGGATGGAGGACGAAGCGGCCGGCGTCGGCGTGATGTTCCCGGTCGAGACCGGCCTCGGCCAGGATCGTGTCGCCGTCGCGCCATACGGCTGTCAGATTGCGGAAGGCCGGACCGTACTCGTAGCCGGTGTCCCGGAGCCGGGGGTACAGACCGCTGAGGTCGACGGGCGTGGCACCGGACGGGGGCCAGGGTTCGCCGGAGGGCGCGGTCGGCGGTGCGGGGGGCCCGGCCGACAGTACGCCGGAGGCATGACGGGTCCAGGGCGTGCCGTCGGCGGCGTTCTCGGCGCGCGAGTGGATGCGCAGGGTATACGTACCGTCGGAAGACGGCACGGCGGCGATCTGGATGCGGACGGCGTCGTCCCCGGGCAGGACGAGCGGCCGCTCCAGGACGAGTTCGGCGACACGGTCGCAGCCCAGCTGGGTGGCTGTGTGCAGGGCCAGATCCAGGAAGGCGGTACCGGGCAGCAGTACCGTCCCGCGTACGGCGTGGTCGGCCGGCCAGGGATGGGTGTGCCGGGACAGCCGTCCGGTCAGCAGCAGCTGCCCCGAATCGGCGAGGAAGGTCTGCGCGCCGAGCAGCGGATGGCCGGAGGCGTCCTGGCCGCCGGCTGCGGCACCGGAGCGCCTGCCCGAGGTTTCGTCCAGCCAGAACCGCTCGTGCTGGAAGGCGTACGTCGGCAGATCCACCGGCCGCGCGCCGGTTCCGGCGAACACCGTCGCCCAGTCGGCCGGGACCCCGTGGACATGGGCTTCGGCCAGCGCCCGGTGGAAGCGGTCCATGCCGCCGTCGTCGCGCCGCAGTGTCGACAGCACGGCGGCCGGGGAGCCCGCGGTCTCGGTGATCTCCAGCATGCTCATGGTGAGCACCGGATGCGGACTGATCTCGACGAGGGCGGTGTGCTCGTCGCGCAGGAGGGACTCCAGGGCGGGCGCGAACCGGACCGGCCGGCGCAGATTGCGGAACCAGTAGGAGGCGTCGAGCCCGCCGGTGCCGATGATGTCCCCGGTGACGGTGGAGCAGAACGGGAGCGTGCCCTGCCGGGGCCGGATGTCTGCGAGTTCGGCCGACAGCCGTTCCCGGAGGCGGTCGACGTGCGGGGAGTGCGACGCGTAGTCGACGGCGATCCTCCGGGCCCACACCCCGCGCTCCTCGCACCGGGACAGCAGCTCCGCGAGCGCCTGCGCGTCGCCGGACACGACCGTACTGCCGGGACTGTTGTGAGCGGCGACGGACAGCCGCCCCGCCCAGCCGCCGGCCAGTTCTCCGGCGTCCTCGGCGCAGAGTGCCAGGGTTGCCATACCGCCGGTGCCGGAGAGTTCGAGCAGCGCCCTGCCGCGCAGCGCGACCACCTTCGCCGCGTCCTCCAGGCTCAGGGCACCGGCGACACAGGCCGCGGCAATCTCGCCCTGGCTGTGGCCGATGACGGCGTCGGGCTCCACTCCGTGCGCCTGCCACAGCGCGGCGAGCGACACCATGACGGCGAACAGCACCGGCTGCACCACATCCACCCGGTCGAGACCGGGCGCGTCCGGCGCACCGCGCAGGACGTCCGTCAGCGACCATTCCACATGCGGGGACAGCGCCCGGGAACACGCCTCCATGCGCTCGGCGAAGACCGGTGACGACGCCAGCAGGCCGACGGCCATGCCCGGCCACTGGGAGCCCTGGCCGGGAAAGACGAAGGCCGTGCGCGCCGGAGCGTGGGCCGTGCCCCGTACGACGTCCGGTGATGCGTCGCCGTCCGCCAGCCGTCGCAGCGCCGCGGTCAGCTGCTCGCGGTCGGTGCCGAACACTGCCGCGCGGTGCTCGAACCGTGCCCGGGTGGCGGCCAGTGACCAGCCCACGTCGACGGGGGCGAGGGTCTCGTGCTCCCGCAGGCGCGTCAGCAGCCGCTGTCCCTGGGCCCGCAGTGCCTCGGCAGTCCGTGCCGACAGGATCCAGGGCCTCATGGATTCGGGTGCGACCGGTTCACCGGCGGGTGGTACCGGTTGCCGGGGCACGGCCGGCGGCGGAGGCGGAGCCTCCTCCACGATCACATGGACGTTGGTGCCGCTCACTCCGTAGGACAGGACCCCGGCCCGGCGCGGCCGCCCGAGACCGGGCCAGGGGATCGACTCGGTGAGCAGCCGCAGATGCCCGCTGTCCCAGTCGACTTCGGGGTTCGGTGTCCCGGCGTGGAGGGTCTTGGGCAGGGTGCGGTGCCGGATGGCCTGGATCACCTTGATCAGACCGGCCGGACCCGCCGCGGCGAGGGTGTGCCCGATATTGGACTTCACCGAGCCCACCTGGACCGGCCGGTCCGCCGGCCGGTCCTGCCCGTAGGTGGCGAGCAGAGCGCCCGCCTCGACCGGGTCGCCCAGGCGGGTCCCGGTGCCATGGGCCTCCACCAGATCCACGTCCCCGGCCGTGAGCCGGCAGTCGGCCAGGGCCGCCCGGACGACGCGCTGCTGCGCGGCTCCGCTCGGGGCGGAGAGACCCTGGCTCGCGCCGTCCTGGTTCCAGGCCGTGCCCCGGATCACCGCCAGGACCGGGTGCCCGTGGCGCTGTGCGTCCGAGAGCCGCTCCAGTACCAGCATCGCGGCGCCCTCGGCCACGCCGAACCCCCGGGCCCCGCTGCCGAAGGCGCGGCTGCGGCCGTCCTCGGCCAGTACCCCCTGCCGGCTGAAGTCCACCAGCAGACCGGGTGTCCCGTGGACCGATGCCCCACCCGCCAGGGCCAGCGGGCACTCGCCCGACCGGAGCGACCGGACGGCCAGATGCACCGCTGCGAGACCGGACGAGCAGGAGGTGTCGACGACACTCGCCGGGCCTTCGAGTCCCATAGTGTACGAGAGGCGTCCGGCGGCGACACCGGTCGAGCCGATCAGCAGATGCCCCTCCGAATCGCATCCCTCGTGCATCCGCGGTCCGTAGTCGGTGTGGAAGGCGCCCACGAACGATCCGGCGCCGGTGCCACGCAGCGATTCCGGGACGATTCCGGCGCGTTCGCACGCCTCCCACGCCGTCTCCAGCAGCAGCCGCTGATGCGGGTGCATGGCCGCGGCCTCCCGCGGCCCGATGCCGAAGAACCGGGCGTCGAAACCGGCCGGATCGTCGAGGAAACCGCCCTGCCGGATGGAGAAGGTGCCCCGGCTCCGCCGGTCCGCGTTGTACAGCGAACCAAGGTCCCAGCCGCGGGAAGCGGGCAGTTCGCCGATCACCTCCCCGCCGGAGGCCACCAGCTGCCAGAGCCCCTCCGGAGTGGAGATACCACCGGCGAAGCGGCAAGCCATCCCGATCACGGCGACCGGCTCGTTCCGATACCGCGGCCGGTCCGACGTCTCCCGGGAACCGCCCGCGGGGGCGGTCCCGTCGTCGGACGGGGCGGCTGCTGCGAAGGTGCTCATGGCGATGTTCCTTCAGGCCGTGCCGCCGGGGGCGCGCTCGGCCGTGGTCCGGTAACAGGAATGGAGGAGCGGGAGTGGCGTTCGTCCTGTGCACCGGCGGTGGCGAACGTCTTCCCCCCGGCTCCGCCGGACATCGACGACCGCTGCACCCCTGGTACACCGCTCGCAGGGGGATTCGCCCCGCCGTTCGGCCGGGCTGATGCGAAGTATGGCGAAGTGGCCTGCTGGGCAGGGGCGTTGGGCGAACCCGTTCGAGTGGACCTGGAGACAGCTGTACGATCCTCGGCCGCAGCTTCGCGGGTGCCGGGCGGGTGCGCGGCGGCTCGCCACCGTGGCTGCGCTCCGCGCCGTCCTCGGATACCGCATCCGGCCGGCACGGCCGCCGGAGAGCGCATGGTCTTCGGCTACGGCCCCGGCCGGGCGCGCCTGCGCCCGCCGCCCGGGACCGGACTGCCGTCAGCCCGCCCGGCCGGGCGCCCTTGCGTACGGCCCGGCCGAAGTCTCGCAAATTCCTTAGCCCGTTCCTGCTTCGCTGGTCCTTCCGTGAAACGAAGGGGAATGGGATGGCCAAGAGCGCGCTGATCACCGGCGTCACCGGACAGGACGGGTCTTATCTGGCGGAGCATCTGCTCTCCCTGGGGTACCGGGTCTGGGGGCTGACCAGGGGGCAGGCGAACCCGCGCAAGGACCGTGTCAGCCGGCTGATCCCCGATCTCCGATTCGTCGACGGCGATCTGATGGACCAGGGCAGTCTGGTCTCCGCGCTCAACGCGGTGCAGCCCGACGAGGTCTACAACCTGGGGGCGATCTCCTTCGTACCGATGTCGTGGCAGCAGCCGGAGCTGGTCACCGAGGTCAATGGAACGGGTGTGCTGCGGATGCTGGAGGCCATCCGGATCGTCAGCGGCCTCAGCAAGCCGTCGTCGAGCAGCGTTGTCGCCGGGCAGATCCGCTTCTACCAGGCCTCCTCGTCCGAGATGTTCGGCATGGTGACACAGACACCCCAGAACGAGACGACCTCGTTCCACCCGCGCAGCCCCTACGGTGTGGTGAAGACGTACGGCCACTACATGACCCGGAACTACCGGGAGTCCTACGGTATGTACGCGGTCTCCGGGATCCTGTTCAACCATGAGTCGCCGCGGCGGGGCGCAGAGTTCGTGACCAGGAAGATCTCGCTGGCCGTCGCACGGATAAAGCTGGGCCTTCAGGAGCGGCTGAGCCTGGGGAATCTCGATGCGGTACGGGACTGGGGCTTCG
Organism: Streptomyces sp. NPDC094448; assembly: GCF_044763775.1. NCBI lineage: Bacteria > Bacillati > Actinomycetota > Actinomycetes > Kitasatosporales > Streptomycetaceae > Streptomyces > Streptomyces sp. NPDC094448. The sequence goes on along the minus strand of NZ_JBIWGU010000003.1, from coordinate 33,024 downwards.
CCGGTGACTACGTCCGCGCCATGCATCTGATGCTCCAGCAGGGCCGGCCGGAAGACTATGTGGTGGGCACCGGGCAGATGCACTCGGTACGCGACGCCGCCCGGATCGCATTCGACTGCGTGGGGCTGAACTGGGAGGACCATGTCGTCGTCGATCCCGGACTGGTACGTCCCGCGGAGGTGGAGACGCTCTGCGCGGACTCCTCCAGCGCCCGTAAGCAGCTGGACTGGAAGCCGACGGTGGACTTCCCCGGACTGATGCGGATGATGGTCGAGTCGGACCTGAGGCAGGCGCGTCTGGTACGAGAGCACGGCGCCGCACTCTCCGGGGCCCGCTGGTAGCTCCGGTGGCACCCGGACCTGCGATCCGGGCACCCACCGGTCCCCGGCGCGGGACCGGTACGCGGTGGTGGGGCAGTGCCGCTCCGCCGCCGGCCGATGCTCCGGCCGCCGGTGGGACCGGAGCCGTTCCGGACACCTCCACGGCGCCCGAAAGATCAGCGGTGCCGCGACAGGGCGAGGACCGCCAGCGCAATGGCCGTGCCTTCCCGGCCCAGCCGTTCCGTGTACCGCCGCAGCATCGCGTTCTCCCGGGCGAGCGGCGACACCGGCAGACCCGAGGCACGCCGGTCCGACTGCCGGCCACGGGCCTGCCGCGCTCGCAGGAGCACCAGAGCGATCAGCTGCTCGTCGAGCCGGTCGAGTTCGTCCGGCTCGGAGGGCCCGGCGAGTCGGTCGGGCGCCGAGCCGCCCTCCACGGTTTCGGACATGCCGCCGATCCTGCCCTCACGCCGCTGTGTAAACCCCTAGTCCATGACTAGGGAATTTCCTGGCGCGGCCGATCGGAGACTAGCGCTGATCCGCAGGTACGCGCGGCTTTGCCACGCCCGGTCCCCTGCTGTCCGCCGGTCTTCCAGATGGATTGAGTTGATATGGGCAACGAGCAGAAACTCCGGGACTACCTCAAGCGGGCCGGCGCGGATCTGCAACGCTCACGGCAGCGGGTGAACGAGCTGGAGGCGGCGGCCAACGAGCCGATCGCCGTCATCGGGATGAGCTGCCGCTACCCCGGCGGGGTCGCTTCCCCCGAAGACCTGTGGGACATGCTCGTGGCGGAACGGGACGGCATCACCGGGCTGCCCGCCGACCGTGGCTGGGAGTTCGATCCCGCGGACGGGCCCATGGACATCCGCGGCGGATTCCTCCACGGCGCCGCCGACTTCGACCCCGCTTTCTTCGGTATCTCACCCCGCGAGGCCCTCTCCATGGACCCGCAGCAGCGGGTGCTGCTGGAAGCGTCCTGGGAGGCCTTCGAACGGGCCGGCATCGACCCGCTCGCCCTGCGCTCCACCCGTACCGGCCTCTTCGTCGGCGCGATGCCGCAGGAGTACCGCACCGGGCCCGACGACGATGTGCAGGGCTTCGTCCTGACCGGCAACGCGACCAGCGTCATCTCCGGCCGGCTGGCCTACGTCCTCGGTACGGTCGGCCCGGCCGTGACCGTGGACACCGCCTGCTCCTCCTCCCTCGTCGCCCTGCACCTGGCCGCGCAGTCGCTGCGCTCCGGGGAGTCCGGACTCGCGCTCGCCGCGGGCGTCACCGTCATGTCCAGCCCCACCACCTTCGTGGAGTTCGCCCGGCAGGGCGGGCTGGCCGCGGACGGCCGCTGCCGCTCCTTCGCCGAGGCCGCGAACGGCACCGGCTGGGCCGAAGGCGTCGGCGTGCTCGTCCTGGAGCGGCTCGCGGACGCCCGCCGCAACGGGCACCGGGTCCTGGCCGTCGTCCGTGGCACCGCCGTCAACCAGGACGGCGCGTCCAACGGGCTGACCGCCCCCAACGGACCCTCCCAGCAGCGGGTCATCGAGCAGGCACTCCGGGCTGCCCGGCTCTCCGCCGACCAGGTGGACGCGGTCGAGGCCCACGGTACGGGCACCACCCTGGGCGACCCGGTCGAGGCCCAGGCGCTGCTCGCGACGTACGGCCGGGACCGTGACCCCGCGCGGCCGCTGCTGCTCGGCTCCGTGAAGTCCAACCTCAGCCACACCCAGGCCGCCGCCGGGGTGGCCGGCGTCATCAAGACGGTGCTCGCCCTGCGGCACGAACTGCTGCCCCGGACCCTGCACGTCGACGAGCCGTCCACCCATGTGGACTGGTCGGCGGGCACCGTACGCCTGCTCACCGAGCCCACCCCGTGGCCGAAGCGCGAGGAACCGCGCCGGGCCGGAGTCTCCTCCTTCGGCCTCAGCGGTACGAATGCGCACGCCATCATCGAGCAGGCCCCCGAGGACGCCGCCGCGCCCGAGCCGCGGATCCCGGGGGCCGCCGCGCCGGGCCCGCTGCCGTGGCTGGTGTCCGGCCGTACCCCGGCGGCCCTGCGCGCCCAGGCGGCACGGCTGCTGGAGTTCCTGGACGCCGACCCGCGGCACGCCGACACCGATCTCGCGTACTCCCTCGCCACCACCCGGGCCGGCCTGGAGCACCGTGCCGTGATCACCGCGGCCGACCGGGCCGGGGTCCGGTCCGCGCTCGCGGCGCTCAGGGACGGCGAGGACGGGACCGCAGTACGGGGCGCGGTCCGGGCACGTACCAGGCTCGGGCTCCTCTTTCCCGGGCAGGGTTCGCAGCGGGCCGGTACGGGCCGTGAGCTGTACGGCCGGTTCCCGGTGTTCGCCACCGCCCTGGACGAGGCCCTGGAGCACCTGGACCACGGGTACGAAGTCCCCTTGCGCGAGGTGCTGTTCGCCGCCGAGGGCAGCGCTGAGGCGGCCCTGCTCGACCGTACGGGCTATGCCCAGCCCGCCCTGTTCGCCGTCGAGGTCGCTCTCTTCCGGCTGGTCGAATCCCTCGGGATCACACCGGACTTCCTCACCGGCCACTCCGTCGGCGAGATCGCCGCCGCGCACTGCGCCGGGGTGTTCACCCTCGCCGACGCATGCACGCTGGTCGCCGCCCGGGCCCGCCTGATGCAGGCCCTCCCCGAAGGCGGCGCCATGATCGCCGTCGAGGCCACCGAGGACGAGGTACTCGCCCGGCTCACCGGCGGAGTCTCCGTCGCCGCCGTCAACGGACCGGACGCCGTCGTCGTCGCCGGAACCGCCGACGAGACCGCCGCCGTCGGAGCGCACTTCGCCGGACTCGGCCGCCGGACCAGGCCGCTGCGCGTTTCGCACGCCTTCCACTCGCCCCTGATGGAGCCGATGCTCGCGGAGTACCGCGCCGTCGTCGCCGGACTGACCCCGCAGGCCCCGGCCGTCCCGGTGATCTCCACTCTCACCGGCGTCCCCGCCACCGCCGCACAGTTCGCCTCACCCGACTACTGGGCCGACCACGCCCGCCGCACCGTCCGCTTCGCCGACGCGCTCGACTGGCTCACCGGCCACGGCACCGGCGCCTTCCTCGAACTGGGCCCCGACGGAATCCTGTCCGCCCTGGCCCGGACCCGCCCCGAGGAGCCGGTGGCGAACCCGCTGCTGCGCCCCGGCCGTCCCGAGGCCGACACCTTCACCGAGGCCGTCGCCGCCCTCCACGTGCACGGGGTCCGCGTCCGGTGGGACGCCTGGTTCACGGGAACCGGGGCCCGCCCCGTCGACCTGCCCACCTACGCCTTCGAACACCGCGCCTTCTGGCCCCGCACCGCGCTCGGCCGGCCCGCCGGAGACGTACGCGGCGCCGGTCTGGGCGCGGCCCGCCACCCGCTGCTGGCCGCCGCCGTGTCGCTCGCCAACTCCGACGGACTGCTGCTCACCGGCCGGCTCTCCGTCCGGTCCCACCCCTGGCTGGCCCAGCACACCGTACGCGGCACCGTACTGCTGCCCGGCACCGGCTTCCTGGAACTGGCCGTCCGGGCCGGCGACGAGGTCGGCTGCAATCTGATCGAGGAACTCACCCTCGCCGCGCCCCTGGTCCTGCCCGAACAGGGCGGCGTACAGGTACAGGTGTGGGCCGGCAGCCCCGACGAGACCGGCCGCCGCACCCTGACCGTCCACTCCCGGCCCGACAGCGACCGGGATGCGGGGGCCGCCGGCGAACAGCCGTGGACGCAGCACGCCCAGGGAGTGCTGGCCACCACGGACCGGCCCGCCCCGGCCGGGGAGGGGTTCGCGGCCGGAGCCTGGCCCCCGGCTGGCGCCCGCCCGCTGGACCTCGACGGGTTCTACGGCCGGACGGCCGAGGCCGGATTCGCCTACGGGCCGCTGTTCCAGGGCATACGGGCCGCCTGGCAGGCCGGCGACGACGTGTACGCCGAGGTGGCGCTGCCCGAAACCGGGACGGCCACGGACGTGTTCGGCATCCACCCCGCACTGCTCGACGCGGCCCTGCACCCCTGCGCCTTCCTCGACCTCGGCGAACACGGGACCGGTGGAGTGCCCTTCGCCTGGCAGGACGTCACCCTGCACGCCACCGGTGCCACCGCGGTCCGGGTCAGACTCTCCTCCGCCGGAGACGGCGCGGTCACCCTGGACGTCGCCGACACCGACGGCCGCCCGGTCGCCACCGTCGGCTCACTCGTCCTGCGCCCCCTGCGGGACACCGCGCCGGACCCCGCCACTGCGCCGGTCCGCGATTCCCTGTTCGAACTCCGCTGGACCCGGCCGCCCGGCGGCACCACGCAGCCCGCCCCGCCCTCCGTCGCCGTCCTCGGCACCGATCCGTGGGGCCTCGGCACCCCGCTGGTCCGGACCGAGGGCGCCGCCCCGCCCGCCGAGGTCGTCGCCCCCGTCTCCGCGGCGCCCGCCGAGGACCCGGCCGCCGCCGCGCACCCGCTGACCGCGCAGGTGCTCCGGCAGATCCAGGAGTGGCTCGCCGACGAGACCACGGCCGACGCCCGGCTGACCTTCGTCACCCGCGGCGCGGTCGCCACGGCCGACGGCGAGGGCGTCACCGATCCGGCGGCCGCGGCCGTCTGGGGCCTCGTCCGCTCCGCCCAGGCCGAGCACCCCGGCCGGTTCGGCCTCCTCGACCTCGACCCCGGCGCGCCCGCCGCCCTGCCCCCGCAGGCCCTGGCGGGCGACGAACCGCAGCTCGCCGTCCGCGACGGCGCCGTCCTCGCGGCCCGGCTCGTCCGGGCCCGCCGGAAGCAGGCGGAACCGGCTCTCGACCCCGAGGGCACCGTCCTGATCACCGGCGGCCTCGGCGGCCTCGGCCGGATCCTGGCCCGCCACCTCGTCACCGAGCGCGGTGTACGCCGTCTGCTGCTGGCGAGCCGGCGCGGCCCCGCCACCGAGGATGCCGCCGAATTCACCGGCGAACTGGAGGCCCTCGGCGCACAGGTCGCCGTCGAAAGCTGCGACCTCACCGACCGGGCCGCCGTCACCCGGCTGCTGGCGGCCGTGCCCGCCGCGCATCCGCTCACCGCCGTGGTGCACACCGCGGGCATCCTCGACGACGGCGTCCTCACCGCCCTCACCCCGGAACGGATCAGCGCCGTCCTGCGGCCCAAGGCCGATGCCCTCTGGCACCTCCACCGAGCCACCGCGGAAAGCTGCCCCGACCTGGCCGCCTTCGTGGTGTTCTCCTCCCTCTCCGGCTCCGTGGGCGCGCCGGGCCAGGGCAACTACGCCGCCGCGAACGCCTTCGCCGACGCCCTCGCCCAGTCGCGCCGCGCCGCCGGACTGCCAGCCCGCTCACTCGGCTGGGGACCGTGGGCCCTCACCGCCGGAATGACGGGCACGATGACCGGGGCCGACCTGGAGCGGCTCGCCCGCAGCGGCACCCCCGCCCTCACGGTGCGGGAAGGACTCGCCCTGTTCGACGCGGCCCTCGCCGTGGACGCGCCGGTCCTGCTGCCCGCCCGGCTCGACCTGCCCGTACTGGGCGCGCTGGGCGACGTACCGCCGCTGCTGCGCGGACTCGTCCGCCCCGCCGTGCGGCGCGCGGTCGTCGCCGGGTCCGAAGCCGCCGCCGGACTCGTCCGGCAACTCGCCCGCCTCGACGGGAAGGACCGGACCGAGACCGTCGTCGCCCTCGTCCGCACCCAGGTCGCCGCCGTACTGCGGCACGGCGGACCCGACGACGTGGACCCGCTCCACCGGTTCCAGGACCTCGGCTTCGATTCGCTCACCGCCGTCGAACTCCGCAACCGGCTGCGCCTGCACACCGGGCTGCGCACCTCCGCCACCGTGATCTTCGACTATCCGACGGTCACCGCGCTCGCCGCGCACCTCGTCGACGAACTCATGGGCGACCGGGGCGCCGTCGCCACGGACCCCGCCCCGCGCACCACCGCGGCCTCCGACGACCCGATCGCCATCGTCGGCATGAGCTGCCGCTACCCGGGCGGCGTCGCCTCCCCCGACGACCTCTGGCGACTGGTCCGCGACGGCACCGACGCCATCTCCGGTCTGCCCACCGACCGGGGCTGGGACCTCGACGGGCTCTACCACCCGGACCCGGACCACCCCGGCACCGCCTACACCCGCTCCGGCGGATTCCTCCACGAGGCAGCCGAGTTCGACCCCGGCTTCTTCGGTATGAGCCCGCGCGAGGCGCTGGCCACCGACGCCCAGCAGCGGCTGCTGCTGGAGGCCTCCTGGGAGGCGATCGAACATGCGGGCATCGACCCGGTCTCGCTGCGCGGATCCCGGACCGGCGTCTTCGCGGGCGTCATGTACAACGACTACGCGGCCACCCTCGCCGACAGCCGCTTCGAAGGCCACCAGGGCAGCGGCACCTCGCCGTCCATCGCCTCCGGCCGGGTCTCCTACACCCTCGGCCTCGAAGGCCCGGCCGTCACCGTGGACACCGCCTGCTCCTCCTCACTCGTCGCCATGCACTGGGCCATGCAGGCCCTGCGCGCCGGTGACTGCCCGCTCGCCCTCGCGGGCGGCGTGACCGTCATGTCCACCCCGACGTCCCTCATCGAGTTCTCCCGCCAGCGCGGCCTCTCCCCGGACGGCCGCTGCAAGGCCTACTCCGACTCCGCCGACGGTGTCGGCTGGGCGGAGGGAGTCGGCGTCCTGGTCCTGGAGCGGCTCTCCGACGCCCGCCGCAACGGACACCGGGTCCTGGCCCTGGTCCGCGGTTCCGCCGTCAACCAGGACGGCGCCTCCAACGGCCTGACCGCCCCCAACGGGCCCGCCCAGCAGCGCGTCATCCGCCAGGCCCTGTCCGGCGCCGGGCTCACCACCGCGGACATCGACGTCGTCGAGGGCCACGGCACCGGCACCACCCTCGGCGACCCCATCGAGGCCCAGGCGCTGCTCGCCACCTACGGACAGGACCGCGACCCCGCACGGCCGTTGCTGCTCGGCTCGGTCAAGTCCAATATCGGCCACACCCAGGCAGCCGCCGGTGTCGCCGGAGTCATCAAGACCGTCATGGCCCTGCGCCACGGCCTCGTCCCGCGCAGCCTGTACGCCGCCGAGCCGTCCCGGCACGTCGAATGGCAGACCGGAGCCGTCGAACTGCTGGCCGATGAGACGGCCTGGCCCGAGACCGGCCGGCCGCGCCGCGCCGGAGTCTCCTCCTTCGGGATCAGCGGCACCAACGCCCATGTCCTCATCGAGCAGGCCCCGCCGCTGCCCGCGCCGGCCGCACGCGAGGAGACCCCGGTCACCGCCTGGCCGCTCTCCGGCCGGACCCGGACCGCGCTGCGCGACCAGGCCGCCCGGCTGTCCGCGTACACGGAAGCCCACCCCGAACTCGACCCGGCCGATATCGGAATCTCCCTCGCCACCACCCGGTCCGCCTTCGAACAGCGCGCCGTCGCCGTCGGCGGCCGCACCGAACTGCTGCGCGCTCTGCGCGCACTGGCCCGCGGCGAGACCGACCCGGCGCTCCAGGAAGGCGAGACCGGCGACACCAGGGCCGGATTCCTCTTCGCCGGGCAGGGTTCGCAGCGGGCCGGTACGGGCCGTGAGCTGTACGGCCGGTTCCCGGTGTTCGCCACCGCCCTGGACGAGGCCCTGGAGTACCTGGACCACGGGTACGAAGTCCCCTTGCGCGAGGTGCTGTTCGCCGCCGAGGGCAGCGCTGAGGCGGCCCTGCTCGACCGTACCGGCTATGCCCAGCCCGCCCTGTTCGCCGTCGAAATCGCCCTCTTCCGGCTGATCACCTCCTTCGGAGTGCGCCCCGGCCCGCTGCTCGGCCACTCCGTCGGCGAGATCGCCGCCGCGCACTGCGCCGGGGTGTTCACCCTCGCCGACGCATGCACGCTGGTCGCCGCCCGGGCCCGCCTGATGCAGGCCCTCCCCGAAGGCGGCGCCATGATCGCCGTCGAGGCCACCGAGGACGAGGTATTCGCCCGGCTCACCGGCGGAGTCTCCGTCGCCGCCGTCAACGGCCCCCGTGCCGTCGTCGTCTCCGGCGACGAAGCCGGAACCCTCGCCCTGGCGGAGGCATTCGCCGCCGAGGGCCGCAGGACCAAACGGCTCCGGGTCGGCCACGCCTTCCACTCCGCCCGGATGGAGCCCATGCTCCAGGAGTTCCGGCAGACCGCCGAGCAGCTGACGTACACCGCGCCGGTACTCGACCTGGTGTCCCGCACCACCGGCGCGACGGCCACCGCCGAGGAACTGTGCACCCCCGGCTACTGGGTGGAGCAGGTCCGCCGCCCCGTCCGCTTCGCCGACGCGGTGAGCGCGGCCCGCGCCGCCGGTGTCACCACCTTCGTCGAACTCGGCCCGGACGGCGTACTGTCCGCCCTCACCCAGGACATCCTCGGCGACGCCGTCGAATCCGTCCCGCTGCTGCGCACCGGCCGGGCCGAGGAGCACAGCGCCGTCGCCGCGCTCGCCCGGCTCCACGTACGCGGGATCGCCGTGGACTGGGCCGCCTGCCACGCCCCGGCCGGCGCCCGCCGGGTCGAACTGCCCACGTACGCCTTCCAGCACGAACGCTACTGGCCCGAGCGGACCGCCCCCGCCCCCGGCGCGTCCGGCACCGCGGGGGCCGCCGATACCGCCCTGTGGGGCGCGGTCGAACGCGGCGACACCGACGGTGTCGCCGGAATCCTCGGCCTCCGCGACGAACAGCACGCCGGCCTCGCCGCCCTGCTGCCCGCCCTGTCGACCTACCGGCGCCACCACGCCGAACAGACCCTGCTCGACTCCGCCCGCTACCGCGTGGCCTGGCAGCAGATCCGCACCGGCGCCGCACCCGTCCTGGACGGCACCTGGCTGGTGCTCACCACGGAACGCGTCGACGACACCGAACTGCTGGACGCCCTGCGCGGCCACGGCGCCCGGTTCACCCGCCTCGTCCTGGACGACACCTGCCCGGACCGCGCCGAACTCGCCGCCCGGCTCACCGCGGCGACGGAGGCCGGTGAGCCCGCCGGGCTGCTGTCGCTGCTGCCGCTCGCCGACACCGCCGTCGACCGGGGCCCCGGTCTGCCCACCGGCCTCGCGCTCGGTACGGTCCTCGCCCAGGCCCTGCACGACACTGGCAGTACCGCCCCGCTGTGGACGCTGACCCGCGGCGCCGTCTCCACCGGCGCCGCCGATCCGGTCACCCGCCCCGCCCAGGCCGCCGCCTGGGGCCTGTGCCGGGTCGCCGCCCTGGAACGCCCCCGGGCCTTCCACGGCCTCGTCGACCTGGACGAAACCCTGACCGCGCCCACCGTGCAGCGCCTCGTCAGCGCGCTGGCCACCACCCCGGGCGAAGCCGCCGAGGACCAGCTCGCCCTGCGCGGCAGCGCCGCGTACGGCCGACGGCTGATGCGGCGCCCGGCCGCCGGACTCCCCAAGGACGGGGCGTTCACCGCCACCGGCACCGTACTCGTCACCGGCGGCACCGGCGCGCTCGGCGCCGAGGTGGCCCGCTGGCTCGCCCGGCACGGGGCCGGCCATCTGATCCTCACCAGCAGGCGCGGCCCCGACGCCCCGGGCGCCGCCGAACTGGCCGAGGAACTGCGGCAACTGGGCGCCGGGGCCACCTTCGCCGCCTGCGACGTCGCGGACCGGGACGCGCTGGCGGCCGTGCTGGCCGCCGTACCCGCCGAGCATCCGCTGACCGGTGTGGTCCACGCGGCCGGCCTCGGCCAGGCCACGCCGCTCGCCGCCACCCCGTTCGCCGACCTCACCGAGTACGCCGCCGCGAAGACCCTCGGCGCGGCTCACCTCGACGCCCTGCTGGACGGCCACGACCTGGACTTCTTCGTCCTGTTCTCCTCAGTCGCCGGGATCTGGGGAAGCGCCGGGCAGAGCGCCTACGCCGCCGCCAACGCCTATCTCGACGCGCTCGCCGAACACCGCCGGGCCCGCGGCCTGACCGCCACCTCCCTGGCCTGGGGCCCCTGGGCCGGAGCCGGTATGGCCGCCCACGAGGCCGTTTCCGACAGCCTCGCCCGCCAGGGCCTGCGCCCCCTCGCACCCGCAACCGCCCTCGCCGAACTGGGCCGGGCGATCCTCCAGCGGGACACCACCGTCACCGTCGCCGACGTCGACTGGACGACCTACGTCCCCGTCTTCACCGCGGCCAGGCCCAGCCGGCTCTTCGATGAACTGCCCGAGGTCCGCGCACTCGCCGCGGCACCGACGACCGACGCCGGTCCCTCACCGTTCGTGCGCAAAGTCCGGGCACTGTCGGATGCCGAGCGGGACCGGGCCCTGGCGGACCTGGTACGCCGCGAGACGGCTGCTGTCCTCGGACACGCCTCCGCCGAATCCGTCGCCCCCACCCGGGCCTTCCGCGACGCCGGTCTCGACTCGCTGACCGCCGTCGAACTCCGCAAACGGCTCGCGACCGCAACCGGCCTCGCACTGCCCGCCGCCATGGCCTTCGACCATCCGACGCCCGTCGCCCTCGCCGCCTTCCTCCGCGGTGAGATCCTGGGAGCGGCCGAGGACCGGCCGGCCCCACGGGCCGCGGTCGCCGGCCGGTACGACGAACCCGTCGCCATCGTCGGCATGAGCTGCCGGTTCCCCGGCGGCGTCCGCTCCCCGGAGCAGTTCTGGCAGCTGATCGCCGAGGGCGCCGACGCCACCTCCGACTTTCCCGTCAACCGGGGCTGGGACGAGAACCTGTACGACGCCGACCCCGACGCGGGCGGCAAGACGTACTCCACCCGGGGCGGCTTCCTCCACGAGGCGGGCGAGTTCGACGCCGCCTTCTTCGGCATCTCCCCGCGCGAGGCCCTCTCCATGGACCCGCAGCAGCGGCTGCTCCTCGAAACCACCTGGGAAGCCTTCGAATCCGCGGGCATCGACCCGGCAGCCGTGCACTCCACCGCCACCGGAACCTTCATCGGCTCCACCTACCAGGAGTACGGCACCGGCATGGACGACGCGTCCGCCGGGCACGCCGTCACCGGGACCAGCCCCAGTGTGCTCTCCGGCCGCCTCGCCTACCTCTTCGGCCTCGAAGGCCCGGCCGTCACCGTGGACACCGCCTGCTCGTCCTCACTGGTGGCGCTGCATCTGGCCTGCCAGTCCCTGCGCAACGGGGAAAGCACGCTCGCGCTGGCCGGCGGCGCCACCGTCATGACCAACCCCGCCCCGTTCATCGCCTTCAGCAGGCAGCGGGCGCTCGCCGCCGACGGCCGCTGCAAACCCTTCTCCGACGCCGCCGACGGGATGACCCTCGCCGAAGGCGTCGGCGTCCTCGTCCTCGAACGGCTCTCCGACGCCCGGGCCAACGGCCACGACGTCCTGGCCGTCATCCGCGGCTCCGCCATCAACCAGGACGGCGCGTCCAACGGGCTCACCGCCCCCAACGGACCCTCCCAGCAGCGCGTCATCCGCCAGGCACTCGGCAACGCGGGCCTGACCGCCGCCGATATCACCGCCGTCGAGGCCCACGGCACCGGCACCGCCCTCGGCGACCCCATCGAAGCCCAGGCACTCCAGGCCGTCTACGGACCGGGCCACGACGCCGGGAACCCGCTGCTCCTCGGCTCCGTCAAATCCAATATCGGCCACACCCAGTCCGCGGCCGGTGTGGCGGGCGTCATCAAGATGGTCCTCGCCCTGCGCGGCGAACTGCTCCCGCGGACCCTGCACGCCGACGAACCGTCCTCGCACATCGACTGGAGCGGCGGTACGGTCGCTCTGCTCCGGACCCCGGCCGCCTGGCCGGCCGGTGAGCGGGCCCGCCGCTGCGCTGTGTCCTCCTTCGGTATCAGCGGCACCAACGCGCACGTGATCCTGGAAGAGGCCCCTGCCGCCGTCTCCGGCGGCGAGCCGGTACCGTCCCCGGCACCGCCCGCCGGCGAGGAACCGGCACGGGCGGCCACGGAGACGGCCGCCGTACCGGCAGCGGACGCCGCCCCGGCCCCGCCCGCCCTTGGCGATCCGGCCGCCCCGGGTACACCACTGCCGCCGGACGGACCGGCGGCCGCGGCGGAGCACGAAGGGCGGGCGTCCGCTCCGGCCGGCGCCGCGATTCCATGGGTGCTGTCCGCCAGGACGCCCGGCGCCCTGCGCGCCCAGGCCGCACAGCTCACCGAACACCTGGAACGCCTCGAAACCGGGCCCGGCGCGCTGCCGACCGATATCGGCCACTCCCTCACCACCACGCGCGCCCTCTTCGAGCACCGCGCGGTCGTCCTGGGCGACCACGCCGAACCGCTGCGCGCCGGAGTCGGGGCACTGGCCACCGGGGGCTCCTCCGCGTCCGTCGTCCACGGCACCGCGGATCTCGACGGCAGGACCGTGTTCGTCTTCCCCGGCCAGGGCTCCCAGTGGATCGGCATGGCCGCGGAACTCCTCGACGAATCCCCGGCCTTCGCCGAGCGGCTGCACGAATGCGCCGCGGCCCTCTCCGCCTATGTCGACTGGTCGCCGGTCGACGTCCTGCGGCAGGCCGAAGGCGCGCCCTCCCAGGACCGGGTCGACGTCGTCCAGCCCGTGACCTTCGCCGTCATGGTGTCGCTCGCCCATCTGTGGGCCTCGTACGGCATCACGCCCGACGCGGTCGTCGGCCATTCGCAGGGCGAGATCGCCGCGGCGGCCGTCGCCGGGGCCCTCACCCTGGACGACGCGGCACGGGTGGTGGCTCTGCGCAGTCAGGCCATCGCCCGCCGGCTGGCGGGCTCCGGCGGCATGGTCTCCGTACCGCTCTCCGCCGACGAGGTCGGGGACCGTCTGGCGGCGCGCACCGGCAGTATCTCGGTCGCCGCCGTCAACGGGCCCCGGTCCGTGGTCGTCGCCGGTACCCCCGAGGAGCTGGACGCGCTCATCGGGGAACTCGCCGCCGAGGACATCCGGGCCCGCCGGATCGCCGTCGACTACGCCTCCCACTCGGCCCAGGTCGAGCGGTTGGAGGACGAACTCCGGGCCGCCCTGGCACCCGTACGCCCGCGCACGTCCGAGATCCCGTTCTTCTCGACCGTGACCGGCGACTGGCTGGACACGGCCGCGCTGGACGCCGCGTACTGGTACCGCAATCTGCGCCGGACCGTCGGCTTCGGCCCGGCCGTGGCCGCCCTCCTCGACCAGGGCCACCAGGTATTCGTCGAGAGCAGCCCGCACCCGGTGCTGACCATGGCCGTCCAGGCCGTGGCCGAGGACACCGGACACCGGGCCGCCGCGATCGGCACCCTGCGCCGCGACAAGGGCGACACCCGGCGCTTCCTGACCTCGCTCGCCGAGGCGTTCGTCCGCGGCGCCCGGGCCGACTGGACCCGGGTCTTCGAAGGCACCGGCGCGCGCCGCGTCGCCCTGCCCACGTACCCCTTCCAGCGCGAGCACCTGTGGGCGGTGCCGGTCAGGCCGGGCGCCGCGGGCGAAGGGGACCCGGCGGACGCCGAGTTCTGGACCGCCGTCGAGGAGGCCGACGTCGAGTCCCTCGCCGCCGGTCTGCGGCTGGCCGAATCCGAACTCACCCCGCTGCTGCCCGCGCTCGCCGACTGGCGGCGCCGCAGCCGCGACCGCGCGGCCGTGGACTCCTGGCGCTATCGCGCCGTGTGGAAACCCCTCGGCGCACTGCCCCCGGCCCCCCGGACCCCCGGCACCTGGCTGGTGGTCACCACGGCCGGTGCTCCGGCCGACGCCGATATCACCGAGGCACTGACGGCCGCCGGAGCCGACGTACGCCATCTGGTCCTGGACGAGACCTGCGCCGACCGGTCGGCCCTGGCCGACCGGATCGCCGCCGAAAGCGCCGCCCAGGCCGGGCCCGGCCCGGACCTCACCGGGATCCTGTCGCTCCTGGCCGCCGACGAAAGCCCGAGCGGGGCCGTGCCCGCGCTCACCTCCGGGCTCGCCCTGACCCTCTCCCTCGTCCAGGCCCTGGGCGACACCGGTATCGGCGCGCCCCTGTGGTGCATCACCAGAGGCGCCGTATCCACCGGCCGGGCGGACCGGCTCACCCGGCCCGCCCAGGCCCAGATCCACGGCCTGGGCTGGACCGCCGCCCTGGAACACCCCGACCGCTGGGGCGGCGTCGTCGACCTGCCCGAAACCCCGCTCGACGCACGGGCCCGGGAACGCCTCGCCGCCGTCCTCACCGGGACGACCGGCGAGGACCAGCTCGCGCTGCGCGCCTCGGGCGTCCTGGCCCGCCGTATCGCCCGCACCACGACGAACAGCGCGACCGGCGGCGGCGCCCGGCGCCCGCGCGGAACCACCCTGATCACCGGCGGCACCGGCACCCTCGCCCCGCACCTGGCCCGCCGGCTCGCCGGACAGGGCGCCGAGCATCTCGTGCTCACCAGCCGGCGCGGCGCCGACGCGCCCGGCGCCGCCGGACTGCTCGCCGAACTCCATGCGCTGGGCTGCGCGGCGGAGTTCCGCAGCTGCGACCTCACCGACCGCGACGATGTCGCGGCCCTCCTCGGCGGACTGACGGCCGACGGCCACACCGTGCGCACCGTCGTGCACACCGCCGCCGTCATCGCGCTCGCCTCCCTGGACGAAACCGGTCCCGAGGCCTTCGCCGAGGTCGTCGATGCCAAGGTCAACGGCGCCCGGCACCTCGACGAACTCCTGGACGACGAACAGGTCGACGCGTTCGTCCTGTACTCCTCGACCGCCGGAATGTGGGGCAGCGGCCGGCATGCCGCGTACGTCGCGGGCAACGCGTACCTCAACGCACTCGCGGAACACCGCCGGGCCCGTGGCGCCCACGCCACGTCGATCTCCTGGGGCATCTGGTCCGACGATCTGAAACTCGGCCGGGTCGACCCCGGCCAGATCCGCCGCAGCGGCCTGAACTTCATGGACCCCCAGCTGGCCCTGACCGGGCTCGACCAGGCCCTGGCCGACGACGCGCAGGTGCTCACCGTCGCCGATATCGACTGGGACCGCTACCACCCGGTGTTCACCTCCGGGCGGCCCACCACCCTCTTCGAGGACATCGCCGAGGTACGGGAGGCGGCGAGCCGGGCCGTCGAACGGCCGACCGGTGACAGCGAGTTCATGGTACGGCTGCGGACGCTGCCCGCCGTCGAACAGGACCGGGCCCTGCTGGACCTCGTACGCGCCGAGGCGGCCACGGCCCTCGGGCACGCCTCCGCGGATACGCTCTCCGAGCACCGGGCTTTCCGCGACGTCGGCTTCGACTCGCTGACCGCCGTGGACCTGCGCAACCGGCTGTCGGCCGTGACCGGTCTCGCCCTGCCCAGCACCGTCGTCTTCGACTACCCCAACCCTCTCTCCCTGGTGGAGTTCCTGCGGACGCAGACCACCGGCGCCCCGACCGGAACGGGTACCCCGGCCGTCGCCGGATCCCCGCTCGCCGACGACGAACCCATCGCGATCATCGGCATGAGCTGCCGCTACCCCGGCGGTGTGGAGTCCCCCGAGGACCTGTGGCGGCTCGTCGCCGCCGGCGCCGACGCGATCGGCGACTTCCCGTCCGACCGGGGCTGGGACACCGACGGGCTCTACGATCCCGATCCGGACCGGCCCGGCAGGACGTACTCGACACGCGGTGGATTCCTTGAGCAGGCGGCCGACTTCGACGCCGGATTCTTCGGTATCTCGCCGCGCGAGGCCCTGTCGATGGACCCCCAGCAGCGGCTGCTCCTCGAAACCTCCTGGGAGGCCCTGGAGCGTGCCGGGATCGATCCGGCCACCCTGCGCGGCAGCCGTACCGGCACCTTCATCGGCGCCGGCTACCAGGACTACACGTCCGGCGGCTCCGCCCAGGACGGCGCCGAGGGCCATCTGATCACCGGCACCATCCCGTCCGTCCTGTCGGGACGGATCTCGTACACCTTCGGCTTCGAGGGCCCCGCCGTCACCCTCGACACCGCCTGTTCGTCCTCGCTGGTGGCGCTGCACCTGGCCTGCCAGTCGCTGCGGAACGGCGAATCCACCATGGCCCTCGCGGGCGGCGTCAGCTTCATGGCCACGCCCAACGCCTTCGTCGGCTTCAGCCGGCAGCGGGCCATGGCCGTCGACGGCCGCTGCAAGGCCTATGCGGATGCCGCCGACGGCATGAGTCTCGCGGAGGGCGTCGGCCTCGTCCTCGTCGAACGGCTCTCCGACGCCCTGGCGGGCGGCCACCGGGTCCTCGCCGTGATCCGCGGCTCCGCCGTCAACCAGGACGGTGCGTCCAACGGTCTGACCGCCCCCAACGGGCCCTCCCAGCAGCGCGTCATCCTGCGGGCCCTCGCCGACGCGGGCGTCCGCGCCGCCGATGTCGACGCCGTCGAAGGCCATGGCACCGGCACCCGGCTGGGCGACCCCATCGAGGCCCAGGCCCTGCTCGCGACGTACGGACAGGACCGTGACGCCGGCCGGCCGCTGCTGCTCGGCTCGGTGAAATCCAATATCGGCCACACCCAGATGGCCTCCGGTGTCGCGAGCGTCATCAAGATGGTGATGGCCATGCGGCACGGGGTGCTGCCCGCCAGTCTGCACATCGACCGGCCCTCCACCCAGGTGGACTGGACGGCCGGAGCCGTCGAGCTGCTGGCCGAGGAGACGGCCTGGCCCGAGACCGGCCGCCCGCGCCGCGCCGCCGTCTCCTCCTTCGGCCTCAGCGGCACCAACGCCCACACGATCCTGGAGCAGGCCCCGGCCGCGGCACCCGAGCCGGAGGAGACACCCGCGCGGCCCGCGGACGCAGCGCCGCGCGAGAGGCCCGCGCAGTCGGCGGACGCAGCTCCGCGGGAGACACCCGCGCGGCCCGCGGCCGTGGTCCTGCGGGAGGGGACGCCCGCGCACCCCGCGGCCGTGGTTCCGCTCCTGCTGTCCGGCCGCACCGAGGCCGCGCTGCGCGCTCAGGCCGGGCGTCTGCTCGACACGCTCGAAGACCGGCCGGACGCGCTGCCGCTGCCCGTCCTGGGACGGGCCCTGGCCACCGGCCGCGCCGCCCTGGAACACCGGGCCGCCGTGGTCACCGACAGCCACGAGGAGTGCGTACGGGCCCTCACCGCACTGCGGGACGGCCTGCCGGACCCCGCGCTGCTGACCGCCCGCGCCGCCGCACGCGGCGTCCGGACCGCTTTCCTCTTCACCGGGCAGGGCAGCCAGCGCCCCGCCATGGGCCGTGAACTGTACGACCGCTATCCGGTGTTCGCCGAGGCGCTCGACGCCGTACTGGCCCGCTTCGACCTCGAACTGGAGCGGCCGCTGCGCGAGGTGATGTTCGCGGAGCCCGGCACCGCCGAGGCCGCGCTGCTCGACGACACCGCCTGCACCCAGCCCGCGCTGTTCGCCCTGGAGGTGGCTCTCCACCGGCTCGTCGAATCCTGGGGCGTCCGGCCCGGCCATCTGGCCGGGCACTCGATCGGAGAGTTCGCCGCCGCCCATGTGGCCGGGGTGTTCTCGCTGGACGACGCCTGCACGCTGGTCGCCGCGCGCGGCCGGCTGATGTCGGCCCTGCCCGGCGGCGGTGCGATGGTCTCCGTGGAGGCCACCGAGGAGGAGGTGCTGCCGCTGCCGGCCGGCCAGGAGGACCGGATGGCGATCGCCGCCGTCAACGGCCCCCGCTCGCTGGTCCTGTCCGGCGACGAGGAACCCGTCCTGGAGGCCGCGGCGCGGTTCGCCGCACAGGGCCGCCGGACCAGGCGGCTGAGGGTGAGCCATGCCTTCCACTCCCCGCAGATGGACGCGATGCTCGATGCCTTCGCCCGGGTCGCGCGCGGGATCGCCTACCACCCGCCGGTGATCCCCCTCGTATCGGCCGTGACCGGCCGGCTCGCCGAATCCGAGCGGCTGTGCACGCCCGAGTACTGGGTGGAGCAGGCGCGCGGCACGGTCAGGTTCGCCGATACGGTCCACTGCCTCGCCGGTCTCGACACCACCGTGCTCCTGGAGATCGGCCCCGACGCCGTGCTGAGCGGAGTGGCCCGGGAAGCCCTGCCCGATGAGCGGGTCACCGCCGTACCGGCGCTGCGCCGGGACCGCGCGGAGGCCCCGGCGCTGGCCACCGCCCTCGCCCGGCTCCATATCCACGGGGTACGGGTGGACTGGGCCGGGTTCTTCTCCGCGAGCGGCGCCCCGGATCCGGGCACTGCCTTCGGAACCCTGCCGACCTACGCGTTCCAGCGGCAGCGCTACTGGCCCGAGAACGGCCGGTCCGGTACGTCAGGGCCCGCCGCCGATCCGGTGGACGCCGCGTTCTGGGCGGCCGTCGAGCGGGCCGACCTGCCCGCGCTCGGCGCCGGCCTCGGGCTGGACGATGCCACCCTGACGGCAGTCGTGCCCGCCCTCACCTCGTGGCGCCGCAAGCGCCGCGCCGAGTCGACCGTCGACGGCTGGCGTTACACCGGCATCTGGAAGCCGCTGCCCGCGACTCGCACCAAGGCCACCACGCTCACCGGCAACCGGCTCTGCCTGGTACCGGCGGACCCCGACGGCGCCGACGGTGCCGAAGAGCTGCTCGGCCGCCTCGGCGGCGACCGGTTCACCCTCGCCGTCCCGGCCGGTGAGACGCGTACCGCCCTCGCCGCCCGGCTGCGCGACCTGGCCTCGGCGAACGGTCCGTTCACCGGGGTCCTGTCCCTGCTGGCGCTCCAGGAGGACGGCCTGCTGCCGACGGCCACCGCCGTCCAGGCCCTGGGCGACGCCGGGATCGAGGCTCCGCTGTGGTGTCTCACCCGGGGTGCCGTCAGTGTCGGCCGCTCCGACCGGCTCGGCCGGCCCGGCCGGGCCGCCGTCTGGGGCCTGGGCCGCAGCGCGGCCCTGGAGCACCCCGAGCGGTGGGGCGGGCTGCTCGACCTGCCCGAAACCCTCGACGAACCCGCCGTACACCGCATCGCCGGACTACTCGCGGGGACCGGGGAAACGGGTCTCATCAGGGGCGACATCAGGGGCGAGGACCAGCTGGCGGTACGTGCCTCCGGGGTGTACGCCCGCCGGCTGGTCCGGCTCCCCTGCGCGGACCGCACCGACGCCCGCCCGTACACCCCGACCGGAACCGTCCTGATCACCGGCGGTACCGGCGGGATCGGCGCGCACGTCGCCCGCCGGCTCGCCGCCCGCGGAGCCGCGCATCTGCTGCTCGTGAGCCGGCGCGGCGCCGACGCGCCCGGCGCGGCGGAACTCGTCGGGGAACTCGCCGCCCTCGGCACCCGGACCACCCTGACCGCCTGCGACACCGCCGACCGCGACGCGCTCGCCCGGGTCCTGGCCGCCGTTCCGGAAGATCTGCCGCTGACCGCGGTCTTCCACGCGGCCGGAGTGGTCGCGGACGGTGTCCTCGACACGCTCACCCCGGAGGCGTTCGCGGCCGTACTCGGCCCGAAGGCCACGGCCGCGCGGCATCTGCACGAGCTGACCCGGGACACGGACCTGGCGGCCTTCGTGCTGTTCTCGTCCACCGCGGCCGTTCTCGGCGCCGCCGGACAGGCCAACTACGCGGCCGCCAACGCCTGTCTCGACGCGCTCGCGGAACACCGGCGCGGCCAGGGTCTGCCCGCGACCTCCGTCGCCTGGGGCCCCTGGGCCGGCCCGGGTATGGCCGGTGACAGGACCGGCGTCGGGGCCCGGGTCCGCCGGGGCGGCTACACGCCCATGGCGCCGGAGCAGGCCCTCGACGCGCTGACCCTGGCCCTGGACCACGGCGGCCCGGCCGCGCTGACCGTGGCGGACATCGACTGGGCCCGGTTCGCCCGGGTGTTCACGGCGGTCCGGCCCACCCCCCTGATCGGCGAACTCGTTGATCCTTCGGAGACCAGGGGCGCGGGCGTTCCGGAGCAGCCGGCCGGGGAAGATCAGAGCGGCCTGCGGCAGCGGCTCGCGACCCTGCCGGCGGCCGCCCGCGCCAAGTTCGCCCTGGACTTCCTGCGGGCCCGGGTGGCCGCCGTACTCGGACATGCCGACGCCGTCGCCATCGGCGCCGACCAGGCCTTCACCGACCTCGGCTTCGACTCGCTGACCATCGTGGAACTGCGCAACACCCTGAGCGCCGCCACCGGTCTGCGGCTGCCCGCGACCCTGGTGTACGACTATCCGACCCCGCAGGATCTCGCCGCGCACCTGCTCACCGAGCTGACGGGCGATGCGGAGTCCGCCGCCGGCCCGCAGGCCCCCGCCCCCGTAACCGTCGTGGACGCCGACCGGGACCCGGTCGTGATCGTGGGCATGGGCTGCCGGTTCCCCGGCGGGGTCGCCTCCCCCGAGGACCTGTGGCGGCTGCTGGCCGACGGTGAGGACGCCATCTCGGCCTTCCCCGCCGACCGGGGCTGGGACCTCGACACCCTCGGCCGAGGCGGCTCCGCCACCCTGGAGGGCGGTTTCCTCGACGGCGTCGGCCACTTCGACGCCCCCTTCTTCGGTGTCTCGCCGCGCGAGGCCCTCGCCATGGACCCGCAGCAGCGCCTGCTGCTGGAAACGTCGTGGGAGGCCCTGGAGCGGGCCGGTATCGCCCCCGATTCGCTGCGTGCCAGCGCCACCGGGGTGTTCATCGGCACCAACGGCCAGGACTACACCTCCGTCCTGCGCCGGGGCACCGCCGACGTCCGGGGCCATGTCGCCACCGGCAACACCGCCAGTGTGATGTCCGGACGGCTCTCCTACACCCTGGGTCTGGAGGGCCCGGCCGTCACCGTCGACACCGCCTGCTCCTCCTCGCTGGTCGCCCTCCACCTCGGTATCCGCGCCCTGCGCGGCGGCGAGTGCTCCCTCGTCCTCGCCGGCGGTGTGTCGGTGATGTCGAGTCCCGACTCGTTCGTCGAGTTCTCCGCCCAGGGCGGGCTGGCGCCCGACGGCCGCTGCAAGCCCTTCGCCGACGCGGCCGACGGCACCTCGTGGTCGGAGGGCGCGGGCGTCCTCGTCCTGGAGCGGCTCTCCGACGCCCGGCGCCACGGACACCCCGTCCTGGCGGTGCTGCGCGGTGCCGCGGTCAACCAGGACGGTGCCAGCAACGGCCTGACCGCGCCCAGCGGGCGGGCCCAGCAGCGCGTGATCCGCCAGGCGCTGGCCGACGCGGGACTCGCGCCCGCCGAAGTCGACGCCGTCGAGGCGCACGGCACCGGCACCCCGCTCGGCGACCCGATCGAAGCCGGTGCGCTGATCGCCGCGTACGGGCAGGGCCGGGAACGGCCGCTGCTCCTCGGCGCCGTCAAGTCCAATCTGGGCCACACCCAGGCCGCCGCCGGAATGGCCGGTGTCATCAAGACGGTCCTGGCCATGCGGCACGGCGTGCTGCCGCGCACCCTGCATGTGGAGACCCCGTCCACGCATGTGGAGTGGGCGGACGACGCCGTCACCCTGGTCCGTGAGCAGCAGGCGTGGCCCGTGACCGGGCGCCCCCGCCGGGCGGGTGTCTCCGCCTTCGGCGTCAGCGGCACCAACGCGCATGTGATCGTCGAACAGGCGCCGCCCGCGCCCGGTCCGGACGTTCCCTCGGTGGTGCCGTCGGTGCTGCCGTGGGTGGTGTCCGCCAGGTCGGGGCCCGCACTCGACGCACTGCTCGCGCGGCTGGCCGGTCGCGCCGGGGAGTCGCCGCTGGACGTCGGCTTCTCGCTGGCCGCCGGACGGACACACCTCGCGCACCGGGCCGTACTCGTGGACGGCACGGAGATCGCCCGGGGTACGGCGGCCGAGCGGTCCCCCGCGGTCCTCTTCTCCGGCCAGGGCTCGCAGCGTCCGGGCATGGGCCGCGAACTGCACGCCCGCTTCCCGGTGTTCGCCGAGGCCTTCGACGCCGTCTGCGCCGAGCTGGACCGGGAACTGGACCGGCCGCTGCGCGAGGTGATCTGGGGTACGGACGCGGCCCCGGCCGACCGTACCCAGTACGCGCAGGCCGGACTGTTCGCGGTGGAGGTCGCGCTGTACCGGCTGGTGGAGTCGTTCGGCGTGCGGCCCGAGTACGTCGCCGGGCACTCGATCGGCGAGGTGACGGCGGCGCATATCGCGGGCGTCCTCACGCTCACCGACGCCTGCACCCTGGTGGCGGCGCGCGGCCGGCTGATGGAAGCCCTGCCCGAGGGCGGCGCCATGGCCGCGCTCCAGGCGACGGAGGACGAAGTCCTGCCGCTGCTCGGTGAGGGGGTGTCCCTCGCGGCCGTGAACGGCCCGGACGCCGTCGTCGTCTCGGGCACGGCCGAAGCGGTGGAGGCCGTACGGGCCGAACTGGCCGGGACGGGGCGCAGGACGACGCTGCTGAGGGTCTCCCACGCCTTCCACTCACCGCTCATGGAACCGATGCTGGACGCCTTCCGGAAGGTGGTCTCCCGGCTGTCCTTCGCCGCACCGCTGCTGCCGCTCGTGTCGAACACCACGGGCGGGTTCGCCACGGCGGCGCTGGTGTGCGATCCGGAGTACTGGGTGCGGCACGTCCGCGAGACCGTCCGCTTCGCCGACGGCGTCCGCGCACTCGGCGATGCGGGGGCGACCGCCTTCCTGGAAGTGGGGCCGGACGGTGTCCTGGCCGCCCTCGCCGAGCAGAACCTGACGGACGGGGACCTCGTCGTCGCCCCGGCCCTGCGCCGGGACCGGCCCGAGGAGTCCGCCCTCGTCACCGGGCTCGCACGGCTGCACGTCGGCGGTGTACGGGTCGACTGGACCCGGCTGTACGACGGTACCGGCGCCCGGCGGGCCGACCTGCCCACCTACCCGTTCCAGCGGGAGCCGTACTGGCCCGAGCCCGCGGCCCTTCCCGCACCCGGGCAGGACACGCGGGAGCGGGACACGGACGACGCCGGATTCTGGGCGGCGGTGGAACGGGAGGATCTGACCGAACTCTCCACCGTCCTCGGTCTGTCCGAGGACGGGACGGCCCTGTCGGAGCTGGTACCGGCGCTGTCCGCGTGGCGTCGCGGCCGCGACGAGAACGCGCTGGTGGACGGCTGGCGCTACCGGGTGGCCTGGAAGCCGCTCGACACCGCCCCGGCCGGCCCGGACACCGGAAGCTGGCTGGCGCTCGTCCCCGAGAGCCACGCGGACGACGCCTGGACCGCCGGGATCGTGGCCGCCCTCGGACCGGACACGGTACGCGTCGTGGTCGACCCCGCCGACACCGAAGGACTCCCGGCCCGGCTCACGGAGCCCGGCCGCCGGTTCGACGGGGTGCTGTCCCTGCTCCCCGCCGAGACCACCCTGCCCGGCGCCTGGTCGGCCGCCCTCACGGCGGCAGGTGTCGAGGCACCGCTGTGGTGGGTCACCCGGGGGGCGGTGGCCGTCGGCCGCGCCGACGATCCCGCTGATCCGGCACAGGCCGCCGTCTGGGGCCTCGTCCGGGTCGCGGCCCTCGAAGCCCCCGACCGCTGGGGCGGACTCCTCGATGTGACCGAGGTACCCGACACCCGCACGGCCGCCCGGCTGCGCTCCCTCCTCACCGCCACCGGCGGTGAGGACCAGCTGGCACTGCGCCCGTCCGGCGGCTACGCCCGCCGCCTCGTACGGTCGTCGGCCGCCGACCCGGCGGCCGGATCCTGGACCCCCTCCGGGACCGTGCTGGTCATCGGCGACGCCGCCGGGTTCGGCGGACGGACGGCCGACTGGCTGGCCCGGCAGGGCGCACCCCACGTGCTCCTCGTCGCCGCACGCGAACAGGACACCGCCCTGCGCGCCGGACTCGGGGACCGGCTGGCCCGGCACGGAGCGGCCCTCACGGTGGCGACCGCCGCTCCCGACGACCGGACCGCGCTCACCGCGGCCCTGTCCGCGATCCCGGCCGACCGGCCGCTGACCGCCGTGATCCACACCGGCTACGGCGCGGATCCCGCCGGTCC
Organism: Streptomyces sp. NPDC094448; assembly: GCF_044763775.1. Lineage (NCBI taxonomy): Bacteria > Bacillati > Actinomycetota > Actinomycetes > Kitasatosporales > Streptomycetaceae > Streptomyces > Streptomyces sp. NPDC094448. The sequence goes on along the minus strand of NZ_JBIWGU010000003.1, from coordinate 9,018 downwards.
TGACGTGGTCCGGGCCGGCCTGGAAACCCTGGAAGGTGCCGTCGACGACCTCCTCGGGGACCGGGAACTGGACGCCTTCGTCCTGTTCACGTCGATCGCCGGTGTCTGGGGCGTACGCGGCCAGGGCGAGGGAGCCGCGGCCAGCGCCTGGCTCGACGCCTTCGCGGACCGCCGCCGCGCGGGCGGCCGTACCGCACTCGCCGTGGCCTGGGGCGCCTGGACCGGGCTCGCCGACGACTCCCTCGACCGGCATCTGCGGCTCAGCGGTCTGCCCGCCATGGACCCCGACCGGGCCCTGGCCGCCATGCGCCGGGCCATGGGCGACGGCGCGGCGGCCGTGGTCGTCGCGGACGTACGGTGGGAGCAGTTCGCGCCCGCCTTCGCGCAGACCCGGCCGGGCAGGCTGTTCGCGGAACTCCCCGAGGCCCGTACCGCGCTCGTACCCGCCGAGGAGCGCACCACCGGAACGGACACCGCGGCCGTGCTCCGTGCCGAACTGCTCGCCAGGCCCGGGGGCGCCGAACGGGACGAGGTGCTGTCGGCCCTCGTACGCCGCGAAGTGGCCGCCGTGCTCGGCTATCCGGACCCGGAGGCCATCCCCGCCGGGCAGGCCTTCAAGGACCTCGGCTTCGATTCGCTCACCGCTGTGGACCTGCGCAACCAGCTGGCCAAGGCCACCGGACTGACCCTGCCCGCCACGCTCGCCTTCGACCATCCGACCCCGGCCGCCCTCGCCGCGCGGCTGCGCGCGGACCTGCTGGAGGAGACGGAGGGCACCCAACCGGCGGCCACGGCCGGTACCACGGGCGGCGCGGCCTTCGACCCCGCCGACGACCCGGTCGTCGTCACCGGGATGAGCTGCCGCTACCCCGGCGGGGTCGCATCCCCCGAAGACCTGTGGGAACTGCTGCGCGCCGAGGCCGACGTCATCGGCACGTTCCCCGCCGACCGCGGCTGGGACCTGGACCGGCTCACTCACGGCGACGCCGGGGGCCGGGGCCGCAGCATCACCCGGAACGGAGGATTCCTCTACGATGTCGCCGACTTCGACGCCGCCTTCTTCGGTATCTCACCGCGCGAGGCGATGATCGTCGACCCGCAGCAGCGGATCGTGCTGGAGACGGCCTGGGAGGCTCTGGAACGGGCCGGGGTGGACCCGCACACCCTGCGCGGCGGCGATACCGGCGTCTTCATCGGCGGCGGCAGCGGCGACTACCGGCCCGCCGCCGGCCGGTTCGGCCATGTCGAGACCGCCCAGTCCGCCAGTCTGCTGTCCGGCCGGCTGTCGTACACCCTGGGCCTGGAAGGGCCGTCGGTGACCGTGGACACCGCCTGCTCCTCCTCGCTGGTCGCGCTGCATCTGGCCGCGCAGGCCCTGCGGGCGGGCGAGTGCTCCATGGCCCTGGCCGGCGGTGTGACCGTCATGTCCAGCCCCGTCGGGTTCGTCGAGTTCGGCGAGCTGGGCGCCCTGTCACCGGACGGACGCTGCCGGGCCTTCGCCGAATCGGCGAACGGCACCGGCTGGTCGGAGGGGGTCGGCGTACTCGTCGTCGAACGGCTCTCCGACGCCCGCCGCCACGGCCACTCCGTCCTCGCCGTCCTCCGCGGCTCCGCCGTCAACCAGGACGGCGCGAGCAACGGCCTCACCGCACCCAACGGCCCGTCCCAGCGCCGCGTGATCCGGCGCGCCCTGGCCAACGCCAGGCTGACCGCCGCCGAAGTGGACGCCGTCGAGGCACACGGCACCGGCACCAGACTGGGCGACCCGATCGAGGCGCAGGCGCTGCTGGCCACGTACGGCCAGGGCCGGGAGACCGGGCAGCCGCTGCTCCTCGGCGCCGTCAAATCCAATATCGGGCACACCCAGGCAGCCTCCGGCGTCGCCGGAGTCATCAAGATGATCATGGCCATGCGGTACGGCGTCCTGCCGAAGACCCTCCATCTGGACACGCCCTCCTCCCACGTCGACTGGACGGCCGGAGCTGTCGAGCTGCTGGCCGAGGAGACGGCCTGGCCCGAGACCGGCCGCCCGCGCCGCGCCGGCGTCTCCTCCTTCGGCGCCGGCGGCACCAACGCCCACGTCATCCTGGAAGAGGCGGTCGCCCCCCCGGAGGACGACCCCCGCAGCGAGGCCCGGCCGACGCCGGAACCGGCCACCACCAGCGGTACGGCGGGCGTACGCATCCCCGTGCCCGTCTCCGCCACCACTCCCGACGCCCTCCGGGCCCAGGCCGCCCGCCTGCACACCCACCTCACCGGCCGGCCCGCCCTCTCGGCCACCGACCTCGGCTACTCCCTCGCCACCACCCGGTCCGCCTTCGACCACCGGGCCACCGTCCTCGCGGGCGACCGGAACGAACTCCTCACCGGTCTCGCGGCCCTCGCCGACGGCCGTACCGCGTCCCACGTACTGCGCGGCGAAGCCACCTCCCGCAGCCGCAGGACCGCCTTCCTCTTCTCCGGCCAGGGCGCCCAGCGCGCAGGCGCCGGCCGTGAACTCCATGCCCGGGAGCCCGTGTTCGCCCAGGCGCTGGACGAGGTGACCGCACGGTTCGACCTGGAACTGGACCGGCCACTGCGCCCCCTGATGTTCGCCGGGGAAGGCACCCCCGAGGCCGCCCTGCTCGACCGCACCGGATACACCCAGCCGGCCCTGTTCGCCATCGAGGTGGCCCTCTACCGGCTCGTCGAATCCTGGGGCCTGCGACCCGACTTCGTCGCCGGACACTCCATCGGCGAACTCGCCGCCGCCCAGGTGGCGGGGGTCTTCTCCCTCGACGACGCCTGCACCCTGGTGGCCGCCCGCGCCCGGCTGATGGCGGCACTGCCCGAGGGCGGCGCGATGGCCGCCGTCCGGGCGACCGAGGACGAGGTACGCGAACACCTGACCGCGACCGGAAGGGTGTCGGTCGCGGCGGTCAACGGCCCCCGGGCCGTCGTCGTCGCGGGCGACGAGGCAGCCGTGGACCGGATCGTCCGGAGCTTCGCGGACGCCGGCCGCAAGACTAGGCGTTTGCGGGTCAGCCATGCATTTCACTCCGTGCACATGGACGCCATGCTCGACGACTTCGCACGAGTGGCCCGGGGCATCACCTACACCGCCCCGCGCCTGCCCCTCGTGTCGAACCTGACCGGGGAACCGGCGGACGCCGAGCTGATGTGCACCCCCGACTACTGGGTACGGCACGTCCGGGAGACCGTACGGTTCGGCGAGGGACTGCGCGCCCTCGCCGCCCGCGGTGTCACCCGCTTCCTCGAACTCGGCCCGGACGCCACCCTGTCCGCCCTGGTCCAGGACATCGACGGGCTGCCGGGCGAGGCGGCCGTGACCGCCGTACCGGCCCTGCGCCGGGGCCGTCCAGAACCGGACACCCTCCTCGCCGCCGTCGCCCGTCTGCACGTCGAAGGCCGCGCTCCCCACTGGCCCGCCGTCTTCGCGGGCACCGGAGCCCGCCGGGTGCCACTGCCCACGTACGCCTTCCAGCGCGAGCGGTACTGGTCCCACCCGAGCCCGGCCGCGGCCACCCCACCGGCCACCTCGGTCACCGGAACGGACGACGCCTTCTGGACCGCCGTACGCTCCGAGGACCTCGACTCACTCGCCGGAACCCTCGACGTCGACAGCGGCGCACTCTCCCGAGTGCTGCCCGCTCTCGACACCTGGCGACGCCGCCGCGCCGAGGAGACCACCGCCGACGGACTGCGCCGCCGCATCACCTGGCAGCCGCTCTCCCGCCCCCGGACCCGTACCGGCCCGCCCGCCGGCCCCTGGCTGGCCGTCGTCACCACCGCCCACGCCGCCGACCCCTGGACGGACTCCGTCATCGGCCGCCTCGGCCCGGACACCGTCCGTTTCGAGATCAACCCGGACGCCGATGCCGACCGGGAACGGACGGCGAAGCGGCTGCGGGAACTGGCCGCCGCCTCCGGCCGGGCGTTCACCGGCGTCGTCTCCCTCCTCGCCCTCGACGAGACCGGCGAGATCCCGCGGGGCGTGACACTGACCGCCACCCTGCTCCAGGCACTCGGCGACGCAGGCCTGACCGCACCCCTGTGGTGCATCACCCGGGGCGCGGTCGCCGTCACCCCCGGCGAGCCCGTACCGGGCCCGGCCCAGGCCGCCGTCTGGGGCCTCGGCCGGGTCGCCGCCCTTGAACTCCCGCAGCGCTGGGGCGGCCTGATCGACCTCCCGGCCGGGCCCGCCGACCCCGCGGACCTCGACCGGTTCACGGCCCTTCTCGCCGCACCGGACGGAGAGGACCAGACCGCCGTCCGGTCCGGTACGCTCCACGGCCGCCGGCTGGGCCCGCCGCCCCCCGCCCGTACCCCTGCCCCGGTACCCGCCCGGACCTGGGAACCGGAAGGCACCGTCCTGATCACCGGCGGCACCGGTGCCCTGGGCGCGCACGTCGCCCGCCGCCTCGCCGCCGCCGGAGCCCGCCGTCTGGTCCTGCTCAGCCGCAGCGGCCCGGACGCCCCCGGCGCCACCGCCCTCCGCACCGAACTGGCCGAAGCGGGCGCCGAGACCACCCTCGCGGCCTGCGACGCCGCCGACCGCGAGGCACTGACCGGCATCCTCGCGGCCATCCCGGACCATGCGCCGCTGACCGCCGTCGTCCACGCCGCCGGCGTACTCGACGACGCGGTCATCGACAGCCTCACCCCGGACCGCTTCACCGGCGTCTTCCGCGCCAAGGTGACCTCCGCACTGCTCCTCGACGAACTCACCCGGGATCTGGACCTGTCGGTGTTCGCCCTCTTCTCCTCCGCCTCGGCAGCCGTCGGAAACCCCGGCCAGGGCAACTACGCCGCGGCCAACGCCGTCCTCGACGCCCTCGCCGAACAGCGCCGCGCCCGCGGCCTCGCCGCCACCTCCCTCGCCTGGGGAGCCTGGGGCGGAGCCGGCATGGCCGCCGCCGACCGGGCGGCCGGTGCCGCCGAGCGGGCCGGTATCAGGCCCCTGGACCCGGACCTGGCCGTTACGGCGCTGCGCCGCGCGGTGATGGAGCCCGAGCCGACGACCGTCGTCTCCGACGTCGACCCCGGCCGGTTCGCCCGCGCCTTCACGGCCGTACGGCCGAGCAGGCTGCTGGACGGTCTCGCGACGCCCGAAGCCCCGGCCGATGCGGGCCCGGTGGGCGCGCCCCCAATCCCGGAGCAGCGCGCCCGACTGGCCGCACTGCCCGCGGCCCGGCGCGGGGCGGCCGTACTCCAGCTCGTACGCACCAGTGCCGCCGAGGTTCTCGGTCTCGCCGGAACCGAAGCCGTCGGCGCGGAGAAGGCCTTCCGTGATCTGGGCTTCGACTCCCTCGGGGCGGTGGAACTGCGCAATCGGCTCACCGCGGCCACCGGCCTGGAGCTGCCCGCCACCCTCGTCTTCGACCATCCGACCCCGGCCGAACTCGCCGAGCACATCGCCCGGGGGCTGGACCCGGCGGCGTCAGAGCCGGAACACGGAGAGAACGCCGAGCACGCGGCGAACGCCGGGACCGCCGAGAGCACGGACCGGGCACGGCTCCAGGCCCTGCTGGCCTCCGTGTCCGTGGCCGAGCTGCGCCGTATCGGCGTACTGGAGCCGCTGCTGAGGCTGGCCGCCGAACACGGCCGGGGCGATGAGCCCGCGGACGGGGCGGGTGAGGATCCGGCGTACGCCGACTCCATCGACGCGATGGACGTGGACGCACTCGTCCGGGCGGCCCTGACCACGGATACGACGGACCCGGCGCCCGTGAACACGACGGCCACGGATACGACGGCCAGGGACCCGGCGCCCGCGAACACGACCGCCACGGATACGACGCCCCCGGACACGACCACATCCGAACCGGTCCACCGCGACGAACCGCAGGACTGACGGAGCAGACGGAGCTGAACATGGCCACGCCCCCGCCCCCCGACAAGGTCGTCGAAGCGCTCCGCTCCTCGATGAAGGAGACCGAGCGGCTGCGGCGCCAGAACCTGAGTCTGGTCGCCGCCGCCACCGAACCCGTCGCCATTGTGGCGATGAGCTGCCGCTATCCGGGCGGGGTCCACTCGCCCGAGGATCTGTGGGAGCTGATCGCGGCCGGAGCCGACGCCATGTCGGACTTCCCGGCCGACCGGGGCTGGGATCTCGATGCCCTGCGCGGCGCCGGAGTCGACGCACGCGGCCACGGCGTGAGCCGCGGTGGCGGATTCCTCGACGACGTGGCCGGCTTCGACGCCGACTTCTTCGGTATCTCCCCGCGGGAAGCCGTGTCCATGGACCCGCAGCAGCGGCTGCTGCTGGAAACCTCCTGGGAGGCGTTCGAGCGGGCCGGGCTCGACCCGTCCCGGCTGCGTTCCAGCCGGACCGGCGTCTTCATCGGCACCAACGGCCAGGACTACGCGTACCTGCTGCTCCGGTCCCTCGCCGATGCCACGGGGGACATCGGTACGGGCATTGCCGCCAGTGCCGTATCCGGCCGGCTCGCCTATCAGCTCGGGCTGGAGGGCCCGGCGGTGACCGTGGACACCGCTTGCTCCTCCTCGCTGGTCGCCCTGCACTGGGCCGTCCAGTCCCTCCGGGCGCGCGAATGCTCACTCGCCCTCGCCGGTGGTGTGAACATCATGTCCACGCCCGGATCCCTGATGGAGTTCAGCCGGCAGGGTGGGCTGGCGGGGGACGGCCGGTGCAAGGCGTTCGCGGACGCCGCCGACGGCACCGGGTGGTCGGAGGGTGTGGGCGTACTGGTTCTTGAGCGGCTCTCGGATGCCCGTCGCCATGGGCACCGGGTGCTGGCCGTGGTCCGTGGTTCGGCGGTGAATCAGGACGGCGCGAGCAACGGCTTCACCGCGCCGAACGGGCCGTCGCAGCAGCGGGTGATCCGGCAGGCGCTGGCGGCGGCCGGGTTGTCGGCGGCGGATGTCGATGCGGTGGAGGGGCACGGTACGGGTACGCCGCTGGGCGATCCGATCGAGGCGCAGGCGCTGCTGGCGACGTACGGCCGGGAGCGGGGTGAGGGCGGTCGGCCGTTGTGGCTGGGTTCGGTGAAGTCGAATATCGGGCATACGCAGGCTGCTGCCGGTGTGGCGGGTGTCATCAAGATGGTGATGGCGATGCGGGAGGGTGTGCTGCCCCGCACCCTGCACGTGGATGCGCCGTCCCGGCACGTCGACTGGACGACCGGCGGCGTACGGCTGCTCACGGACGCCGAGAAGTGGACGGTCGGCGGCCGCCCGCGCCGGGCCGGCGTGTCCTCGTTCGGTATCAGTGGAACCAACGCGCACGTGGTTCTGGAGGAGGGCCCGGCCGAGCCGGCCGCTGTTCCCTCGGACCCGGCGGTGCTCGCACCGTGCCTGGTGTCGGGGAAGTCGGCCGCCGCACTGGACGCGCAGCAGGAACGGCTGACCGGGGCCACAGGGTCCCCGCTCGACCTGGGTTTCTCGTCGACGGTATCGCGGGCGCGGTTTGCGCATCGGGCGGTGTTGGTGGACGGGGTGGAGGTTGCCCGGGGTGTGGCTGCCTCGCGTTCGCTTGCGCTGTTGTTTTCGGGGCAGGGGTCACAACGGCTCGGCATGGGGCGGGAGTTGTACGGGCGTTTCCCGGTGTTTGCTGAGGCTTTTGATGCGGTGTGTGCGGGGCTGGGTGTTCCGGTGCGGGAGGTGGTGTGGGGTGAGGATGCGGATGAGCTGAATCGGACGGTGTTTGCGCAGGCGGGGTTGTTTGCGGTCGAGGTGGCGTTGTTTCGTCTGGTGGAGTCGTTGGGGCTGCGGCCGGGTTTTGTGGCGGGGCATTCGGTGGGGGAGGTCGCGGCGGCGCATGTGGCGGGGGTGTTGTCGCTGGCGGACGCGTGCACGCTGGTCGGGGCCCGAGGTCGGCTGATGCAGGCCCTGCCCGAGGGCGGCGCGATGCTCGCCGTCCAGGCCACCGAGGAGGAAGTCCGTCCTCTTCTGAACGAGTCGGTGTCGATTGCCGCCGTCAACGGCCCGTCGGCCGTCGTGGTCTCGGGAGCCGAGGCCGATGTGGAGGCTGTGCGGGCCCACTTCGACGAAGCAGGCCGCAGGACCACGCGGCTGCGGGTTTCGCATGCGTTCCATTCGCCGTTGATGGATCCGATGCTGGACGAGTTCCGTGCGGTGGTGTCGGGGCTGTCGTTCTCGGCGCCGGAGATTGCGCTGGCCGCTGATGCGGAGGTGGTGTGCGATCCGGAGTACTGGGTGCGGCACGTCCGGGACACCGTACGGTTCGCCGACGCGGTACGTTCACTGGCCGACCAGGGCGCCGACACGTTCCTGGAACTCGGCCCGGACGGAACCCTCTGCGCGCTCGCCCGGCTGAGCGTGGAAGCCATGGCCGCGGTCCCTGTACTGCGCAAGGACCGGGGAGAGGAGAGGGCACTCGTCGAAGGGCTGGCGAAGCTGTACTGCGCAGGTGTGGCGGTCGACTGGGAGCGTTGGTACGACGGTACGGGCGCCCGGCGCGTGGATCTGCCGACGTACGCCTTCCAGCACCAGCGGTACTGGCCGGCACTCACCCCGGACACCGGCGATATCACCACGGCCGGGCTGATCGCCGACGCACACCCCATGCTCGGAGCGGTCCTTCCGCTCGCCCCATCGGAAGGCGTGGTCTTCACCAGCCGCCTCTCGGCCCATGCGCAGCCCTGGCTGACGGAGTGGCTGACACCGGAGACGGGCCTGCTGGAACTGGCTCTCAGGGTCGGCGACCACGTCGGCTGCGACCGCGTCGAACGCCTCGCGCACACAACCCCCCTGGCCCTGCCCGTGGACGGCGCCGTCATGCTCCAGGCCCGGGTGGGGGAGCCCGATCAGGCGGGTGCCCGCACGGTCGCCTTCTTCTCGCGGACGGACGGTGGGGAGTGGACGGAGCACGCGAACGGCGTACTCGTACCCGGTGTCGACGGCCGGCCGATGACGGACACCGCCGCTGCCGAGACGGAGTTCGCCCTGTCGGGTGAGGTGGCGCGGGAGGCGGATCGGTTTGGTCTGCATCCGGCGTTGTTGGCTGAGGTGGTGCGGGTGGTGGTGGGGGAGGGG
>NZ_JBIWGU010000002.1:248022-725861 GCF_044763775.1 Streptomyces sp. NPDC094448 | reverse complement strand
ACACCCTCCCCAAAGACAACATCGGCCTTCACGACCACAACCAGGTCATGAAGGCCGACGTCACGCTCAGGACCCGAATTCGCCAACAGCGTCGGTCGCATGAACCTGGCGGGCCCTTCCGTACCGTACGGGCCGGGGCGCACGCCCCCGGCCCGCCGTCAGTCCTTGATCTCGCAGATCATCGCACCCGACGAAATCGCCGCGCCGACCTCCGCGCTCAGACCCTTCACCGTGCCCGCACGGTGCGCGTTCAGGGGCTGTTCCATCTTCATGGCTTCCAGGACCACGATCAGGTCGCCCTCGTTGACCTCCTGGCCCTCCTCGACCGCGACCTTCACGATCGTGCCCTGCATGGGCGAGGCGAGGGTGTCGCCGGAGGCGGCCGCGGCGGAGCGCTTGGCGGCGCGGCGCTTGGGCTTCGCCCCCGCCGCCAGGCCCGTACGGGCCAGGGTCATGCCGAGATGGGCCGGGAGGGAGACCTCAAGGCGCTTGCCGCCGACCTCGACGACGACCGTCTCGCGGTCCGGCTCCTCCTCCGCATCGGCGTCGGCGGGCGCCGCGAACGCGGGGATCTCGTTGACGAACTCGGTCTCGATCCAACGGGTGTGCACCCGGAAGGGGTCGCTGGTGAACGCCGGGTCGACGACGACCGCACGGTGGAACGGGATGGCGGTCGCCATGCCCTCCACCTGGAACTCGGCAAGCGCCCGGGCGGCCCGCTGGAGCGCCTGCTCCCGGGTGGCGCCGGTGATGACCAGCTTGGCCAGGAGGGAGTCCCAGGCGGGGCCGATGACACTGCCGGACTCGACGCCCGCGTCCAGCCGGACGCCGGGGCCGGCCGGCGGGTCGAAGAGGGTGACCGTGCCGGGCGCCGGGAGGAAATTGCGGCCCGGGTCCTCGCCGTTGATCCGGAACTCGAAGGAGTGGCCGCGGATCGCCGGGTCGTCGTAGCCCAGCTCCTCGCCGTCGGCGATCCGGAACATCTCGCGGACCAGGTCGAGGCCGGTGACCTCCTCGGTGACCGGGTGCTCCACCTGGAGACGGGTGTTGACCTCCAGGAAGGAGATCGTGCCGTCGAGACCGACGAGGAACTCGACCGTACCCGCGCCGACGTAACCGGCCTCCTTGAGGATGGCCTTCGAAGCCCGGTACAGCTCGGCGTTCTGCTCGTCCGTCAGGAACGGCGCCGGGGCCTCCTCGACCAGCTTCTGGTGCCGGCGCTGGAGCGAGCAGTCACGGGTCGACACCACCACGACATTGCCGTGCTGGTCGGCCAGGCACTGGGTCTCCACATGCCGCGGCTTGTCCAGGTACCGCTCGACGAAGCACTCGCCCCGGCCGAACGCGGCGACCGCCTCGCGGACCGCGGAGTCGTACAGCTCCGGCACCTCTTCGAGGGTGCGGGCCACCTTCAGACCGCGGCCGCCGCCGCCGAACGCCGCCTTGATGGCGATCGGCAGCCCGTTCTCCCGGGCGAAGGCGACGACCTCGTCGGCGCCGGACACCGGGTCGGGCGTGCCGGCCACCAGCGGGGCACCCGCGCGCTGGGCGATATGCCGGGCGGCGACCTTGTCACCCAGATCGCGGATCGCGGACGGCGGCGGACCGATCCAGGTCAGCCCGGCGTCGATGACGGCCTGGGCGAACTCGGCGTTCTCGGAGAGGAAGCCGTACCCGGGGTGGATCGCGTCGGCACCGGAGTCCTTCGCGGCCTGGAGGACCTTCCCCATGTCCAGATAGCTGGCCGCCGGGGTGTCACCGCCCAGGGCGAACGCCTCGTCTGCCGCGCGGACGTGCAGGGCGTCCCGGTCCGGGTCGGCGTAGACGGCTACGCTTGCGATTCCGGCGTCCCGGCAGGCACGGGCGACGCGGACAGCGATTTCGCCTCGGTTGGCGATGAGCACCTTGCGCACGATGTGGCTCCCTCCTTGAAACAAGCCGAGTTTAGGGACTGCCGACACGGCTGTTCGACCCGTCCCCTAGGGTGAGCTTGCCCACACGGAGCGTGATTCCAGGCTCGTTCGAGTCGCGAAATCCCTTGTCGCACCACGGTACGACGGGTTGCTTCCTCCAGACAGTAGCCCCCGTATGTGGCACAGGTCTCTGTCCGTGGGGCCAGCCGAGCAACCCGTTTCTTTGTGGAGTCCCTACGAATGGCGGAATGATTCTTTTCATTCTCCGAGGTGGGGCCGAATATGTCGCGCCATGGGGGCGGGCACGGGGCGAACCGGGGGCGCGGGACGGCGTGCGTGTCTTCGGTGTGCCTTCCGTACACCCCCTTCTCCGCGCCCCGGCGCGACCGGCCGGACCGGTGCGCGCCACCGGTGTTTCCGGGCGCGGCACCCTGCGGGCGTGCCGCCGGGACCGCCCGTGCCCGTGCTGGTGGCCGTCCCGTGCCGCCGGGACCGCCCGTGCCGGTGGCCGTTCCGTACCGCCGAGCCGTCAGGACCAGAAGTCGGTGACCGAGTGGCCCAGCTCCCCGAGGAGCGTCCGCAGCAGCGGCATCGAGATGCCGATGACATTGCCGTGGTCGCCGTCGATCCCGTTGATGAACGGCGCCGAACGGCCGTTGAGCGTGAACGCGCCCGCCACGTGCAGGGGTTCCCCGGTCGCCACGTACGCGGCGATCTCCGCGTCCGAGGGTTCCCCGAACCGGACCGTGGTCGACGCGGTGGCCGAGGCGATCCGGCCGGTGGCGGTGTCCGTGACGCAGTGGCCCGTGCGCAGCACTCCGGAGCGGCCCCGCATCGCTTTCCAGCGGGCTGTCGCCTCCTCCGCGTCCGCGGGCTTGCCCAGCGCCTCGCCGTCCAGGTCCAGCACCGAATCGCAGCCGATCACCAGGGCGCCGGCGATCTCGGGACGGGCGGCGACGACCGCGGCCTTCGCCTCCGCGAGGACCAGTGCCAGCTCGGCGGGGGTGGGGGCGCTCAGGGCGTCTTCGTCGACTCCGCTGACGATCACCTCGGGGTCGAGACCGGCCGCGCGCAGCTGCCGCAGCCGGGCGGGCGAGGCGGAGGCGAGGACGAGACGGGGTGCGGGGGTACGGGGGGTGGCGTGGGCGGTCATGCGGCCCATCGTAGGCGCGCTCCGGCGCCGGATTACCCCGTTCGGCGCAGGGCCGCCCTTATCACCGGAGGCCCACCACGATCATCCCCAGCACCATGGCCAGCGCGAGCAGGAAGCCCGCGCGGCGCATCATGGCCTGCGTCTCGCGCAGCTCCTCGGGGGGTTCGTTCTCCGGGTCGGACCACAGCATGCTTCCGATCCTGCCGGTCCCGTCCGGGGTTACGCATGAGTACGAGTACTCAACCGGGCCCCGGGAGGTCCGTCGTACCGCAGGAGGCGCGCAGGTCTCAGGAGGGCCAGTACGTCCGAGCCCAGGCGTGCGGTCCCGGCGCCGGACGCGGCGTACGGGCCACCCGGGCCGGGGACGACCACTCCGAGGGCGGGGGTGCGGGCGACCCCTCCGCGCCGCCGCCCACCCGGGCGCGGACCACGGCCAGTGCCGCGGCCAGCTCCTCGGGCGTCGGATTGCCCCGTACGATCCTGATCATCATGGCGGCCCCTCCGGGCGGACGGCGCTGTTTCGCGTACTTCTCGTACTCCGCGTACTTCCCGTACTTCGCCGGCACGGCCTACAGCGGGATGTTGCCGTGCTTCTTCGGCGGCAGGCTCTCCCGTTTGGTCCGCAGATGCCGCAGCCCGCGCACGATCTGCGCCCGGGTGTCCGACGGCACGATCACCGCGTCGATATAGCCGCGCTCCGCCGCCGTGTAGGGGTTCAGCAGCGCGTCCTCGTACTCCGCGATCAGCCGGGCCCGGGTCTCCTCCTGGGCCTCCGCGTCACCCGCCTCGGCGATGGCCCGGCGGTGCAGGATGTTGACCGCGCCCTGGGCGCCCATCACCGCGATCTGCGCGGTCGGCCAGGCGAGGTTGAGATCGGCGCCCAGATGCTTGGAGCCCATGACGTCGTAGGCCCCGCCGAATGCCTTGCGGGTGATGACGGTGATCAGCGGGACCGTCGCCTCGGCATAGGCGTAGATCAGCTTTGCGCCGCGCCGGATGATGCCGCCGTACTCCTGGTCGACCCCCGGCAGGAAGCCGGGGACGTCGACGAAGGTCAGCACCGGGATGTTGAAGGCGTCGCAGGTGCGGACGAAGCGCGCCGCCTTCTCCGACGCGTCGATGTCGAGGCAGCCCGCGAACTGGAGCGGCTGATTGGCGACCACCCCGACCGGACGGCCCTCGACCCGGCCGAAGCCGGTCAGGATGTTCGGCGCGAACAGCGGCTGGGTCTCCAGGAACTCGCCGTCGTCGAGGACGTGCTCGACGACCGTGTGCATGTCGTACGGCTGGTTCGCGCTGTCCGGGATCAGTGCGTCCAGCTCCCGGTCCTCGTCCGTGGGCGCGAGCCCGGTCTCCTCGGGGAAGGTCGGCGGCTCGGAGAGGTTGTTCGACGGAAGATAGGAGAGCAGCGACTTCACGTACTCGACGGCGTCCTTCTCGTCCGCCGCCATATGGTGCGCCACACCCGACGTCGTGTTGTGGGTACGGGCGCCGCCCAGCGCCTCGAAACCGACGTCCTCACCGGTCACCGTCTTGATGACATCGGGACCCGTGATGAACATATGGGACGTCTGATCGACCATCACCGTGAAGTCGGTGATCGCGGGCGAGTAGACGGCGCCGCCCGCGCAGGGGCCGACGACCAGGGAAATCTGCGGGATCACCCCGGAGGCATGGGTGTTGCGGCGGAAGATCTCGCCGTACATGCCGAGGGCGCTCACCCCTTCCTGGATACGCGCGCCGCCGGAGTCGTTGATGCCGATGACGGGACAGCCGGTCTTCAGCGCGAAGTCCATCACCTTGACGATCTTCTGGCCGTAGACCTCGCCCAGCGCCCCGCCGAAGACGGTGAAGTCCTGGGAGAAGACGGCGACCGGACGGCCGTCGACGGTTCCGTAGCCGGTGACGACGCCGTCGCCGTACGGACGGGTCCGCTCCAGTCCGAAGCTGGTGGACCGGTGCCGTACCAGCTCGTCGAGTTCGACGAACGAGTCCTCGTCCAGCAGCAGGCCGATCCGCTCCCGCGCGGTCAGCTTCCCTTTCGCGTGCTGCTTCTCCACGGCCCGCGCCGAACCGGCGTGCACCGCCTCTTCGCTACGGCGCCGCAGATCCGCGATCCGGCCCTCGGTGGTGTGGCTGTCGTGCTGCTGTTCCGGCTCAGACATCGGGAAGCGGCTCCCTGGACGCGGACGAGGCCCGGCGAAGGACCGGCGGGACTCGACGTGAACTGAAGGGGACTGGTGAGAACGGACGGCGGAGGGGTCGGGCACCGGGCGGTGGCAACTCGTTGCCGTCGGCTACCGGCTCGTAGCGTATCGGCGGGCCTGCGCCCGCGCAGTGCGGCGTATGACACACCTACCCTGGCTTGCATGACGTCTGAGAATGCGCCAGGAAACACCGACGGAACCCGGTTCGCGGGGGCGGTGGGCGCGGGCGGCCGCTGGGGAGATCTGGACCGGCCGCCCCTGAACCGGGCCGCGCTGCGCCGGGCGCTGGTACGGCCCGGCGGGCTGTGGACCTCCCTCGACGTCGTGCCGTCGACCGGCTCCACCAACGCGGATCTCGTCGCACGGGCCCCCGGCAGTCCGGAAGGGGCCGTCCTGGTCGCCGAGGAGCAGACGGCCGGACGGGGGCGGCTGGACCGGAGGTGGAGCGCCCCCGCCCGGTCCGGACTGTTCTTCTCCGTACTGCTGCGGCCCGGACCGGACGTCCCGGTCGAGCGGTGGGGGTGGCTGCCGCTGCTCGCGGGCGTCGCCGCGGCGACCGGGCTCAGCCGGGCCGCCGGTGTCGATATGTCCCTCAAATGGCCCAATGACCTGCTGGTGACGGTCGACGGCGAGGAGCGGAAGACGGGCGGCATCCTGGCCGAGCGGGCCGGTGGGGCCGAGGGCGGCGCGGTGGTCGTCGGCATCGGCATCAATGTGACCCTGCGCGCCGCCGAACTGCCGGTCCCGACGGCGGGCTCGCTGGCGCTGGCCGGAGCGGTGGGCACCGACCGCGATCCGCTGCTGCGGGCGGTGCTGCGGTCGCTGGAGCGGTGGTACGGCGACTGGCGGACGGCCGGCGGCGACCCCATCGCCTCGCAAGTGCAGGAGGCATATGCGGCAGGCTGTGCGACGCTGGGCCGTACGGTCCGTGCCGAGCTGCCGGGCGGCCGTGAGCGGATCGGCGAGGCCGTTGCCGTCGACGGCGACGGACGGCTGGTCCTGGCCCTGGAGAACGGGGAGCGGTCGGCCGTCGGCGCGGGCGACGTGGTGCATCTGCGCCCGCTCCCGTCCCGGTGAGAGGTTCTCCGGGGCGGTGCTCCGGCGAGTCGGCCGCGGTACGGGCGGCGGGGGCGCCGCGGGCGGTCCGCGCACCCCGGCGGGTGCCCTTCCGTGCCGACGGCGGGCGGGTGAACCGGAACCGCCGCGGGGACGTGAGCCAGGGCACATCTGCCGTATCGTTGAGGCGATCGAGCGACAGATCGGCAGGGCAGTTGCGCAGGGAAAGGGCAGGAGGCGGCTGGTGACCGTCGACGACACCACTTCCGGCGCGGGCGCGTCCGACGGGTCCGGGACCGGACCGGGGGCCGGGCGATCCGGCGCTTCCGGCCGGCCGGACGGCTCCGGTACGGGCCGTTCCGGCGGCGCCGCGGCCTCCCCCTCGGGCTCAGCGTCCCGGTCGGGCGCCGGTGCAGGCGCCGTGCATCCGACCCCCCTCCATGCCGTCGACCACACCGCCGAACCCACCGACGACCCCCTCGCCATCCGTCTCGAACAGCTCATCCTCGGTGCCGAGCGGCGCTACACCCCCTTCCAGGCGGCCCGGACGGCCGGGGTTTCCATGGAGCTGGCCTCCCGCTTCTGGCGGGCCATGGGCTTCGCCGATATCGGCCAGGCCAGGGCGCTGACCGAGGCCGATGTCCTGGCCCTGCGCCGGCTGGCGGGCCTGGTGGAGGCCGGGCTGCTCAGCGAGCCGATGGCCATCCAGGTGGCCCGTTCCACCGGCCAGACCACCGCCCGGCTCGCGGAATGGCAGATCGACTCCTTCCTGGAGGGCCTGACCGAGCCGCCCGAACCGGGCATGACCCGTACCGAGGTCACGTACCCGCTGATCGAACTGCTGCTGCCGGAGCTGCAGGAGTTCCTCGTCTACGTCTGGCGGCGCCAGCTCGCCGCCGCCACCGGGCGGGTGGTCCAGGCCGCCGACGACGAGGAGATGGTCGACCGGCGGCTCGCCATCGGCTTCGCCGACCTCGTGGGCTTCACCCGGCTCACCCGCCGTCTCGAAGAGGAGGAACTCGGCGAACTCGTCGAGATCTTCGAGACCACGGCCGCCGACCTGGTCGCCGCGCACGGCGGCCGGCTCATCAAGACCCTCGGCGACGAGGTCCTCTACGCGGCCGACGACGCGGGCACCGCCTCCGAGATCGCGCTCCGGCTCATCGACGCGATGAACCACGACGACGCCATGCCCTCCCTCCGGGTCGGACTGGCCTTCGGCACGGTCACGACCCGGATGGGCGATGTGTTCGGCACGACGGTCAACCTCGCCAGCAGGCTGACGTCGATAGCGCCCAAGGACACCATCCTGGTGGACGGCGCGTTCGCGCTGGACCTGATCAGGGCCGGGGACGCGCCCAAGTCCGAGACGCAGGCGGCGGAGGAGGCCGCGACGGCCGAGAAGGAGGGCGAGCCCCCGCCGCCGTACCGCTACGCCCTCCAGCCGATGTGGCAGCGGCCCGTCCGGGGGCTCGGGATCGTCGAACCGTGGATGCTCTCGCGGCGTA
This sequence comes from Streptomyces sp. NPDC094448, assembly GCF_044763775.1. Classification (NCBI taxonomy): domain Bacteria; kingdom Bacillati; phylum Actinomycetota; class Actinomycetes; order Kitasatosporales; family Streptomycetaceae; genus Streptomyces; species Streptomyces sp. NPDC094448. The sequence continues at coordinate 718,024 of NZ_JBIWGU010000002.1, read as the reverse complement.
CGTGACGAGCCCCCGTGCCCCGGGCCGCCCGGCCCGGTCCGGGTGAACTTGCCGGGCCCGCGACGGCGGCCGCGGCACCCTCGGGGGCCCGGCGGCTCGGCGGGTGCCCCGCGCCGCGTTGCCGGAACCGCCCGGGTACGCCTGCGCGGCGGTTCCCGGGCAAGTCCTGCGGTGCGTGGGGCGGGTGGCGACGGGTCGTACTCCGGGCGGGCCGCCGCGGTCCCGGCCGCCCGGAGCGGGTTCCGGTCCGCCGTCCGCGGGTAGGCGCGGCCCCGGGCGGCACCGGCCGCGGCTCCGGCGGGCCGGTCGCGGCCTTGCGGGGGCGGGCGGGAGCCCGCATATGATCCCGTGAACCGTCGTTAACCGGGCCCGAGGGGTCCACCGGGAGGGTGTCGGATGTCCGTACCGCCGTCGGATGGCGCGCAGTCCCCGCTGGCCCCGTCGTTCCTCTCGGCGGATCCGCCGCATCCCCCGGACCCTTCGGTCCCCGTCGCCGAAGGGCCTTTCGAGCAGCGCTTCGGGGAGTTCGTCGTGGTACGGACGCACGGCCACGTCGCCGAACTCGTCCTCGACCGGCCCGCGTCGATGAACGCGGTCTCCGCCGCGATGGCCCGCTCCATCGCCGCCGCCTGCGCCGCGCTCGCCGGGGACCGCGACGTCCGGGTGGCCGTCCTGACCTCCACCCACGACCGGGCCTTCTGTGTCGGCGCCGACCTCAAGGAGCGCAACGGGCTGAGCGACGCGGAGCTGATGCGGCAGCGCCCGCTCGCCCGCGCCGCGTACACCGGTGTGCTCGAACTGCCGATGCCCGCGATCGCGGCCGTCCGCGGCTATGCCCTCGGCGGCGGCTATGAACTCGCCCTGGCCTGCGATGTGATCGTCGCCGACGCGACCACGGTGGTGGCCCTGCCCGAGGTCTCCGTGGGCGTCATTCCCGGCGGCGGCGGTACGCAGCTCCTGCCGCGCCGGGTCGGCGCGGCCCGCGCCGCCGAGCTGGTGTTCACCGCCCGGCGGGTGGCCGCGGACGAGGCGTTCGCCCTGGGGCTGGTGGACCGGCTGGCGGAGGGTGACGGCGACGCCCGTACGGAGGCGCTGGCGCTGGCCGACCGGATCGCCGGGAACTCCCCGGTCGGACTGCGGGCCGCGAAACGCGCGCTCCGGCTGGGGCAGGGGCTCGACCTGCGGGCCGGTCTGGAGGTCGAGGACGCGGCCTGGCGCACGGTCGCCTTCTCCGGGGACCGCGCGGAAGGCGTCGCCGCGTTCAACGAGAAGCGGAAGCCCGACTGGCCCGGCGAATAACGCCCGGCCATCCGTCACCCTGAGTGACTCCCCGGTAGTGCCATATCGTCCTAAAACGGGCACAAGTCTTTAAGCTGGGGTGATGGCTGAGGATCAGCGGCTGCGGGCCGTAGTGGCACTGGCACAGGCGATGGCGGCCGCGCAGACTCCCCGGGAGTTCTGGAGCGCGGCCGCGCTCGGCGCCTGCGCCGCCCTGGACGGCTCCTTCGCCGCGCTGTCGGTCTGGGAACGGGAACTGGGCCGGCTGAAGGTGCTGGTGAACGCGGGGGAACGGACACCGGACGAGGAGGAGTTCCCCGAGGCGGAGACGTACCCGGTCAACCGCTTCCCCGAGATCACCGAATTCCTGCACGAACGGTGGGCGGGTGGTGGGGAGCCGGAGGCCTGGGTCGAGACCGCGGAGTCCGGGGGCGTACCCGGGTTCGCGGCGTTTCCCCTGCCGGGCCTGCCGGGTCCGCCGGGCCTGCCGGGTCCGCCGGGTTCGCAGGGTTCGCCGGGGGAGGGGCCGGTGCCGGGGGGCGTCGGCGCGGGCCCGGTGCCCGAGGGCATCGAGCCCGGCCCCGTGACCTCCGCGGAAGCCGGGCCTCCGGGAGGGTGGGCCGAGCCCGGACGGGACTCCGTCGTACCCGAGTACGGGCCCGAGCGCACCCCCGCCCGGGGCTACCGGCACCCCTCCTTCCCGGTCGGAACCGGCGGCGCGCGCGGCCGGGCGGCGGGTCTCCGGCGGCGGCGGCGCGGCTGCTGCGTCGTCGCGCCGATCGTGCTGCACGGGCGGGCCTGGGGCGAGCTGTACGTGGCCCGGCCCGTCGGCGCGCCCGTCTTCGGCCGCGACGAGGCCCACTTCGCGACCGTCCTCGCCGCCGTCGTCGCCGCGGGGATCGCCCAGACCGAACGCCTGGAGGAGGTGCGGCGACTCGCCTTCACCGACCCGCTCACCGGTCTGGCCAACCGGCGCGCCGTGGACACCCGGCTCGACGAGGCGCTCGAACGGCACCGTGCCGACGGTACGGTCGTCAGCCTCGTCGTCTGCGACCTCAACGGGCTCAAGAGCGTCAACGACACCCTGGGGCACGCCGTCGGCGACCGCCTGCTGGAACGGTTCGGCTCGGTGCTCTCGCTGTGCGGGGCGATACTGCCGGACGCGCTGGCCGCGCGGCTCGGGGGCGACGAGTTCTGCCTGGTGTGCGTCGGACCCGAGGCCGACGAGGTGGTCCGGGTCGCCGGCGAACTCTGCGTACGGGCCGCGGAGCTGGAGCCCGGGGAAGGGGTGGCCTGCGGGGTCGCCTCCACGGGGGACCCGATCGGGGAGATCCCCACGGCCCGGCGGCTGTTCCGGCTCGCGGACGCGGCACAGTACCGGGCGAAGGCGGCGCGCTCCGTGAAACCGGTGGTCGCGGGGCGGGACGGGGCGGTACTGCGGCTTGCGGACACACCGGTCCGCCATGCGCGGGAACGCCGGTCGTTCAGGGGCGTGGAGGGGCCGCCGTGAACCTCGGGCTCCGACCCGGGCTGCCGTGAGGCCACCGACCCACCTGTAACCGACAGGACCCCGCGCCTACCCCACGGAGCGACGGGACTCGACTACCGGACGACCCGCACCGAGCAGGGGCGGAGAGGACGTGTACCCGGGGGCGCGAGGAACTGCGCGACCAGCCGCCCACGGCCCGCAGCCGGAAACGGCCCCGGGCGCAGGAGCCCGCAGACCGCAGGGACCCCGCTCCCAGGGGCCCGTGACCCCGTGACATGTGTCAATTCAGTCCGTACGCTGCTGAATATGGATATGCATACCGTCGTGGTGGGGACGTCCGGTACCAGCTCCGCCGATGTCGTCGCCGTCGCCCGGCACGGCGCCCGCGTCGAGATCTCCCCCGAGGCGACCGCCGCCCTCGCCGCCGCCCGCGCCGTCGTCGACGCGCTCGCCGCCAAGCCCGAGCCCGTGTACGGCGTCTCCACCGGGTTCGGTGCGCTCGCCACCCGGCATATCGGGCCGGGTCTCCGCGCCGCGCTCCAGCGGAACATCGTGCGCTCGCATGCCGCGGGGATGGGCCCGCGGGTGGAGCGGGAGGTGGTGCGGGCGCTGATGTTCCTGCGGCTGAAGACGGTGTGCTCGGGGCATACCGGGGTCCGGCCCGAGATCGCGGAGACCATGGCGGCGGTGTTGAACGCCGGGATCACCCCCGTGGTCCACGAGTACGGTTCCCTCGGCTGCTCCGGGGATCTCGCGCCGCTCTCGCACTGCGCGCTGGCCCTGATGGGCGAGGGGGACGCGGAGGGCCCCGACGGGCAGGTGCGGCCCGCGGGTGAGCTGCTCGCGGCCCATGGCATCGGCCCGGTGGAGCTGCGGGAGAAGGAGGGGCTGGCGCTTCTCAACGGCACCGACGGCATGCTGGGCATGCTGCTGCTGGCCCTGGACGATCTGCGGCGGCTGTACAAGAGCGCCGACATCACGGCCGCGCTGAGCCTCGAAGCCCTGCTGGGCACGGAGCGCGTTCTGGCGCCGGAGCTGCACGCCATCCGTCCGCATCCCGGCCAGGCGGTGGCCGCCGCGAACATGGCCGCCGTGCTGAAGGGTTCCGGGCTGACCGGTCACTATCAGCAGGACGAGGCCCCGCGGGTCCAGGACGCCTACTCGGTCCGGTGCGCACCGCAGGTGGCGGGCGCGGGCCGGGACACGCTGGACCATGCGCGGCTGGTGGCCGACCGTGAACTCGCCGCGGCGGTCGACAATCCGGTGGTCCTCCCGGAGGCCGGCCGGGTGGAGTCCAACGGCAACTTCCACGGCGCGCCCGTGGCGTACGTCCTGGACTTCCTGGCCATCGCCGCCGCGGATTTGGGCTCCATCGCGGAGCGCCGTACCGACCGGCTGCTGGACCGGAACCGCAGCCATGGGCTGCCGCCGTTCCTCGCCGACGATCCGGGTGTCGACTCGGGGCTGATGATCGCCCAGTACACCCAGGCCGCACTGGTCTCTGAGCTGAAGCGGCTCGCCGTTCCGGCGTCCGTGGACTCCATCCCGTCCTCCGCGATGCAGGAGGACCATGTGTCGATGGGCTGGTCGGCGGCGCGGAAGCTGCGGACCGCCGTCGACGCGCTGGGGCGGATCATCGCCGTCGAGCTGTACGCGGCGACCCGCGCGATCGAACTGCGGGACGGTCTGGTGCCCGCTCCGGCTTCCGCCGCGGCCGTGGCGGCGCTGCGGGCCGCGGGTGTCGCGGGCCCGGGGCCGGACCGGTTCCTGGCGCCCGATCTGGCGGCTGCGGAGGGCTTCGTCCGCGACGGCGGCCTGATCGCGGCCGTGGAGCGGGTCACGGGCCCGCTGGGCTGAACCGCCGGGGTCCGTACGGGTGCGGCGGCCCCGCGGCAGCCCCCGGGGCCGGGCTGGTCAGGGCGTGTCGGACGCGGAGTGCCCGCGCCGTACCGCATAGGTGACAAAGGAGATGCCCACCGTCAGGAAGGCGGCCCCGCCCAGCAGGTACGGGGTGGTGTCGATGCTTCCGGTATCGGCCAGGCGCAGGGGCGCGCCGACCGTGGTCCCGGTGTCCCCGAGGCTCGCGGTACTGCTGTAACCCCGGTCGGCCGAGGGCCGTTCGGTGGTCGCGTTCGCGGACGGGACGAACCACAGCGCACAGAGCAAAGACCCCGCTGCGGCGGCGGTCACCAGTGGTCGTGGGGCAAGGGACACGGACGCGATCCTCCTTGAGGCATCGTCGAGTTGGGTGTCGTTCGGGCGGTGCGCCGATGCTAGTGAACGGCTGCCGGGGGACGAAATCCGGCCCCGGGACGATGGGTAGGACGCGCTGTGCCGCCGGTGCGTTCCGGGCACGGCGGCCCGACCCGGGGCGCGTCACCGCCCGCATCCGCTTCGTGAGGGGCCCGTGACTGCCCGTTGTCACCCCCGGTCTGTACGGTGGAGGCCGTACCCGCGTCGGATGATCGGATGAGGGACGGCGACCACGGCGTACCGTGGCGTGCGGAGCCGCTGTTGGGGGCGGACCGCGTCGGCCGGGCCGGTCGCGAGTGGTGTGCGCCACATCACCGTACGTAGGGGGAACCAAAACCCCCGGAACAGATGTGTTCCCCGGAGTCCGGTCATGGGGACAGGGGACAGGCGACGATGGAGATGCGTGTGATGACGGACAGCAAGCGGCGCAGGGGCCTGATGGTCGCGTCCGCTGTGCTCGGTGGTGTGATGGTCCTCTCCGCGTGCAGTGGGGACGGCGACAAGGACAACGGCGGCGGCACCGACACCGGCAAGAAGTCCCAGGCCCAGGTCGACGAGGCGGCCGCGAAGCAGGTTTCCAAGGCCCGAATAACCATCGAGCCCAAGAACGGCACCGCGAACGCCGGTATCAACAACGCCGAGGTCACCGTCGCCGACGGCACCCTGACCGAGGTCAAGATGGTCACCTCCGAGGGCGCTCCGGTCGAGGGCGCGATCACCGCCGACGGCAAGAGCTGGGCCCCCGCCAAGCCGCTCAAGCGGTCGACGACCTACAAGGTCACCGCCTCCGCCAAGGACGACAAGGGCCTGGTCGCCTTCGAGAACGGCTCCTTCACCACGGTCTCCCCGGGCAACAGCTTCATCGGCCGCTTCACGCCGGAGGACGGGCAGACCGTCGGCGTCGGCATGCCGGTGTCCATCAACTTCGACAAGCCCATCAAGAACCGCAAGGCCGTCCAGTCCGGGATCACCGTGACGTCCACGGGCGGCCAGGAGATCGTCGGCCACTGGTTCCACGGCCAGCGGCTCGACTTCCGTCCCGAGCAGTACTGGAAGGAAGGCTCGACCGTCACCCTGAAGCTGGCCCTCGACGGGGTCGAAGGCGCGCCGGGCGTCTTCGGCGTCCAGCAGAAGACGGTCACCTTCAAGATCGGCCGCAACCAGGTCTCCACGGTCGACGCCGGCTCGAAGCAGATGGTCGTGACGCGGAACGGCAAGACGATCCGTACGATCCCGATCTCCGCGGGCGCCCCGGCCACCCCGACGTACAACGGTCAGATGGTGATCTCCGAGAAGTTCAAGGAGACCCGGATGAACGGTGCCACGGTCGGCTTCACGGACTCCGACGGCAAGGGCGAGTACGACATCAAGGACGTGCCGCACGCCATGCGGCTCTCCACCTCGGGCACCTTCATCCACGGCAACTACTGGGGCGCCGACTCCGTCTTCGGCGGCCAGAACACCAGCCACGGCTGTGTCGGCCTCAACGACAAGAAGGGCGCCAACGACCCCAACCAGCCCGGTGCCTGGTTCTTCAACAGCTCGATGATCGGTGATGTCGTCATCGTGAAGAACTCCAAGGACAAGACGATCAAGCCGGACAACGGCCTGAACGGCTGGAACATGGACTGGGCGTCCTGGAAGGCCGGTTCGTCGGTCTGACCTGCTCCGTACGGCAAAAGGGAGGGGCGGCACCCGCTGCGGGTGCCGCCCCCCTGCTGTACGGGCCCGGTCTCAGCAGCCCGGGTCGCCCGCCCACGGCAGCCTCGGCCGGTACGGCGATCCGATCCGGTACTCCCCGGCCTTCTCCACCGTCAGCCTGGTGAACTCGCCCTCCGGCTCCAGACAGGCTCCCTCCGCCCGCAGCCACGGCGAATGGGCCACCTTGACCGTCACCGACCCGGCCGCGGGCATCCGCACCACCAGCTCGGCCCGGTCCTGCCGGACCACCTGCGCGGGCGCGGACACCAGCGGCACCGGGTCCGCCACCCGGTACACCGACCAGTGCGCGTCCCGCCACACCCGCTTCAGATACGACGGTCCGCCGCGTACCAGCGCCGCCTCCTCCTCGGCGGGCCCGTCCGGGCGGCCGTGGTGCAGCACGACGAAGCCGACGGCCCAGCGGTCCAGCCAGGCCCGGTACGTCTCCGCGTCCAGCGACCCGTCGTAGAAGAGCCGACCCCGCTCCACGTCCAGCTGGCGGTTCCAGCCGCGGGCCATGTTGATATGCGGGGCGAGCACGGTCGCCTCGCGATGGTTGCGGGCCGGGACGACCTCGACCCGGGTCCGGTCCGCACCGAGCCGCTCCAGCTCCCGTACCACCCCGTCGGTGTTCTCCGCCCAGGCCGGCACCTTGTTGGAGACGACGAGATCGTCCTCGGTCTTGTCGACCAGCCAGTTGGTGAGCAGGCCCAGCGCCACCGCGAGGACCACGGGCGGCACCAGGACCCGGGGCGCCCGCCGCCGCCAGGAAGCGGCCAGCGCCGCCAGCCCGCCCGCGGCCGTCACGGACGCAATCACCGCAGCCATCAGCACCGGCGGCCCCGCCAGCCCCACCAGCCGTTCCACATTGCGGCCGATGGGAGACGGTGTGAAGTAGGTCAGGACGGTGCCGAGGGCGTAGATCCCGGCCCCCCACCGCACCAGCCGCCAGCCGCGGTCCCGCGGTGCCGCCAGCACGACCACCGCCGACATCCACAGCGGCATCCAGAGCTTGTTGGACTGCATCGGCATCTCGCCGCCGAAGGGGAACAGCACCGTGGTGACGCCCACCACCAGGGCGGGCGGCACCAGCAGCGCGGCGGCCGGGCGCCACTGCCGCTCCAGGAGGTACGCGGCCCCCACGACCACCAGGAACAGTCCGGCCACCGGGCTCGCGGCCGTCGCCAGCGCCGCGGTCGGGGCCGCGATCCACGTCCGCCGTACGTACCGGACCGCGACCAGCCCGATCGCGACGCCCAGCGCAAACGTGGTCCGCCCGGAGGCGATGTTCGCCCAGAGCGCGAACGCCCCCAGGAGCGCGGGCAGCAGCGGATACCGCACTCCGCTCCGTACGAAGATCAGCGACAGCACCCAGGTCGCGCCGAGCCCGGCGAGCACCGACACCGCCCGCACCCCGAGCAGCGCCATCAGCGGCGGCGCCAGCAGGCTGTAGTTGGCGGTGTGGGTGCCCCCGTACCAGGAGAGGTTGTACGCGGCCGACGGATGCGCCTCGGCGAAGCCGGTCCACGCCAGCTGGGCCGCCAGATCACCGCCGCCGGTCGCCAGCCAGCCCACCCACAGCAGGTAGAACGGGAGGGCGGCGCCGGTGACGGCGAGCGGTACCCGCAGGGCGGACCACCGCCCCGCGGCGCCAGCCGTCCCGCCGCCGTCCCGGGCGGCCGGTATCTCGGTGCGGGCGGCCGTGGTCGGGCCGGCCGCCGTCTGCTGTTCGCTGATCCCCACGCGTACGACCCTAACCGTGCCCCGGGGCCGGGTCCGCCGGGCGCCCGGACCGCAGCTCCAGCCGCTCCCCGCCGAAGCCGCCGCGGAACCGCCAGTCGTGGGAGACCGCGACCACCGCGCCCTCGTACCGGCCCAGCGCCTCCTCCAGCTCCTCGACCAGGCTCAGCGCCACATGGTTCGTCGGTTCGTCCAGCACCAGCAGATCGGCCGGGCGCACCACGAGCCGCGCCAGCGCGAGCCGCCGCTGCTGCCCGACGGAGAGCGCGCCGACCGGCACCGCGAGGTCGGCGGAGCGGAAGAGCCCGAGGCCCAGCAGCTCGTCCTCGTACTCGTCCGGATGGCCCGGCCGGTCCGCCGCGTAGGCGTCGAGCAGCGGTTTCGCCGGTGCGGCGGGCGGCAGCTCCTGCGGCAGAAAGCCGACCCGGACCTGTGCCGGGCGGTGCACGGTGCCGCCGTCCGGCCGCAGCTCTCCGGCGAGGATCCGGAGCAGGGTCGTCTTCCCGGCCCCGTTCGGTCCGGTCACCAGGAGCCGGCCGCCGGAGTCGATACGGAGCGCGGCGATCCGCAGCCGTCCGGCGACGACGACATCGGTCAGTTCGGTGACGGGGCCGCGGGGCGCGACAGGGGCGGGGGCGGCCTCCGGGCGGCCCGGGACCGGGGCGCGCTCCCGGACCTGGACCGGGGTTGCCGGGGCGCTCTCCTGGACCTGGACCGGGGTTGTCGGGGCGCTCTCCTGGAGCTGGACCGGGGTTGCCGGGGCGCTCTCCCGGACCTGGACCTGGACCTGAACCGGAGCCGGAGGCCGTACCGCCTCCGCCGAGGTCACCGGCGCGGCCCGGAAGCGCAGCGGCTCCGGCGGGGCCGCCACCGGTTCGCGGCGCAGTCTCTCCAGCCGCTGCCGGGCCGCCCGCACCCGGCCCGACAGCTTCGCCTCGTGCGACCTGCGGTGCTTGCCGAAGCCCTGGCCCGGATCCCTGCCGCTGGTCGCCAGCCGCTGCCCGGCCGCCGCGACCTGCTCCTCCGTCCGGGCCAGCTCGGCGACGTACTCCTCGTACTCCTGCTCCCGGCGCCGCCGGGCCGCCGCCTTCGCCGTGCGGTAGCCAGCCCAGCCGTCCCCGTACCGGCCGACCGACCGGGTATCCCGGTCGACCTCCAGCACGGTGGTGGCGACCCCTTCGAGGAACGCCCGGTCATGGGTGACCGCGACGACCGTGCCGCGGTGCGCCCGCAACCGGTCCTCCAGCCAGCCGACGGCGTGCCGGTCGAGGTGGTTCGTCGGCTCGTCGAGCAGCAGCAGCTCGGGCCCCGCGGCGAGGACGCAGGCGAGCGCGATCCGGGACCGCTCGCCGCCGGACAGGGTGCCCAGCCGCCGGTCACGGCCCAGGGCGCCGGCGCCGAGGCCGTGCAGGGCCGCGTCGACCCGGGCGTCGGCCTCGTAGCCGCCGCGCTCCTCGAAGGCGGTGAGCAGTTCGCCGTACGCGGTCAGCTCCGCCTCGCCGGGATCGGCCCCCAGCCGCTCCCCGGCCGCGCGGAGCAGCCGCTCCAGCTCCCGCAGCTCGGCGAGGGCCGCGTCGACGGTGTCCTGGACGGTGTGGTCCTCGCCCAGGCCTGGGAAGGTGCGGTCGAGGGTCTGGGCGAGATGCCCGGTGCCGCCGGGCGCGACGGCGGTGATCTCCCCGCCGTCGGGGGTTTCCTCACCCGCGATCAGCCGGAGCAGGGTCGACTTCCCTGAGCCGTTCTCGCCGATGACGGCCGCACGTTCGCCGGGCCGGACGGTGAAGGACACCTGGTCGAGTACGGGCCGGGTGCCGTAGGCCTTGGAGACGTCCCTGACGGTCAGCTGGGAACGTTCCGATGCCCCCGGTACGGACGCCGGGACGGGTGCGGGCACGGTGGAGCGGGCGCGTTCGCGCATGGTTCTTTCCCTGGGAGGCGGAAGGAGCGCGGCGCCGCCGGAGAAGGGCGTCAGCCGCGGCAGGGCAGACGGAAACGGAACGCCGGCGGAGCGGTCAGTCGCTCGACGCGGCGGCGTCCGTGGCCCTGATCAGAGAAAGAAGTAGTGCAGGTGCGGTCCCATCCGTCCACCGTAGCCGGGGGCCGGGGAGACCGCCGAACGGTTTTCCCGGCCCCCGGACGGCACGCTCGGCGTCGAGGTGCGCCCGGTGGACGGTGACGACGCTCCGGTTGCTCTGCCGGCCGGGCACCTGGCGATTTCCGTACTCCCTGTGGAACCAGTCCCGTGGAACTCTCCCGCGGAACGAAGTATCGGACCGAGGGGCAAGGGAATTGGCCGATGCGGCGACGCCATAGCCGCTGTGACGTATCCGTGATCGAAAAACGGAGCCGATATCACCGGGGAGCGGCGATCGGGACCGGCGGGGCCAACCCGCCGGAGCCCGGGGGAAGTTCGGGCTCCGACGGGTGGCGGTAGTCGACCGGCCCGGGGCGGTGGTCACTTCCCCAGATAGGCGTTGGCAATCCTGACCGAAGCCCTGTTGCCCTTCTTGTCGGAGACAAACGCCTGAAGCGAGATCGCCTTCCCCTTGCCCGGGTTCTTCACCGTGATCTTTCCGTTCTTCACGGTGACCTTCCGCCATTTCTTCCCGGAGTCGTAGGAGACGGAGACGCTCAGCGACTTCAGGTTCTTTCCGGCGGCCGGTCCCTGCACGGTGACCGGGATGCTCTGCGTCCGGCCCGCCGGGGCGGTCGAGTCGAGTCCGACGGCCGGGGCGAAGCGGACTGTGGAGAGCGGCAGTTGCTCCGGGCTGCCGGGGGCGGTCCGTCCGGTACGGAAGGTCCACGATCCGTCGATCCGGGTCGCCGCCCGGCTGATATCGGGCGCCCGGCTGACGGTCGACACCAGGGTGTACTGCGCCTGCTGCGCGGGCAGGGTCGCCAGCTCCACGAAGTACGGCAGCTCGTCGATCCGGCCGACGAGCGTCGAGCCCCGGTGGAGCGTGGTGCGGGTCGAGGTGTACGTCCCCGCGAGGGAAGCGTTGCCGTGGCCGTCGGAGAACAGCGGCAGACGGCCCTGGAGCGTATCCCCGTCCCGGAAGACACCCCAGACCGTGCCCACCGAAGGCCCGTGGGCCGCGGTGTTGAAGTCGATCCGGTACGTCCTGCCCGCCGTCAAGGCGCGGGATTCGGCGAAGGCGTGCACCGTCTCCCCTTCGAACCAGAAGTCGTCCGGACGCTTCAGCTGGGCGTACTCCATGCCCCAGCGGACTCCGTGAGCCGTGGTCACAAAGCTGCTGCGGCGGGTCTGGGCCGGGGCCACGGTGTCGACGCCGAAGCCCCAGAAGCCGTCACCGGTGGGCCGGCCGAAGGGGATGTAGCCACCGGACCGGCCGGGGACGGAGGCGCCGAGTCCGGCGTCGACCCGGGCGAAATCGGCCTTCCGGTAGTGCTTGGCCGCCCCCGTCGGGAAGCGGTCGCCCCGGCCGACGAGCACGGTGTTGTAGTCGACGCCCGGCCCGCGCCAGTTGCTGTGCAGGGAGTACGTCAGGCTGCCGTCGGCCAGCGCGGGGCCGAGATGCCCGGTCCGCAGCGAACCGAGGGACGGCACCATGACCGCCGAGTGGTAGCGCTCCGTACCCAGACTCACCTGGTGCTGTACGACTCCGGCCCCTTCCTGGACCCGGGGGTCGGGGACGGCGATGTCGACCGGCCTGGTGTTCCGGAAGTCGAGGACCGTGGAGGTGTTCCTGTCGAGTTCCAGCACCGGCTGCACCAGTTCGTCGATCCCGTCCGCCGGGCGGCCGGTGAACGACGAGCCGGTGAGCCGGTACATGCCCTTCGGCAGCCGCACGGTCCGCTCCCCCGCGGAGAGGTCGATCGGCAGATAGACGCCGTCCAGCTCACCGCCGAGCCCCACGAGGGACGCCGACGCGTTCGGGTTCGCGGCGCCGTCCCGGCCGATCGCCCGCAGGGTGATCGCATACGACTCCGGCTCGCGGTGCACCGAGGCGGCGGTGCGGACCACGGTGCGGCCGTCGTCGCCGGTGGCCACGACCGTGGCCTGGTACGTGCCGTCGGCGGCGCCCGGCACCCGGATGTCGGCCGTCACACCGACGGCGGCGGTGCCGCCCGCGGGAACGGTGATGCGCGAGGCGCCCAGGGTGAGGAGACCGGCCGGGGCGGGTGCGCCGCCGGGGCCCGTCACCCCGGTCGGCGCCAGGTCGAGGGTGAGGTCCGCCGGCCCGCTGTTGCGGTACGTGACCTGCTCGGTGGCGGGTGCCGCGTCGTCGTGGGGCCACGGGTGGGTGCCGAGGGAGACCGACGCGGGTTCGGCGACGACCTGTTGTGACACGGCCCGGTCAACGGCTATCCGGCCGGTGCCCTGGGTGAAGACGTCGTACGGTCCGGGCTTCGCCGAACCCGCCAGGGCGGCCTTGATCCGGCCCCCGGTCCAGTCCGGGTTCCGCTGTTTGAGCAGCGCAGCCGCCCCCGCCGCGTGCGGGGCGGCCATGGAGGTGCCGTCCATATCGGTGTAGCCGGGCGGGCTCTGGGGCCCGGTGCCGGTGGCGGCGGCCGCGGTGACGGACACGCCCGGGGCGGTGACATCGGGCTTGATGCCGCCGTCGCCCAGCCGGGGTCCGCGGCTGGAGAAGAACGCGATCTCGTCGCGGCCGTCTACCGCTCCGACGGTCAGGGCGCCGGATGCGGTGCCCGGGGTGCCGACGGTCAGCCGGCCCGGACCGTCGTTGCCCGCGGCGACGGCGAACAGCACGCCCTTCTCCGCGGTGTACCGGTCGATCAGCGCCTCCACCGGGTCGACGCCGGGGCTGTCGTACCCGCCGAGGCTCATATTGACGATGTCCGCGCCCTGGGCCACCGCCCAGTCGATCCCGGCCATGATCCCGGACCAGGTGCCGCCGCCCCAGTCGTCCAGGACCTTGCCGTTGATCAACCGGGCACCGGGCGCCACGCCCTTGTGCGTCCCGCCCGACTTCGCCCCCGTTCCGGCGGCGGTGGACGCCACATGGGTGCCGTGGCCGTGGCGGTCCCCGGCATCGGCGGTGGGGGTGAAGTTCCGTTCGGCGACGACCTTGCCCGCGAGATCCGGATGGCTGCCGTCGATGCCGGTGTCCAGTACCGCGATCTTCACCCCGGTGCCGTCGTACCGGCCCTCCCAGACGGCCGGCGCGCCGATCTGCTTCACCGTCCGGTCCAGACTCGCCTTGACGGCCCCGTCCAGCCAGATCTTCCGTACGCCCGCGGCGGCGGCGATCCTGCCGTCCGCCGCGGTGTCGGTGAGCGCCTCCCACAGGGCCGTGGCCCGCCCCGGCGCCGTGGTGAGTGCTTCGGCGCCCGCCGCGGGCAGGGCCTTGCGGGCCTTCGTACCGCCGGATGACCGGACGGCGGTCTTCGCGGCCGCGGCCGCCGGACCTCCGTACGAGACGATGACCTTCACACCGTCGCGGTAGGCCCGGCGGCTCTCGGGCGTGCTCAGCGCGGTGATGTCGAACAGCTTCCGGTCCACTGTCCCGGCGGCGATGAGGCGCTGTGCGTCGTACGGGACGAGATAGGTGCTCCGTCCCGCGCGCAGGGCCTGGAAGGGCATTCCCTCCCGCCCCTTCGCCCGCCGGACGGCGACGGGCGAGCCGTCCGTGCCGACGAGGACCCGGTCCCCGGTGACCAGCGTGACGGAGTGCGACACCGCGCCCCCGCCCCGGGGCTGGCCCTGGCCTTTGCCGCCATTTCCCTCGCCGGGCGGTGCGGCGCCCGCCCCGGCGGTGAGCGCCATTCCTGCCGTGACGGCCACGGCGATACTCAGTGATCTTCTGATGTGACTGCGCATACAGCCCCCTGGAGAAGGTCCGACTCCCGCATCCGCGGGATTCCGGGGGAGTATCGCCACGGGTGTTGTTATCACTCAATGAAGTGACGGCGGTTGCCTATGATTCGGACAGATTCCCGATCTCCGCTCCCGCCGACACTGCAACTCTCTTGATCTCTGCGGGAGTTGGCATGGTGCCGAATCGCCGGAATCTCATGGCTGTCCGGGGACCTTCGGGTGGTTTCGTACGAGCGGGGACCGGCCGCCCACCGGGACCCCTCCCCGGCGGCGACCCCTGGATGATGACCGGATAGCCCCGGGCCCGCCCGTCCGACGCACCGGTGAACCGCCGTTGGACGGAACGGGATGTGCCGGCACGGCACCCACGCGTTGCCGGGGGTTCGGCAAGTACGGCGGCCCCTGTCACTCTCGCCCGCATCAGCTCCGACAAGCCCGCGTGTGACCCGACAACCGCCCCCGCCGGTCCGCCCTTGGCCACTCAAGCGCGCGCACCCCGCTGTGCCGTGCTGGACGGGGACGTGCGGTATCGGAAACGATGGCGATACGGCATGCCCTTCCGGGACAAGGGGTTTGCCCGGCGCCTCGCGCCTGTCTCCCTGACCCGTGATGATCATGCCCGTGACACTGTCCAATACCCTCACGCCGACTCGACCGACAGCCGTATCCGCACGCTCCAACTGAACGAAACGACTGCCAACCGCTGAAGAAACCCCAGTTCAACAAGCCTCGGTCCCGCGCTTGCGGGGATGTTCCCTGTTCGCATGGACGGAGCACGCGCAGCGTGAGCTCGGTCCCGCGCTTGCGGGGATGTTCCGCGTGCTCGTTCTGCATCGTGGACAACATCCTGCTCGGTCCCGCGCTTGCGGGGATGTTCCGAACCTGTGCGGCCGGACTTGTCGTCTGCCCGGCTCGGTCCCGCGCTTGCGGGGATGTTCCCAGCCACTCCACCGGCCACGGTCCCGCGTACCACTCGGTCCCGCGCTTGCGGGGATGTTCCCTGGTCACAGGAGTCCGGGATCGATCCGACGAGCTCGACCCCGCGCTTGCGGGGATGTTCCGAGGTGTATCAACGGGCCGATCGCGTTGGCGAGCTCGACCCCACGTCAGTGGGGACGGCCCGATGACGGCCTGTCGGCCGAGCACCGCCCGGCCGTCCCGGGACCAGAACACCAGCAGCCCGCAGAGCCGACGCGATGACTCAGCAGCGGCACGCGTCGCACGGGTACATCAGGGACCCGCTATCCATCAGCGCCGCCGGAGTGACGGAGTCCGTCCGTCGAAAGATCACCGGTGCTGCGGTCCACTGCGTTGCCACGGATGACCAGCTGATCGTCAACGCGCACAGCCGGGGCGTGAACGCCTACGCCGCTCCGATACGGCACCTCCGTCGCGGCGGAGAGGGAGGGCCCTTCCGCACCTACGCTCAGAGCTTCGAAGCCGTCTGGACCACGGCAACCCCAGCACCTGAGGAGTGAACTTGGCCCGCACGGAGTACTACGACGACCCCGACGCACCCGAACCCAACAGCCTGGTCGTTGCGGCTTCGGCTGTGGTGACCGACGACGACGGACGGATCCTGTTCCAGCGCCGCCGGGACAGTGGACTCTGGGCCCTGCCCGGCGGCGGGATGGAGATGACCGATTCCCTGCCCGGCGCGGCCGTCCGTGAGGTCGCGGAAGAGACCGGGTTGGAGGTCGAGATCACCGGACTGGTCGGCACATACACCGATCCGCGTCACGTGATCGTCTACAGCGACGGAGAGGTCCGCAGACAGTTCAACATCTGCTTCACCGCCCATGTCACGGGCGGTGAACTCGCCATCTCGGACGAGTCCACCGAACTGCGGTTCATCGCCCCCGCCGAACTCGACGACCTCCCCATGCACCACACACAGCAACTCCGCATCAGGCACTACCTGGAGGGCCGGGAGCGGCCGTACCTCGGCTAGAAGCCGTGAGCGCGGTCAGCCGTCGGTGGGCGCTACGCCCACCGGGCAGCTCACGCCCGTGCCGCCGATACCGCAGTAGCCCGCGGGGTTCTTGTCGAGATACTGCTGGTGGTAGGCCTCGGCCGGATAGAACGGGCGGCCTTCGGCCGGGAGGATCTCCGTGGTGATCGTGCCGTAGCCGGAGGATGTGAGGACCTTCTGGTACGCCTCGCGGGAGGCCGCGGCCGTCGCCGCCTGGGCGGGGGAGTGGGTGTAGACCGCGGAGCGGTACTGCGTGCCGACATCATTGCCCTGGCGGAAGCCCTGCGTGGGGTCGTGGGACTCCCAGAAGACCTTGAGCAGCTGTTCGTACGAGATGACCGAGGGGTCGAAGACGACGCGGACCGCCTCGGTGTGGCCGGTACGGCCGGAGCACGCCTCCTCGTAGGAGGGGTTGGGGGTGTGGCCGCCCTGGTAGCCGACGAGGGTGGTCCAGACGCCGGGGATCTGCCAGAACTTCCGCTCCGCGCCCCAGAAACAGCCCAGACCGAAGTCCGCGACCTCCAGCCCCTCCGGATACGGGCCCAGCAGGGCGTTCCCCAGGACCGTATGCCGGTCGGGGACGGAGAAGGCGGGGGAGGGGCGGCCCGGGAGGGCTTCCTCGGGGGTGGGGAGGACGGGGGCGCGACGGGACAGGAACATGCGGGCTCCTCCTCGGAAGGTCGGTATCCATGGAACGCCGGCGGTGCGGCGGACATTCCGGAAGCATCATGCGCCCCGGGCGCCGCGCCCCGCCGTAGTGGGGGCCGGGAGGGGCCCCGCGCCAGGAACGGCCGGGAAAGTGCCCGCGCCCGGGGAGGCCGGGCACCTGCCTGCGGGTGGGGCGGCCGGGAAAGTGCCTGCGGGCGGGGGCCGGGACAGGAACCCCGGGCCCGGGGCTCGTCCTCGTCCGGGAAGGCCCTCCGGGCCCGCCCCGCCAGGATCTCCGGGTCAGACGCCGCCCAGCATCGCCGGGCTGCCGCCGTTCGCCTCGAAGCCCGCCACCGCGAGGTTGCGGTAGAGCGTGTACTCCGCGGCGGGGTCCTCGTTCAGCGTCCACGGGAGGGCGCCGACATGGCCGTCGATCCGGATGAGCTGGGCCATCGCCTCGGCCCAGCGTTCGGAGCGGATCAGGAAGAACACCAGCAGATGGCGGACGTGGGCCAGCATCGGATCGTCGGGGCGGGCCGAGTGGACCGCGTACAGCGCGCCGTCGACGGCCTTGGAGACCACCGCGCTCCCATGGAAGTTCTGCATGATCACCAGGTCGGGGATGTGCTCGTAGACCGCGAACAGCGGCAGCGCGGCCAGCAGCGAGCCCTGCGGGGCGCGGGCCGCCGCGGTGGTCGCGAAGTGGTCGGCCTCCTCACGGGAGCCGTGCCACTTCTCGCACAGATACTGGAGGGCCGCCAGATGCGCGCCCATATGCTCGGGGGCCCGGTCGATGACCTTGGCCCACAACTGGTCGAACTGCTCGTGGCCGTAGCCCAGGCCGCGGGCGACGGCCAGCTCCGCGATATACGGCACGGGGTCATCGGGGGAGAGCCGCGCGGCCTCCTCGCACACCGTCCGCGCCTCCTCCAGGATCATCCGGAAGTCGTCCTGGCCGACCGCGGACGACCGCCAGGCCTGCTGCACGAGGAACTGGGCATGCACCTGCGCGGCGCCCGGGTCCTCCGGGGCCTCGGACCGCCAGGAGCGCAGCCAGGAGCCGCCGACGCCGGGCCGCTGCTGCAGCTCCAGCGCCGCGGCGCCCGCGAAGGCCTGCACCCGCTGCCAGCGGACCTCCCCGGCCGCCGGGGTGCCCGCGAGGAGCTGGGCCGCGGCCTTCCAGCTCTGGGTCTGCTGGACCACATCGAGTACATCGAGGAGATCCTGGTCCGGTCCGGGGAGCCGGATGTCCTGCTGCTCCTGGCGCAGGAACCCGTAGGCCTCGGGATCAGCGGCGTCGGGTGAGCGGGGGTCGACGACCTGAAGGCCCCCGCCACCGCCGCGGCGGCGGCGCACGAACGGCGCGACGACGCAGAACAGCAGGCCCATCGCGATCAGGAACCAGAGAATCTCCATGCCCCCATTGTCCCGGACCCCGCGGGAACCGAATCCGCCCGCCCACCGGGTTCCCCGTAATGTGGCACCGAGTTGTCCACAACGTGCAGGTTGTCCACAGGCGGGGCCCGGTCGGTCGCCGCGCGGCTACTCTCGGGCCTCATGAGCGACGACCAGCACAGCCACCACCATCTCGAAACCCTCGCGATCCACGCGGGCAACACCGCCGACCCGCTGACCGGCGCGGTCGTGCCGCCGATCTACCAGGTGTCGACGTACAAGCAGGACGGCGTCGGCGGTCTGCGCGGCGGCTACGAGTACAGCCGCAGCGCCAACCCCACGCGCACCGCGCTGGAGACCAATCTCGCGGCGCTGGAGGGCGGCCGCCGGGGGCTCGCCTTCGCCTCCGGTCTGGCCGCCGAGGACTGCCTGCTGCGCACCCTGCTGTCGCCCGGCGACCACGTGGTGATCCCGAACGACGCCTACGGGGGTACGTTCCGGCTGTTCGCCAAGGTCGTCGCGCGCTGGGGCGTGGAGTGGTCCGTGGCCGACACCTCCGATCCGGCGGCCGTGCGGGCCGCGATCACCCCGAAGACCAAGGTGATCTGGGTCGAGACCCCGTCCAATCCACTGCTCGGCATCACCGATATTGCCGCCGTCGCCGGGATCGCGCACCAGGCGGGCGCCCGCCTCGTCGTGGACAACACCTTCGCCAGCCCCTATCTCCAGCAGCCCCTCGCGCTCGGCGCGGACATCGTGGTCCACTCCCTCACGAAGTACATGGGCGGTCACTCCGACGTAGTCGGCGGTGCCCTGGTCGCCGCCGACGCGACCCTGGGCGACGAGCTCGCCTTCCACCAGAACGCGATGGGGGCGGTCGCGGGCCCCTTCGACTCGTGGCTTGTGCTGCGGGGCATCAAGACGCTGCCCGTCCGCATGGACCGGCACAGCGAGAACGCGGGCCGGATCGCCGAGATGCTCACCCGCCACCCCAGGGTGACCTCGGTGCTGTACCCGGGGCTGCCGGACCATCCCGGTCACGAGACCGCCGCCAAGCAGATGAAGGCGTTCGGCGGAATGATCTCCTTCCGGGTCGCCGGTGGCGAGCAGGCGGCCGTCGAGGTGTGCAACCGTGCCCGCCTGTTCACGCTCGGTGAGTCCCTCGGTGGAGTGGAATCACTGATCGAACACCCCGGTCTGATGACCCATGCCTCGGTGGCCGGATCGGCGCTGGAGGTCCCCGCCGACCTGGTGCGGCTCTCCGTCGGCATCGAGGCCGCCGACGATCTGCTGGCCGATCTCCAGCAGGCGCTCGGCTGACGCGCCGAGCCGGTGAGCCGGCGCCGGAGGGGGCTCGCCCCGGGCGCCGGCTCACCGGACACTCGCACAGCCCCGGAACGGGGCAGAGCAGAGTGGGGCCAGCCGCAACGACAGCCGAGCCGACGGGGGAATCTCTAGGCGGGGACCTTCTCGTCCTCCAGCAGGCCGCGGATGTCCTTCCGCAGCTCGGGGGATTCGGTGTGCCCGTGCACGGAGACCGCATGTGCGGTAGCAGCCCGTACGACCTCGTCCTCTTCGCCGGAGATGGTCAGGGTGCAGCCCGATTCGCTCGGGTACTTGCGGCAGTCGGCGACTTTCCTGGTCATGACGGCCTCCTCGGATGTCCGTACTCCGCTCCCTCCAGAATAGGCAGTGCGGAAAGGGGCGAAGGGAATATCTTTCCCAAGGCCCGTCGCGCCACCGGACCCCTCCGCGCCACTGGCCTCCGCCGCGCCACCGGGCTCCCCGACGCTCGACGCCGGTCGGGGCCCGGTCCGGGTCAGATGCCCTCCACCGGCGGACTCTTCTCCCTCGGCGGGCCGCTCCACGGTTCGGCCACCGCCGCCCAGAGCAGCAGCCCGGTGATCAGGGCGAAGAGGAGCAGCCAGACCGCGGCTCGGGCCGTGCGCCGTCGCCGGGCGATGCGCGCGCCCAGCTCCATCGCCCGCCGCGCCAGATCGGGCGGCAGTGCGGCCGGGGCGGCGCTCAGCATGCGCCGGACGTCGTCCTGCTTACGGGTCCGCCCGCTCATCGGGCCCCCGGGGTGTGCACGGCCGCGACCGCGCGCCGGCAGATCGTCCGGATCCGCTCGGCGGAGAGCCCGAGCAGGGCAGCGGTCTGCTCCTCCGGCACCCCCTCGTACAGCCGCAGCACCAGGACGAGCCGCTCGCGCGGGCGCAGCACCCCCAGTAGCCCGCCGCGGGGCGGCTGGAAGCGCCAGGCACCCACGGCGAACCGGGCGGCCAGCTCCCGGCGGGCGTGGTCGTAGGGGTCCTCGTCGCGCAGTTGGTCCCAGACGGCGTAGGTCCGGGCCAGCGCCGAGACCAGCAGATCCCGGGCGCGTGGATTGCGGTCCGCCGTCTCGGCCGTCAGCAGGGTGGCGGCATGCAGCAGCCGGCCGCCCGCGCCCGCGACGAAGGATTCGAACCCCCGGGCCCGGCTGCTGCTCATGGACGGCTGCTCCGGCTCACCTCCTCATCTAGGAGCAGAGGTCCGGCCGGGGTCAATACGTCGGCGGCCATTCCCCGCGCCCCGGTGCTCCCGGGACGGTCGCGCGGACCGCGAACCGCTCGCCGAGCACGGGAAGGCATCGGAAGCCCAGAAGGAAGCCCAGAAGGAAGTGCAGGAGGAAGTGCAGGAGGAAGACGGCCGGAAGACGGCGGCGAGACGACAGAAAGACGGCGGGCAAGCAGCGGTCAGGCAGCGGGAAATCGGCGGGAAATGGCGGAGAAAGGGCCGGAAAGGATCGCGACGAGCGGTGCGGAACCGTGCCGCGGGGCGTGCGGCCGGGCCGGACGACCGGCGGACCCAGGTGGTCGGCGTACCAGGGTCGGATCGCCGGTGCGCGGGCTCGGCCGCGAAACCGCTGCGGACGGTGCGCGCCGGATGCGCGGGACGCGCCGTACCGGGATCGGAGACGTACGCAGAGGTGAGGGCGCGTACGGCCGGTGTCGGTGAACGGGCGGATTCTCGGAGTTCAGCGAAGGGGCATGGAGAAAGGGCAGGTCAGCCCGTGGCCGGGGGCGGTACCTCCGTCCCCGTCTGCCGGGCGGACAGCGCCCGGTTGAAACGCGTCAGCAATGAGGTGAAGGACTCCCTCTCGGAGTCCGACCAGCCGTCCGTCACCTGGGCCATCAGCGCCCGCCTCGACGAGCGGACCTCCTCCAGGCGGGCCTGCCCGCGCGGGGAGAGCTGAAGGACGACGGCACGGCCGTCCTCGGGGTGGGAGGTCCGCTTGACCAGGCCGGTGTCCACGAGGGGCGCGACCTGGCGGGTGACCGTCGACGAATCGATGCCCATACCGGCCGCGAGCGCCTTCACGCCCATCGGACCCTCCAGGTCCAGCCGGTTGAGCAGCAGATAGGCAGCACGGTCCATCGAGTTGCGGACCTGTCCGACTCCTCCGAGCCGGGTCTGCTCCGCACGCCGTGCGAAGAGGGCCACTTGGTGTTGGAGGGCATCGAGGAGACCGGGTTCTAGACGGGTCGTCATGTCCTGAGAAGTGGGCATGGCAAAGGGCTCTCTCGTGCGGGAGCGGTCGATTGGTGGGGGACAGAGTACGCGGCCCCGGGGCGGTCCGTACGGGGCCTGAGAAAACCGGCGGAGAAGCGGTACGCGCGCATTCGGCGGGGGCGCAGCCGGGCGGTGCGCGCCCCCGTCAGCTGCGAGACTGGGAGTCATGAGCTTCCGTCCGCGTCACACCTTTCACCCGGTCATCCTCGACGACGTCCGGGGGGCGCAGAAGATGCTGTCCGGGGTGGCCAGGGCGACCGCGGTGGAGGGCAGCCGTCATCTGACCCGGCTGGTGGGCGCCCCGGTCCACTTCAAATGCGAGAACCTCCAGCGCACGGGCTCGTTCAAACTCCGCGGCGCGTATGTCCGGATCTCCGGGCTCCGCCCCGAGGAGCGGGCGGCGGGCGTGGTCGCCGCTTCGGCGGGGAACCACGCGCAGGGCGTGGCGCTGGCGTCGTCGCTGCTCGGGGTCCGCTCGACCGTGTTCATGCCGCAGGGCGCGCCGCTGCCGAAGGTGGCCGCCACCCGCGAGTACGGGGCGGATGTCCGGCTGCACGGCCAGATGATCGAAGAGACGCTGGAGGCGGCGCAGGAGTACGCCCGTACGACGGGCGCGGTTTTCATCCACCCCTTCGACCACCCGGACGTGATCGCCGGACAGGGCACGGTGGGGCTGGAGATCCTGGAGCAGTGCCCGGAGGTGCGGACGATCGTCGTCGGCATCGGCGGCGGTGGTCTGGCGGCCGGGGTCGCCGTGGCGGTGAAGGCGGTCCGGCCGGATGTCCGGATCGTGGGGGTGCAGGCGGAGGGCGCCGCGGCCTATCCCCCCTCCTTGGCGGCGGGCCGCCCGGTGGCGGTGCGGACCCCGGTGACGATGGCCGACGGGATCAAGGTGGGGCGCCCCGGTGACCTGCCGTTCCGGATCATCGAGGAACTCGTCGACGAGGTCCGTACGGTCTCCGAGGACGAACTGTCGTCCGCGCTGCTGCTCTGCCTGGAGCGGGCGAAGCTGGTGGTGGAACCGGCGGGCGCGAGCCCGGTGGCGGCCCTGCTGAGCGACCCGGCCGCCTTCTCGGCGGGCCCCGTGGTCGCGGTTCTCTCCGGCGGCAATGTGGACCCGCTGCTGCTTCAGCGCATCCTCCGCCACGGAATGGCCGCCGGCGGCCGCTATCTCTCCCTCCGCCTCCGCCTCACGGACCGCCCGGGCGCCCTGGCGACCCTGCTGGGCACCCTTTCGCTCCTGGACGCCAACGTCCTCGACGTCAGCCACGTCCGCACGGACCCCCGTCTGGGCCTGACGGAGGTGGAGGTCGAACTCCAGCTGGAGACGAAGGGCCCGGACCACTGCGACGAGGTCGCCGAGACCCTCCGTAACGAGGGCTACGCGGTCACGGTGATGGGCTGACCTCGGTAGCCCTTTCCAGCCGCACGATGAGCTGGGCCGCACGCATCCATTTGATGCGAGGGTCTCCGTAGGCGAGCCCGCCGCCGGTGTCCGGGAGTGGATGGGGCAGTCCGGGCCGATGGAGCACCCCGTGTACCCCGAAGGGCACGCAGGACCGGGCCCGGACCAGGGCATGCTGCCGCCGTAGTGAGGGGCAGGCGCGCACGGCCAGTGCGGCGCAGGGCGCGCATACGGGCGGATGGGTGGTGGTGAGGTCTTCGTCGCTGGTGCCGCTGAGCAGCCAGAGAATCCCCTGCTCGTTGCGGTCGGCGGGGTGCCCGCACACCTGGCACAGCAACCGTCGCATGGCCCGTCGCTGCCGCATGGGATGCACCCGCCCGAACTGGGGCTTCCCCCGCCCCGGGCTGGAGGGTTCCCGGATCCACAGCACCCCGTCGCGATCCCGGTCGTACGGCGTCTCGTCGGCGTAGCCGATGCCCGCATCCTTGGTGATCACTAAAGGCCGGGCCATGGTCTCGGAGCTCCAGGCGGTGATGTAGGGGACGAGGGGGCCATGGTGGTCCAAGGGGCTCGTGTTCGGCACGGAGAAATCCCTCCCTGTGATATCTCTAGAGATGTATCTAGCGAACGCCAAGAACTCTAGAGATGTCAACGCCTCGTTCGGGTGGAACGCCCGGCCCCAGGGGACGGATGTGGTGCCCGTACGTGCCGCTTAGGATCTCCGGACGGGCTACGAGGAGAGTGCGCACATGGCCAGCGGTCGCCGACCCAAGTACCAGCTCATCGCCGACGCATTGCGGGAGGCGATCCACACAGGCAGGTACGGGCCGGGAGACCGTTTGCCGGGCGAGAACGACCTGATGGCGGAGCATCGCGTGGCACGCATGACGGCACGGCAGGCTCTCGGTGTGCTGCAAGCCGAGGGTCTCACCGAGACCCGCAAGGGCGCGGGAGTCTTCGTACGGGCGTTCCGGCCGGTACGCCGACAGGGAATCGGCCGTGTCGCACGAGCGGAATGGGGGTCGGGGCGCTCCGTCTGGGACGGTGATATCGAGGACCGTCAACTCACTGTCGACGAGATCGTCGTACGCGAAGAGCCCGCACCCGAGCGCATCGCCGCCGTGCTCGGGCTCGATGCCGGGGAGCCCGTGTGCGTACGGTCTCGGCGCTACGTACTCGACGGCAAGCCCGTCCTGCTCGCCACCTCGTATCTGCCCGCTGCGCTCGTCGCGGGTTCACCGGTCACCTGGCCCGACCCCGGGCCCGGCGGGATCTACGCACGGCTCGCCGATCTCGGGCACGCGCCTGCGCGGTTCCGCGAAGAGGTCCGGGCGAGGATGCCGTCACAGGAGGAGGCCGGGCGGCTCGGGCTCGGCAGCGGCGTGCCCGTCGTGCTGGTCTGCCGGACCGCATACACCGCACAGGCGCGGGCGGTCGAGGTCAATGAGATGGTGCTCGACTCCGCCGCGTACATCCTGGAGTACGGCTTCGAGGCCTGAGCCCTCCCCGGGCCGACTCTCGACGATCACCCGCACAGTTCCCCGCGCAGGGAACGCCGATGCCCCCGGGGCGGACCCCTCGGGGGCATCGGGCGCGGGCAAGCCGCGGGCTCAGCCGGTGTAGGGCTTGGCGTTGAGGATCTTGACCGAGGCGATGCTGCCGTTCGGGAGTTCGTACTCCGCGGTGTCGCCGACCTTCTTGCCGTTGACCCCGGTGCCGAGCGGCGACTGCGGGGAGTAGGTCTCGATATCCGAGCTGGCGTACTCGCGGGAGGCCATCAGGAACGTCAGGGTGTCGTCCTCGTCGCCGTCGAAGGCGATCGTCACGACCATGCCGGGCTCCACGATGCCGTCGTCCGCCGGCGCCTCGCCGACCTTCGCGGTCTCCAGGAGCTGGGTGAGCTGCCGAACCCGCAGCTCCTGCTTGCCCTGCTCCTCCTTGGCCGCGTGGTACCCGCCGTTCTCCCGCAGGTCGCCCTCCTCGCGAGCCGCCTCGATCTTCTTGGCGATCTCGGTGCGCGCGGGACCAGACAGGTATTCCAGCTCGGCCTTGAGCTGGTTGTACGCCTCCTGGGTCAGCCAGGTGACGTTCTCGCTGGTCTGGGTCACAGGTGCTCCTCGTCGGTACATGGGATACAAAGCTTCGCCCTACCCAGAAGCATGTGCCTCTACGGGAGGGCGAAACCACGACCCTAACAATTTCGTGCCGAAAGGGGGAGAACAAAAGGCATCAGAATCACATCAACGCAGGTCAGGTAATGATCCGTGGCCGAACGACCCGATCGGGTTTTCCGATCGGCGCCACTGGACCACACCACCGGACCACTCTGCGCCGGCCCCCTCGCCGCTGTTACCTCAGCCGCCGTTGCACTGGACCAGCTCGGCCGTCGTGCCCTTCGCCAGGGTGCGGATCTTGACCACCTGGTCGATCCGGCGCTCACCGCGCGCCTCCACCGGGACGTCCAGCCGTCCGACCTCGGCACCGTCCGCGGCGCGCGAACGCACGGTGCACGTGCCCGTGGCGTCGGCGTCCTTGCGGATCTCCAGATGGACCTGGACCTCCGAGTCCGAGGTCACATCGAACTTGATGAGTTCGGCACTGATCTTCTGCTCGGCGATGTAGTCGTAGCCGAACCAGCCGACCATGCCGACGAAGCCCACGCCCAGCACGGCGCCGAGGATCTTGAGCTTGCGGTCGGAGCGCCGGTCCGCCGAGCGCCCGTAGCGGGCCTCGGGAAGCTGCTCGCGCACGCCGCTCATGGTGATTCCTTCCGCACGGTCCGTCGTCGGGCGGACCGGAATTTTCCACCGCCCGATTCGGTCACTATAGAAGCCGTGCCGACCGACCAATGACTGAGGATCCCGTCTTGACTGAGCAGCTTCGACTGATGGCCGTGCACGCCCACCCCGACGACGAGTCGAGCAAGGGCGCGGCGACGATGGCCAAGTATGTGTCCGAGGGGGTGGACGTGCTGGTGGTGACCTGCACGGGCGGCGAGCGCGGCTCCATCCTCAACCCCAAGCTCCAGGGTGACGCCTATATCGAGGCCAATATCCACGAGGTCCGCCGCCGGGAGATGGACGAGGCGCGGGAGATCCTCGGCGTCCGGCAGGAGTGGCTGGGTTTCGTCGACTCGGGGCTGCCCGAGGGTGATCCGCTGCCGCCGCTGCCCGAGGGCTGCTTCGCGCTGGAGGATGTGGAGAAGGCGGCCGGGCGGCTGGTGCGCTCCATCCGTTCCTTCCGCCCCCAGGTGATCACCACCTACGACGAGAACGGCGGCTATCCGCACCCCGACCACATCATGACCCACAAGATCACGATGGTCGCGTTCGAGGGCGCCGCCGATGCGGAACGCTTCCCGGAGGACGAGTTCGGCCCGGTCTTCCAGGCGCAGAAGCTCTACTACAACCAGGGCTTCAACCGTCCGCGTACGGTCGCGCTGCACGAGGCGCTGCTGGCCCGCGGCCTGGAGTCGCCGTACGGGGAGTGGCTGGAACGCTGGAAGGAGTTCGAGCGGGTCGAGCGCACCCTGACCACGCATGTTCCGTGCGCCGACTTCTTCGAGATCCGCGACAAGGCGCTGATCGCGCACGCCACCCAGATCGACCCCGACGGCGGCTGGTTCCGCGTTCCGCTCGACCTCCAGAAGGAGGTCTGGCCGACCGAGGAGTACGAGCTGGCGAAGTCCCTCGTCGCTACTTCCCTCCCCGAGGACGACCTCTTCGCGGGCATCCGCGACAATGCCTGATATGACCCCTAGCGCAAATCTGGCAATGATGCACGCGGCCGAGTTCGCCAAGGAGCTGGACAAGAACAAGGTCACCCCCGGTGTGCTCGGCTTCCTGGTCTTCGCGGGACTCGCCGTCGGCGTGTGGTTCCTGATGAAGTCCATGACACGGCATATGAACCGGGTGAACTTCGAGAACCCCGGGACGGCGGCGGACGCTCCGGCCGGGGAGAGCCCGGAGACCGGACCGAGTACCTCCGCGAAGACCGCGTAGCGGCGCTTTCCAGAGGCGTGCGCGAGCCGCCCGTACCCCCGCCGGGGGCGCGGGCGGCTGCACCAGCGGGGGACGGGTCCCCCGCTGGTGCTGTGACCGGAAAGGTCTGCCGGGGGGCCCGCGGCTCCCCCAGCCCAGCGGCCGAGTGGGCCCCCGAATGCGCTGTGTCGCAAGGCGGTGGGGGCACGCCCCCTGGCTGCGCCGGGGGTCCCCCGCGCCCCAAGAGCCGCGGGGGAGTACTCGGGCGATTCCGGCCACGCAGCCCGGGGTACCCCTGGGCTACCCCCACCCGGGCCGCCGGGCCCAGGGGGAGTGCCGCAGCCGTCGTCGAGGGCCCGGCAAGAACCCCCGGACAGGGCCTACGGCACCGGGACGCCCATCACCTCCCGCGCATGCCGGTTCGGATACAGGCCCAGCTGCCAGGCCTGCCAGCCGTCCTCCAGCCGTACGCCGCGCTCCAGCATCACCGTCAGCGCCCCGGCGCAGTCCTCCAGCTTGCCGTCGCGCGCCGGATGGTGGGCGGCGGTCATCCGGGCCAGCTCCTCCTGAGCGACGACGGTGCCCACCTCCGTACCGCCGGGTGAGGCGTACGGCAGCAGGGTGCAGCGCAGCAGCTTCGCCCAGTCGGCGCCGCGTTCGTCGCCGTACGAGCCGAACAGTTCGACCGCCTCGTCGCAGAGCGCCAGCGCCTGGGCCTCCCGGCTGTTGCCCGCGTCGATCAGCGCCAGCTCCAGACAGGTCCACGCCTCGCCGTGGGCCACCCCGATCCGCCGGAAGTCGGCCCGCGCGTCCACCAGCAGCTGACGGGCAAAGCCCGAATTGCGCAGATTGCCGGTCCGGGCGGCCCGCATGTCCCGGGTCACCCGCCCCGAATGGTGCCGGGCGCACGCCAGCCCGTACACGTCCCGCATCCGCGAGAACATCGTCCGCGCCCGCTCCAGCTCCCGGATCGCCCGGTCCCGGTCGCCGCTCTCCTCCAGCGCCTGCCCCAGGTAGTAGAGGGTCCACGCCTCACCACGCGCGTCCTCGTTCTCCCGGTGCCGCGACAGCGCCCGCTCCAGCTCGTCCACGGCCGCCGCGGGATCGCCGTCCACCAGCTTCGCCCGGGCCAGCTGGGTCAGCGCCCAGGCCTCGCCGCGGCCGTCCCGGGTCCGCCCGTACTGGCCGAGCGCCGTCTCCAGCTCCGCCACCGCCCGCGGCACATCGCCCATCCGCAGACAGACCTGGCCGAGCTGGAAGTGGGTCCACGCCTCCCCGTGCAGCGACTCGCCCTCCCGGTGCAGCGTCAGCGCCGTGTCCAGCAGGGTCACCGCCTCCGCCAGATACGCCTGGTCGCGGCGGACCGCGGCCAGCGCGTGCAGTGTCCAGGCCCGGTCCTCCGCCTGCTCCTCGGACGACTGCATCGCGATCGCCTCGTTCAGTTTGGCCGCGGCCTCGGTGAGATTGCCCTGGTGGTGCAGGGTGATACCGAGGGAGCAGAGCGCCAGCGCCGCGCCCGCCTCGTTCCGGGCGTCCCGGTAGAGGCCGACCACCGAGGACAGGGTCGTCCGCGCCTTGTCCAGCTCGCCGAGCTGCCGGGCCGCGATACCGGTCCGCAACTGCACCGCCCGGTCCAGCAGCCCCTTGTCCACCGCCTGCGTCAGCTCCGATATCTCCCCGAGCCGGTAGAGGTCGCCGCGGAGCAGGCAGTAGTCCGCCAGCGCGCCCAGCAGATGGAGTACGGACTGCTGGTCGACGCCCTCCGCGTACCGCAGGGCCGAGGTGATGAAGCTGGACTCGTCGTCCAGCCAGCGCAGCGCCGCGTCCAGCGACGGGAACCCGTGCGCGTCGAACTTCCCGGCCCGGGTGGACAGCTTTCCGTCGACCATCCGGATCACGGCCCCGGCCAGATCCGCGTAGTTCCGGATCAGCCGCTCCTGCGCCGCGGCCCGCTCCGCCGGATCCTCCTCGTCCAGCAGCCGCGCCAGGGCGAAGGCCCGTACCGCGTCGTGCAGCTTGTAGCGGGACGAGCGCACCCGGTCGATCAGCCCGGCGGCCGCCAGCTCCTTCAGCAGCGCCAGCGACTCCGCCTCGTCGGTCGCCAGCAGCGCCGCCGCGGCCGCGCCGCCCAGCGACGAGCGGCCCGCCAGCGCCAGCCGCCGCAGCAGGCGGCGGGCCGGTTCGGGCTGGTCCGCGTAGCGCAGCCGGAGCGCCCGCTCGACCGGATCGGCCGGACCGGCGGCGGCCAGATCCTCCGCGAGCCGGCCCGCGGTCCGCGCCCCCAGCGACGAGCCCGCGACCCGCAGCGCCAGCGGCAGCCCGCCGCACAGCTCGCGGATCCGGTCCGCGCCCTGCGCGTCGTACGGACCCGTACCGTCCGCCGCCGCGACCCCGGCCAGCAACTCCTCCGCCCCCGCCGCGTCCAGCGCCTCCACCGGAAGCTGGTGCACCCACGCCGGTACGTCCGCGGGCAGGTCGAGCCGCTCGCGCGCGGTGACCAGCACCAGACTGTCCGAACGCTCGGGCACCAGGGTCCGCACCTGCTCCGGATCGCGTGCGTCGTCCAGGACCACCGTCACCGGAAGCCCCGTCAGATGCTGGTGGTACAGCTCGGCCAGCCGCCGCACCTGCTGCTCCGCCGACGACCGCTCCCGGAACAGCAGCTGCTCCCGGGGCGCGCCCAGCCGGTTCAGCAGATGCAGCAGCGCGTCCCGGGTGCTCAGCGGGCGCCCGCTCTCACCGCGCAGATCCACCACGCAGGCCCCGCGGAACTGGTCTTTGAGCTGGTGGGCGGCGCGCACCGCGAGGGCGGTGCGCCCGGCGCCCGGGCGCCCGTACAGCACCACGATCGTGGGTCTGGTCTCCGTGGCCGCCCTGGCCGTACGCACCCACTGCGCGATCTGCCCGAGGGCCTCACGGCGCCCCGCGAACGGGCCCTCCGGCAGCGGCAGATGCCCGAACGACTGCTCCAGCACCGACCGGCGGCGCGCGGCGGCGCTGCGGTCGGCCCCGCGCAGCCGGTCCACGGCGGCGGCGGGCGGGTTCGCGGGCCGGGTCCGGGAGGCCGTCAGCATCCGCTGCTGCTCCAGATACGGGCGGATGCCCCGTACCTCCAGCGCCGTCAGCCACTGGAGCCGCAACTGCTCGGGCCCGCCCGGCTGTCCCAGCCGGCCCGCGGTGCGATGGGCGGCGGGCCAGTGCGAAGCCGTCACCTTCAGCACGGTCGCCGCCGCGCCCGCCACCGCGACCACCGCCCCGGCGCCCAGCGCCGTACCCGATGAGGTGCCCAGGGCCAGATCGGCCCCCGTGGCGGCGACCGCGGCAACGGCCGTCACCAGCGCCGGAGTCGACAGATTCCGCCAGGCGAGCCGGGCCGACAGCGGCTGCCGGGCCGCCTCCGCCGCGCTCAGCGCCTGCTCGTACGCCGCGTACTCCTCGCCCGCTGCCGCGGCCATCCCGTCGAGGGCCGCCCGGCCGCGGGCCAGCAGCATCCGCCCGTCGCCCGTCCCGCCCGACCGGCGGCTCTCCTCCTCCACCGCGCGCGCCAGCAGCTTCTCGGCCTCGGCCCTATGACTTTCCCGCATGACGGCCCCCCTCCGTACCTTCGATCGTGTGACGCCCGGCCCCCGGCACCGGCCCCCGCCCATGCCAGGGCCGCGCCCGGGCGCCGTTGCCACCACGCGAGGAGACCGGGAATCCATGACAGGGACCCGAACCGAGGGCCGTGTCCTACGGATCCCGCCGGACACCGATCCGGCCCGATCCACAAGAAGCCCCCTTGGAGCTGCCCTACCCGCTCAGGCCCTGCCCACGCCTGCCGACAGCCGTCCGCCACAGTGCGCAGGGCCGGGCAGCTTGGGCGGGCGGTTCCCCTCCTGCTGTGGGTGACATGCGTCAGCACCCCTCCCTTCCGGACACGGCCAGCGGTAGACGGCCGCGTCGCGGCAGGTCTGCCGACCTGCCGCGACGACGCGTACAGGCAACGAGACCGGAGCATCCTCATTGAGCTGCAGAAGGACGTTTCGCCGGGTCACCTGACTGCACTACCCCTGGTGCTTGATGTAAGACAGTGCCGTGATGCCCGCGAGGAAGACGAAAGCGAGGGCGCCGCCACCAGCGGACAACGCCATGATGGTGGAGGCGTCGAGTGCGACAAAGACCACAGAGACGATCAGTCCGACGAGCATTGATCCCAAGGTGAGGATCATTACCTCGTAGACCCTGCCGCCCGGCACCGGAGCAGTGGGCAAGGACGGTCCTTCCGTTTCGGGGAGGCTCTCGGGCCGATTGTTTGGCAGGGGAGATAGCTGTGCCGGCGACGAGAGGCTCTGCCATGCCGACTAGTCAGAGCGGCGTGAACAGCGAGTTCTCTCCCGTCGCCGGTAGATCGGCAAGGTCAGAGTCAAACATGTTACTGTGTAAGGGAATTCAGCAGATCGCCAGGCAGTGCATGTACAGGCCTGGGCATTTTTTCGCCTCGCTGAAATCGGAGCTGCTTCACAGGCTTCTGGAGGACCCAGGCATTCCATGCCTTCAAGTAGAGGCCCAACTGGCCACGTGAATCACTCCTTCGGCGACCGCTGGTTCCCGTTCCGAGCGAGATAAGGGCATTTCGCAAGGCAAGCCGAGGGTCTCCCGGGGAGAGGTCCGCTCCAGTTGTTACGCCCTCAACCCAAGGTTCCTGATCGACGCCTGGTGATGCCTCTCGTGTGGTGTAGTAGCCAACTGCTGCAGCCGTTGGGATGATGAGGCGTTCTTTGCTCATGAGCCGTGCGATTCCGCATGCCTGCACCACGGCTTCTCGGTTCTCCTTCAGGAATTTCAGTACTTGCGAGTTGGTGAGGCGAGAGGAATGTCCCTTCCACTCGGTGTCAGGCATACTCTGGAACAGATAGATATGCCGGATGGCGGCTGCCAGCAAGGATGCGTCCTGTTCGCCCTGAATGCTGAGGATGGATGAAGCGGTACGAGAACGTCCCGTGTCCATCACGGAGAATGTTTCCGGCGGTACATTCTCGAAGACCAGGACAGGCACCGTCTGGCCGGAAATTCGAATGGCTTCAAGCCGATGCTGTCCATCCAGTAGGCGACTGTTGGACCAAGAGCCGGAGAAGGCGATTCCTTGATGGCTGACGAGCCACTCTCCCCTGTGAATGGCCTCGCGGAGATGGGTAACTCGCCCCTTATCGAGAGGGCGATTTCCATAATTTCGAGAGATCATCTCGGTAGCGATGCTCGGCGTGATGTCCATGATGCTCGACGAGAGCGGCGGTCCCTGAGTTGCGACCTGGCTGGTGTCCATGGCTTAAGGTTCGCCGAGATGTAGAAGAAGTATGACGCTTTGATCGTAATCATTTTTACGTAACCTTATTCTGGTCTCCAGTGGAGCGAAGTTGATCTATCTGTGATTATTTGTGATTGTCTTGGATCGTTTTGTCAGGTGGGCCGCTCCCAGATGTCGCACTGCTGGCCGGCGGGGTCGGTGCCCTGGCATCGCCTGCTGATGAGTGTCGCCCAGCGGCGAGCAAGCTGCTTGGACGGAGCGGCTATTACCGAGCCAAGCTACCGGGCTGGGCGGGCGGAAGGGGGCCGGTGGACGGCGGCTCCGAGGGGCCGGAGACCACGCGATCTTGATGTCAGGATCTGGCGTTATGTCCTGGCTCGATTGGAGCTTCGTGTAGCAAGTGGTCGGTCGACCTGTATGAACGGGCAAGATCCTCTCTGTCCGTCATATCCGCTGGCCCTTGGCTCGCTCAGGTTTGTGGAGTGCGCCGGGTCGCCCCTGGGGTCTACGTCGGCATAGCAGCATTTCGTGAGCGTTGATCGCCGTCGATGAAGAAGGGCCGGCACGCAAGTGCAGGTGACAACTGCTTCCACCGAGTTCGGCCCTGCCAACCGCATGCTCAATCCGCGTCCCCCGGCCGGGCACGAGTGCAAGGGCTGCGACGCCGACGCGACCTGGCCCGACCGTCAGCAGTAATCCGGCACCCCGTAACGTGGTGGTCCGGGAGCCCGGAGGCATTCACCGAGGCGTGGGAGCGTGGCGTGCCGTTACTGCTCTCGGGACGTAAGCGCGGCTGGAGGCGGGGTGACAGGCACACGGTGACCTTTCCCGGGTGCTGTGTCCGGACCACTCGTGTGTGGAGAGCCTGGCCACCGGCGCCAAATGCCGACGGCGGGATCCGCGCGTGCGTCCGCCTCCGGTCGGCCGTTGAGCGGTTCAGCGTACGAGTATCAGCCCGCAGCTGTACGCGCGCGCGTGGCCGATGCCCTGAGTGAGGGCCGCGACGAAATTCTTGGGGTCGGTGACCGTGAGGGTGCCCTTGATTTCCGCACGAGCGATGCGCAGGCCCTTATGCGGTGCCGGGCTCGAGATGGTCGGTAGCATGCGTACGGCGATTCGATCGGTATCGGCATCCGCTCCGATGCGGGTGACTCCATCCGGGGCGATCGCGGGTTCGCCGGTTGGCTGGAGCCGGCGTGTGAACCATCCCTTCACGTGTTCCGGGCGTGTGTGGGGGACGCGGGTGCCCCGGGTCCTCGGCGGAGAGCCGGGTGGAGGTGGAACGCTGCGGACGGGATTGACGACCGTGCGGAAGGCGACCCTGTCGCCAAAGCGGAAAGTGCGATCGACAGTAAGAGGTTCCGGCTTCTCGGCCAGGGCCGCGCGGGGAATACCGCTCCAGTCGGCGGGGAGTGACGACTGGACCAC
The DNA here is from genome assembly GCF_044763775.1 of Streptomyces sp. NPDC094448. Classification (NCBI taxonomy): domain Bacteria; kingdom Bacillati; phylum Actinomycetota; class Actinomycetes; order Kitasatosporales; family Streptomycetaceae; genus Streptomyces; species Streptomyces sp. NPDC094448. The sequence goes on along the minus strand of NZ_JBIWGU010000002.1, from coordinate 684,099 downwards.
CAGGTTGAGCCGCGCCTGCCGGAGGTCGACGGTCCAGGTCGACAGGATGCCCATCTGAGCACGAGGGTCGGGGCTGCCGTCGTCCACCCAGCCGGGGAAGCCACTCATGACGGTTCGGTGCATGTCCTGCGCGTCGATAAGCGATTTGCCGACGAAAGGATGCCGGGCGTCCAGAGCCAGCAGAGTCTGCGCGGCAACGAATCTGGCGACCCGACCCGCGCTCGACGACAGGTCCGACGCGGTGGTGTTCGTGTTCACAGGATGATGTCCCATCCACGGGCGTGTGCGGCGATGGTGATGCGGTGTCGGGTCTCCCAGCGGAGGCTGTGGGTCCCTCCGTCCGCTCCGAATTGCACGGGCTGGTCGGACAGGGGGCCGGCGCCGGGGAGCGGCCGTCTGCTTTCGATCCAGGCCCATGGGCGTATGTGCTGCGCGCTTGCCGACAGCTCGGCTCCGGGACCGACGGCATCGGGAAGCAGGGAATGCGTCTCGAAAACCTCCTTGAGCGAGCCCGGAACGATACCGATGGCGAGATCGCCCGACGGTGGGCAGGCTTTGCGGCCGAGCCAGAGGAGTCTCTTCGGGTACTCCAGGGCGTGGGCCACACGTTCCAGGAGAGCCCTGTCCTGGTGTTCCAGACCGACGAGGAAGGCGGCGTCGGCGAGATACCAGCGCTCTGTGATCATGCTGTGGCGGCGAACTTCTGCAGAAACGAGCGCCCCTGACCTCAAGTCGGCGACGACGTACTTCGGTGAGCCGTACCAGGCATGCAGCTCGGCGCCTCCGAACGGCTCGGGCTCCAGGGCATCATCCGGCGGTGGCAACGGCAAGGGGTCCGTGGTTGCTTTGGCCGCACGCTGATGGTCGGTGATCAGGTCCCGCGGACGCAGCGGGTACTTTCCGCCACCGACCGTGTGATAGTCGCGGAACGGCGTGCCTGGCCGGTCGGCCCGTACTCCGAAGCGCATCTCGGCGAGTTCCCCGAGAGGCTCTTCCCGGGGTAGCCCGAGGGCTGCCGCGCACAGGCCGATCAACCCCGACTTCGTTGGACGGCTGTGTGTGTCGCGACGGGCGAATCTGCCGGCGATCCCCCAGGACTGCAGGGGGCCGGCCAATCGGACGAGGAGGACGTGCGAGTCGTTCGTGTCGCTCACAGCGTGAGGTCCTTGGCCCGCTTCACCACGGACGACGAATCAGGCAGTTCCAGCTCTCCCAGCAGCAGATCGATCTCAGGGTCGTAGGTGAGCAACCGCGTGGTGCGCAGATCGTCGCGACGGAGGCTGACGAACGCGTGATGGCGCAACAGCCTCCTCACGGCCGCGGGTCCCGCCGGTCCTTCCCCACCAGCCGACAAGGGCCCCTCGTCGACCGGCCTCTGAAAGGCGGACGCGTAGTTGTAGGGACGCTCCCCCTCGAAGGCGAGGACGAGCGCCGGCAGTGATCCGGTGGATGCAGTGGAGTTCTTCTTCGCTTCCGGAAATGCCTCCACGAAGGAGTTCACGAACTCCTTCTCGGCCTCGGACGCCACCTGTTCGGCCTCGGCCTCGTCCATTCCGGCTACCCTCAGATTGACCTGAAGCTGCTTACGATCAAGGACCGCGTGTCGGTAGAAGGTGCCGGAGATCAGGGACTGGTAACCGGTCATACCGGCACCCGCGTCGTCCGCGGCGTCGAGGAAATCAAGAGCATTGCGCTTGCGATCGAGCTTGGCATCATCGGCGGCTGCGTAGAAGTCTTCGATCTGTTCTGCTTCGTGCACGGTGAAGGCATGCCCTGTCTGGACGGCGCCGTCGACATTGGGCGAGTCGGGAATCTCGGCCAGGAACCGACCGTAGAGAGCGATGTCCACGGCGTCCCGAGGCGCGAGGGCCAGCAGAACGGCGTCGCGGGTGGCCTTGGGCAGCGGAGGCAGGGCGACGGGCTTGGCGGATTCCGCGGGGGCCTCTGCCGTATCCAGTGTTGTTGCGTCCTTGCTCCTTGCCCCGCGGCGTGTCTTCTTCGTCGCCTCGGCGCGAGTCTGAGCTTCGAGGTAGGCATCGCGCCACCCCTCGACCTCCGCCGCATGGTCGACGATGTGGCGCGCAATTCTCTCTCCGGCGTCGGACGGCGCGAAGATCAGTACCTTGGTCAGATTGGCCACGGTTTTCTTCTTCGGATCGCCGAATTTGAGACCGCTGGCTTCCATCACCGCACGGGCCGTAGCCAGAGCCCTGTCCTGGGCCCAGCCGTGGCCGGACTCGAGTTCCCGTCCGGCCAGAAGGGCCCACTCCCGGGTACGGACGCCCATGCTTCGTCCCCTGAGTTCCCCCAAGCCGGCGTTGGCCCGGTTGCGGGCGTGGACCCGCTCGGCGCGCCTGCGGGCCTGGCTCGTGATCATGTGGCGTTCCACACCGCCGAAGACCAGGGACTTGGGTTGGCCGTTCTCGTCGCGTACCGGAAGGACGGCAGCAAGGGTCTCGATGAGGTGCAAGGAGAGGAACTGGCTCCGAGGTGGCTCGGTCACGGGGTGGTGTCCTTTCGAGTCGTCGGCGGAGGAGCCGCTCGCGTCACGGGTTCGTTCCATGCTTCCCGGCTCCTCCCGGCGGGGTGTGGAAATGGACCGACCACTCATAGGCGATGCGTGCCTTCCGGTCGTTCCACCGGATGAGGTCTTCGGCCAGAGTGGTCCAGGACGGTGGGGGCTGTTCACAGGACCGGAGCCGAGTGATCGCGTGCTGGAGGTGCCGCCAGGGAATGCGTCGGCTTGCTACGACACGGTCCAGAAGCCGCTGAGCGCCGGGGTTGTCCGGCCCGCGTCCGGTCCCGTCTCCGATCCTGCGGGCTGCGGCGCCGAGACTGCCGTGGCCGTACGAGGGTGTGGGACGGCCCTGGTGGTAGATCGCGAACAGGAAAGCCATCCGCTCGAAGAGGTCACGATGGTCGTCACCTCCGTACCAGCCGGCGCGGATGTGCGCGTTGGTACGAACCCGGGACCGGCGGAGTTCGGCGAGCGTCCCGTACTCGCGGTTGCGGACGAGAGTGGTGAGCCACGTGGTGAGTGCCGCGCTGTCGTGAGCCAAACGGGGCGCCCCCGTACCGGTCGACGAATCCTGCTCAGTCATGTGCTGTCTCCCCTCGGAGTTCGGCCGGAGCCCGGTCGTTGGACATGGCCTCATCGAAAAGTCGCTCGGCCCGGGACCGCGCCCGGTGGTAGCGGTCACCGGGCGGCAGGGTGTCGAGGAGCTGGAGCAGCCGAATACGAGCCGTGATCATCAACTTCAGGGCGTAGGCGACCAAGGGTGCGGACACCGGGTCGTCGTCCTCGAGCCCCCCGTCGATCACCTCGTCGAGCAGCTCGTGAAAGGGGTCCTCGGCTGCCGGCCAGAAGTCGTACCGGGCATCGAGACGGGCCACCTGGCCGGCCTCGTCCGCGGCCCTCATCGCGGGAAACGCGGTCTCTGCCGCCACGATTGCCGCGTTCTTGAGGGTCCGTGCCACGTATTCGGCAATGTCCGAGCCGCGGCGGGACGCGCGGTAGAGGTGCGCGGCCATACCCGGAGCGTAGGGGTAGGCACCCTGAGTCCAGCTGAAGGGGAGCGCCTGGTTGGCCAAGAAGCCGACGGCCCAGAGATGGTACGGGGCACCGTGCTGCGTTTCCTGATCTGACCCCTGCGTCTCGCGCCGCCGGTACGGGAGAAGGGACCGCAGTCGCGCGTACATCCCGCCCTGGCCCTCGTTGACGGCGCCGTACAGGGCATGGGCCTGCTGCCACAGGGCTCGGCTGGGCGAGGGCCACAAGGGCTTGGAAACGCCGTTCGTCGTCGTGCCGTACACCGCGTCATGAAGGTGACGCGCCGGGTCGAGATCCAGTACGTCACCGGCTCCGATCAGTACCTGGTCAACCATGACCTGCCCGTGGGGACCGCGTGCCGGACGCAGCAGTACGGAACGCCCGAGGGCGCTGTGCAGGTCCGCGGAGCTCCGCGGCGCCCTGGGCTTCCGCTTCTCCTCGAAGCTGCGCTGCTCGACGGAGGACGTGGTCCAGGAAGTGTTGAGATGCTGCCCCGGCCCGTCGGGTGGATAGAGGTTCAGACGCAGCGTCTCGCCGAACGTGCTCCCCAGGGCGACGACCCGGATCCGGCCCGTCAGACGGCCCGCCGCGAGGTTGGTGACCTTCGCGCCGAGTCTGCCCCCGGACATGCGCGCCCGCCCATAGGTGGCGTAGACGTGCTGGGTGAGGGTCGCACGGAACGCGTCCGCTGCAGGGATGGGGTTGTGGCGTGCGAGAGAGTGGTGGTCGAAGTGCTGGTTGTAGTCACCGGCATGCTCGATGATCAGCTGGGCGGTTCCGGTGCCGCTCGAGCACAGGTCCTCTGCCAGGTCGGAGTTCTGCGCCAGGGGCTGCGTGGGATGGAACAGGTCCCAGTCATCCGCCGGTTGCTCCACCAGCCACTCGGCGGCTCGGGCGAGGGGCCTTCGGCCAAGAACCCAGGCATTCCAGTCCTCGTCGGAGGACGGACAGGTGCCGGAGGCGAAACAGATGGCCAGCAGGTACTCGATGACGGCGATGGTCTCGCCGGGCGAGGCGCAGTCGAGGGCTGCCAGCTCATCGGTCCGGGCGAAGAGCGCGCTCAGGGAGTGGTGTGCGACCGCACCGTCGAGGTCGACGGCGGGGATGCACGGCTGGAAGCGGGGGTCCCAGCTGGCGCGCTGCCCGGCGGGAGCCGGCGGTCGGTCCTCAGGCATGTCCGTGCCACCTCCTTCTGCTCAATGACCGAAAGACGAATGGGTGGTGCCTCCATGCGAGGACGGTGGCCCCGCACGGAGCCTCACTGCGAGCGGTCCGTGGGTACCGGAAGTGCGACAGCCCCCGCCCACGCGGGGAAATCCCATCCAAGGCTCTGCAGGCTCCCGAGGGGCCATTCCCGCAGTAAGCGGGAAGCTTTATCCGGCCTGATGGTCCTTGTGGGTCCCAGGACTCGATCACTCGACCGGATGGTTTCTACGCGCAGGTCTAAACTCGGGGATTGCCGATGTCTCGGCACTCCTGGCAGTACCTCACCGGGGGACCGGCGAGGTGTGGGTGGTTCCCGTTCCGGGCGAACGGGACGGGAACCACCCACTGCTGGGGGGTGACCGTTCTCGACGCGTGTATTGCGTCGAGAACGGTCGTCTACCAGAGGTGGTCGACCACCTTGGCAGCCACTGCGCTGACCACTCCGGCCACCAGGATGAGGAGCAGGTCCTCCCTCCGGCGCCCCAGCCACTCACGTGCAGCCTTTCCCATACATCTCCTTCCGCGTCAGGGCCTGCCGCGCTGCGGTTGCAGAGCAGCAGGCCCGGCTACGGAGCGAGCAGGTGGCAGCACAGGGATTTTTTACACCAGCGTCGGCTCTGGAGGGGTGACTTCAGGCCATCCATGAGTGGTTGGTGAAGTCGAGCAGCCCAGACCAAAGCTCTCTAGGCACCCGACTTCCAGCACAAGCCCGTTGGGCCGACCCGCTTGGTCAGGGTTCGCCACGCTCAGCGGAGCCGTCGCCGCACCAGGATGCTGAGCGTCGTCCGTGCGTCCCTGCGGCGCTCCGGCGCAGAGGCGATGACGGAGATGAGGGCCACGGTGAGCAGGGTGACCGCATAGAGCAGGCCGGCTGATCCGCTCAAAATCATTGTGTAGTGCAGGAGTTCGGGGACCTGGGACACGGATTATCCTTCCATCGGGAGCTGGTTGCAGCTGTTGTGGCGATTGCTCCAGACTGGCGGCGGCGGTCTCGTGCGGTGAAGGTGCGCCGGTCCTCGATCGCGATTTCCCCAGGTCAGAAGCTTGAATCCGTACGTCGGCAGCCGAGTTTTCCGGGCGTCGAACACGGAAGGGAGCCGGGTCGGTGAACGGGCCATCCAGGCATGCGAGGAACAAGCTGCACGGAATGCTTCAGGAAGCGTGGGGCTGCGAGAAGCTCACGTACCGCGGCCTGGCAAAGGAGTTGGACCTCTCCCACTCGATGCTGCAGGGCTGGATCGAGGGGAGGACGGTTCCCACACCGGAGCGAGAGCCGGGCTTCCGGTCCGTAGTGGCAAGGCTGAAGAGTGCCCCCGGCGCTCCGGCCTACGCGGACGTCGAATGGGAAGCCGCCTTGCGGGCGGCACAGCAGGAGGCAAGGAGCGCACAGCACGGGCAGAGTTCCGTGTACCGGCGCCCGAAGGACCCCGGCCTCCGCTTCATCGGACTGCACTGTCCGGCTCCCCGCGTCTCCGCGGTTGAGGCCCGACTGCGGAAGAACGAACGTACGGTGATGACCGAGTTCGTCCGGGACTCGCGCCCCGGGGCACCCTCCTACCTGTGCTGGTGCGCCGATGGACCGGTGGGCAAGACGATGCTGCTGGCCGGTTACATCCGGCAGAAGCCCCCGACCGGCGTCGACATCCTGACCTTCTTCGTCTCCGCGGCCCACGGTGCGCACACCCGGGCCGAGTTCGAGAACGAGATCGCCGGCCAGATCGGCCGTCTTCTCGACGATACCGAGGGTCCGGTCCCCAGGGGCACCCGGGCGTGGAACGCGCTGTTCGCCAAGGCGGCCGACAAGAGCGCGGAGCACGGGCGGAGCCTCCTGCTCGTGGTCGACGGACTCGACGACGATGCGGCATGGTCGGGCGGCATCGCCGGGTCTGGCTGGGGAGGCAAGGACGGCGTCCCGCAGTCCGGGCCTCCCTTCGGGGAAGAACCCCAAGGCCGGTCCCGGGGTGTGCGGAGATCCGTGCGCGGGAGCATCGCCGCCCTCCTGCCCTCCCTCCCGCCACCCAACATGCGGATCATCGTGTCCCTCCGGCGCTGGGCCCCCCTTCCCGGCGACGTTCCGGAGAAGCGGCATCCACTGCGTCAGATCCGCCATCTGCGAACGCTCCTGCCCGTCGCCGGGATGCCGCAGCTCCGGCACCCGCGACCCGACGCCACTGCGCTGGGCGAACCGGTCGCTGGGCTGTTGGCCGTGGCGAACGGCGGGCTGCGGACGGCCGATCTGGCTGAGCTGACCGGGCTCCCCGCGGACCATCTCGACCGCTTGGTACAGGGGCCGACGGGGCGCGCCCTCGTGACCGAGGACCCAGTGCTCGGGACGTACGCCTTGGCGGATCCCCACCTCGTACGCGCCGTGCGCGAGGGCTTGGGACAGGCAGAGGTCCTCCGGTACACCGAGGAGTTACTGGCCTGGTCGCGCAGGTGGCGTGACGTCGGTTGGCCGGACGGCACTCCTCCGTACCCCTTGACGTATCAGCTCCGCCTGCTGACCGGTGCGGCCGAGCGCACTGCCTACGTCCTCGATGTGCGCCGGCTGCACCAGCTCGCCCGCACTGCCGGTCCGGATGTCCCGCTCACCCAGCTGGATGCCTTCGAACAGGAGATCAGTGCGGCGCCGGATGCCGCATCCGGTGCAGAACGTATGGCGACACTCGTCGCCCTCTCCGGTGCACGTTCCATTCTGCGCCGGGCACACGGCACGCACGTGCCCGACGGAGCCGCGGCCCTCTACGTCAGGCTCGGGGACACGGAGCGCGCACGCGGCTTGGCGCGCTCCGCGCCCACGGCTCTCGACAGGGCCGTACACCTGGTCGAGACGGCAGTGGAACTGGCTTACGCGGGACAGACCTGCGGGGAACGGGCCGCCCTGCATACCGATGCGGTCGTGCAGGAGGCAGTGGAGTGGCTGGCCCGTGATCGTGCGGACCAAGGCTTTCCCGGTGCCCTCCGAGACTCCGAGCTGTACGCGCGTCTCCTCTGTGCCGCCGCGGTCCTTGCCCGTCTGAACGGTCCCGACGCCGCCCGGCCCGTGTTCCGTGCGGTGCTCCAGGATCCGGCGGCCGGGACAGCTGCGATCACCGAGGCGGCAGGGAGACTGGATGCCGTCATGGGGCTGCACTACCGGGCGGAGACGTTCAGCGCGGGCGGCCTGCGCGCCCGGACCGTGGCAGTGGAACTCTACGGCGCGCTGGCGCAAGTGGCGCCCCACCTCGGCTCGTACGCCGGTGATCGCGTCGAGGCCCTCTGTGAGGAACTCGGCGATACCGAAGGGCTGAGCGCGGTCGACGTCCTGGCCGCCGCGGCGTCCATGCTTGTCACGCTGCCCGCCAAGCGACACCGCCGGGCCGTCGAACTGCTGCAGGCGGCCCGGGCCCGGATGCGCCAGGCCCTCGAGGCGCTGGAGGAATCCGATTCCCCGGCCGATGCCTTGTCCGAAGCCGATCGCGCCCACCTGCGCCGCGAACTCTCCGGGACACTGCGCCGCCTCGTTGAGGCCACCGTGGCCATGAAGGAGAAGGGAGACCGCGACGGCATCAGACGGCAGATGGAGGCCGTGCCGGAGGATCAGCGTATCGGGGTGCTCGGCGACCCCCTGCCGGAACGGGCGCACACGATCCTCGATGCAGAGGAGAAGGAGAGGGCGCGGCGGGCCGACGAGGCAGCTCGGGAGGCTGCCGAGAGGCGGGATGCGGAGCGCAAGACGAAGCGCAGCAAGGCCGATGCCGAGCGGGCAGCGCTGAACAGGCAGCGGGCGTCCCGTGGTGCACGAGTCGCGGAGGCGCCGCAGCCCGCACCGACAGAACCTCGAGACGCAAGCCCCTTCCCGCCGCCCCGCCGTTCCAACCCGCACCGGCGGTCGACCGGTCTGCTGCGGCCGGGTGACGGCCCGCACCCCGACCGGCCGGAACAGCCACTTCTTCTCCGCCTCCTGGAGGTGGACGACCAGGTGAGGGCGGGCGACCTCCTCCGCGGCCGGGAACTTCTGGAGGCGGTCCTGCGGAGCCGCCCTGCAACGCGGCCAGTGAACAGCCGGCACCTCCCCGAAGGCTGGACCGTGGAACTCTGCCAGGCCATGGGCGCGGCAGGAGTACCGGATCAGGCCGAAGCACTCGTGGAGCACTTGCCCGACACGTATGCCCAGGCGCGGCACCTGGCGGCCCTTTCCCTCGGAGCTTCCCTCGCCGGACACGAGAACCCGGGCGCCCGCTACGCCCGGGCGGCGGCCCGGCTGGTACCCGCCGGAGCCGCCCCCGAGCTGGCCAACGCCGTGGCCCAGGCCCTCGCCCACACGGGGGACGAGGCCGCGGCCACGGCGATGGCGGCGGGAGGTACCAGGCAACGGCAACAGGCGCTGACGGCCGTCGCCACCGGGCTCGTACGACACTCCCCGGAAGCGGCTGCACGCGTCGCCGAGCCGCTGGTGGAGGTCCTCGCCCGTCGGATGGAGAGGGGCGACTCGCGCACCTGCCTTCCCGAGCTGGCAGCGCTGCTCCTCGCCTTCCCGGACGCCCGGAACCCGTCCCCTCGGCTGAGCGACGTGCTCGGGCGGGCCGCGCTACGGGTGGCTGACCCCTCTACCGCGGCGTCGGCAGGGCCGATGGCCGTCCTCGCCTTGCTGGAACGGCTCCATTGCCTTCCGGACGAAGCCGTGACCGCCGTTGAAGGTGCGGTCGGCAGATGGCAGCACGCCCGTCAGATGGAACCACAGCCCTCTGTGGAACTTGCGATCCTGGCAGCGGTGAACGGAGACACCATCGCCGTGCGACGGCATGCCGCGGCGGCGCGGACGCCGGACGACCGGGTGATGGCGCTCGGTGCCGCCGCCGCGTACTTGGTGGGTGCCCAGGCGGCACTGGCTGCGGACAGCGGCGCCCACGACCGGGTGGTCCGGACCTGCCTCGCGCTCGCCGGAGCCGTCGACCGCGGTAGTCCGCCCTGCGAAGAGGCGGCCCGGGACATCACGCTGGAGCTTTTGCGATACGAGGAATGGACCCGCACGATCCTGTTGCTCCCCACACTCGCCCCTGGGGCGCTGGGGCACCTGGGCGCCATGGCGGGGGCATGACCATCCCATGAGAGGAGCCTGTTGAGGGAGGCCCGACAACCTGAGCGAAGAGAGGCATGAGGCTCGGTCGTCTCGGGGCGCTGGCTCCCACGGAGCCTGTATGTTCCCCGGACGGATCGGGTGCCTTGAGAGCCCGGGGACGCATGAGTTGATCCGGACCGCCGTCCCGCGGCCGTTGCGCAGGAGGCGGGAGAGCGCCTTCCGGCACCGGCGAGTGAGCCGACTTATGGGATGGGCGAAGGCACCGAGACTTTTGTTGCCGGTACACCGGCCGGACGGGCCCACTGACCTCACGTCAACCAGATCACAATCCTCGACGTGGAGCGGCCTGCCCGCAGGGCGGCCTATAGCGGCCGCGCTTCGTGCACGCGCGCACGATCCTCCTCGTGCAACGATGGAGGTATGAACCGACTGGCAAATTCCCAGTCGCCCTATCTCCTCCAGCACGCCTCCAATCCGGTGGATTGGTGGCCATGGGGAGAGGAGGCGATGCAAGAGGCCAAGCGGCGCGACGTTCCCATCCTTCTCTCGGTGGGCTATTCGTCGTGTCACTTAGCCTGATGATCATTGGTGTCACGTCATGGCCCACGAGTCCTTCGAGGACGAGGCCACCGCCGCGTATCTCAACGAGCACTTCGTTTCGGTGAAGGTCGACCGGGAGGAGCGGCCCGATGTGGACGCCGTCTATATGGAGGCGGTGCAGGCGGCGACCGGGCAGGGCGGATGGCCGATGACCGTGTTCCTCAACGCCGACGGGGAGCCGTTCTACTTCGGCACCTACTTTCCGCCCGAACCTCGGCACGGCATGGCGTCGTTCCGGCAGGTCCTGGAGGGTGTCACCGCCGCATGGCGGGACCGGCGGGAAGAGGTCGGGGAGGTCGCCGCGAAGATCACCCGCGATCTGGCCGGGCGGACGGCGGCGCACGGCGGTGAGGGGCTGCCCGGCGAGGACGAACTGTCGCAGGCGCTGCTCGGGCTGACCCGGGACTACGACGAGCGGTACGGCGGCTTCGCCGGTGCCCCCAAGTTCCCGCCGTCCATGGTGCTGGAGTTCCTGCTGCGGCACCATGCACGGACGGGGGCCCGGGGCGCCCTCGATATGGCCGCCGGTACCTGCGAGGCGATGGCCAGGGGCGGGCTGTACGACCAGCTCGGCGGCGGGTTCGCGCGCTACTCCGTCGACCGCGAGTGGATCGTGCCGCACTTCGAGAAGATGCTGTACGACAATGCGCTGCTGTGCCGCGTCTACGCCCACCTCTGGCGGGCCGACGGCTCCCCGCTCGCCCGCCGGATCGCCCTGGAGACCGCGGATTTCCTGGTCCGTGAACTGCGCACGGCCGAGGGTGGTTTCGCCTCGGCGCTGGACGCCGACAGCCACGACCCGGCCGGTGAGCACGGCGAGGGCGCGTTCTATGTCTGGACGCCCGCGCAGCTCACCGAGGTCCTCGGCGAGGCGGACGGCCGCCGGGCCGCCCGGATCTACGGGGTCACCGAGGAGGGCACCTTCGAGCGGGGCGCCTCCGTGCTCCGGCTGCCCGGCGAGGACGATCCCGCCCTGCGCGCCCGGCTGTTCGAGGCGCGGGAGCGGCGGCCCCGGCCCGAGCGGGACGACAAGGTCGTCGCCGCCTGGAACGGGCTCGCGATCGCCGCGCTCGCGGAGACCGGCGCCTTCTTCGACCGGCCGGATCTGGTGGAGCGGGCCACGGAAGCCGCCGATCTGCTGGTACGGGTGCACCTCGGCGAGGGCGCCCGGCTGACCCGTACCTCCAAGGACGGTGTCGCCGGCCACAACTCCGGTGTCCTGGAGGACTACGCGGATGTCGCGGAGGGGTTCATCGCGCTCGCGGGCGTCACCGGCGAGGGCGTCTGGCTGGACTTCGCCGGTGTGCTCCTCGACCTGGTCCTCGACCTGTTCACCGGCGAGAACGGCACTCTGTTCGATACCGCGCACGATGCCGAACAGCTGATCCGGCGGCCGCAGGACCCCACGGACAACGCCACCCCGGCCGGCTGGACCGCCGCCGCCGGTGCCCTGCTGTCGTACGCGGCGCACACCGGTTCGGAGCCCCACCGGGCCGCGGCCGAACGGGCCCTCGGGGTGGTGAAGGCGCTCGGACCGCGGGTGCCGCGGTTCGCGGGATGGGGGCTCGCGGTCGCCGAGGCCCTGCTCGACGGCCCCCGGGAGATCGCCGTCGTCGGCCTCGACGGCGATCCGGCCGCCCGGGCCCTGCACCGTACGGCCCTGATCGCGACCGCTCCCGGCGCGGTCGTCGCCTCCGGGGAACCGGACGGCGACGAGTTCCCGCTGCTGAAGGGCCGTCCGCTGGTGAACGGCGAGGCGGCGGCGTACGTCTGCCGGGGTTTCACCTGCCGTACCCCGACCACGGATCCCGCGCAGCTGGCGTCGGAGCTGGCGGGGGCCCCGGAAGGCGGCTGACCCGAAGCCGGCCCGGGTCGGCAGACCGGGGTGACGGGGTCCCGCCCGCCCGGTGGAGGACCGGTGGCTGTTGTGAACGCCCCGGCCGTATCGCGCTTGTGCGATACGGCCGGGGCGTTGTTGTTGTGTCCCTGTCCATTTTTATTCGTACCGCCGGTAACGGCAGGGTGACACGGAATCCCATAGGTCACAGCAGTCTCGGTGGTCATCCCGTTTCACCTGGGGCATCAAGGCTCCCGGCTCGTCCTGGACGGAAACGAGACAGAATTTTGCTAAACCATGACAGACGGCCGGCCCTGCACCACCCTTGACCAGGAGTGGTGGCAACGCGGTGGAGAATGCGCCAGGTTCCGACAGTTCGCCAGTGGGATCAAATCGGCACCGGACTTTCACATTCCGCCACTAGGGTCCACACTCGTCAACAACTACGAGTAGCCGGGAGAGCACGCAGGGGAGCGTGTCGCTCTGCCCGGGACCAGTAGCGCATTCCGCCGGCAGGGGGGTCCTGTACGCCGCGTGCGCTGGGGGTTCCATGTTCCAAGGGGGGACTTCGTGCTGTTATCGGTGTTCGTCGTGGCCATTTCCCTGGCCCTGTTCGGGATGGCGGTCTTCACGCTCTGGTGGCAGATGCACGCCTGGCGTACCCCCGAGACGCTGGCCGCCACCAGCTTCGACCGGCCCGACGGAGACGTCGGCCTGGCGTTCTCGCTGCTGCTGCCCGCCCGCCATGAGCAGGCGGTGCTGGAGCACACCATCCAGCGGCTGCTGGAGTCCAGTCACACCAACTACGAGATCATCGTGATCGTCGGACACGACGACCCGGAGACCGCGGCGGTCGCCGAACGCGCCGCGGCCCGCGATCCGCTCCGGGTCCGGGTGATCACCGACACCCACGAGAAGAAGAACAAGCCGAAGGCGCTCAACACCGCACTGCCGCACTGCCGCGGCGATGTCGTCGGTGTCTTCGACGCCGAGGACCAGGTCCACCCCGAGCTGCTCGCCCATGTCGACCACGCCTTCACGACCACCGGCGCCGATGTCGTCCAGGGCGGCGTCCAGCTGATCAACTTCCACTCCAGCTGGTACAGCCTGCGCAACTGCCTGGAGTACTTCTTCTGGTTCCGCAGCCGGCTCCACCTCCACGCCGAGAAGGGCTTCATCCCGCTCGGCGGCAACACCGTCTTCGTCCGGACCGAGGTCCTGCGCGAGGCGGACGGCTGGGACCCCGAATGCCTCGCCGAGGACTGCGATCTGGGGGTACGGCTCTCCTCCGTCGGCAAGAAGGTCGTCGTCGCGTACGACAGCGATATGGTCACCCGCGAGGAGACCCCCGACACGCTGATGAGCCTGCTCAAGCAGCGCACCCGCTGGAACCAGGGCTTCCTCCAGGTGTACCGGAAGAAGGACTGGAAGCAACTGCCCGGCCGGGGCCGCAGACTGCTCGCCCGCTACACCCTGATGACCCCGTTCCTCCAGGCGTTCTCCGGGGTGATCATCCCGCTCAACGTCGGTATCGCGCTCTTCTTCGACGTCCCCGTCGGCGCGGCCATGGTCACCTTCCTCCCGGCGATCACGGCCGTGGTGACCTTCATCTTCGAACTGGTCGGACTGCACGACTTCGGCAAGCAGTACGGGCTCCGGGTGCGCTTCGTCCACTACCTCAAGCTCGTCGTGGGCGGCCCCTTCTACCAGATCCTGCTCGCCGGTGCGGCGCTGCGGGCGGTCTGGCGCGAGCAGCGCGGACGGAACGAGTGGGAGCTGACCAGCCATATCGGCGCCCACCTCCAGGACGGCCGGACTTCCGACGGCCGGACTTCCGACGGCCGGACTTCCGACGGCCGGACCTCCGGCTCCGCCCCGACCGGCGATGACCTGCTGTCCGACGGCCGGACCCCGGCCGGCCGGCCGTCCGGTGAGCGGCCGCCCGGCGATCGGGTCTCCGACGGCCGGGTGCCGGGCGACCGGACCGCCGCCCTCTCCGCCGCCGCCGACCGTGCCGACATCCGAGAGGACGCCCACCGGTGACCACGACCCTGCCCTCCCCGGACGAGACCGCTCCGGAGAACACTTCGCGGAAGAAGCCTGTCCCGGACCGGTTTTCCGACCGGGCTGCGGCCGCCGGTGCCGAATCCGCCCCCGCGACCGGCCCCGCCCCCGCGACCGGCCCCGCCCCCACGGCCGTCGTCGGCGCGCCCGCCCGCTCCGGGATATCCGGGCCGGGTACGGCCGTACCGGACGCCCCGCCACCGGACCCCGGCACACCGCCCCCCGGGGCCCCGGACCCCGGCACCCCTGCCCCGGCCGCCGCCCGTACCGCGCTCGCCCGCGCCGCCGCCAAATCCGTGGCGGCCCGGCGGCGTACCGAGCCCCGGCCGGTCGTCAGATTCCGCTCCTCCCGCCCCGACCTGCTCCTCTGCTTCGGCCTGCTGGCCGTCATCGTGCTGGTCCAGGGCTGGAACATCACCGGCTTCCCCGCCCTCAGCGACGACGAGGGCACCTACCTCTCCCAGGCCTGGGCCGTCCAGCAGGGCGAGGGCCTCGCCCACTACACGTACTGGTACGACCATCCCCCGCTCGGCTGGATGCAGATCGCGGCGCTCACCTATCTGCCCGCGCAGATCTGGCCCGAGTCGATGAACGTCGCCTCCATGCGCCCGGCGATGCTGCTGATCAGCGCGGTCAGCTCGGTCCTCGTCTACGTACTGGCCCGCAGGCTCTTCCTGCCCCGCTGGGCCGCCGCCCTCGCGATGGCCGCCTTCGGCCTGTCGCCGCTCTCCGTCTACTTCCAGCGCGAGCTGTTCCTCGACAACATCGCGGTGATGTGGATGCTGCTGGCGTTCTGCCTCGCGGCCTCCCCGAGCCGCCATCTGTGGCACCAGTTCGCCGCCGGACTCGCGGGCGCCGTCTCCGTACTCTCCAAGGAAACGATGCTGCTGGTCCTGCCCGCGCTGCTGGTCACGCTCTGGACCCACAGCCATCGCGAGACCCGGAAGTTCGTGGTCACGGGTGCCATCACGTCCTGTGCGCTGGTCGGCTTCTCGTATCCGCTCTACGCCCTGCTGAACAACGAGCTGTTCGCCAGCCCGGACCATGTGTCCCTGTTCGCCGGTATCGAGTACCAGCTGAGCAGGCCGGGTTCCGGTTTCATCCTGGACGCGGGCTCCGGCTCCCACAAGACGTTCCAGGCGTGGCTCTACTACGACCCGATCCTGCCGCTCGCCGGGGTCGCCGCAGCCGTCCTCTTACTGCTGGTCTTCCGCTGGTCGGTCACCGCGCGGGCGATCGGCGGGCCCGCGCTGGCCGTGGCGATCCTGACCCTGCTGGCCTTCCGCCCGGACGGCTATCTGCCCGCGATGTACGTCATCCAGGCACTGCCTTTCCTGGCCCTGGTGCTCGCGGGCGCCGCCGCCAGCATCGTCCATATGGTGCTGCACCGCCGCGGTACGGACGAGACCGACAGCGCCGCGCCGGCCGCCCCGCCGGCCGGTGGATTCCGCAAGCGGTGGGGCCCGCGCCGGCTGGTGGTCGCCGTCCTCGCCGTCCTGGCGAGCGTCGCCGTCCTCCCGGCCTGGGCCGAGGGCAACCGGGACGCCCTCACCGAGGACGCCAACCGCCACTACCGCGCCGCCGCCGACTGGTTCGAGACCGAGATCGACGATCCGGCGAACACCCGCGTCCTGGTCGACGACGCCCTCTGGCTGGACCTGGTCCACGACGGCTACACCCCCGGCACCGGCGTGTTCTGGTTCTACAAGGCCGACCTCGACCCGGCCGTGATGAAGACCATCCCGCGCGGCTGGAAGGACATCGACTACATCGTCTCGTCGCAGACCGTCCGCCGCGATGCGCCCACCCTGCCGACCACCGCCGCCGCCCTCGCCAACTCCACCGTCGTCGAGGTGTTCGGCACCGGCGACGACCGGATCGAGATCCGCCGCGTCAACGGCGGTACGGCGGCGGCCGGCGCCGGCGCGCCCACCGCCGGAGGGGGCCGATGAGGCCCCTCGGCACCGGTACCGGAGAGGATACGGAGCCCGGGACCGGCGCCGCCGACATCGCCGAACCCGGCGCGGTCACCGTGGTCGTCCCCACCTTCAACGAGTCGGCCAACGTCCGCGAACTGCTGCACCGGCTCACCGCATCGGTGCCCGGCCGGCTGCCCTGCGAGGTCGTCTTCGTCGACGACTCCACCGACACCACACCCGAGGTGATCCGCGACGCCGCCCGGGACTGCCCCTTCCCGGTCACCGTCATCCACCGCGAAAGCCCCGACGGCGGACTCGGCGGCGCGGTCGTCGAGGGACTGCGGGCCGCCGGTTCGGAGTGGATCGTCGTCATGGACGCCGACCTCCAGCACCCGCCCGCCCTGGTCCCCGAGCTGGTCTCCGCCGGGGAGGCCGCGGGCGCCGATCTCGTCGTCGCCAGCCGCTATCTGCGCGGCGGCAGCCGGGAGGGCCTGGCCGGCGGCTACCGCATCGCGGTCTCCCGTACCGCCACCCGGCTCACCAAGGCACTGTTCCCCCGCGGGCTCCGCGGTATCAGCGACCCGATGAGCGGGTTCTTCGCGATCCGCCGCAGCACCGTGACGGACGCGGTCGCGGCGGGGGAACTGCGCCCGCTGGGCTACAAGATCCTGCTGGAACTGGCGGTACGGCTCCGGCCCCGGGCCGTCGCCGAGGTCCCGTTCGTCTTCCAGGAGCGGTTCGCGGGGGAGTCCAAGTCGACGCCCGCCGAAGGCCTGCGCTTCCTCCGGCATCTGATCGGCCTGCGCACCGCCGCGCCCCTGGCCCGGATGATCGCCTTCGGACTGATCGGGCTGACCGGATTCGTCCCCAATCTGCTGGCGCTGTATCTGCTGACCCGGGGCGGGATGCACTATCTGCCGGCCGAGGTCGCGGCCAACCAGTTCGGCGTGGCCTGGAACTTCCTCCTCATCGAAGTGCTGCTCTTCCACGACCGCCGCGGTCACCGCCACTGGGCGGACCGGCTGGGCCGGTTCGCCCTGCTCGCCAACGCCGATCTGCTGCTGCGCATCCCGCTGATCGCCCTGCTGGTGGCAGGGGCCGGAATGCCGGTGCTGCCCGCGACCGCGCTGGCGCTGCTGCTCACCTTCGTCCTGCGGTTCGCCGCCACCGAGGCCCTGGTCTATCTGCCCCGGGGTCCCCGCGGCCCCGGCAGACCCGGGGCGCTCCGGCCCGGCAGCGCCGATCACGCCTGACCGACGCGCCTCCCACAGACACGGCGACCGGAACGACCCCCGGCCGCCGTTCCGTCCACGAGCCGCTCGACGGGTTCGGGCCGCTTCGGGGACGCAGTCACCGCGCGGGCATATCGGTGCCCGCGCACAGAACAGCAACAGGGAAGGAGGACCGCCATGCCGTCAGCGATACGCCGCCGCAGATCCGTCGCGCTGCTGGCCGTCGCGGCGATGAGCGCAACGCTTCTCGTCACCTCGCCCACGCCCGCGACCGCCGGGCCCAATCTGATCCGCAACCCCGGCTTCGAGGTCCCCGGGGGACCGGGCGACGACGGAATGCCGGAGTGCTGGAAGAAGTCGGGCTGGGGGAACAACGACTTCGCCTTCGAGACCGTGGCCGACGCCCGCACCGGGTCCGCCGCGATGAAGGTGTCGCTGGCCCGCCGGGTCGACGGCGACCGCAAGGCGCTGGTGACCGAGAGTTCGCTCTGCGCCCCGGTCGTCACGCCGAGCCGTCAGTACGATCTGTCCTTCTGGTACAAGAGCACGACGCCGGACACGGCCGTGACGCTCTTCCGGCACGACGCGGCCACCGGCTGGCAGTACTGGACGGACGTACTGACCCTGCCGGTCAATCCGTCCGCATACGCCAGGGCCGAGGTACGCACCCCCGAGGTGCCGCCGGGCACCGACCGGATCGCCTGGGGTGTTTCGGTGTACGGGGTCGGCTCGGTCACCACCGACGACTATGTGATGGAAGAGGTCGAGGTCCCGGTGCCGGAGCCGGACTGCACCGGCACCCCGGAGGAGTGCGTCAAGGGCCGCTGGGATGTCCTGCCGACCAAGAATCCGATCCGTTCCATGCACTCGGTGGTGCTCAAGAACGGCAAGGTCCTGGTGATCGCCGGCTCCGGGAACGATCCGATGCTCTTCGCCGCCGGAACGTTCACCTCCGCCGTCTACGACCCGGTCAACGGCTCATGGCGGCAGGTCCCGACGCCCGCCGACCTCTTCTGCGCCGGTCATGTCCAGCTCGCGGACGGCAAGGTCCTGGTCATGAGCGGGAACAAGGGCTATCCGACGGCCGACGGCCGGCTCGGCTACCAGGGGCTGAAGGACAGCTATATCTTCGACCCGGACACCGAGAGGTACATCCGTACCAACGATATGAGCGACGGGCACTGGTATCCGTCGGCGACCATCCTCGGCAACGGTGACGTGATCTCCTTCGGCGGGCTGAAGGAGGACTCCACGGGCAATGTGACGGCGGAGAAGTTCTCGGCCGCGCAGAAACGCTGGCTTCCGATCAGCCAGGTCAACCAGACCTGGTCGTACTGGGGCCTGTATCCGTCGATGATCCTGATGCAGGACGGCCGGCTCTTCTACTCCGGCAGCCATGTCTTCGGCAACGGCACCCCCGGTACGGGTGCGTCGATCTACGACTACGACCGCAACACCATCACCGACGTTCCCGGGCTCCAGAACAAGGACGAGCGCGACCAGTCGGCGAGCGTACTGCTGCCGCCCGCGCAGGACCAGCGGGTGCTGACCATCGGCGGCGGGAACAACGAGCGCAATCCGGTCGCCAACCGGCTCACCGACATCATCGACCTCAAGGAGCCCAGCCCCCGCTACCGGCCGGGGCCGCTGCTGCCGCAGGGCGAGGTCGACCAGGGGCAGGGCCGCCGCCCGCAGCGGGGCGCCGAGGGCAAGATGTACGTCTCCGCGGTACTGCTGCCGGACGGCAAGGTCTTCGAGACCGGGGGCGGGCTGCACGACCGGGCCGATCCGGTGTTCGAGGCGTCCATGTTCGACCCGGTGACCAATACGTACCAGGCGAACATGGCCCGGGACCCGATTCCGCGCGGCTACCACTCGTCGTCGTTCCTGCTCCCCGACGGGCGGGTGATGTCGGTGGGCGACAACCCCGGCAACAACAGCTGGAACCACAACGTGTCCGTCTACACGCCGCCGTACCTGCTCAAGGGGCCCCGGCCGGCGATCACCTCCGTACCCGACGACCGCTGGCACTACGGCGACATCCAGCGGATCACGGTGAACCGGCCGATCGTCAAGGCGGAGCTGATCCGGCCCGCGGCGGTCACCCACTCCTCGGATCCCAACCAGCGGTTCGTCGATCTGCCGCTGACCGTCCACGGCGGCAACCGGATCGACCTCAATGTCACCAGCAACCCCAATCTGGCGCCGCCCGGCTGGTACATGCTGTTCGCGGTGGACGCCAACGGGATCCCGTCGGTCGCGAAGTGGGTCCACCTCGGGCCCGCGCCGGGGCAGCCGGGCGCCGAGGCGGCCGCGAAGTCCTCGGGCGGGCACGGGCACGGGGCCCCTCCGGCGCCGTCGGCGCCTTCGGCCAAGGTCAACGAGTTCGCGGACGCGCTGGAGAAACCCGCGAAGCCGCCGCTGAAGAAGAGGTCGTCGGCGCCGGTGAGCCCCAAGGTGGCGGGCTGTGAACCGGCCTACGGCACACCGGGCGTCTGTGTCCCGGTGAGGTTCCCGGCGACCGTCGCGGCCACGGCCGAGGCCCGCTGCGACTGGCTGGCGGCCCGGGACTTCGGCCGGCTGAAGGTCAACGGCCGCTCCGACCCGCTGGGACTTGACCGCAACAAGGACGGTGTGGCCTGCGGAAAGGGGGACCGCAGAAAATAGCCGCCGCCCGGCCGGGGCGCCCCGACCGGGCGCTCCGGCACCGGTGATCAGGACCGGCTGAACCGGGGCCGGCTGAACCGGGGCCGGGGTGCCGGGCGGACGCATCCGTCCGGCACCCCGGCCCCGTTGCGTACGGCCATCGGCTCTCCGCAGCACGCTCGCGGGCGTGTGCCGAACCCGGGCCGGGTACCCGGACGGCCGTGGCGCCTGAGCGCCACGGCCGTCGCGGGTCTCGTGGAGACGCAGCCCCCGGCAGGGACTACGCCTGGTAGGCCACGAGGGAGATGCCCACGTAGTGGACGACGAACGCGGCCAGTGTCAACGAGTGGAAGACCTCGTGGAAGCCGAACCACCGCGGTGAGGGGTTGGGCCGCTTGATGCCGTACACCACCCCGCCCACGCTGTAGAGCAGTCCGCCCGCGATCACACAGACCAGAACGGCGATACCGCCCGTGCGCAGGAAGTCCGGCAGGAAGAAGACCGCGGCCCAGCCCATCGCGATATAGCAGGGCGTGTAGAGCCAGCGCGGCGCGCCGACCCAGAACACCCGGAAGGCGATCCCGGCCACCGCGGCGGCCCAGACCGCCCAGAGGAGGGGCCGGGCGGTGGAATCGGGGAGCAACAGCATCGTCAGCGGGGTATAGGTGCCCGCGATGATCAGAAAGATGTTGGCGTGGTCCAGGCGCCGCAGCACGGCCTCGCCGCGCGGCGACCAGTTGCCCCGGTGGTACAGCGCGCTGACCCCGAAGAGCAGACAGGCGGTCAGGACGTAGACGGCACAGGCGGCCCGGGCCCGGGGGGAACCGGCGAAAGCGGTCAGTACCAGTCCGGCGATCAGCACCGCGGGGAACATTCCGGCGTGCAGCCAGCCGCGCAGCTTCGGTTTCGCCGGAGGAGACGGTATCGAGGTCGCCGTGGTCGCGGAGAGGGCGTCGGGCGATGCAGGCGTCATAAGGCGATGGTAGCCAGCCCGCCGGGCAACCGGAGCGTCCGCCCGTCCCCCGCGGTGTCCGCGACACGTGGCGATGCTCACGTGAGTTGCCCCCTGGACATATGGGCACCGGCCACGGATGATCAGATGAGTGCGGTCGGCACCGGATGAGCGGCAAGCTGCGTCCGGGTCGCAGCCCCCACGGGGCAGACAGTTCAAAAAACCCTCGACTAGGAGCGATCGTGGCGCGCGACGCTGTGCTCTCCGGGAACGCCCCCCACAGCCCCGGGGCCCTCGGCACCCTCCCCCCTCCCCCCACCACCCACAAGGCACTGGTTGCCTGGGTCGACGAGATCGCGTCGATCACCCAGCCCGACCGGATCGTCTGGTGCGACGGTTCCGAGGCGGAGTACGAGCGCCTGTGCGAGGAGCTGGTCGCCAAGGGCACCTTCACCAGACTGGACCCGGTCAAGCGCCCGAACTCGTACTACGCGGCTTCGGACCCCACCGACGTCGCCCGCGTCGAGGACCGCACCTTCATCTGCTCCGAGAAGGAGGAGGACGCCGGGCCGACCAACCACTGGAAGGCCCCGGCGGAGATGAAGGAGATCTTCGCCGGCGAGAACGGCATCTTCCGCGGCGCCATGCGCGGCCGCACCATGTACGTGGTCCCCTTCTGCATGGGCCCGCTCGGCTCCCCGCTCTCCGCCGTCGGCGTCGAGATCACCGACTCCGCCTATGTCGCGGTCTCCATGCGCACCATGACCCGGATGGGACAGCCCGTCCTCGACGAGCTGGGCTCCGACGGCTTCTTCGTCAAGGCCGTCCACACCCTCGGCGCCCCGCTCGCGGAGGGCGAGGCCGACGTTCCGTGGCCGTGCAGCTCCACCAAGTACATCTCGCACTTCCCGGAGACCCGCGAGATCTGGTCCTACGGCTCCGGCTACGGCGGCAACGCCCTGCTCGGCAAGAAGTGCTACGCCCTGCGGATCGCCTCGGTCATGGCCCGTGACGAGGGCTGGCTGGCCGAGCACATGCTGATCCTCAAGCTCACCCCGCCGCAGGGCGGGGCCGAGTCCGCCGAGTCCCCCAAGTCCCCCAAGTATGTGGCCGCCGCCTTCCCCTCCGCCTGCGGCAAGACCAACCTCGCCATGCTGGAGCCCACGATCCCCGGCTGGACCGTGGAGACCATCGGCGACGACATCGCCTGGATGCGGTTCGGCGAAGACGGCAGGCTGTACGCGATCAACCCCGAGGCCGGTTTCTTCGGCGTCGCGCCCGGCACCGGCGAGCACACCAACGCCAACGCCATGAAGACCCTCTGGGGCAACGCCGTCTTCACCAATGTCGCCCTCACCGACGACAACGACATCTGGTGGGAGGGCATGACGGAGGAGACCCCGGCCCGTCTGACGGACTGGAAGGGCAACGACTGGACGCCCGCCACCGGCACCCCGGCCGCCCACCCGAACGCCCGCTTCACCGTCCCCGCCGCCCAGTGCCCGACCGTCGCGCCCGAATGGGAGGACCCCAAGGGCGTCCCGATCTCCGCGATCCTCTTCGGCGGCCGCCGGGCCTCCGCCGTACCGCTGGTCACCGAGTCCTTCAGCTGGCAGCACGGCGTCTTCCTCGGCGCGAACGTCGCCTCCGAGAAGACCGCCGCCGCCGAGGGCAAGGTCGGCGAGCTGCGCCGCGACCCCTTCGCCATGCTGCCGTTCTGCGGTTACAACATGGGCGACTACATGGCCCACTGGATCAAGGTCGGCCAGAACGCGGACCCGGCGAAGCTGCCGAAGATCTACTACGTCAACTGGTTCCGCAAGAACGGCCGGGGCAAGTTCGTCTGGCCGGGCTTCGGCGAGAACAGCCGCGTACTGAAGTGGATCGTCGAGCGCCTCGACGGACGGGCCGACGGTGTGGAGACCCCGATCGGTGTGCTGCCCACGGCCGAGTCCCTGGACACCGACGGCCTGGAGCTGTCCCGGGAGGACCTCGACTTCCTGCTGACCGTCGACCCCGAGGTCTGGCGCGAGGAGGCGGCCCTGGTCCCCGAGCACCTCAACACCTTCGGTGACCACACGCCGCAGGAGCTGTGGGCCGAGTACCGCGCGCTGGTGGCCCGCTTGGGCTGACCCCATGAACCGGGTACGGGCGCGCACGAACGCGCCGGTCCCCGTCCGCGGCGGTCCTGCCGACCACACCGCCCTGACCTGTGGAGTGTCCTCACCGGTCCGCCGCCCCCGGCCCCGACGCCTACCGACCAGGCGCCGGGGCCGGCGTGTTCCGGCGGGGCCCCGGCAGCGGCTTCCGACCGCGGCAGCTCTCCCCGGCCCCGTCTGCCGTACGGGGGCGGGACCGGTGCCTGTCGACAACGCGGAGACCCCGCCCACCGGGGTGGACGAGGTCTCGGTTCCCCGCAGTTCCGTGCCGTACGTTTCAGGCCGCCGCCAGCTCCGCGCTGCCGAGGGCGGCGGCATGGGCGTCCATCCGCTCGGCGGCCAGGATCGCCACCGCCGTATCGGCCCGGGACGCGGCGACGACCAGGGCACGCCCGGCGAGCGTATGCGCCCTGCGGTGCAGCGCCACCGGATCGGCACCGCTCAGCGCCGCATGCCGGGCGGGCGGCGCCCCGCGCAGCCGGGCGACCTGGACCGCGATCCGGTCGGCCGCGGTGTCCAGAGCCAGCTCGTCGGTGACCGCCAGCAGAGCGGAGAGATGCCCGGCGAGCTGGATGTCCAGCTCCTCCTCGCGGGAGCGATGCGGAAACGCGGCGGTGTCGGCCATCGAGTGGACAGACCTGGTGCGGATCGGCTCGTACATAAAGATGGCCTCCTGCTCACTGTCAGGAGACCATCCTACCTTGGATTGAGTCTAAAGTTCGTCCCGGTCGGAATCCGGCCCGGTCTGCCCGACCGGAGGGAGGGGGGACCGGTTCGGCTCAGTGCTGGCTGTAGCCGTCCAGGAACGATCCGATCCGGGTCACCGCGTCCGCCAGATCCTTGGTCGCGGGCAGGGTGACGATCCGGAAATGATCCGGTTCGGGCCAGTTGAAGCCCGTCCCGTGGACCACCATGATCTTCTCGGCCCGGAGCAGGTCGAGGACCATCTGCCGGTCGTCCTTGATCTTGTAGACCTTCGGGTCCAGCCGGGGGAAGAGATAGAGCGCGCCCTTGGGCTTGACGCAGGTGACCCCGGGGATCTGCGTCAGCAGGTCGTACGCCGTATCGCGCTGTTCCAGTATCCGCCCGCCCGGCAGGACGAGGTCTTCGATGGACTGCCTGCCGCCCAGTGCGGTGGCCACGGCGTGCTGGGAGGGCATATTCGCGCACAGCCGCATATTGGCGAGGATGGTCAGCCCCTCGATATAGGAGGCGGCATGCGCCTTCGGGCCGCAGACCGCCAGCCAGCCGGAGCGGTATCCGGCGACCCGGTAGTTCTTGGAGAGCCCGTTGAAGGTGAGGGTCAGCAGGTCCGGGGCGATCGCGGCGGTCGGGGTGTGGGTCGCCCCGTCGTAGAGGATCTTGTCGTAGATCTCGTCGGAGCAGACCACCAGCCGGTGGCGGCGGGCGATCTCGGTCAGCCCGCGCAGCAGTTCGTCGTCGTAGACCGCGCCCGTGGGGTTGTTCGGATTGATGATCACCAGGGCCTTGGTCCGGTCGGTGATCTTGCGCTCCAGATCGGCGAGGTCGGGCATCCAGTCCGACTGCTCGTCGCAGCGGTAGTGCACCGCGGTGCCGCCGGCCAGCGAGACGGACGCCGTCCACAGCGGATAGTCCGGCGCCGGTACCAGTACCTCGTCCCCGTCGTCGAGCAGCGCCTGCATCGACATCTGGATCAGCTCGGAGACGCCGTTCCCCAGGTAGATGTCCTCGACATCGAGGTCGATTCCCTTGGTCTGGTAGTGCTGCATCACCGCGCGCCGCGCCGAGAGCAGCCCCTTCGCGTCACCGTAGCCGTGGGCCCCGCCCACATTGCGGAGGATGTCCTCCAGGATCTCCGGCGGGCACTCGAATCCGAATGCCGCGGGGTTGCCGGTGTTCAGCTTGAGGATCCGGTGTCCTGCTGCCTCCAGCCGCATCGCCTCCTCAAGGACCGGACCGCGGATCTCGTAACAGACATTGGCGAGCTTCGTCGACTGGATCACCTGCATGTGCGTGAGCTTACGACCGTCGGTCGCCGCTCGCCGAGTGTTTTAGCCCACGTCGCCCCCGGGCCGGTAATCCGGGGTACGGGGGAGGCGTCGGGCGCGGGCCCATTCCGCCGGGGGTTCGCCCGCCGCCGGGCGTGGACGGGGAAAGGCCCCGGGATGCGGCGACGCACCCCGGGGCCCCTGGTCCGGCGGCCGGTGGACCGGCCGTTTCCCATTCCTCATGACCGGTGAAGGATCAGCCGTTCACGCAGGCGTTGCCAAGGGCCGGGTTCAGCAGCGCAATGATGTTCACCGTGTTGCCGCAGACATTGACCGGAATGTGAATCGGGACCTGGATCACATTGCCGGACAGGACGCCGGGGGAGTTGGCGGCGGCGCCGTTGGCATTCGAGTCGGCCACGGCCGGGGCGGCCGCGCTGAACGCCAGCAGAATGCCCGCAACGGTGGCGGCAGCCTTCTTGTGCTTCATCGTTCGATCCTTTCAGCGGCGGCACTGAACGCAGGCACGACCCTCGTGCGCTGCGCCGACAGTCCTCTGTTCCATGGCGCCCCCGCAGATCTAGTAACGACTGGGTTCCCGCCAGGAAACCTCGCCTATAGCGACCTGAGGAAATCTCACTCGTATGCGAATCGGTCCGGGTAAATGCCCCGGAAAAGGGGTGTGCCCCCGGGCGTCGAACGCTCGGGGGCACAACTCACGGACGGATGGCTCAGCTGTTGCCGGCGCCGTTGCCCGAGAGGACCGGGATGTTGCTGAGGATGTGCGACAGCGGCTCGTCGCCCTTGGCCTGCGTCGAGTTCTCGGTGCACTGCTGGTTCTGCGGCGCCGACAGGATCGGGACGTCCTGGACGGCGATCGGGACGAGGCCGATGAGGGAACCGGCGTTGACCTTCGCCGGCAGGCCGATGCAGGGCTTGTTCAGCGAACCCTGGACGAGGGCCATCTGCGGGCTCATGTCGCCGTGCGTGGCGGCGTTGCCGTAGCTCTGCGAGGCGCCGTTGCCGCTGAAGGACGTGGTGCCGTTGTCGTTGCCGATGGCCATGGCCGGAGCGGCCACCGTGGCGCCGGCGCCCACCATCGACGCGGTGACCGCAGCGGTGGCCAGAATCTTCTTGATCACTTGATGTTCCCTTTTCGCTATGAACGATCGATCGTGGAGCAGACTGATCAACTGCCCCCGATCCGTTTGGTTCCGCGCGTTCACCCGAAAGCCGTAATACGGCCGGATGGTCGACGCCCGGAATATCGGAGGGGGGACCGTGGACGGTCCCGTCCTCCGATACGGCGGATCGCGATTCGTCCCCGGATGCGCCATGCCAACTGGAAGCACGACTGCCCCACGACGCAACGCGCCGCCGGCTGGAGGCAGGCATCCGGAACGGATCCGATTCCACGGTCCGCGGGCTTATTGAAGCAGTTCCGACGGTCGTCTGCCGAGGTTCGTTCACCCATCTGCCGAGTGAATTCCCGTCGGACGGATTCCTTCGAAATGATGAGGCAGTCGGAGCAGGGTTTTCGAGTAAACGATTCTGCAATTCCGGGGTGCACCGGCGCGGAAAGGGCGGAAAAAGGGGAAGCCCCCGGCACCGGGCGGGTGCCGGGGGCTTCGTGCCGTCCGCTGTGGCGGGCCGCCTCAGCTGTTGGCGACGCCGTTGCCCGAGAGGACCGGGATGTTGCTGAGCAGGTGCGAGAGCGGCTCGTCGCCCTTGGCCTGCGTCGAGTTCTCGGTGCACTGCTGGTTCTGCGGCGCCGACAGGATCGGGATGTCCTGGACGGCGACCGGCACGAGGACACCCACGAGGGAGCCGGCGTTGGCCTTCAGCGGCAGACCGATGCAGGGCTTGTTCAGCGACCCCTGGACCAGGCTGAGCTGGGGGCTCATGTCGCCGTAGGTCTCGGCGTTGCCGTAGGACTGCGAGGCGCCGTTGCCGCTGACCGAGGTGGTGCCCGTGTGGTCGCCGATGGCCATCGCCTGCCCGGCACCCGCGCCCACCACGGAGAGGCCGACCACCGCGGTCGCCATAACCTTCTTGAGCATGTTCCGTCCTTCTGTCTCGTGGATGCCCACTAGCGGAGCGACCTGACAACAGGGGGCCGCCGAGTTTGGTTCTCCCGGTTCACCCCAATGGCGCACACGCCCTGGTCGGACCGGACCGCGGTGGCCGGGTCCGGGGGCCGGAAACGGGTGGTCGTTGGGCCGAATGGGGGTCCCCCGACATGTCGCCCGTGTCCCCGCCGCGCATCGTCCGTTTCGATCTGTGTGAGCCCTTACGCAGGGCAGAACATCGAACAGAAGGTGCTATCTCCCATGAACACTGCCAAGAAGGCCGCCGTGGTGCTCGCCACCGCCGGACTCGCCGCGGGTGCCGCCGCCGGCAACGCGTTCGCCAGCAGCGACGCGAACGGCGCCGCCGCCAACTCCCCGGGCGTCCTGTCCGGCAATGTGGTCCAGGTCCCGGTGCACGTGCCGGTCAACGTCACCGGCAACTCGATCAACGTCATCGGGCTGCTGAACCCGGCCTTCGGCAACACCGGCGCCAACGCCTGACGTCCGCCACAGCGCGTCACGGGTGGTGCCCCCGGCTCCTTGCCGGGGGCACCACCCTTTTTCCGCCGCCGTCCGGTGCGTGAGGTATCCGGATGCGGAGCGGACCGGAGTACGGGACGGGTACGGGGAAGGGGCGCGGCCGCTGCGGCCGCGCCCCTTCCCCGTACCCGGACGTCCGTCAGCCGCCGACCGAGATCCCGCCCAGCATCGGCGTGGCTCCGGCGGCGGTCTTCAGGATGCGCTCGGGCGCCTGTCCCTTGATGCTGTTGAGCTGCATCGCCGTCTCCGCCGCGTCCTTGACGACATTGCCGCTGCCGCCGTTCAGCAGCGGGGACTGCTCGACGAGCTGGGTGAGACCGCCGTTCAGGCTCATGGGCGGCATGGCCGGCGGGGCTGCGGTCGCGGCCATCGCGGGTGCCGCCGCGCCGACCGCAGCCACCGAACCGGCGATGATCACGGCAACCCTCGACGAATACTTCATCTCTTCGCATCCCTTTCTCCGGCGGCGTTCCTCGCCGCCGTCACCGTGGACAACGACGGCCCCGCCCGGGGGTTATCGCCCAACCCGGCCGAGGAACGGGAAAACGCCATAACGAGTACCGGAGAAAAAGGGTGCGTCGAATCACCCGAAGGTTTTAACGGGGGGCCGCCGTGCGTTGCCGAGGCAGTGGCACAAGGCGCGTCCGGCGTGATTACCGGCGGTTCATCTGCCAAAGTGCACACTCCTGTTCTTGTCATCTTGACCGAGTGGGAGAGGCGCCTCATGTCGAACTCGGCGGGCAGCACCACCAGGGGCGTCCGGGGCGCTGCTCTCCTGCTGGGGGCCGCTGCCGTCCTCGCGCTCGCCGGGGGCGGTGCCGGTGCCGTCGGGCGGTCCGACCAGCCCGAGTCGCCGAGCCTCCCCTTCACCCAGCGTTACCACGCCGTCCAGCACGGCGGGATCGTGCGTACCGCCAACGCCGCCATCACCTGCCGCACCCCCGAGACCACCGGCGCCACCCCCTGCGCGGCGGTGCAGCGGGGCGGCAACGGCGTCAACGGCGACTACGAGATGTTCTACGTCGACGAGGACGACGACCCCAACACCTACAACTCCAGCCGCGCCCGGCTCACCCTGCCGCCGGGCGCCCAGGTCAGCTACGCCCGGCTGTACTGGGGCGGCAATCTGCGGGTCGGCGAGCAGAAGCCCCCGAAGGACAACGGCCGCGTACTGATCGCTGAACCCGGCGGACGCTACAAGGAGGTCCTCGCCGACACCCCCATGGCCCACCGCGACGCCGACGGCGCCGATGCCTTCCAGGCCTCCGCCGACATCACCCCGCTGGTCCGCAGCAGCGGTTCGGGGCTCTGGACCGTCGCCCAGATCAACGTCGCCATGGGCCACTCCGGCACCGGCGCCTGGGGCGGCTGGACCCTCGCCGTCGCCTACGAGGACCCCGCCGCGCCCCTGCGCCACCTCGCCCTCTGGGACGGGTTCCAGACCCTGAACAAGGCGAACCCGGCGTACGAGATCGCCCTCACCGGACTCCGGATCCCCGCCGGAGCCGAAGGGATCGCCGGCCTCGCCGGATACGACGGGGACCGCGGCACCACCGGCGACCGGGCCCGTATCCGTACGGACACCGGAAAGACGTTCGACCTCAAAGGTGCCGGAAATCCGGCCGACGACCTGATGAACTCCACCATCACCGGACCCGGGAATCCACTGGTACGACAACCTGCCCATAGCAACACCCTCGGATATGACTCGGATGTTTTCGATATCGGCGCCGCACTGGTGTCCGGGGTCACCAGTTTGAGTTTCCGCTTCGAGACCGAAAACCTCGGATACTCCCTCGGCGTTCTCTTCGTGCAGGCAGACACCCGCCGCTGAGATTCCCCGCGCGGCGCTGCTCGCCCCGAGCCTGATCCGCCCATGTACCAAGAGAGCCGCACGTGCCGCAGAGAAACCGGACCGAGCCGAGCCAACTGACGATCTTCCATCTGGTGCAGCCGGTGGAAGGGGGAGTCGCCCGCGTCGTCACCGACCTCGTCCGGGCGCAGATCGCCGAAGGCCTGCGGGCCGAGGTCGCCTGCCCGCCCGGCGGCGAACTCGCCGAGCGCGCCGCCGAGGCCGGGGCCCGGGTGCACTCCTGGCCCGCCGGACGCGCCCCCGGACCCGCGCTGCCGCGGGAGGTGTGGACCGCCGCCCGGCTGATCCGCCGCAGCCGTCCGCATCTCGTGCACGCCCACAGCGCCAAGGCCGGTCTGGTCGCCAGGCTGGCCGTCCGCGGCCGGGTGCCCACCGTCTTCCAGCCGCACGCCTGGTCGTTCGACGCCGTCGAAGGGCGCGCCGCCGAACTGGCCCGGGTCTGGGAGCGGTACGGCACCCGCTGGTCCACCCGGACGCTCTGCGTCAGCGAGACCGAACGGCGGGCCGGGGAGAGCGCCGGGATCGCCGCCCGCTGGGCCGTCATCCGCAACGGCGTCGACCTCGGGCACTTCGAACCCGGCGACGGGCTCCCCGGCGGACGGCCCCTACCGCCCGCCGAACGGCACGACCGGCTGCGGGAGCGCGCCGGACTGCCCGAGCTGACCGGGGTGCCCGACGATGCGCCGGTCGTCCTCTGCGTCGGCCGGCTCTGCCGCCAGAAGGGCCAGGACGTGCTGCTCGCCGCCTGGCCCGCGGTCCGGGCCGCCGTCCCCGGCGCCCGGCTCGTCCTCGTCGGGGACGGCCCCGACCGCGCCGCGCTCACCCGGCTCGCCCCGCCCGGGGTCCGGTTCGCGGGCGCCATCCACGACATCCGCCCCTGGCTGCGGGCCGCCGACACCGTCGTTCTCCCCTCCCGCTGGGAGGGCATGGCGCTCGCCCCCCTCGAAGCCATGGCCTGCGGACTGCCGGTCGTCGTCACCGATGTCAGCGGCGCCCGGGAGAGCCTCCCGCCCGGCCACGACCTCCACGGCCTCGTACCCCCGGACGATCCGGGGGCCCTCGCCGCCGCCCTCACCGGGCTGCTCACCGACCCGGAGCTACGGGCCCGCCTCGGCCGCGAGGCACAGACCCATATGCGGGCCACCTGCGACGTACGGCAGACGGCCGCCGCGGTCTCCGGGCTCTACCAGGATCTGCTCAGCTCGCCCCCCAAGCCGCCCCACCAGACGAGAAAGCGCACCAGGCGATGACGACGGAGAGCGCCCCCGCACCCCACCACCGCGCCGTCGCCGTGCCCTCGGCGGTCACGGCCCTGCACCCGCCGCGCCGCACCGCCCGCCACCGCCACCGCGCGGCGCGGGCCGTCCGGCGCAGCAACGCCGCCCGCTACGGGCCCGCGGCCGGTCTGCTCACCGCCGACACCCTGGCGCTCGGGCTGACCGCCGCCCTGCTGCTGCCGTCGCTGCCGTGGCCCGCCGCCCTCCTCGTCCCGGCTCTCCTCGTCCAGCCCGCCGCCCACGCCTGCCGCGGCCTCTACCGGCCCCGGCTCTCGCCCTCCGCGCTCGCCGAGATCCCCGCCGTCGCCGGGCTCGCGCTCCTCCAGTGGCTGCTGCTCGCCGAGGCCGTGGCCGCCTATGATGCCTCCCTCGCCGTCGGCAAGGCCGTGCTCGCGCTCGCCGTCGCCGTCCAGACCGTGCTGTGCGCCGGGGCCCGCGCCCTGCTGTACGCCACCCGCAGGCTGGCCGCGGCCCGCTGGCCCCACTCCGTCCTCGTCATCGGCACCGGACCGCTGGCACCCCAGGTCACCGCCGCCCTCGCCGACCACCCCGGCTACGGGATGCGGCCGGTGGGCCTGGTCGGCGGCGGGCCCGCCGACCCCGCCCGCTCCCTGCCGCTGCTGACCACCGCCGAGGACGTTCGCCGGGCCGTCGTCCAGAACGCGGTACGCCACGCCGTCTTCACCGAACAGCCCGGCACCGACCACGAGTCCGCCGCGCTCGTCGCCCTCTTCGCCCGCGCCGGGGTCCGGCAGTGGCTCGTCGACGGCGGCGCGACCAGCGGAAACCGCTGGTACCGCGCCGCGAGCACCGACCATCTGTGGGGATTCGCCGTACAGCCGCTGCACGGAGGGCTCCACCGGCCCGTCGCCCGCGCCGTGAAACGGGTCATCGACACTGTGCTCGCCGGGCTGGTGCTGCTGGCCGCCGCGCCCGTACTCGCCGTCTGCGCCCTCGCCGTACGCCTCTCCGACGGCCCCGGGGTGATCTTCCGCCAGGAGCGCATCGGGCTCGACGGCCGCCCCTTCACCCTGCTGAAGTTCCGCACCCTCGCCCCCGCCGACGACCACGAGTCCGCCACCCGCTGGAACATCGCCTACGACCACCGGATGAGCGCCACCGGCAGCGTGCTCCGCCGGACCTCCCTCGACGAACTGCCCCAGCTGTGGAACGTCGTCCGCGGCGATATGAGCCTCGTCGGGCCCCGGCCCGAACGCCCCTACTACGTAGGCCGGTTCAGCCACACCCACCCCGGATACGCCGCCCGCCACCGGATGCCCGTCGGCATCACCGGACTCGCCCAGGTCCACGGACTGCGCGGGGACACCTCCATCGAGGAGCGGGCCCGCTTCGACAACCACTACATCGAGACGTGGTCGCCCTGGCAGGACCTCTGCATCATGGCGCGTACCGCCGTCTCCCTCTTCCGGCTCGGAGGCAGTTGACGATGGCCGTGCCCTGGACCGCGCCACGGCCGCGTCCCCTCGGCGGCCCGGCGCCGAGGCTGATCCCGTGGGAGCTGCTCCCCCTGGTCGTGACGGTGCTGCTGCTCGCCGTACCGCTGCCCGTCCCGGCTGCGGGCGGCGGGGGGCTCGGGCCCGCCGACTACGCGTCCGGGGTGCTCGTCCTGTGCTGTCTGGCCCGGGTGCTGCGGACCCGGAGCCGCCCGCTGAGCCGTACCGCCGCCGTCGTCGTGGGCGCACCCGCCGTCGCCATCGCCCTGGCCACCGTCACCGCCGCCGATCCGCTGGCCGCCGTGCCCGGTTTCGTCCGCTACCTCCAGGTCTTCGTCCTCGTCCCGGCGGCCGTGGTGCTGCTGGTGCGCGACGCCCGCGACTTCCGCGCCGTCACCGGGGCGCTGGTCGTCCTGGCGCTGGTCCAGGGCGCGATCGGGGTGCACCAGTACGCGACCGGTACCGGCGCCTCGTACATGGGCGAGGACATCCGGGCCGTCGGCACCTTCGGCCCCACCGACGTCATGGGCATGGCCACGGTCGTCGCGTACGGACTCCTCGCCTCCGCCGCCCTCGCCCTGCGCACCCCCAAGGGCGCCCCGGTCCCGCTGCGCCCGGCCGCCGCCGGGGCCGCGGTCCTCCTCGTCGTCCCCCTCGGGCTCTCCTTCAGCCGCGGCGCGTGGATCGCCACCGCCGTCGCCGCGCTGGCGATGCTGACGCTCGCCGGGGTCCGCCGGGCCCTCACGGTGCTGGCCGTCGCGGTCGCCGCGACCGTCGTCCTGGTCGGCGGCTTCGGCGTCGGCTCCGCGATGATCGGCGCCAGGCTCAGCAGCATCACCCAGGTCACCGACGCCCCCGACCGCTCGGTCACCGACCGGTACACGATGTGGGCCGCCGCCGAGAGCATGTGGCGCGAGCATCCGCTGACCGGCGTCGGACTGAAGGGCTTCCCCGACCACCGGGACTCCCACGCCACGATCGGCCTCTCCTCCGGCAGCGACACCGCGGGCGCGGGACAGGAGTTCCTGCGCCAGCCGCTGCTCTCGCCGCACAACATGTATCTGCTGATCCTCAGCGAACAGGGGCTGATCGGCGCGGTCGCCTTCACCGGCAGCTGGGCGGCCCTGCTGGTCGGCGGTGTCCGGCGGCTGCTCGTCCGGCGCGGCGCACTGGACTGCGGTCTCGCGGCGGTGGCGCTGACGCTCTGGCAGACCGTCGACTTCCTGTACGCGGACATCGGCGGCCCCTCGACCGTGCTGACGGGCGTGGTGTTCGGCCTGGCGGCGCGGTGGGCGCTGGCGCCGCTGGGCGAACCGGTCCGCGCCGGACGGGTGCCGGGGCCGGCCACTGGGACCGGGGCACGGGCCGGGGACCGGGCCCGGGCGTGCACCGCGCCAGGCCCCGGGGCCGGCCGCGGATCCGGTACGGCCGGATGACCGGCGTGGACACCCGCGGGAAAGCCTCCGCCACGGCCGAACCCTCCCGGCTCGGCAACGTCCTCGCCCGCGCCGCCGCGGTCACCGCCGGACTCACCGTCGCGGGCGCCCTCTTCGGCCTCGTACGCGACCAGACCATCGCCCGGATCTACGGCGCCAGCGTCGACAGCGACGCCTTCCTCATCTCCTGGACCGTGCCCGAGATGGCGGCGACCCTCCTCATCGAGGACGCCATGGCGCTGCTGCTCGTCCCCGCGTTCAGCCATGCCCTGGCCCGGCGCGCTGCGGCGGGCGGGGAGCCGGACGGCGGGGCGCTGCGCGGGGACCCGGTACGCGTACTGGTCCGCCACACCTTCCCGAAGCTGTTCGCCGTCCTCGCCGCCGCGACCGGACTGCTGCTGGTCTTCGCCCCCTGGTTCGTGGCCGCGCTCGCGCCCGGCTTCGCCGATCCGGAACTGGCCGTCGAATGCACCCGGCTGACCGCGCTGACCGTGCTCAGCTTCGGTATCGCGGGCTACTTCAGCGCGGCGCTCCGCGCCCACGGCTGCTTTATGCCGCCCGCAGGCGTGTACATCGCCTACAACGCCGGGATCATCGCCACGACGATCGCCCTGACCGGCCTGTGGGGGGTCCGGGCCGCGGCGGCGGGGGTCGCGTTCGGGGGGGCGCTGATGGTCCTGGTGCAACTTCCTTTCTTCGTCCGCGAGGTGACGCTCCGCCGGATCCCTCCGGGAAAGCACTCGGTCCCGCACCCCCGCTCCGGTGTCCGCACGGGCAGGTTCCGGGGCGTCCGGGCCCGCGGGTCGTCGGGGCCGGAACTGCGCGACCCGCCGCCCACGGCTGGCGGGCGGACCGCCCCGGGGCGAAACGAGCCTCACCCGGAGCCGGAGAGCCCGCACCGCACAGCGCCCGGCACACCACCGGCGGGCCCGGCGGCAGCCGTCGGCGCCCTCCTCGCCCCCATCGTGCTCTTCGCCGTCAGCCGCCAGTCCCAGGTCCTGGTCGAACGCTTCCTCGCCTCCTCCCTCCCCAGCGGCGCGATCTCCCATCTCAACTACGCGCAGAAGGTCGCGCAGATGCCGATGGTGCTCTCCCTGATGTTCTGCACCGTCACCTTCCCCGCCGTCGCCAAGGCCATGGCGGAGGGCGACCGGGAGCGGGCCCGCCGCCGGGTCGAGAA
Source organism: Streptomyces sp. NPDC094448 (assembly GCF_044763775.1). Lineage (NCBI taxonomy): Bacteria > Bacillati > Actinomycetota > Actinomycetes > Kitasatosporales > Streptomycetaceae > Streptomyces > Streptomyces sp. NPDC094448. Next base: position 649,073 of record NZ_JBIWGU010000002.1, on the reverse strand, counting down.
CGATCTGGCCCTCGCCGGGCTGACCGTCCTCCTCGGCACCGCGCTGATCGTCGGCTACGCCCCCCAGATCGTGGAGGTCCTCTTCCAGCGCGGCGCGTTCGGCCCCCAGGACACGCAGACCACCGCGACCGTGATGCGGGTGTACGCCGCCGGGCTCCTCGGCCACACCCTCGTCGGCGCGCTGGGCCGGCCGTTCTTCTCCGCGGGCCGCCCCACCTGGTATCCGGCCGCCGCGATGGCCGCCGGCCTCGTCGTCACCGTGGCCGCGGGCGCCGCCGCCGCCGGCCCCTGGGGCGTCTACGGCATCGCCGCCGCCAACGCGGCGGGCATCTCCACCACCGCCCTGCTCCTGCTGCGCGGCCTCGGCTCCCGGGTCGTCCCCATCCGGGTCGGCGCCATCACCCCGGCACTCGGGCGGCTCGCGCTCGCCGCCGGGTGCGCCGCCGCCGCCGGACGGCTCGCCGCGGGCACGATCGAACCGGCGCTGCCGAGTCTGGCCGTGGGCTGTCTGCTGGTCCCCGCCGTCTTCACCGTCACCGGGCTCGCGGTCCGAGCCCCCGAAGTCGTCCATCTGCTGGCTCTCATCCGACAGAGGATCGCCCGACATGTCCGCTGACACGGCGCCACCGCGCAACCAGACTCCCGCCACCGCCACCGCCACCGCCGAGCTGTCCCTCACCGCCGTGGCCGCGCCGGTCGCCACCGCCGTCCGCCGGCCGTGGATCCTGATGTACCACTCGGTCTCCGACCCGGCACACGATCCGTACGGCATCGCCGTCTCGCCCGACCGCCTCGACCTCCAGCTCCGCTGGCTGCGGGCCCGCGGACTCACCGGGGTGTCCGTCGCGGCCCTGCTGCGGGCCTGTGCGCAGGGCCGCGGCCGGGGGCTCGTCGGCCTCACCTTCGACGACGGCTACGCCGACTTCGCCGACGGCGCGCTGCCCGTCCTGCGCCGCCACGGCTGCACCGCGACGCTGTTCGTGCTGCCGGGGCGGCTCGGCGGCGACAACGTCTGGGACCCGGACGGCCCCCGAAGACCGCTGATCGACGAGGACGGGATCCGTACCGCCGTCGCGGCCGGTACCGAGATCGCCTCGCACGGCCTCTACCACGTCGACCTCACCCGGCTCGACGACGACGCCCTGCGCGAGGAGACCCTCCGCAGCCGCTTCTGGCTGCGCGAAGTGACCGGCCGCGATCCGGAGGGCTTCTGCTATCCGTACGGCACGGTCGACGGCCGGGTCGCGTCGGCGGTGCGCTCGGCGGGGTACGCCTACGGCTGCGCGATCCGCCCGCCCGCCGGACTCGGCGGCCCCTACGCCCTGCCCCGTACGCACATCAGCCAGGCCGACCGCGCGGTCCGGCTGTGGGCGAAGCGGGCCGGCCACCGGGCGGGTCTGCGATGACGGCCGCCCCCCGGGTGCTCCAGGTGATCACCGGTCTGGGCACGGGCGGCGCCGAGCAGCAGCTGCGGCTGCTGCTGCGCCACCTTCCCTACGCCTGCGACGTGGTGACGCTCACCAACCCGGGGCCGGTCGCGGACGGACTGCGCGCGGACGGGATCGCGGTCACCGACCTCGGTATGCGCGGCAACCGCGACCTGGCCGCGCTGCCCCGGCTCGTACGGCTGATCAGGGACGGCGGCTACGACCTCGTCCACACCCATCTGTACCGGGCGTGCGTGTACGGGCGGATCGCGGCCCGGCTGGCGGGGGTGCGGGCGGTCGTGGCGACGGAGCACTCCCTCGGCGACCGCGAGATCGAAGGCCGGCCGCTGACCCGCGGGACCCGTGCCCTGTACCGCGGTACGGAACGCCTGGGCGCGGCCACGGTCGCGGTCTCGGACACGGTCGCGGCCCGGCTGGCCGGGTGGGGCGTCCCGCCGGAGCGGACGCATACGGTGCCCAACGGCATCGACGCGCGGCAGTTCCGCTTCGACCCCGCGGCCCGGTCGGCGGTACGGGCCGGTCTGGGCGTCGCCCCGGACGCGTATCTGCTCGGCGGGGTGGGCCGGCTGGTCCCCGGCAAGGGCTTCGACGCCCTGATCCGCACGGCGGCGGCCGTGCCCGCCGTCACGGTCGTCATCGCGGGCGACGGCCCCGAAGGCCCCGCCCTGGAAAGGCTGGCGGCGGAGCTGGGCGTGGCGGACCGGGTCCGCTTCCTGGGCGACTGCGCGCCGGGCCCGGCGCCGGGCGGCGGCCCTGCCGTGCGCTCCGGTCCGGGCGGCTGCGGTCCGGTGGCCGGTCACGCCGAGGGCGGGGGTCCTGCCGGGCTCGGCGGTTCGGCGGACACGTATCCCGGAGCGGCCGTCACCACGGAGCCCGGGGGCGTCCGGGCGGGCGGGCCCGACGGCGGCGTCCGGGCCGCGGGGGCCCCGGTTTCGGCGCCCGCAGCCGGCGCCGGCCCGGGCGGTACCGGCGAGCCGGGGACACCCGCTGCCGCAGCCGCCCTTCCCGCGGGAGGGACGGAAGCGGGCGACGCAGCCGCAACCGGGGCCCCCGCCGGGTCCGGGCCGCCCGCCGGGCCCGGTCTCCGGTTCACCGTCCCCGACGTCCTCAGCGCCGTCGACGCCTTCGTCTCCGCCTCCCGGGACGAAGCCTTCGGGCTCGCCGTCGTCGAGGCGCTCGCCGCCGGGCTGCCCGTGCTGTACCGGACCTGCCCCGCCGTCCAGGACCTGCCGCCCGAACTGGTGCCCGGAGCCGTCCGGTTCGGGCACGACGACGCCTCCCTCACCGCCGCCGTCCGCGAACTCGCCGCCCGGCGGCCGCCGCGGAGCCGTACCGCCCCCGGCGGCGTCGGGCACTACGACATCCGCCGGACCGCGGGCCTCGTCGCCGAGGTGTACGAGCGCGTGCTCGCCGGGGACCGGCCGTACCCCCCGGACCCGCGGGGCCGAAACCTGCCCCGGCAGAAAACCGAGACCGATCCGACCGAGAGAGTCCACCGATGAGCAAGCCGCAGACCGGGCAGCCTTCGCAGCCTTCGCAGACCCAGCGCCCGGAGCCCCGGGACCGCGGGCCCGAGCGGGCCGGGAAGACCGACCGCACCGAACCGGCACCGGTGCCGCCGGCCGCCCGGCCCCGGCGGCCGGTGCCGCTGCGGTGGGCCGCGGACCGGGTTCGGCGGCTGCCCGTCTGGTGGCCGCTGCCCGCGCTCGCCGCCGCCGGTGCCCTGTGCGGGAGCGCGTACGGACTCCTCGCCGCCCCCCAGTACGCCGCCACCAGTTTCGTCGTCGCCGTCACGGGCAAGGACGCCCAGCCCGGGGCCGCCCTCGGCTTCGCTCAGGCCTACGGGCGCATCGCCACCAGCGACTCCACCATCGCCTACGCCCGGGTCGCGGCCGCGATGCCCGCGCAGGAACTCCGCAGCCGGGTACGGACCGAGACCTCGCCCGACTCGCCGATGATCGCGATCACCGGCACATCGGACCGACCCGGTGAGGCCGCCGATATCGCCAACGCCGTCGCGGACGCCGTGTTCGTCAGCGGCAACCAGGTCGCCAAGAACACCGGCGTCCAGCTGCTGAGCTTCTCGCGGGCCATCCCGCCCGCCGAGCCCGTATCGCCGTCCGTACCGCTCGGCGCGGCCGTCGGCGCCGCCACCGGAGGTCTGATCGGCGGTCTGGTGCTGCTGGTCCGGCCCCGGGTCCGGCACCGCAGCGCCGAGGACGGAACCGGGGACGGCACCGGCCGCGCACCGGCCGGGCCCGCGCCCGCCTCCGTACCCGCGCCCGCCACTCAGGGCTCCGCGGCCGGGAAGGAGCGCGTCTGATGGCCGCGGCGGAACGGAAGCCGCACGGCTTCACCGTCACCCTCTGCCGGGACCAGCGCACCTTCGCCCTGCTGCGGCCCGAATGGGACGACCTCCAGCGCCGCTGCTCCACCGCCACCCCCTTCCAGAGCCACGCCTGGCTGGAGTCGTGGTGGCTGTCCTACGGCACCGGGGGGCGGCTGCGGATCGTCCTCGTCCGCCGCGGCGGACGGCTGGTGGCCGCCGCGCCGCTGATGCTGGTGCACCGGCCCATGCCGCTGCTCGTCTCCCTCGGCGGCGGTATCTCCGACTACTCCGACATCCTCGTCGACGACGCCGACGGTACGGATCCGGCCGCCGCCGACGCGGCCGTCGACGCACTGGAGCGCGGGCTCCAGCGCGCCGCCCGGCACGCGGTGATCGACCTCCGCGAGGTCCGGCCCGGCGCCGCCGCCGAGAAGCTGTACGCGCGGTGGACCGGCGCCCGGGCCCGGCTCACCGACTCCGTCTGTCTGGAACTGCCCGCCGGCCCCATCGAAGAGCTGGTCAAACGGCTCCCGGCGGCCCGCGCCCAGCGGGTGCGGGCCAAGCTGCGGAAGATCGACGCACTGGAGATCGAGGACATCACCGTCGGCGAGGACGGCGTCCCGGAGGCCATGGGGCATCTGCTGCGGCTCCACGAACTCCAGTGGCGGGGACGCGGGGTGACCGTGGAGCATCTGCGGCCCCGGTTCGCCGAGCACCTCGTCCGGGCCACCCGCCGCATGGTCCGCGACGGCGACGCGGCCCTGACCGAGTACCGGCTGGACGGGGAGGTCGTCGCCGCGAGCGTGGCCCTGCTGTCGGGCCGGTTCTCGGGCGGCTATCTGTACGGGGCGGACCCCCGGCTGCGGGAGCGCAAGGTCGACGTCACCACCATGCTGCTGCGGCACGACGCCGATCTCGCGGCCGGTACCGGCCGCCGGGTGATGAGCCTGCTGCGCGGCAAGGAGCCGTACAAGAACCACTGGCGCCCCGAAGCGGTCACCAACCAGCGGCTGCTGCTCGCCCCGTACACCCTGGAACCGCTGCTGAAGCTGCATATGTCACGGGCCGCGCTGCGGGACCGGGCCGCGGCGACCGTCGGCGAACGGTTCCCCGCGGCCCGTGAATGGCGCGACCGGCTGAAGGACTGGCGGTCGGCCGTCGGCAGCCGTTCAGCGGTCCGCCTGCGCGCCCGGCGCCCGGTGGACCGCTGAACGGGTCCGCCGGGCCGGCCGGGCGGGCTCAGCGACCGTCGGGGCGGGGGTTGGGCCGGTCCTCGGGCCAGGGGACCTTCACACAGAACTTCCCGCCCGGGGCCCAGGAGTCCGTCCAGGGGGAGAACGGGACCTGGAAGCACCAGTCGACCTTGCCGAGCCGTCCGGGTGCGACGGGCGGGACGGTCGGGACGGGCAGGCTCGGCACCGGCACGGGAACCGTCGGGGTCGGCGCCGGGGGCACGGTGGGCTCCTCCGGCTCCGGGGGCGGGTCGGTGACCACCGGCGGCACCGGCACCGTGGGCTCCGGCGGCACGGGAGGTGCCGGGGGTGCCGGAGGCGCTGTCGGTACCGGCGGGACGGGCGGTACGGGCGGCACGGAAGGTGCCGGGGGTGCCGGAGGCGCTGTCGGTACCGGCGGGACGGGCGGCACGGGCGGTGTCGGTACGGGCGGCACCGGCGGGACCGGCGGGACCGGCGGCACCGACGGGCCCGTCTGGTTGTACAGCCGGGTGCGGAACACACTCGACGATTTGGGGTTGCTATCACACTGCCAGACGCCGTGCGGACAGTAGTCCGTGATGGTGTGGTAAAGCGGCCGGTGCTGCTCGATCCAGTCCAGCATCCCCCGCATGTATTCAGGGTTGTCCCCGTTGCGGAACAGCCCCCACTCCGGGTACGAGATCGCCTTGCCGTGCTCGCGCGCGAACTCCACCTGGGCACGGAGCCCGTACGGCGCCGACGCCTGCTCCTCGAAGGTCCGGCCCGGTGCCTGGTCGTACGAGTCCATCCCGATGATGTCGACCACCTCGTCGCCCGGGTAGCAGGCGGTCCACGGCACCGCGTCCTGCCCCCGGTTCGGCGCGAAGTCGAAGCGGAAGGCCTGGCCCTCGACCGAGCGCATCGCCGTCACGATCCGGTTCCAGTACGTCTTCCACGCCTCCGGATCCGGTCCGCAGCGGTGCGTGTAGGTGATGCCGTTCATCTCCCAGCCCAGGACCAGGACGGTGTCCGGTACGCCGAGGTCCACCAGGCGCCGGGCCAGCGCCCTGAAGTGTTCGTCGTACTGCCCCGACGCGCCCGCCCGCAGCAGCGTACGGACCTCGTGGTCCGGCACCCGGGCCTCGTTCCGCTCCAGCATCGGCACATTGAGGACGAACATCCGGTCGTCACGGGCGCGCCGCCAGCGGGCCCAGTCGTCGAGGAAGCCGACCTGCCCCTCGATACCGGCCCACCGGTCGCCGGGCAGATAGGTGTGGCCGACCCGCAGCTCCGCACCGCCGAGCCACCGCGACAGTTCGGCGATACGGCGCGGACCCGCCGAGCCGTAGTCGACGTACGCGCCGACGGCGGCCGGGCGCCCGGACTGGTCCCCGGCCCGGGCGGCACCCGCCGCGCCCGCGACGGCACCTGTGGAGACCAGCAGACTCGCGGCGACCGTTCCGATGGTAGTGCCGGTGAGACGGCGCCTTCGGGTCATGGCTCCTCCTGGGGCAGAGCGGTGATCTGGCGGCCCGTCGGACTGACGCTCTGTCCGGTCCCGTCCGTCGTATCCGGCCGTAGGAAGAAAGTCCTACGAATGAGCGGTCCGGGCGACCTCCGGTAGGCCATTCGCGATCATCACCGCGTTCCGCACGACCATCCAGGTGAAAGATGTGACGTCCATGCCACCGTTCGACGCCGGGGTTCCCGCGCTGGTGCTGCGCCTCGACCGGAACCCCTTTCACCACGGGACCCTCGGGGCCGTCAGATCCCTGGGGCGGGCCGGGGTCGAGGTGCACGCCGTCGTCGAGTCGGCGGCGAGCCCCGTCGTCCGCTCCCGGTATCTGCACCGGGCGCACTTCGTCGCCCCCGGCGCGGTCCGCCCGGACGGCACCGGCTTCACCGAACTGCTGCTGCGGGTCTCGGAGCGGATCGGCCGGCCCGCCGTACTGATCCCGATGGACGATCTCGGTGCGATCCTCACGGCCGCGCACGCGCCCCGACTCGGTGCCCGCTATCTCGTGCCCGACCAGGCCCCGGGGCTGCCGGACGCGCTCGCCGACAAGTCGCTGCTCGCGGAGGTGTGCGGGCGGGCGGGTGTTCCGCATCCGGAGACCGTGGTGCCCGGCAGCGCGGCCGAAGCCGCCGGGGCCGTGGGCGCCCTCGGGCTGCCGCTGGTCGCCAAGTGGAGCCGCCCGTGGCTGCTGCCGGCGGGGACCGGACTGCGCAGTACGACCCTGGTCCGCTCGCCGGGCGCGGCGGGGGCGCTGTACGAGCGGGGCGCGGACAGCGGGGCCGGTCTGCTGCTCCAGCGCCGGCTGCCGGACGTGCCGGACGCGGACTGGTTCTTCCACGGCTGTTTCGGTGCCGGCGGCCGGCTGCTGGCCGGGGGCACCGGCCGCAAGGAACTCTCCTGGCCGCCGCGCGCCGGACTGACCGCCAAGGGCCGCTGGCACCCCAATCAGGAGGTGGCGGCGATCGCCCTCGGGCTGGTGGCGCACACCGGCTACCGGGGCGTCATCGACCTCGACCTCCGGCGCGACCGGACCGGCGGCACCTACCGGCTGCTGGACGCCAACCCCCGGCCCGGGGCGCAGTTCCGGCTCTTCACGGCACCCGACGGTACGGATGTCGTGCGGGCGCTGTACCGGGATCTGACCGGCCAGGTCCCGCCGCCGCCCGGGGAAAGTCCGGGCCGGGTCTTCGTCGCCGAGAACTATGCGCTGCTGTCGGCGCTGACGGCCCGCCCCGCCGCACGGCGCCGGGCCGGCACAGAACCCGCAGCCCCGGCCCCTCGTGCACGTCCCGCAGCCCCGGCCCCTCGTGCACGTCCCGCAGCCCCGGCCCCTCGTGCACGTTCCGCAGCCCCGGCCGCCTTGCCCGCCCTGTCTGCGCTCTCCTCTCCATCCGCCTTGTCCGGCCTCGGACGGCTCGGCCACGGGCCCGGTATCGAGTCCGCCTGGTTCGCCGGGGACGATCCGCTGCCCTTTGCGGCCATGGCGGGCGCCTGGCTGGGGCGCGGGCTGACCAAGGGAGTCCGCCGGGCTCGCGCGGTACTGCACCACCCCTGAAGGCCCCGTCCCCGTCCCCTCATCCCCTCCCCACCCCTCACCCAGGAGGAAACGCACCATGTACGACGTGGCAGTCATCGGCGCCGGGCCCTACGGGCTGTCGGTTGCCGCGCATGCGGCCGCCGCCGGAATGCGGGCGAAGGTCTTCGGCCGGGCGATGGAGTCCTGGCGGGACCATATGCCCGAGGGGATGTACCTCAAGTCCGAGCCGTGGGCGTCGAATCTGTCGGATCCGGCCGGTGCGCGTACTCTCGCCCGCTACGGCGCCGAGGCGGGTTTCCCGACCGAGCACGGCCGTCCGCTGCCGATCGGAGCCTTCACGGACTACGGGCTCTGGTTCGCCCGGCACGCCGTGCCCGGTCTCGACGAGCGGATCGTGACCCGGATCGCGGCGGGCGGCGACGGGTTCACCGTCGGAACCGCGGACGGCGAGAGTGTCCGGGCCCGTACCGTCGTCGTCGCCGTCGGGGTGCTGCCGTTCGCCCGGATCCCGGGGCCGCTGGCGAAACTGCCGCGGGAGTACGTTACGCACAGCACCGGCCACCACGATCTGAGCGGCTTCCGCGGCCGGGACGTCACGGTCGTCGGCGCGGGCCAGGCGGCTCTGGAGACGGCGACACTTCTGGCGGAGGGCGGCGCCCGGCCCCTGCTGGTGGCGCGGGCGGGGCGGGTGAACTGGAACACCGTCCCGGTACCGGAGGACCGGCCGCTGCCGCGGCGGCTGCGGACCCCGCTCAGCGGTCTCGGCTCCGGCTGGCGGAGCTGGATCTACTCGGAACTGCCCTGGGCCGTAAGGAGACTGTCCGACGCCCGGCGCGAGCACATCGCCCGCACCGCACTGGGTCCGGCGGGCGCCTGGTGGCTGCGGGAGCGGTACGAGGGCCGGGTCCCGGAACTGCTGGCCCACCGGATCCGCGGCGCCCGGCTCCACGAGGGCCGGGTCCGGCTCGCCCTGGACGCCCCCGGCGGCCCGGTCACCGTCGACACCGCCCATGTGGTGGCCGCCACCGGATTCGTCCCGGACCTCGACCGGCTCACCCTTCTCGACGCCCGGCTCCGCGCCCGCCTGTCCACGCTCGGCACCGGCCGCGCCCCGGAGCTGAGCCCGTCGTTCGAATCGTCGTGCCCCGGCCTGTTCTTCACGGGCCTGCTGAGCGCCCCGGCGTTCGGCCCGTCGATGCGCTTCGTCCACGGAGCGACGTACACAGCCCCGAGAATCCTGACGGCCCTCCACCACCACCTCCGCCGAACCCCCCGCCCGGGCCGGGTCCCGGCCCCGCCCCAGCCGCCTTCCGCCGCCCGGCGGGATCGGGTACGGGAGGGCTGAACCCCGGCCGGGCCCGCCCGGACAGGGGGGCCGGGCCGGGTTCCCCCGGGTCAGGCCGGGTGGAACCAGGTGCCGCGCAGGGGTGGGGGCGGGGGGCCGGTGAGGGGGTCGTGCGGGGGTGGGAAGCGGGTGGTGCGGGCCCATTCCAGGTCCGGGCCGCCCGGGAGGGTGCGGTTGGCCTCCGACCATTCGCGGAGCAGCTCTTCGTAGATCGGGGTCGTTCCGGCCGGTGGGGCCGCCGGGTGGGCGTGGGTACCCGGGTGAGGGGCCGGGATGGTCGGGACGCGCTGCCATCGGGGAGTCGAGGATGTCCTTGCCATACGACAGCAAACGGGGGCTCACGGGACGAAGTCACTGTCGGCATGCCTGCGCGGAGTAGCGCAGGAACGGTTTTTCGAGGCGTAGGGGTGTGAGCCGGTACCCGGGGGCCGCCATTCCGCGCCCCGGCGCCGGAAGAGCGCGTAATCGGCTGTACGGAGACGGCGCGTGCGCCCCCAAAAAGGGCGCTGGGCGCACGCCGGTGGGGTGTGGATGGCGCGGTGGTGTGCACCTGGGCCGACACGAACCCGGTGGGGCCCCGAATGGCCGTCCTCGGGGCGTCAAGGCCGTGATCATACGGAAAACGGCCTGGATGAGGGGATCATGATGCGACGCAAGGCGCTGCCGTTTCTGCTGTCGGTCTCGGTGCTCGGCAGTGGTCTGACCGCCTGCCAGGGCGCGCCCGTCGAGAGTGCGGATGCCAAGCAGGTCCATCCGGCCGCGACCGCCCGGCCTGCCGGGGGCGCCCGGGGCGCGGCGCTTCTGGGCGACGCCGTCGACCTCGGCGGACGGGCCTCCGGTGAGCATCTGCGGATGTCCGCCACGGCGTACGTCGACCCCGCCGTGCCGGTCCGGAGGACGGGGGTGCCCGTCTCCCGTCCGGCGGAGGGGATGCGCCGGGTCGGGATCCGGGTCGCCCTGCTCAATGTCGGCGGCAGCTCCTACGATGCGAGCGGTACGCGGACCTGGGTCACCGATACGGCCGGAAAACGCCATCCGGCGGTATCCGGCGGGGAAATCACCACCGGGCTTCCGGTGAAATGGAACATTCTTGCGGCGGGTGATTCTGTCGAGGGCTGGCTGCTGTTCGATGTGCCGGAGTCCGCCGCTCTCGGCCAATTCCACTGTGACCTCGGAAAATCGGTCGTCGAGTGGCGGCTTCAAGCTCCGCCGAGCAGGTGAACGCCGAGGGTGGACGGGGGTTCCGGGGCACTAGGGTGCCGAACCATGACGACAGCCAACACTGCCACCTCCGCCAAGAATTCCGTCGACCGCAGTCATTTGGGAACGCTTTCCGTACTCGCCTGGACCGGTGATCCCGAGGCCGGGCACGATATGCCCTATCTCCTCGTCTATTCCCTCGGTGACGGCGCGGGCAGCGCGGAGGAGGGCGAGGCCGCCCTGCTCGGAATGATCGCGGATTGCGGGGCCAAGGCGGGAGATATGTCCGATGCCACCTCGGCTTCGGTGACTTCCCCGGTCCGGCTGCTGGTGGAGGCCGGACAGGCCGTCCTCAACATGCCGCACCTCAGCGCCCAGTGCCCGGCTCCGCCGGAGTGGCTGGCGGCGGCCGACGGCCGGGGCCACGCCCATGTCATCATCGCCAGCCGCCCCTGGCCCGAGGCCAAGCCCGGCGAGCAGATCACCGAGGAGAGCCTCCAGACCTACCTCGGTGACGAGGAGACCCTGCTGTCGTCCGCGCATATCCTGGTCCGCGTCTCCCAGCTCCGTTCGTAACGGCCCCGAGGCGGTTCGCCTTCACCGCCGGGCGGTGAAGGCGAACGGCAGTGCCCGAACCCGGTTGTCGAAACTGGACGCGACCAGTTCCGCCGGGCCCGTGGCCCGCAGGCCGTCCGTCCGGGCCAGCAGTTCACCGAAGACCGCCTTCATCTCCTGGCGCGCCAGATGCGCGCCCAGGCAGTAGTGCGGTCCACCGCCCCCGTACCCCAGATGAGGGTTGGGCGACCGGGTGATGTCGAAGACGTCGGGCGATGCGAACACCGCCTCGTCGCGGTTGGCCGACGCGTAGAACAGCACCACCTTGTCGCCCGGACGGAGATCGCGTCCGCCGACCCGGCACTCGGCCGCCACCGTCCGCCGGAACTGGATGATCGGTGTCGAGTGCCGGACGATCTCCTCCGCTGCACCGTCCCCGTACCGCTCGATGTCCGAGGCCAGCAGCTCCCGCTGCTCGGGGTGTTCGCCGAGCAGGACCAGACCGTGCGCCAGGGCGTTGCGCGTGGTCTCCACCCCGGCGACCAGCAGCAGCGAGAAGAACGCGCCCAGCTCCCGGGCGTTCAGCGCCCGGCCGTCGACGTCCGCCGTGACCAGCGCCGAGATCAGATCGCCCGCGGGCTCGCGGCGGCGCTCCCGCGCCAGCCGGCCCATTACGCGCTGGAGGTGTGCCAGGGCGCGCAGCCCCCGTCCCGGCATCCGCAGCCTCCGCCGGCCCACGCCCACGTTCTGCGACGCCTCGTCGATCCGGCGGGCGATCTCCCGCCGGTGGACCTCCGGGATGCCCATCAGATCGCAGATGATCTCGAACGGCATCCGGGACGCCACCGCCGCCACGAAGTCCGCCGGCCGGTCCCGGAGCATCTCGTCCACGATCCGCGCGGCCACCGCGCGGATGTTCTCCTCGGCCGCCGCGAGCAGCCGCGGGGTGAACGCGCGGGCGACGATCCGCCGCAGATCGGCGTGGTCCGGATCGTCCATGTTCACCATGGAGTTGCCGAACAGCGCCTTCACCCAGGCCGCCGGTTCGGGGGTGGTGACCCCGGGGGCGCTGGTGAAGGTCCGGGGCGTCCGGCTGGCGTGCTGGACATCGGCGTGCCGCACCAGGGCGTAGAAACCGCCGGGCCCTTCGGGGGCGCCGAAGCGGACCGGCGCTCCGAGGGACCGCAGCGCGGCGAAGGCCGCCAGCCGGTCGGGGCGGGGCAGCGTCCAGAACGCCGGATCGGCGAGATCGAAGGGCCCGCGGTCGCCGTCGGGGCCGGATGTGCGGATACGGGCGGGGGCCGGGGTGTTCATGGCCTGTGCTCTCCTCGGGGTCGGACCGGCCGGGCGGACTCCCGCACCGGGACCGCCCCCCATATTCCCGCTGCCCGCGGCCCCGTTCCGCAGGGCAGGGCCCTGCGGTTGCTGCATTCGGGGGAACTTTGTCCCGGCCCGGTCGCCGCGGTCGTTCTCCGGACGCGGTTGTCGCAACCGGCACGATGAGAAGACGAGAAGGAAGAGGAGCACAACCACCCATGAAGTCGACCACCAGGTGTTCAGTCGCGGCGGTGCTGGCGTGCATGGCATCGGCCGTCGGGGCGGGCTCCGCCGCCGCCGTGTCCGTTCCGGTCACCCTTCCGCTGGAGAGCCTGGAAACGGTCCTCCCGGTACCGGCGCCCGAGTTGAGCACCGGCGTGCCCGTGCCGGTGCCGGGCGCCCCGCAGGCTCCCGAGCATGTCGCCGGGCGGATGCTCCCGTACGGAACGCTCCCGCAGATCCCGCTCAGCAGCGAACTGCCCGTGACGGAGCTGGGGGTACCCGTGACGGAACCGCTCGGCGAGGGCACCCTGGGGGTCGCACAGGCCACGTCCGAGGCGGGGGAGCTGTCGCTGGCCACCCCCGGCGCCTCCCTGGGCGCCCCGCTGTCGGCGCCCCGGCCCGAACTGTACGGACAGCCCGAACCGGTCCTGCCGGAGCTGGCCCTGCTCACGCCGGAGTTCCGGGGAGCACCCACGGCGGGCGTGCTGTACCACTGACGCCACCACCGGACCTGCCGGTGGTATCGGCCGGGCGGGACGGTCCACCCGGAAGGGGAACCCTTTCGCCGTCCTCTCGTTGACAGGGTCCGTACCCCTGTTCCCCGCAGACCGTGAAGGGCCGCCCCATGCGCATCCCCGACCGCCTCGGCACCAACGCCACCACCAGCCCCGGCCGTTCCGGTGCGGGCCTGCCGCGCCGGCTGGCGCTCCGCGCGCTGTTCACCGCGGCGGTGGTCGGGGGGACCGCCGGGGCGCTGGCGCCGCTGCTCGGCACCCTGCGCCCCGGCCCCGGGGCGGCCGGGCCCGCCGCGCTGGAGCGGTTCTCGGAGACGTACCGCGGCCGGCGTATCGAGGGCACGGCGACGGTGCTGGTCCCGGCCCGCGGCGCTCCGGCGCACGGCCCGGCGGGGCACGCGGGTGCGCTGCCGACGGTGGAGGTACGGATCGACGGCAGACCGCTGCACATCATGCGGCGCGCCGACGGCAGCTTTATGAGCCTGGTCAACCACTACGAGTCCTTCCCGACGCTGCGGGAGGTCGCCCGTGCCGCCGTCGACGAACTGGGAGCGGCGCAGCTGGCGGTGCACCGTGGCTGAGTCTCCCGTGGCCGGGGCGCCCGCGTCCGGCGCGCCCGCGGTGCCCGTCCGCAAGAACCAGCGCGATCTGACCGCGGCGGAGAAGAGGCGCTTCGTGGACGCGGTGCTGGAGCTGAAGCGCCGCGGCGCGTACGACGAGTTCGTCCGGATGCACGGCGAGTTCTATGTCACGGACGGCGAGCTGCGGCCCCGGGCCGCGCATATGACCCCGTCGTTCTTCCCCTGGCACCGGCGCTATCTGCTGGAGTTCGAGCGGGCGCTCCAACGGATCGACGAGCGGGTCACCGTCCCGTACTGGGACTGGACGCTGGACACCTCGCCCACGTCGTCCCTCTGGGCGGACGACTTCCTCGGCGGCACCGGCCGGACGGGCGACCGCCAGGTCACCACCGGTCCTTTCGCCTACGGGAACGGCAACTGGACGGTCAACTCGCGGGTGGTGGACGGCCGGTATCTCACCCGTGACCTGGGCCGCCCGTCCGATCCGCTGACGCTGCCGACGAAGGAGGACGTCGAGCGGGCCCTCGCCGATCCGGAGTATGACGCTCCGCCGTGGGACTCCACGGCGCGCAGGGGTTTCCGCAACGCCCTGGAGGGCTGGGCCGCAGGCAGTCCGGAGCGTTGGCGCACACACAACCGGGTGCACCGCTGGGTGGGCGGGCTGATGCTGGGCGCCACCTCGCCCAACGATCCCGTGTTCTGGCTGCACCACTCCTTCGTCGACCTGCTGTGGGAGCGGTGGCGGCGGACGCATCCGGAGTCGGGCTATCTTCCGGCGGCGAAGCTGCCCCGGGGCGACCGGCAGCACAACCGGGTCTTCGCGCTGGACGAGCCGCTGCCGCCGTGGGACGTGGCCCCCGCCGAGCTGCTGGACCACACGCGCTGGTACCGCTACGGGTGAGCGGCGCCCGCCGGTGCACAGGCCGAGGGCCCCGGTCCGCCGACGGAGGTCGGGGAGCGGGGCCCTCGGGCTCGGGGAATCCGGGGATCAGTAAGCGCCGCCGCCGGCGTTGACGCACTGGTTGCCGAACGTCGGGTTCAGCAGGCCGATCACGTCGATCGTGTTGCCGCACACGTTCACGGGGATGTTGATCGGAACCTGGACGACGTTGCCGGAGATGACGCCGGGGGAGTTGGCGGCGGCACCGTGGGCTCCGGCGTCAGCGGCGGCCATGCCCGCGCCACCGGCCAGCAGGGCGCCGGACCCGGCGATGACGGCGGCGGCCTTCGCGATACGCGACATCAGTAGTTCTCCTTGCAGAGTCTGAGCATCGGCCGCGGAACTTGCGGCCTTCACGTTGACAACGCGGTACCTCGTAGGTGGTAACGGATCTTCGGTGAACTGATCGTCTGTGCGAGTGGTGTCCGGGCCGTGACCCCCGCGGGGGTCGGGCCGTTGCGCCGGGCATGACGAACCGAAGCAACCACCGACACCGCAAGCCCTCCCGTGCGCTCACCGCGACCGGACTCGCTCTGGCCGCCGTGGCGGCGGCGGGTGCGGCGACCGCGGCCCACGCCGCCCCCGCCGAGGCGACCGCCACGTCCGGCGGCGAAATCGACCGCAATCTGCTGAAGCCCCCGCCCGGCGGGGTGCTCGCCCCGGTCGCGGACGCGGCGTCCTCCCTGGCCCAGGGCCGTCTCCCGGGCGCGTAGCCCTTCCAGGGGGGCGGAGGATTCTCCGCGGGGCGCGCCCCGGGGCTTTTGACGCCAGAGTGCCTCTGGGCCGAGGGCGCGGGGGCGCGGGGGTCCGCCCCCACGCCCTTCGGGCATAGGGGCGCTGGGGGTTCCCCCATGCCGTTCGGGCATAGGGGGCGGAACTGCGCGAGCGACCGTCCGTCCGTGACGGATGGCCGGCAGCGTGCCCTCATCGCGCCGGGTGCGTCCCGGACCCCCGCCCCGGCAGGAAACGCACCCTCACCGCGCCGGGCGCGCCCCGAGCCTCCGGCACCCGCCGGCGCCGGGCGCACCCCGGTCTCAAGCCCCCTGGAGGGAGCGGGCGGCCCCCGACCTCAAGCCTCCCGGGGGGATCCGTGCCGGTGCCCCGACGGCGGTGGGGCCCCGGCACGGACGTCTCGGTCGCTCGGCATCTCGGCGTCTCGGTGGCTCAGTCCACCGGCCGGCGCCGGACCGAGCGGCCCGCGAGGACATCCGTACGGACACCGTCCTCGATGACGAAGCGGCCGTCGATCAGGACGTACGGAATGCCCGTCGGAAGGGTCCGCGGCGTCTCGAACGTGGAGCCCGCCGCCACCGTCGCCGGATCGAAGAGCACCAGGTCCGCGCGGTAGCCCTCGCGGACCAGTCCGCGGTCCGGCAGCCGCAGCCGGGCCGCCGGGCGGGAGGTCAGATGCGCGACCGTCTCCTCCAGCGACAGGACGCCGAGGTCGCGCGCGTACCGTCCGAGGTAGTGCGGGAAGGTGCCGTACGCCCGCGGATGCGGTTTCGCGCCCTGGAGGATGCCGTCGCTGCCGCCGGTGTGGACCCGGTGGCGCATGATCGTGCGGACGTTCTCCTCGTGGCCCACGTGCTGGAGGATCGTCGAGCCGAGCCGGTCCGCGATCATCAGCCCGCGGGCGGTGACCCACGGCGCCTCGCCGCGTTCCTTCGCTGACTCCTCGACGGTTTTGCCGACGTACCCGCCGAGCGCCGGGTCGGAGACTCCGGAGATCTCGATGGTCTCCCACTCCATCGGCACCCCGTGGCAGCCGTCGGAGCCGATCTCCTCCAGATGGTGCCGGATCCGCTCCGCGGTCTCGTCGTCCCGCAGCCGCTCCAGCAGTGCGTCGGGGCCGCCTTCGCTCGCCCAGCTCGGCAGGGTGGCGACCAGGGTGGTGGAGCCGGGGGTGTAGGGGTACGTGTCGAGGCTGATGTCGGCGCCCGCGTCCAGCGCCTCGTCGAGAAGGGCCAGCAGTTCGCCCGCCTTCCCCTTGTTGACGCCGAAGTTCATGGTGGCGTGCGCCAGGTGCAGGGCGCAGCCCGCCTCCCGGCTGAGCCGGACCATCTCCTCGTACGCCTGGAGGGCACCGGCGCCGTAGGAGCGGTGGTGCGGGCAGTAGTAGCCGCCGTAGGAGGCGACGACCCGGCACAGTTCGGTCAGTTCGGCCTCGGGGGCGTACATCCCGGGGGTGTAGGTGAGTCCGGAGGACATGCCGACGGCGCCCTGTTCCAGGCCCTCGGCGACGAGCTGCTTCATCCGGGTCAGCTCGGCGCCGGTGGCCGGGCGGTCCTCCCAGCCGACCGCGTACATCCGGACGGTGCCCTGGGGGACGAGGTAGGCGGCGTTGACCGCGATGCCCCGGTCGAGGCGGTCGAGGTATTCGCCGACCGTACGCCAGTCGAAGTCGACGGAGTCGTCGCCGGGTCCGCCGCCGTTCCAGCCGTTGATGGAGCGGCGGACGCCTTCGAGGGTGCGGTCGTCGACGGGGGCGTACGAGAGTCCGTCCTGGCCCAGCACTTCGAGGGTGACGCCCTGGGCGGCCTTCGCCTCGTGGCCGGGGTCGCGCAGCAGTGCCAGGTCGCTGTGGGCGTGCATATCGATGAAGCCGGGGGCGAGTGCAAGACCGGCGGCGTCGAGGACACGGGTGCCGGGGGCGGTGGCGGGGGCCGGGTCGCCCTCGCGGCGGATCGCGGCGATCCGGCCGTCGCGTATCAGGACGTCGGCACGGTAGGAGGCGCCGCCGCTGCCGTCGACGACACGGGTGTCGCGGATGAGGAGGTCCATCGCTGTTCCGCCTGTCTCAGAAGAAGGTGCGGATGAAGTCGGTGACGGTGCCGTCGGCTTCGACCACCGGGATCAGCTGCCACTTGTCGAAGGACGTACAGGGATGGGACAGGCCCATGCCGATCCAGTCCCCGACCTCCAGTTCGGCGTCGGGAGAGGTGCGGACCCAGCCGTGCTGGTCGGAGAGCCCGCTGATCTCGATGCCGTCGGCGGGGCGGATCTCGCCGGTCCGCGCGGACCGGACCACCTGGGCCTCGGGGAGGTCGAGATCGTACGCGGCGTCCCGCTTGCCCGCGTTGAGGAAGGCCTGCCCGGGTCCCGGCCGGGAGACGACCTGGGCCCAGAGCCGGAACGCGGGCTGGAGCGCGCCCTCGTCGGGAACCCGGTTGAAGGGGGTGAGATGGCGGTAGTGGCCGTCGTCGTGGGAGACGTAGGCGCCGGAGCGCAGCAGCTTCAGCACCGGGCGGGAGAGCGCCGGGATCTCCGCGAAGACGTCCGCGACGGCGTCGAACCAGGCGGAGCCGCCCGCGCTGATCACCACATCGGCGCTGTCGGCGAACCGGCCCTCCCGGTCGAAGGCCCCGGCCAGCGCCACGAGGCGGCGCAGCCAGGCGCGGACCCGCTCGCCGTCGGCTTCGGGCACCTCGCCCTCGTATCCGGCGACGCCCACCAGCTTCAGCGTGCCGGTGGCGGCGATCGCATCGGCGACGGCGGCGCACTCGGCCTCCGTACGGGCTCCGGTACGGGCGCCCTCCCCGGCGCCGAGTTCGACGACGACCTCGACCGGGCGGCGGGCCCCGGCCTCGGCCAGGGCCCGGTCCATCAGCTCGACGCCGCGCACCGAGTCGGCGTAGCAGACGAAGCGGAAGTCGGGGTCGCGGTCCAGCTCCCCGGCCAGCCAGCGCAGCGCGGCCGGGTCGACGACCTCGTTGGCCAGGAAGATCCGCTGGATGCCGTGGGCGCGGCAGACCCGGGCCTGGTGGGGGACGGCGACGGTGATGCCCCAGGCGCCGCGCTCCAGCTGGCGGGCGAAGAGCTGGGGGGACATGGACGTCTTGCCGTGCGGGGCGAAGGCCAGGCCGTGGCGTTCCGAGTAGGTCTGGAGGAGGTCGAGATTGTGCTCGACGGATGCGGCCGAGAGCGCGAGGACGGGGGTGGTGAAGCCGCCGGTGAACAGGGAGCGGCGCTCGGCCGCCAGCTCGGCCACGGTCAGCCCGTCGGCATCCGGCGGCAGCGCCTTGAAGCGGTGGTCGACGCGCTCGTGGCGGAGCTGGCCCAGCGGTTCGGCGGGCATGGGGTCGCCTCCTCGGTTCGTACTCGTGTCGTACTCGGTTCCTGCGTTGCATTGTCTGCAACGGTCATTGCGTATAACGCTTGGTGCTGTCTAACATCCGGCCCAGCGCCGGGTCAATGGACCCGACGGCCCCAGACCCCGCGAGGAGCCCCAGGGTGAGCAGCGTGAACGGCCCCGACCTCCCGGCACCGCCCGGTGCGGCCGGTGCGGCCGGCCCGGCGCCGGTGACCGAGGTGACCTGCCTCGGTGAGTCCATGGTCACGTTCCTCCCCACCGTGCCCGGACGCCTCGCCGACGTCCCCGCCTTCACCCGCGCGATCGGCGGCGCGGAGTCCAACGTCGCCTGCGCCCTGGCCGCCGCCGGACACCGCACCGCCTGGGTCAGCCGGGTCGGCGCCGACGGCTTCGGCGACCATCTCGTCGCCGCCGTCGCCGCCTACGGGGTCGACACCTCCGCCGTGGCCCGCGATCCCGGCCGCCCGACCGGCGTCTACTTCCGCACCGCCACCGACCGGTCCGCCTCCGGCCACGAGGTCGCCTACTACCGCGCCGGGTCCGCCGCCTCCGCGATGTCGCCCCGGACCGTCCCGTACGCCCTGGTCTCCCGCACCCGTGTCCTGCATCTCTCCGGGATCACCGCCGCCCTCTCCGCCGACTGCCTCGCGCTCCTGCGCGAACTGATGCTTTCCCGCGAAGAGCGCCCCCTGATCTCCTTCGACGTCAACCACCGCCCCGGACTCTGGCGGGCCGCCGAAGCCGGACCGGTGCTCCTCGGTCTCGCCCGCGACGCGGACCTGGTCTTCGTCGGCGAGGACGAGGCCGAGACCGCCTGGGGCATCGGCGGGCCCGACGCGATCCGCGCCGCCCTGCCCGAACCGCGGACCCTGATCGTCAAACAGGGCGCCGCCGGGGCCACCGCGTACGTCCGCGGCACCGACGGCGCCGACACCGCCGTCTTCGTCCCCGCGCCCGCCGTCGAGGTCGTCGCACCCGTCGGCGCCGGGGACGCCTTCGCCGCCGGCTACCTCTCCGCCACCCTGCGCGGACTCCCGCCGCGCGACCGGCTGCGCCACGGCCATCTCACCGCCGCGGCCGCCCTCACCGTCCCCGGCGACGTCGGCACACCCCCCGGCCGGGACCGCGCCGACCGGCTGGCGGCCCTCGACGACACCGACTGGGAGAGACTTCGTCTCGGCCCCGGCTGGACCTCAGCCGCGGATGAGGAGGTACGTACGCCATGAGCCAGACCGTCGACCGCGCGCTGAGCATCCTGCCGCTGCTCGCCCAGGGACCCGCCGACCTCGGACAGGTCGCGCAGCGCCTCGACGTCCACAAGTCCACCGCGCTGCGCCTGCTGCGTACCCTCCACGACCACGGGCTCGTCTTCCGGCAGCAGGACCAGCGCTACCGGCTCGGCGCGCGGCTCTTCGCCCTGGCCCAGGAGGCCATCGAGAACCTCGATGTCCGCGAGATCGCCCACTCCCATCTCGTCACCCTCAACGAGCAGATCGGGCACACCGTCCACCTCGCCGTGTACGAGGAGAACGAGGTGCTCTACATCGACAAGGTCGAGAGCCGCTACCCGGTCCGGATGTACTCCCGGATCGGCAAACCGGTCGCGATCACCGTCGCCGCCGTGGCGAAGCTGCTGCTGGCCGACCTCTCCGAGTCCGAGCGGCGCATGATCGCCGAACGGCTCGACTACCCCATGTACACGTCCCGTTCGACGCCGAACGCCGCCGCCTTCCTCAAGGAGCTGGCGACCGTACGCGAACAGGGCTGGGCCACCGACCTCGGCGGCCACGAGGAGTCCATCAACTGCATCGGCGCCCCCATCCGGGGCGCGGGCGGCAAGGTCGTCGCCGCGATGTCGGTCTCGGCGCCGAACGTCGTCGTCACGGCCGAGGAACTGCTCACCCTTCTCCCGCTGGTCCGCCGGACCGCCGACGCGATCAGCCGGGAGTACTCCGGGGCCGTCACCCCGCACTGAACCCACCCGTCCCTCCCCGAATCCCACGGGCACCGACTCCCACGAGGAAAAGGCATGACCGAGAAGACCGCGATCACCCCCGCCACCCACACCGCCCCGCCCGCGAAGTTCTCGCACGGCGTGAAGAAGGGCAACATCCTCCAGGTCGCCGGCCAGGTCGGCTTCCTGCCCGCGGTCGAGGGGCAGCCCCCGACGCCGGCCGGCCCGACCCTGCGCGAGCAGACCCTCCAGACCTTCGCCAACGTCAAGGCGATCCTGGAGGAGGGCGGCGCGTCCTGGGACGACGTGATGATGATGCGCGTCTACCTGACGGACGTGGACCACTTCGCCGAGATGAACGAGATCTACAACGCCTACTTCGAGGAGCAGGGCCTGAAGGCGCCGGCGTCCGCCCGTACCACCGTGTACGTCGGTCTGCCGGCCGGGCTGCTCATCGAGATCGACGCGCTGGCCGTCCTGGGCTGACGCATCCGGTCCGGCGGGGGCGCGTCGCCACGCGTTCCCACCGGACCGGCGGGTGGCACCGGTCCGGCCCCCTGTACCGGCCGGTGCGCCCCGGTGACCGGGTCGGGTACGGCCGGGTGCTGCGGTGGTCCGTAGGCCGCGGGCGTCCGGTCCCGCCGTACGGCAACGGCTGCGACAGGCCGCGGGCGTCGGGAACCGCCCGGCACCACCACGATCACCACGGCTGTACGCCCGCAGGCATCCGGTACCGGCCGGGCCACCGATCCGGCCGGTGCCGGATGAACCGCCTGCGGACGGCCGGGTCCGGACAGCGGCGCCGTCCGCCCGCAGCGCGGGCCGGGCGGGACTGCGCGGATACGGCCCGGGGCCGGCCGGGGCGGAACCGCGCGCCCGCGCCCGCACCCGCCACCGGCGGGCCGCCCCTGAACGGTCCTCCGGCGGCGCCCCGTTCGGCCCGTGCACCCCTGCGCACGGCGCTGTAACCCTGCCCCCTCCGCAGGTCCCGGGAGACCCCCGTGGACCGCACCCCGGCCCGGCGGCCATCGCTTCCGGGCCCCGCGAACGACACCACCTGCCCTATCCGGCGCTACGGGATCACGTCGCTCGCACTGATCACACCAGCAACATCAGCAACACCAGTAGCTCTCGGCTCTCGGTGGTCATCCTTCCGGAAGCCCCTCAGCGCACCCCCGGCTGGAACCCCTGACGTACCACCGCACCACCGGACACGGTCCGGCCTCCGCACCCCCTGCCCGCGGAGCGCCGTACCGCGGTCCGCCGTACCCGAGAACCCCTCCACCGACGTAAGGGTTTGTCGTGTTGCCAACCACCGCCATAGCCGCCTCGGCGCCCGCCGCCGAGGCACCGCCCCACACCGGAGGACTCCTCCTCCTCATCGACGGCACCGCCGGTCTGCTGACCGTCGCCGCGCTCGGCATCGTGCTGCTGCTGGTGCTGATCATCAAGGTGCGGCTCCAGCCGTTCGTCGCGCTGCTCGCCGTCTCCATAGCCGTCGGCCTCGCCGCCGGTCTCTCCGTCACCGAACTCTTCGGCACCATCCAGCGCTCCGCCGCCACCTCGGTCATCGAGACCGGAATGGGCGGCATCCTCGGCCATGTCGCGATCATCATCGGCCTCGGCACCATGCTCGGCGCCATCCTGGAGGTCTCCGGCGGCGCCGAAGTCCTCAGCAAGCGGCTGCTGAACCTCTTCGGCGAGAAGCGCGCCCCGCTCGCCATGGGTGTGACCGGTGTGATCTTCGGTATCCCGGTCTTCTTCGACGTCGGCATCTTCGTCCTGGCGCCGATCGTGTACGCCGCCGCCAAGCGCTCCGGCAAATCGATCCTGCTGTACGCGATGCCGCTGCTGGCCGGTCTCTCCATGACCCACGCCTTCCTGCCGCCGCACCCGGGTCCGGTCGCCGCGGCCGGGCTGTTCGACGTCTCGCTGGGCTGGGTCATCCTCATGGGCGTCGTGGTGGGCCTTCCGGCGGTCGCCGCCGCCTGGGTCTTCTCGGACTGGATCGGCCGGCGCATCCACGTCGACGTTCCGCAGGACATGCTGGAGGCCGCCGAGGAGGCCAAGGCGACGGTTGCCGCCGAACGCGCCGCGGAGGGCCGGAGCGCGCCCGAGTCCGAGGTATCCCTCGCGACCGTACTGCTGATCATCGGTACGCCGCTGGTGCTGATCCTGGCCGCCACGTTCTCCTCCATCGCGCTGGACGAGTCCACGTTCCGCTCGGTCGTCGAGTTCTTCGGCAACCCGTTCGTGGCCCTGACCATCGCCCTGGTGATGGCGTACTACCTGCTGGGCATCCGGCGCGGCTGGTCCCGCAAATCGCTGGAGCAGGTGTCGACCTCGTCCCTGAAGCCGGTCGGCAACATCCTGCTCGTCGTCGGCGCGGGCGGGGTCTTCGGCGCCGTCCTCAAGGCGAGCGGCGTCGCGCAGGCCCTCTCCGACACCTTCGAGGACGTCGGCCTGCCGATCATCGTGCTGGCCTATCTGATCTCGCTGGTGCTGCGGGTCGCGCAGGGTTCGGCGACGGTCGCGATCGTGACCACCGCGGGCATCGTGCTCCCGCTGGTCGAGAACGCCGACCACTCGCAGGCGTTCCTGGCGCTGGTCATCATGGCGATCTCGGCGGGTTCGATCTTCGCCTCGCACGTCAACGACGGCGGCTTCTGGATCGTCGCGAAGTACTTCGGCATCTCGGAGCGCGACACCCTCAAGTCGTGGACCGTGCTGGAGTGCGTCCTGTCGGTCGTCGGTTTCGCGGTCGCCGCGCTGCTGAGCCTGTTCGTCTAGAGCCCCGCCGCCCCGGGCCCCGGTCGGCGGGGTCCGGGGCGGCGGTCCGTCCGGAGGACGGGACGGGGGCGGGGTGCGGGGGTCCCGGGGCCGTTGCCGTCCGGCCGACTCCGGTTCCGTGAAAAGTGCTTGCGGCGGTCCGCAGAATGGATGTGATCGTCAACCGCCGCCGACCGAAAGCGATCCCCATGAACCGCGTTCCCGCGGACCCGACGGTGCTCCACCCGTTCCCCGACCAGCCGCGGGTGGTCCTGCTCAAGCCTCTGGTGACCTCGCCGCTGATCGAAGCCGGGGAGTACTCCTACTACGACGACCCCGACGACGCGACCGCGTTCGAGACCCGCAACGTCCTCTACCACTACGGGCCCGAGAAGCTGGTCATCGGGAAGTACTGCGCGCTGGGAACCGGGGTGCGGTTCATCATGAACGGCGCCAACCACCGTATGGACGGCCCCTCCACCTTCCCCTTCCCCATCATGGGCGGCTCCTGGGCCGAACACTTCGACCTGATCACCGGCCTGCCCGGCAGGGGCGACACGATCGTCGGAAACGACGTCTGGTTCGGCTACAACACCATGGTCATGCCCGGGGTACGCATCGGGCACGGCGCGATCATCGCCTCCGGATCCGTCGTCGTCGACGACGTCCCCGACTACGGCATCGTCGGCGGCAACCCGGCGCAACTCATCCGTACCCGCTACAACGACGACGACATCGCCCGCCTGCTCGCCCTCGCCTGGTGGGACTGGCCCGCGGATCACGTCACCGAACACCTCCGGGCCATCATGTCCGGCACCATCGGCGACCTGGAGGAACTCGCACCCCGGAGCTGAGCCGCGGATGCGTACCGGTCCTCCCGCACGGCCGCAGGTCTAAGCTCTGCGGATGACCTTGGAATGGGAGCAGGTAATCGTCCACTCGGTGGATCCGGCGGCCTTGGGCCAGTGGTGGGCCGACGCGCTGGGCTGGGTGGTGGTCCACTCCTCCGACGACGAGTTCGAGATCCGCCCCGCCCCGGACCGCCTGCCGGGCCTGGAGTTCGTCCGGGTCGACGAGGCCGGGAAGGCGAAGAGCCGGCTGCACCTCGACTTCCGGCCCGACGACCAGAAGGCCGAGGTGGCCCGGCTGGTGGCGCACGGCGCCCGGCGGGTGGACATCGGCCAGGGGGAGCGGTCGTGGGTCGTCCTGGCGGATCCTGAGGACAATTTGTTCTGTGTGCTCCAGCGGCGGCCTCAGTAGCGGGTCTCCGGTCCGGCCGACCGGTGCGGGCGGCACCGAACGCGCTCTCCGGCCCCTGCACCGGAAAACCCCATCCGCGGTCGGCGGCGCATGAGTACAGTCGGCGCACCGAACAGGACGAGGAGCCCGGGTGAGCCCAGAAGAGAAGGATCCTTCCGGCCGCGGCCGGAAGGCCGTGGCCATCAGATGGACACAGGCCGGGCTGCTCGGACTCGTCGTCGTGCTGTTCGCTGTCGGCATCGGGGAGCGGGAGCCCGGCGGGGGTTCCAGCTCGGTGATGTTCGGCCTGACGGCCGCCTCGGCACTCGCCATCGGAGTGCTGGAACGCCATCGGGCCCGATCCGTCCGGCGCTTCCGGCAGCGGCCGCCGGGTGCGGCCGCCGACTGAACGGCTTCCGCCGGTCCCTGCGCGACAGCGCGACGAGGCCGACCGCCACCGGGCGCCGACCAGAACGCATACCGCTCCCCGAGGGCCGTCCGGGGCGGCCTCGTACGGCCCTCGGCGCGTATCACCGGTCCGGTGAACGCCTTTACCGGCCGAGTGCCCGGACCACCGACTTCAGCAGGCCCTCGTTCTCCGGGGCCGTACCGCCCGGGAAGGCGAACCGGCGGCGGGTGTAGGCGTAGGCGAAGCCCTGCCGCGGGTCGGCGAAGGCGAGGGAGCCCGCGGCGCCGCTGTGGCCGTAGGAGTCGGCGCCGAGGAAGGAGAAGCGCAGGCCCATGGCGAGGAAGCCCAGGCCGAACGCGTCCGGTTCCCCGTTGACCAGGTCGTTGCCTTCGGAGTGGATCCGGGCGAACTCGGCGGCCGTGTCCGGCTTCAGCAGCGGGCTCCGGCCGTCCAGTCCGAACGCCGCCGCCGCGTACATCCCGGCCAGTCCGCGCGCGGAGCCGATACCGGCCGCCGACGTCTGCCCCTTGGCCCGTACCGTGCGGGAGTTCGGGAAGTCGTACAGCTCGACGGGATCCGCCACATGCTGGTTGAAGGCGATACCGGCCAGGCTGTACGGGCCGTGGGCCCCGGCGTCCAGTTCGGCCTGCTGCTCCGGGGTCGGCAGCATCGGGAGGACGGTGACATAGCGCGGCTCCTCGGACTCCGGGAGGCCCAGCCACATATCGAGGCCGTACGGGGCGCGTATCCGCTCCTCGTACCACTCGTGCAGGGTGCGTCCCGTGGCCCGGAACACGACCTCTCCGACCAGCGCGCCGATCACGAACCCGTGGTAGCCGAAGAACCGCCCCGGCTGCCAGAACGGGCGCTGCCCGGCGAGGCGGGCCGCGATCGCCCGGTCGTCGGCCAGCTCCTCCGGGGTGAAGCCCGCGTCCAGGCCGACCACTCCGGCCCGGTGCGCGAGCAGTTCGCGCAGGGTGACCCCGCCCTTCCCTTCGGCGGCGAAGTCCGGCCAGTACGAGGCGACGGTACGGTCCAGGTCCAGCAGACCGTCCTGGACCAGGAGCGCGGTCACCAGATAGGCGGCGCCCTTGGTGCACGAGAAGACGCCGATCAGGGAGTCTGCGGTGACCCCGTCCGACCACAGATCCACCACCCGCTCACCGCCCCGGTGCACCACCAGCTGCGCGCCCGGCTCGTGCTCCTCGCCCGCGAGGAAGGCGGCGAACTCCTCCCGTACCCCCTCGAAACCGGCGGTGACCGTGCCGTGGACTGCCATGGACCCTCCCGAACTGCCGTACGGATCTTGTGCCTGGCGACAACTTGCCTGCGGGTGGCAACTATTCCCGGCGTCGCCAGTCGGCCGAGGGCGGGATCTGCGGTGTCACATGATGAGGGCAGGGACCATCGTCCGCATGGACGATCTGTCTCTCGGCGTTCTCGACAACGGCGAAATCCCGATCGAAACAGCCGACTGAAGCACACCGCTGGTCGCCGTCATGCCCCACGGCGCAGTGATCCGCACCCACCACAGTCCTGCGCGCTGCTGAAACGGGCCGGCGCGGAACCGGAAACTGATCTCCGGAGCCACTGCCCCGAGTCATGGGAGGGTCAGCAGTCGTCCGGGTCGTCCTCGGCCTGAAGCCGGGCGGCGAGGTCGTCGGCCCATTCGAGGGCCCACGCGCGCAGGTCTGCTGTCTGTTCGGGGTTGAGGCCGTACTCGGCGAAGTCCTGGTCGTCCCACCACTCGGCTCCCGTGAGGCGGTCGCGCAGGTCGTGGAGGCTGAATTCGAAGCGGGCGTGGCGGCGGCCGAGGTTTTCCAGATCCGCGGTGGAGCGGTGTCGCATCGCGGCGTGGACGTCGATGAGGTCGCGGACCGCGCCACGGTCCGCGAGCGCGCGGACCTTGGTGCCGATGACGTCGTCCAGTGAGAGAACGGGACCGTACTCGGTGAGGGCCGGCGGTGCCCAGAATGCTTCCTTGAGGATGTCGACCTCGCACTCCTCACCCGTGGCGGGGTCAGTGGTGATGAGCCGGCCCGACAGGGGGCCGGATTCGATGTGGCGGACGCCCCAGCCGCGCTCGGCCAGACCGTCGCCGACCGCGCGGATGATCTCGTCGATGGGGGCCGGGTTCTCGGTGGCCACGTCCAGGTCCTGTGAGAGCCGGTCGACCAGCCCGTGGGCCTGCACGGCGTACCCGCCGGTGATCACTAGCGGATAGGGCGTACCGATGGCGAGGACATCGGCCAGGAGCCGACGGTGCAGGTCAGTGAGGTTCACGCGGCGGTCGTGGCCTTTGCGGTGATGAGTTCGGGGAAAGCGTTCTCCCAGACGTCCCTGATCGGGCGGCTGATCAGCGTGCGCAGCACGGGCCACTGCTGGACGAGCAGGTCCCGGTTGAGGAAGTCGATCAGGTCTTGGCGCTGGCCTTCGGCCAGGACGGTGCGGTACAGGCCCATCCGGGAGCGCGGCTGTGCCAGCCCGTAGGAGCGGCGGCCCGACCAGACGACGTGCAGGGGCAGGTCGACCGATCCGTGGGTGGGCCCGGTCAGGTCGTCGAGCCGTTCCGGCAGTCGCTGTGCGTACTGCGCACACAACAGATCGAACGCGTCCGGTAGGGGAGACGAGAGGGGCTGCACGGTCATGCCTTCAGTATCGCCCGGCGGGTGGCGCAGGTACTACGCCGTGCAGGTGCTCGGGCGGGTGGCTTGCACGGAGGGGGTTGTTGTGTGGTTGTGCGGAGTCGGGCATCGGCCCTGCCGCCGGTGCGGTCCGGGAGAGGTAAAAACCCGCCCGGTTCTGCGATACCTAGGCATGGTCTGTGATCTTTTGTTCGTATAGGGGGATTTTCTTATGCTGGGTGCGAGTCCGGCGCTGGGTCCGGGGGAGGGCGGGTGGTGAGTGCCGTCAGGTTCGTGAGGGTCGGGCTTCTTCGGCCGGCCGGGCGGGAACACCCGAAGGCTGGGTGGTGCGCGGCTGGGTCCGCGGCTGCTGCGGCTGCGGTTCGCCGGGCCTGCTTCCCCGCTGACCGGCCGAGCGGAAGGGAGCCCGGTGCTTGTCGGCCGGTCCCGCTGAGCGGCCCCCTGTGGTCGGGGAAGTGAGCCGACGGAATCGCTGCTCGTCCCTGCGGGTTCAGCGCGCGACAACTGATGAGCCTGGTATGGGAATCGTGCTGCTGTCGTTCATGCGTCGCCGGAGGCCGAGGTGAAGCCGAGTAGGTCGATGGGCGTGCAGCCCGTGAGCCGGATGACGGCGAGATCCGCGAGCAGCCAGGGCAGGCGGGGGTCTCCGTACGGCAGTTGGACCGCGTCCTCCGCGGGGAGCAGGGCGGGTGTGTGGAGGGCGCCCCGGTAGCCCCAGGGCCGGGGGCGGCGCACCCGGAGCGCCGTATGGCCACCGGCGAGGGCCGGACACTGCTCCAGGGCCAGGACCGCGCACGGCTCCGGGCAGACGGGCGGGGTGATCGTCAGTACGTCCTCCGGGTCGCCGTCCGGGGGACCGGCCAGCAGCCAGAGCATTCCGCGCGGGGACCGGGGCGGGGGCTCCCCGCAGACCTGGCACAGCAGCCGGGCGAGGGCGCGGCGCTGGCGGCGGGGGTCGAGCTGCTCGTACAGGGGCCGGCCGGCTGCGTCGGTGGCGCGCCGCCCCCGGCCACGTGCCAGCAGGACCCCGTCGTCAGTGCGGTCGTGGACGGATTCGTCGCGGTACGCGATCCCGCGCCCCCGCAGGCCCAGGACGAGCGGCTCGGGCAGGACGGGCGCGGCGGACGAGGGCGTCACCCAGGGGACGATCCGGCCGTGGAAGCGGGGGAGGCCGTCCGGGTCAGTCACGGCAGCCTCCGGAACGGTTCAGTTCGCCGGGTACGGGCCCGGGGGAGCAGCCCGTGGTGTCCTGCGGGCAGACGTACCGCACATATCCGGGCCCGCCGGCCCGCTCGACGTACCCGGCCTCGACCGGGGCGGTGGTGGTACGCCCGCAGACGCAGCACACGGCGGAGCGCGGTGCAGGTGGCGGGGCGAGCAGGCTCTCCGTCCTCACCGCAGCCACCCCCACCCGGGTCCGGGCCGCGCGGTTCGCACGGCGACGGGCCGGACGAGAACGATGCCCTGCGGAGCGACGTACAACCGTCGCGGGGGCTGCGGCCCGTCGGGGACGGTCCGGGCCCGGAGCGCCTGTTCCCTGGCCAGGAGGAGGGCTTGGGCTTCCTCCTGGCCGGGGGTGGTCCAGGGGCGGGTCCACGGGTCGACGCGGGGCGTCGGGAACATTTCGGGCTGTACGGCCTCGAGGTGAACGGCGGTGTGTCGGTCGGGCATCGCGGGTCGCAGTATCTCTGTCATGCGATCTGCGAAACGGGTCAAGATGCCGGCGATAGCATCACGCATACGGATGATCAGCTCCTCGAAAGCTGTTTGGTCCGAGCCCTGGCAGACCGTGGCGACGGTCTGTCAGGGCGTTTTTGATGGGCCACGATCGGCGCAGGACGCGACTTCGGTAGCGGGTGATGTGCTCCGGGAGAGTCGGTGCCCAGGACCGCAACGGCGGCGTGGAATGCAGTCAACTGGATAGCGGAAGGGCTCGGGAGGCCCCACCATGTAACCCCGTGTAGTCCTCCGTAACCCATGCGTTCAGGGAGAGAGATCCCCATGACGGACTCGGGCTCGACCCTTGCGGACCTGATCCGTCAGGCATGTGCGGAACGGGGCTGGGGTCCCTCCAAGCTCGCCCGCGAACTCGGTGTCGCCGCCGGGCGGGGTCCGGGCGGCATGACCCGTCAGTACGCCCGCAAACTGCTGAGCGGGGACCGTAGCCCCGGACCTCATTGGATGCCGTATGTCCTTGGAGTGTTACAGCTCGAACCTCCGACCGAATCGCCAGGTGTGGTGGCCGATCAGCTGGATACCGTGGCCTCGATTCTGGCTCTCGGAAGGAGCGGAAAAGTGGATCGTCGGGACTTCCTGACCGCTTCGGGCAGTGGCGTGCTGTCATTTCTCGGTGTTCCGGACACGGAAGCCGTCACCCGACGGGTCCAGACGGCCGGGACGGGAGCGGTCAGAGTCGGGCGCGGCGAGGTCGAGGCCATGGGGCAGATGATCAAAGTCCTGGGCGACAGCTCCGCCGAGTACGGCGGTGGACATGTACGTCACTTGGCCATCGGCTACCTCACCGACAATGTTGGCCCCTGGTTGGACGGCCGTTACACGGAGGCGGTCGGACGCGAGCTGTACGCCGCCACGTCACGGCTCGCGCATCTGATCGGATGGATGAGTCAGGATCAGGACGACGAGGCCACCGCGCAGCAGTACTACGTGCATGCCTATCGTCTCGCCGGCGAAGCGGACGATCCCGAGGTCGCTGCGACGGCGCTGCGCGGACTGGCTGTTCAGGCGATGGGCCTCGGGCCCCGGCACTACGCCAGGGCCCTCGCCCTCGCGGAGAAGTGCGTCGAGACCGCGCGGGAAGTGAGCGACCCGCGAGTATCCGCCTACTACCGGTCCACGCTTGCCGAGGCTGCTGCGCTCGACGGTGACCATCAGCTCGCGACCCGCAGTCTCGTGGCATCCAGGACGGACATCGAACGTACTGCCGACGCCCCTACGGGAACGTCGTGGGCCTCGCACTTCACCATCGGCCGGTGGTCCCACTCGTCGGGCATGACGCTGGCCCGTATGGGGGATCTCGGCGCCGCGCAGCGCCAACTCCAGCAGGCCCTTGCGGTCCACGGTCTCGACCGGCGGCGCAGCCGCGCCAATGTCCTGGGCCACCTGGGCACGCTGCATCTGAGGCAAGGGGATTTCGACGGTGCCCTTACTGTCTGGTCGCAGTTCCTGGACGCCGCTGAAGGGGTGCAGTCGGCCCGGATCCGCGACTCCGCCCATGATCTGCGGCTACGGCTGGCGCGCTATCCGGACGACCACGATGCGCGGGCGCTGTCGGAGCGGGCCGAGCGTTTGCTGTCGTTGCCATAGGTCCATTTCATCGGGTGTCCGTCCGTCGCTGGGGATGCGAGGCCGTTGCCTGTGTTGTAAAGCGGGTTGTCGACCGTGCGCGTAGTTTGCGTCACTTTCCCTGCCGCAGGTGGTCAGAGAATCCAATGAACGCCTTTGTGGCGTCTTTTTGCAGGAAGGTGAATCGGATGCGTCTTGGGATCACCGGGCATCGTGGGCTGAACCCAGAAGTCGAGACGGTGGTGAAGATCGCATTGCGGGAGAGGCTGGCGGCCTTCGACGCAGATGAGCTGGTCCTCGTTTCGTGCATCGCCGACGGGCCCGACGCATGGGCCGCCGAGTTCGCGCTGGAACTCTCAGGGCGGATCGAAGTCGTTGTGCCGGCGTCGGAGTACCGTGGCGCTCTTCCGCAGGACCACCACCCGACGTACGACCGACTGATCTCCGCGGCATCGGAGCTGTACAGCACTGGCATGACGGACTCGTCCGAGCAGGCACATATGGCCGGTAGCAGGATCCTTGTGGACCGTGTCGATGCGCTGCTCGCCGTCTGGGACGGGCTGCCTGCCCGTGGCTACGGTGGGACGGCAGACGTGGTGGAGTACGCCCGCAGCAAAAGCGTTCCGGTCGACGTTGTGTGGCCCGAAGGCGCTTCCCGTGACTGACGTCGCCTGACCAAGGGGACCGATGCTTGACCTCACGTTGAACCGGCACACCCCCCGACGCAGCGCGGAAGATCATGCCCGAGCTCACCGCGGTGTATGCCGAGGTCTATGACGTACCGCCCTATGTTGGTGACCCGTTCTTCTCCGTCGAAGCCTTCGAACAGCGACTCACCGCTGCCTTCGACATGAAGGGTTTCGAAGTCGTCACAGCACGTCTGGCCACCGGCACGCTGGTCGGATACGTCCACGGTGTCACGCTCATACGAGACCGGGCGTCGTGGACCTCCGTGGAAGACCTCCTTCCCGACGATGCCAAGCGCGCTGCCGACAGTGGTGACATCTTCTGGCTGCGGGAGCTGATGGTGTTGCCAGAGCACGGCAATCAGGGCATCGGCCGAGCTCTCCACGACGAGATGGTGAAAGGCCGTTCCGAGTCCTGGACGACACTCACGTGCATCATCGACAACGAGCCCGCCCGCAGCGCCTATCCGCGTTGGGGCTACGAGGTCGTTGCCCGGCAGATCAAACACGCCGAGGAATCGCCGGTCTATGACCCCATGCTGCTCGGCCCACAGAGCGACCGATGGCTCATCTCCTCCCGACTGCGATCACGGAGGTGGAGTATCGGTAATTCTTGGACTTCTCGGCGATGGTGTGATCGCGGGTGGGCACCAGGGTGCCGTCCACGATAAGCACGGTGTCCTGGCGAACCGCTTGCGGGGCTGCAGCGCGAGAGACGGGCCGAGGTGGTCGATGATGCGGTCGGCCGCGGACTTCGAAACGCCGGAGAGCGGTGCGATGTGGCGCGTCGTCAAGTTCGTCCGCCAGTAGGCCGTCACGAGCAGCACCCGGTCCTCCAGGGAAAGAGACCACGGGCGGTCCTTGCGGACCGGATCTGTACCTTCGCGACGCAGAGGGGGCACCAGCTTGCCGAACGAACGCCGGCTCAGCCCGGTGAGTGGGGGCTGTTCAGGACGGCTCAGACGCCGTGATCACACCAGCCACAACAAGATCATCTCACCCGTGATCAGAGGGGCGCCTCAGATGCAGACGCTCAGCCGCAGGCCAAGCAGATGGCGTAGACGAGCAGAGGCGCCAGAAAGGGTTCCGAGCCTCCTTACTTCATCCACCTCAAGCTCCGACCGGTCGGCGAGAGCGAGTACGGCGGCGTAGGGCCGCTCGCCCTCATCGAGCTTCGCTGCAACGGCTTCGAGGACAGCTCGAAGAACGACAGGGTTCGCACTGGGATGGTCTGCGAGCAGGCGAAGAAGCTTGTTGTCGTTCCAGACGCTGTCGCGGGCCGCGCTCAGTACCTTGAGGGCTTCGGGCGGCGTGTGGGGATTGGTGGCCAGGGCTTGCCAGACAAAAGGGTACGGACACTTCGCGAGACGCTGCAGGACAAAGCTGTCTCTCTCGGTACGTGCCAGTGCGAGGTAGTCGGCAGGCGTGGGCACGAGGATGGCCTCTCAAGATGGTCGAAGCCGCCATCCTGCCACTGGACCTTCGTCGCAGCGGACTCCGGGCCGGTCATGACCCACCTGTCTCGACCATCACTTACGGGACAAGTCTTACACTGCCCCCCCGGATCTAACGCCGTCTGGTCGATGAGCACCCCTCGTCCGAGGCATTGCGTTGACCACTTGGACCCGCACCGAGGAGAGGGCGCAAGCGTCCTGCGAGCAACCGTGAGGTCCGGCCAGGGACTGAGAGTCCGGTGTTCATACCTTGCTCGCGACCACCATGTAGTTCTCCGCCTCAAGATCGAACGTGCTCAGTTCCGTCTGGAGTCCGACCCGGTGCAGATCGACTTCGAGTTCCTCGTACCGGTAGGGCCAGCAGGACAGCAGTTCCGAGCGGACAAGAACCAACCCCGTCGCATCGACTTGCGCGATCGCAATCTCGATGTGGTGCTCCTCCTCCCAATGCGGCGCAATCTCCCAGCGGTAGACCACGACGGCATCGCGACCGTTCCGGCGGACGAGTCTGTCACCGATCTCCAGCCGGGAACCTCTGGCCCTCACGAGTTCCCAAGTGCGGGATGTGAGTACCAAGCGCCCGCCGGGGCGCAGAAGCCGTGACATCGACTCCAGCGCAGCACCCCTGCCCGTCGCACCCGTGGCATGGTGAAGCGAGTTGCCAACGCAGAACACCATGTCGAACGTGTTGTCCTGGAAATGATCGGGCAACTCTTCCCAGCTCGCCCGTAGGGCCCGTACGGACACCCCGAACTCCTCGGACAACTCCGCAGTCCGACGAACCATCTTCTCACTGGCGTCAGTTGCGACAATCTGCATGCCGCGGCTGGCGAGGCCAACCGCCAACTGGCCCGTTCCGCAGGAACAGTCGAGGATGTGAGCGTTCGACGGCAGGAGATTGAGGATGTCGTCGTACGATGCAGCGAACTCGGCTGGAGGCAACTTTGCATCCGAGATGAGCCATTCGTACACCTCGGCGAGCACGTCATAACCGGTCACAATCACTACCTCCGTCACGCGGCAGACTCACGGTAGGACGTCAGTCCATCAGCGCAGCGAGCCGGGCACCAGTGCTTTTCACGGTCAAAGTCTGTCGTCACGACGACATGCGAGCCGGTGCCGTATGAGGGCTGTCCGTACAGGTTGGGGGGGGCGGCCGGGGTGGGTGCCGCGTCCGCACCCGCCCGTGTACTCGCACCGCCGGCCGGCGCGTTCCTTGATGGTCTTGAAGATCTCCGGCCAGTCGGCGGGATACCGGTCGCTGTTCTCGGGCCGGATCGGCACGGGGCACCATTCCGCGTCGTCGAGTTGGTGGGGGACGGCCCCGGCCGCCCGAAGTTCGCCCAGGTCGGGGACCGAGCCTCTGCCCGCCGCTGGATACCCGCGCGTACCCGATCCTGGTCTCAGTACGGACGGGCGGCTCGCCGACGAGGAGTTCGGGGTGGCTGGACGGCTCCGGGAGGACAGGGCCGTGGTGCGAGGCCATGCTCGACACCGACCCGCCCGGCAGGAAGAGGTGAATGCCCCCGGGGTCGGCGAAGTGCGCCGACAGAGTCACCGCTTGTCTCTGTGAGTTCAGTGTGGTCGTGGACGGATTCGTCGCGGTATGCGATTCCGCGCCTCCGCAGGCCCAGGACGAGCGGCTCGGGCAGGACGGGCGCGGCGGACGAGGGCGTCACCCAGGGGACGATCCGGCCGTGGAACCGGGGGAGGTCGTCCGGGTCAGTCACGGCAGCCTCCGGAACGGTTCAGTTCGCCGGGTACGGGCCCGGGGGAGCAGCCCGTGGTGTCCTGCGGGCAGACGTACCGCACATATCCGGGCCCGCTGGCCCGCTCCACGTACCCGGCCTCGACCGGGGCGGTGGTGGTACGCCCGCAGACGCAGCACACGGCGGAGCGCGGTGCAGGTGGCGGGGCGAGCAGGCTCTCCGTCCTCACCGCAGCCACCCCCACCCGGGCCCGGGCCGCGCGGTTCGCACGGCGACGGGCCGGACGAGAACGATGCCCTGCGGAGCGACGTACAACCGCCGCGGGGGCGGCGGCCCGTCGGGGACCGTCCGGGCCCGCAGCGCCTGTTCCCTGGCCAGGAGGAGGGCTTGGGCTTCCTCCTGGCCGGGGGTGGTCCAGGGGCGGGTCCACGGGTCGACGCGGGGCGTCGGGAGGGGAGTGACCGGGGGTGTGGAGGGCTGTATCCCCCGGAGGCGGTGGGCGATACGCGTCAACAGGTGGGCGATAGCATCACGCATACGGCTGATCAGCTCCTCGAAAGCTGGTTGGTCACAGCTCCGGCAGGCCGTGGCGACGGTCTGCCGGAGTGCTTTTGAGCCCCGTTCCGTCGACCAACGGAAAACAGAGCTGAATGGTCCGGTTCGAGGAAAGCGGCTTGCCGCAGGAGCGGGCCAGGCAATTCCGCCGCCCGGTGTTCAAGGCGAGACCGGAAAATTTTTACCTACAGGCGAGCACGCTCGGTGTGCGCAGGGCTACCTTGGGCTGATGGTGCAGCCGGAGAACGCCCGCTTCGCCGCCCGTCTGAAGGCCTCAGGGCTGTCACAGGACGAGCTGGCCGAGCGGCTGAATGCGCACATTGAGGACTTGACCGGCCGCCCCGGGAGCATTACCTCCCGTCACATCCGCAACTGGCTCACCGGGAAGACAAGGTGGCCTCAGGAGCGTCAGCGGATTGCTTTGCAAGCGGAGTTCGGATCCGATGCATATGAGCTGGGTTTCATGCCGAGAAACAGTGCAGGGAGCAAGGTTTTACCGGCCGGAGCTTTAGCGAACGCAGATCCGGAGGACATCTTG
Source organism: Streptomyces sp. NPDC094448 (assembly GCF_044763775.1). NCBI lineage: Bacteria > Bacillati > Actinomycetota > Actinomycetes > Kitasatosporales > Streptomycetaceae > Streptomyces > Streptomyces sp. NPDC094448. The sequence continues at coordinate 613,024 of NZ_JBIWGU010000002.1, read as the reverse complement.
AAACGCCGCCACTTCACTGTCGTGGGTGCCGCTGCTCTCGGAGGGGCAGCGCTGCCTTCCCCCGTAGCCGCCGCAGGCCCGTTGCCCCGCATCGGCATGGCGCAGGTCGACGCCTTGGAGGGGGAATTCGATCAACTCGTTCTGGATGAAGCCGCTTCGGGCGCTACAGCACGGTTGGAGGCTCAGGCACTGGCATTCAGTGAGCAGGCGCTGACGCTCCAGACGTCAGGAGGCATGCTGCCCGAGCGGGTCCGGTCCCGGATCTACTCCCTGGCGTCGTCCTTCGCCGGTTTCGCAGTCTGGGCTGCCGTCGACCGCTGCCGACCGGAACGTGCTCACCGCTATGTCGGCCGTGCCCTTACCCTGGCCAGGCTCTCCGGACGTGCGGAGGCCGAACTCCGGGTCTGGAGGAACGTCTCCATCCTCGCGGGTCAGAGAGGCGACGACAACGAGGCCATGGCGGCGGCTCAGATGGCCCGTGATTCCTCCGCCTGCCGCCGAGACCCCCTGCTTGCCTCCATTACCTCCGTCCGCCTCGCCTCTGTCAGCGCCGGGGCTGGGAATGCTCTGGCCGGGCGGCGCGCACTCGACCGTGCCCACACGGCCTTCCAGCAAGCCGATCACGCCGCGCAGCGTGACAGTTGGTGGGTGTTCTACGACGCGGCCGAACTTCACGGACTGTCGGCCCTGACCTTGATGAAGCTCGGCGAGCACGAGGAGGCGGAAGCCCATCTGCACCGCACCCTCGCCCTCCTCCGTCCCGAGTACCGCCGTAATCGCGCGTACTACACAGCCCACCTCGCCCTCACACAGCTTCGCCAGGGAGACGCCGAGACGGCGTGCGGCACGGCGTTGACGGTCATCTCCGACCCGACCGCGCTCACCGGCCGTACCCGTACGACCCTTCGCCAGTTCGATCACGGGCTGACCCGTGTCGCCCCCGGTGCCCGCTTCGCCTCCGAGTGGACCGACCGCTTCCAAATCCGGAAAGGACATCCGTGACTATCGAGTTCCGCCGCATCGACGCCGATGGTCTGCCGACTGTGCGACAGACCATCCTCGACATCCACGCCGAGGTCCGGCACCAGGACTTCGGCCGTACCAGGGACTTCGACTCCGTGGCCCGGTTCGACGAGCGTCTGAGCGCCTATGCCTCCCGGCCCGGGTGGGCCGCCGTCCTTGGTTACGACGCAGGTGAGCCCGTCGGCTTCTGCTTCGGTATGACGCTCGCCGCCGACACCCGCTGGTGGCGGAGCATGACCGAGCCGGTGCCCGAGGACGTCGTCCGGGAGGACGGCCGCCGTACCGCCGCACTCAACGAGATCGTGGTCCGCAAGCGCTGGCGCGGCACCGGGACCGCCCGCCGTCTGCATGACACCTGGCTGGCCGGGCGGACCGAGGAGCGGGTGACTCTTCTGGTGGATCCCGCGGCCGGGAGCGGCAAGGTGCAGGCCGTCTACGAGAGCTGGGGGTACGAGAAGCTGGGCGAGCAGCAGCCGTTTCCCGACTCGCCGCGCTTCGCTGCCATGATCCGGCCGCTCCTCGCCGGCTGACCGGCGACCGCGGGCGTCTTCAGTGCCGCTGAGAGCCCGGCCGGAGGCCGTACGCGGCCCTGACCAGCGCAAACCATCTCCGTGCAGCCCCTGCCCCATCGCGGTGCTTGAATGGACCCGTCGTTCCCTGTCCGGCAAGGAGAAGCGCTGTGCCCCTGGTGTCTGTCGTGATGCCCGTCTACAACTCGGCAGCCACTCTCGGCGCAGCCGTCCGATCGGTGCTCACCCAGACGCACACCGACCTGGAACTGCTGATCACCGACGACCAGTCGACCGACGGCTCCATGGACCTGCTCCGCGAGTTCGCCGAGCAGGACGAGCGCGTGCTTCCGGAGACGGCTCCCGAGCAGGGTGGTGCGGGACGGGCCCGCAACCTTGCGATCGGGCGGGCCCGCGGGGACTACATCGCCTTTCTCGACAGCGACGACATGTGGCTTCCGGAGAAGACCGAGAAGCAGCTCGCCTTCGCCGCGGACGGCGACGCGCCGCTGACCTTCACCTCGTACTACAAGATGGCCGCCGACTACGACGGCGAGAGCACCGACTGGGTCCCGAACGGGCGGGTGGTCCGGGCGCGGCCCCATGTGGACTACCGCGCGATGCTGGTCCGCGACTACATCGGCGCCCTCACCGCCATGTACGACCGCAACGCCCTGGGCACCCGGCTGATGCCGGAGATGCGCAAGCGGCAGGACTACGCCCTCTGGCTGTCGATCATGCGGGACGGCGCCGACGCCCGGGGGCTGGCCGAGCCGCTCGCGGTGTACCGGGCCCAGCAGGCGGGTTCCCTGTCCTCCAACAAGCTCTCCCTCGTGCAGTACAACTGGGCCCTGTACCGCGAGCACGAGCATCTGTCCGTGCCGCGGGCGACGCGGGCGCTGGCCGGTGCCGTCTGGCAGTCCCTGCGCAACTCACGTATCTAGGAAACCTGTTCCGGCGGGCTGTCGGAGGCTCCTCCTACACTCCCGCGCATGTCGTTCTGGATGCACCTCGTGAAGATCAGCCCCGCCCATCTGCCCGCGATACGTGAGCAGCCCGGTGTGCTGCTGGACCTGTTCTCCGAGGACGGGGACGCCGAACCGCCCGCGGGCTTCGACCGGGCCGCGGACCTTCTGGAGTTCCAGTTCTTCCCCGAGGAGGAGAACGTCGACCACCACCACTGGCTGAGCACCGTCCACCGCGTCGGTGAGGCCCTCGGGGAGGATTTCGACCACGGCGATCTCTTCGCGGTCGGCCCCGGCCAGGTCGCGGCCGTCGTCGGTATGCTGCCGGGCGGCAGCCCCGTGAGGGCGTTCTTCGCCGGCGCCGCCAGGGAGGGCCGGGCGGTTGTCGGGGGGCTCGGCTGAGGCGGTCCCGGATCAGCCGTTCCGGACCGACCGCAGCAGCTCCTCCAGCTCCCGCGCCGCCGGCAGCGGTACCGCCGGGCGGGCCGTGTGGATCGTGCGGCGGAGCGCCGGGTCCGTCAGGGGGCGGAGCACGATGTCCGCGGGGACGGCCCGAGCGGCCAGGGACGGGACCAGGGCCACCCCCAGACCCGCCGCCACATAGCCGAAACGCAGGCCGGTCTGCGGCTGCTCGCCCTGCTGATCGCCGTCCTCGTGGGCGCCCTGATCTGGATCCGGCCCGAGAACTCCGTGCCCAAGGGCGCGGTACCGGTCGCCGTACTGCTCGGCGTGTACGGGCTGCGCCGCGCCTGGCGCACGTTCCTCGCCCGGCGCGGGGGCGGCCGGTGCCATCTCCGCCCGGACGGCCTGGTCGTGACCGGCCCGTCCGGGCGGATACGGGACGGGGTGTCCTGGGCGAACGTCACCGGCATCAAGCGGATGAGCAGCGCGGACCTGCTGATGTGCTTCCACCGGTTCGGGATCGGGCGGCGCGGCACCTCGCCCCTGGTCCTGGTCGCGCTGGGCGCGCAGCCCCCGCTGGTCGCGGCGCTGGAGGCCGAGGCCGCGCGGAACGGCCTCCGGGGCTGAAGACCCGCGCGGCCGCCCATGTGCAGGACGAACAGGGCCGTACGGGAAGTCCCCGTACGGCCCTTGAGACGTGTCACCTGCCTCGGAGCGGCCGTATCAGCCGTTCAGCAGGATCGGGAACGACTCCAGGTCGTTCTGGGTCATCACCGGCATATTGCGCAGCTCGTCCGCCGGGACCGCCAGCCGCAGATCCGGGAAGCGGGCGAAGAGCGCCGGGAGGGCGATATTGGCCTCCAGCCGGGAGAGGGCCGCGCCGGGGCACATATGGGGGCCGTGGCCGAAGGCCATATGGCGGATGGGCGTGGCGCGGGTGATGTCGAACGCGTCCGCCTCCGTGCCGTGGCGGTCCCGGTCGCGGCCGATCGCCCGGTACGAGATCACCACGCCCTCGCCCTGTCCGATGACGAAGCCGTCGACGTCGATGTCCTCGGTGGCGAAGCGCATCAGCAGGTGGGTGGTCGGCGGGTCCCAGCGCAGGACCTCCTCGACCACCGTCTCCCACGGGATCTGCCCCGAGCGGACCAGTTCGAGCTGGTCGGGGTGGGTCAGCAGGGCCCGTACCGCATTGAGGACCAGGCCGACCGTCGTCTCGTGGCCCGCGCCGATCATGTCCTTGAGGTTGCCCATCACCTCCAGCTGGGTGAGCGGCTCGCCGCCCTCGTCGGCGAGGATCAGGGCGCTGGTCAGATCGTCTCCGGGGGCCGCGCTCTTCTCCCGTACCAGCTCCGTGAAGATCTCCGTCAGTTCGTCGACGGCGGCCAGCCGCTCGTCCTGCGGGGTGAGGAGGGAGAAGAAGGCCTTCCAGAGCCGCATCTGGCGCGGGATCGACTCGTCCGGGACGCCCATCAGATTGCAGACGACGCTCATCGGCAGCGGCTGGGCGAAATGCGGTTTGAGGTCGACACGGCCGTCGGCGTCCGCGTGGCCGGGGAGGGCGTCGAGCAGCTCCGCGGTGATGGACTCCACCACGGGCCGCATCGACTCCACCCGGCGCGCGGTGATCGCCTGGGCGGTCTTCGCCCGCAGCCGCCGGTGCTCGGCGCCGTCCACCGAGAACATCGAACGCCCGGTGTCGATCATGCCGACCAGCGGCCACTGCCGGTCGATCTCCCCGGACTGCCAGAGCTTCCAGCGGTTGATGTCCTTGACCAGCCGGGCGTCCGTGAGCAGCCCGCGGGCCACGCTGTGCTCGGTGACGGTCCAGGCGGGCGCGCCCAGCAGGTCGATCCGGACGAAGGGGCCCGACTCGCGGAGATAGGCGGTCTCGCCGTTCAGATCGCGGACGAAGGGGTCGATCACCAGGGAGGGGGAGGGGGCGGCCGTAACGCTCATAGCTGGTCTCCAGTGGGACGGATGGGCGTGAACCGTACGGGGATCGCCGTCATTCCGCGGAGGAACGTGGAGGGGCGGCGGACCAGGGTCTGCGCCGGTACGGCGAGATCGACGTCGGGCAGCCGGTCCAGCAGCACCTCGATGGCGGTACGGGCGATGATCTCCGCGATCTCCTGGGCGGGCAAGGGGCAGCGGTACTCGCCGTGGCTGAAGGAGAAGTGCGCGCTGTTGCCGCCCTGCGAGGGCGCGAACTGCTGCTGGATCAGCGGGTCCGCGTTGGCCGCGGCCAGTCCGAGCATCACCAGGTCGCCCGCGCGGATCTGCTGTCCGGCGAGCAGGGTGTCCCGGGCCGCCCAGCGGCCCGCGAGGATCTGGGTGGGGGTGTCCTCCCACAGCACTTCGTTCATCGCCTGGCCGACGCTGTGCCGGCCGCCGCCGAGCGCCGCGGCGAACCGGTCGTCGGTGAGCATCAGCCGGATGGAGTTCCCGATCCAGTCGGCGGTGGTGACGAACGCGGCGCCCATGACGTCCTTGACGTTGAGCGCCACCTCCTCCTCGGTGAAACCGTCCTGCGCCAGCATCCAGGAGGTGATGTCGTCGCCCGGCTCCACCCGCTTGTTCTTGATGAGCTGGTGGTTGAGCGCCAGATAGTCCTGGTGGGCGCGCATGGCGCCCTCGCCGCCGTCCACCAGCTCGCCCAGCGCCCGCGCCACCGCGGTCCCCTCGGGGTCCGTGTAGCCGAGGAGCCGGGCCAGCGCCAGGACCGGCAGCGGTTTGGCGAACTCCGACACCAGGTCCGCCTCGCCGCGCGAGCAGAACGCGTCGATCAGCCGGTCCGACAGCTGCTCGCAGGTGTGCCGCAGCTCGAACGGGTCCACGCTCTCCAGCGCCGGCACCACCAGCGAGGCATGCCGCCGGTGGGCCTCGCCCGCCGTGAAGTAGATCGACGGCTGGGGCTTCTGGATCATCGGCAGCAGCGGCCAGTCGTCCGGGATGTTCGGCCACTGGTTCCACAGGCTCACATCGCGCGGGAACAGCTCCGGGTCACTGGTGACCTGGTGCATCTCGTGGTAGTTCACGATCAGCCAGGCCGGGATCCCGCCCGGCAGCTCGACCGGGACGACCGGACCGTGCTCGCGCCGCATCTCGCGGTAGAGCTGGTGCGGTTCGGTGTGGAAGCGGGGGCCGCTCAGGGCGACCGGGGCGGTGCCGGCCGGATGCGCGGGGCAGCGGCTCTCCCGGGCGGGTTCGGGGGTGGTCATCAGGCCGTCTCCGGAGTGCCGACGAGTGCTTGCAGATGCTCGACCAGGGCGATCAGCACCTTCTTGCTGGAGGAGCGGGAGCGGGCGTCGCAGTCGATCAGCGGTATGTGCGGATCGAGGTCGAGCGCCTCCCGGAGCTGCTCCGCCGAGTGCGGCGGGCCGCCGAAGTCGTTACGGGCCACGATGAACGGGGTCCCGTGGTGCTCCAGCCGGTCGATCGCGTACCAGGAATCGGCCAGCCGCCGGGTGTCGACCAGGACGACCGCGCCGAGGGTGCCGCTGAACAGCCGGTCCCACAGGAACCAGAAACGCTCCTGGCCGGGGGCGCCGAACAGATAGAGCACGGTGCGCTCGTCGAGGCTGATCCGGCCGAAGTCGAAGGCGACGGTGGTGGCCGACTTCTGCGGTACGGCCCGCAGATCGTCGACGTCCCGGCTCGCCAGGGTCATCGTCTCCTCGGTGTTCAGCGGACGGATATCGCTGACGGAGCGGACCATGGTGGTTTTGCCCACGCCGAAGCCGCCGACGATGACGATCTTCAGTCCGTTGTCGGCCGTACTGCTCAGCGGGGTACGGGACGAGGCCGGGCGCGCTTCGGCGAGGTCAGAGTTCGCGGAGTCCAACGAGCACCTTCTCCAGGGTGGCGTGATCGGGAAGCCGCGCCGGGCCCGCCAGGGTGCGCGGATGGCGGACGGTGATCCGGCCCGCGTCCAGCAGATCGGAGAGCAGGATCTTGGTGATGCTGACCGGTAAGCGCAGTTCGGCCGCGATCTCGACGACCGCGACCGGCAGTGGGCAGAGCCGCAGGATCGCGGAGTGCTCCGACTGCATGCCCCGGGCCGGTTCGCATTCGGCGACGATCAGGGTCACCAGGTCGAAGTCGTTCCGGCTGGGGCGGCTGCGGCCGCCGGTCAGGGTGTACAGACGGTCCGGGTTCTCGTCCCGGGCGGAGCGGATCACTGCGCCGGGACGTGTTCGGCGGACCGGGGCGGGGAGCTGAGGTGTTCGCCGAGCTGCTCGACCAGTTCGAGCATGTTGTGGCCGACCAGCCCGGCGTCGGCGTCCTCGGCGGCGATCACCGCCACATGGCTGCCCTCGCCCGCTTCGGCGATGAAGAGGATGCCGCCGTAGAACTCGGTCATCGACTGGCGGACGCCGCCGGAACCGTCGCCGAACTCCACGGACGCGCCGTGGGAGAGGCTCTGGATACCGGCGGAGATCGCCGAGAGCTGGTCGGCGCGGTCCGCCGAGAGGTCGGCGGTGTGGCAGAGCTTCAGGCCGTCCCGGGAGAGCACGAGCGCGTGCCGCGCGCCGGGCGTGCGTTCCAGCAGTCCTTCCAGCAGCCAGCCGAGGCCAGCCGCGCCGGTGGCTGATGCGGTCATCGGTCGTCCTCCGAAAGGGGGGTCGAGGGGGGTGTGGTCGCACCGGCGCCGGGGCCGGTGTGCTGTTCCTGGCCGGTCACCGCACGCCGGAAGGCGCCGAACCGGGCTCCGGCGCCCGCGGACTGCGGGCGGTTCGTGCCGCCGCCGTCGCGCGGTGCCGCGGAGCTGGGCAGCCCGTCGGGGTGGGTGGCGGCCAGGGTGCGGCCGCGCCGCCGCTTGGGCAGCTCGGCCACGGGCGCCGGGACGGCGCCGGGGTCGGTGGCCGGGGCGAAATCGTGGTCCTCCCGGGTCCGCTGTCCCGGGAGCGCGCCGAAGTCCGCGGTACGGGCGGAGCCGCCGCCCGCGGGGGTCGTGGTGCGGGTCGCCGTGCGGGTGCGCCGCAGCCCCGCCGGGACCTGCGGTTCGTCGGGGCGGCTGCGGGTGATCAGCTCCTGGGGGATCATCACGACCACCCCGGTGCCGCCGATGGCCGACGGCCGGAACGAGACGGTCAGCCCGTGCTTACGGGCGAGCCGGCCCACGACGGCGAGGCCGAGGCGGGTGCCGGTGAGCGTGGACAGGTCGCCGGACTCGCCGGAGACCGCGCGTTCGGCGCGGCGCAGGGCCGTCTCGCCCATCACCAGACCGCTGTCCTCGACGGTGATCACGGCTCCGGCCGGGACCTCCGCGACATAGCCGTGGACATCGGTGGTGGGCGGGGAGAAGTTGCAGGCGTTGTCGAGGAGTTCGGCCAGGACGTGCATGACGCCCTCGGCCGCGTGGCCCGCGACAGCGATGTCAGCGACCGAGCGGATCCGGACCCGCTGATAGCCGGCGACCCGGCCCATGGCGCCCCGCAGGATCGACTCCATGGGGATGGGCTTGGCCCAGCGGCGCCCGGAGCGGGCGCCGGAGAGGACGGCGATGCTGTCCGCGAGCCGGCCCGCCTGGGCGGTCCGGTGGTCGAGGTGGAGGAGGTCCGCGAGGACGTCCTCGTCGTCGTGGCGGTGCTCCATCTCGCGGAGGTCCGCGAGCATGCCGGTGGTCATGGCCTGCATCCGGCCGGCCGCGTTGGCGCAGGCCGCCATGGCCGCGGCGCGCCGCTTCTCCCCCAGTCCGGCCTCCCCGACGGCGGCGATCCGGCGCCGTTCGCTCCGGTCGGCCTCGTCGGCGATCTGGCGCAGCACCCGCTGGTAGGCGGGGCTGTCCGGGGCGGGTACGGCGGCGAGCGCCGAGCCCGCGCGGGCACCCTGGCGGATGGCGGACATCAGTGCGGGCACCGTCTGGTCGGCGAACCGGTCGGCGGCTGCTGCGAGATCGGCGGCACGGGCGCCGGCGCGACGGGCCCGGTTCCGGTACACGAGTGCCACCGCGACTGCGGTGGACAGTAAAAGGGCGGCAACGACGATGACGCCGCCTGCGCCGGACAAGGCCATCAACTGCTCCTCGTGCACAGCAGACCTGTGCGAAGTGGTCAACTCCGGGGACCTTATAGAACAGTTGGCGGGTTCACCACCGGCAACGGTCGCCAATCTCCTTCATGGACGCTCGGTAAAAGGCGACACGCGGGCGCGCTGCATAAAATTCCGGCCAGTTTTTGGCAAGGGGGGAGGCGCGCGGGGCGGGATTTTCCGGGGGTGCGGGCGGGACTCCGGGATCTCCGTCGGCACGATACCGCCGTGCGGCGGGCGACCTGTGGTGAAGAGGGGGCGTGCGGGAGGTGAGGTACGCAGGCGGGTGCGGGAGCGCGCGGGCGCCCGTCCGCTTGCGGGGGGCGCGGGATGCACGCTGCCGCGCGCCCGGGCGGCGGAACCGGCGGATATCCGCGTGGGGGTCCCCTGGGGCGGGTGGTGCCGTGACCGGGCGCGCGCCTCCGGGCGGTGGTGCCGGGGCGGGGGTACGGGACCGGCCGCCCCGGCCGGGGCGGGTGCGGCGTCCCGGGCGGACCCCCGGGGAGCGGCTGTGTGCCGGACCCCGGTGTACGGAGCCGGGCGCCCGGACCCCCGGGGCGCGGGGGTCCGGACGCCCGGCTGCCGGGCTCCCGTCACTCCGGGGTCACCCCGGTGTCAGCAGTACTGCGCCTCCTTGCCGATGGAGCGGTACATACAGTCCGAGTTCTCCAGCAGTTGCAGTACGGCGTCCCGGTTGCGGCTGGTCTCCCGTTCGATCACCTCGTCGGGCGGATAGAAACCACCGCCCGAAGCGGTCCTCGGGAACAGTTCGAAGGTGTAGCCGAAGATCCGCTGGTCGCCCCAGAGCCAGTCGTCGATCGACCCGTCGGTGATGTACAGGTCGCTGGACTGCTGCGGGGTGAAGCCGTTGCTGGCCGCCATCTTCTGGCCGACGGCCGCGAAGGCGTTGCGGTCGTCCTGGGTCATACCGGGGCCGGTGTCGGAGTAGGTGTAGCCGTACGGCCAGAGCACCAGCTCGCTGTAGGTGTGGAAGTCGATACCCGTTTTGATCTGCTGCACCCCGCCGACGACCCGGGTGCGCACGAAGTCGGCGACGACCTTCACCTCGGGCGCGGACTCCGCGGCCCGGCCGCGGTACGTCTCGGACGAGGGGCTGGTGGAGGAGCCGCCGCAGCAGCCCCAGCGGTAGTTCCAGTTGCGGTTGAGGTCGGTGCCGACCGCCGTGGAACCGGTGTTGGGCTGCCGGTTCTTCCGCCACATGCGGTAGCTGCCGGTGGCGATGTCGTACTCGCTGCCGTCCGGGTTGATGCTCGGGATCACCCAGATCTCGCGCCCGTTGACGGCGTTGGTGATCCGCGAGTCGGTGCCGTAGTCCTCGGCGAACTCGCGCAGCAGATAGAGCGCCATCTCGACGGTGAGGTGCTCGCGCGCGTGCTGCTGCGAGGTGAACAGCACCTCGGGCTCGTTCTCGTCGGTGTTGACGTTGTCGCTGACCTTGATGGCGACGATATCGCGGCCCTGGTAGGTCCGGCCGATCACCCGCTTGCTCATGATGCCCGGGTTGGCGGCCACGCGCTGGTCGATCGCCGCCGTCATCTCCGCGTAGTTGTGGTAGCGGGAGTCGGCGGGCGGGAAGTCGAGGGGGCGGACATCGGCCCCGGCGGCCGCCCGGGCGCCGGGCGCCGGCAGGGCGGTCAGCCCGTACCCGAGGGCGCGGAGCTTCTTCGCCTGGGCCGGGGTGGCGCTGACGACGACCGCACGGGTGTCGACCTCGTCGATCGCCACACCGGTCGCGGCGAGCCTGGTGCGTGCCGCCGCTCCGGTGACGTCGGCGACCTGGTACTGGGTGATGGTCTCCGCGGCCGCCGCGGCTGCGGCCGCCTTGTCCGCCTTGGGGTCGGGTGGTGCGGCGTTTGCGGTGAAGGGCGCGGTCAGCGCGATGGCCAGCAGGGCGGTGACCGCGGCGTTCCGTCTGCCACGGCCGCTGCCGCGTATGCGTAGGCGCATGCTGTCTCCTGGAAGGTGGGGGTGGAACAGAAATGCGACGCCGGTGGTGCTCTGCGTGGGCACATGGTGGTGCCGTGACATGGTCAGGTCAAGACGGCGTCGGCGGGGGGCCGTGCGGAGGAGACGGCGGTACGCCGGAGAGCGGCAGGTCCGGGGTGCGGGCGGTGGCGCGGGGACGGCGGGAACGGGCCCGGAACGCGCGACAGCGCCACCGGGACAGGTCGGTGGCGCTGCCGCTGGTTGTCGTACGACCTTCGGCGTGGGGTTGGACGGTCGGTACGACTGGTCGGGCGGTGTTACGGAAGGACCGGATGCTGCTGTGTCACGGAAGGACAGGTGTTACGGAAGGGCGTCGACATGCGGTCCGACGACGCCGGACCAGGCGTTGCCGGCCGTGGCGTCCCAGTTGATGGACCAGGTCATCGCGCCGCGCAGGCCCGGCCAGGCCTGGGCCGGCCGGAAGGTGCCGCAGTTGGTGAGCCTGGTGAGGCAGTCGAGCGCCGCGGTCACCGTGGACGGCGAGACATAGCCGCCGCCCGCGCCCCGCGGGGAGGCCGGGACCCCGATGCCGACCTGCGACGGGTCGAGACCGCCCTGGATCTGGATGCACGCGAGGGCGGTGAGGAAGTCCAGCGACCCCTGCGAGTAGACCCGGCCGTCACAGCCGAGCATCGCACCGCTGTTGTAGTACTGGGTGTTGACGACCGTCAGGATGTCCTTGACCGCCAGCGCCAGCTTGAAGTACTCGGTGCCGGTCGACTGCATGTCGATGGTCTGCGGGGCCATCGTCAGGACCATCCGCGGGCCCGCCTTGGCGGAGAGCTGGCGGAGCGCCTTGGTCAGATAGGTCGAGTTGATGCCGTGTTCGAGGTCGATGTCGATGCCGTTGAAGCCGTACTCCTGGAACAGTGCGTAGGCGCTGTTGGCGAAGGCCGTGGCGGACGCGTCGCTGTTGATGGTGACGTTGCCCAGCTCACCGCCGACGGAGATGATGACCGACTTGCCCGCCGCCTTCTTGGCCGCGATGTCCGACTTGAACTCGGCGACATTGGCGTAGCCGAGTGCGGAGCTGAGGTTGAAGGTCAGCTCGCCGGGCGTGGTCGTGGAGTCCGCGAAGGCGACCGCGATGATGTCGTACTGCGGGCTGACGTCCCGCAGCTTCTGCACCGTCGCGCCGTTGTTGAAGTTCTGCCAGTAACCGGTCACCGCGTGCCGCGGCACCGGCGGAATGACGTCCTCCAGCAGGGTGCGGACGTTCACCGGCGGGGACGAGACCGCGGACTCGCCCGCGGTGTTGGCGGCCGACACCGTGAAGCTGTACTGGGTGTTGGGGGTCAGCCCGGAGATGGTCGTGGAGGTCGAGGCGACCGTCTGGACCTTCGTCCCGTTCCGGTACACGTGGTACTGGGTGGCGCCCGGCGAGGCGTTCCAGCTCAGCGGGACGGTCGTGGTGGTCGGCGAGCCCGCGGCCAGGCCTGCCGGGACAGCCGGGATCACGGGCGGCTCCTCGCCGCCACCGCCGCCGTCGGGGCCGAAGACGCTGAAGTCGTCGACGTAGTAGGCGGACTGGCCGTACCAGCCGTGGGTGTAGACGGTCACCGAGGTGGTGGAGGCGCCGGTGCGGAAGGTGGTGGAGAGCTGGTTCCAGCCGGTCCCGCCGGGCGACCAGGTGGACACGTCGGTGGTGCCGGTGCCGGTGGCGCCCAGATAGACGAAGCTGCCCTGGACATAGGCGCTCAGGGTGTACGTCGAGTTGGGCTTGACCGCGACGGTCTGGCTGCACCGCGCGATGTCCTGGCCCGCCGGGGTGCCCTTGAGGGCGCCCGCGCCGGTACGGACCGGGGTGGAGGTGGCCGAGCCGTTGCCTCCGGTACAGCTCCAGTTGGCCAGTCCGGTCTCGAAGCCCGGGTTCTTGGCGTTGTTGATATCGGCGGCCTGCGCCGGGCCCGCGGCGCCGAGGACGGTGAGACCGGCGCCGACGGCCAGCGCCAGGGTCGCTCCGAGCCATTTGCGCGGACGTCTGGTGGATACCACGTACTGCCTCCGGAAGGTGTGGGGGTTGGAGGTACTTGGACGGTGCCGGTGCGTGGGGTGGGGGGATCCGGGTGGGGGAAGCCGGGTGATCAGGTGGGGATCAGGTGGACCGGGGTAACAGGGGGCGGTGAGACCTGAGGGAACGCAGCGGGAACGGGGGGAGACCGCTCGGCCGCCGGGCAGGACCCGGGGCGAACGGGCCGAACACGTGAACACAGGGAGGAACGGTGGTGCCGCTGTGCGGGCGGCGAATCCGCCGTTGGCGTAAAACTGGTCCAGACCAATCGGGTTGTCAAGACCTCTGTCAGCGATTCGTCGATCCCGCCCGCCCCGGCCGCCCCGCGCGCGACCGGCCGGGTCCCGTCCCTCCGGGGGCGATTTTCGGCCGAATCCACGACGGGCGGCCGGGACCGGGGCCGAACGGCCCTTGCGCCGGAGGGGACCTTCTGCCGTGGGGCACCGCCCGGGTCCGCCGGGCGGTCCGGGGCCCCGAGCTGGACCGGAGCCGGTGGATCGGTACCGTAATGCCGCCATTCGTACGGCCGTGTCCTGAGCGGAGCGTGCTCGGGGCGGGGCGGTGAGTTCCGGCGGGGTGTTCTCTGGCCCCCGCCTCGTGGCTAAAGTGCTGATGCAGGAGCAGCAGGCAGTACGGAACCGCGGTCACGGACCCCCGTCGACCGTTGTCGAACGGGGAACCAGCGTGCCGACCGCAATAGCTGTCACCAGCGCAGATCTGGTGCTACCGCCCATGGACGCGCATACGCCGACGGCGGCGCAGCTCCCGTCCCCCGACGAGGCTCCGCTCGACGACGCCGTCCGGGCGGCCGGATTACTTCTGGAGCAGTACGGCCATGTCGTCGTGGCGTACCCCGCCTCCCTTCCGGTCGCCCATGAGCGCCGGCTGTACACCGTCAGGTCCATGCTGGAGAGCCACCGGCTGGCGCTGGTCAAACTGGACCTCCCGCCGCTCGCCACCGCCGTCGTCGTCCGCCAGCTCCGCCAGTTGTCGATCTGCGACTTCGGCCCCGGAGTCGTCGCCTCCGCCGCGCGGCTGCTGTCGCACTACGTCCACGCCGGGGCGCTGCTGCACTCCGTGGCCAAGCTCGACCGGGTCCCCGTCGGGCTGAAGTCGCACGCCAAATCATGGGTGCCCGGGGCCCAGTTCGCCGTACTGGCGAGCCCCGCCCCCGAACTGATCAGAGTCGGCTCGGGCGGACAGTCCGACACGCCGCTGCTCACCGGACCCGATTTCGCCACCCGGATGGTGCTCGCCCGGGGCCAGGCCCAGTCGGATTGGGTCAACGGCACGCTGGCACCCCACTGGCAGGCGCAGGGCGTCGACGAGGTGCCGCTGCCCGCCGCGTCGCCCGGATGGTGGGGCACGCCCAAACTGGTGGAGTTCGCCGCCTTCCTGCCCGATATCGCCATCCTGTACCAACTCGTCTCGTCCGTCCGGCGGGAAGCGTGTTCCTGGTGCGGTATCGAACTCATCGGCGACCTCTGCGGATTCTGCGCCGCGCCCGCCGCCGCCGTGCCCGTCGCGTCCCTCCCACCCGGTGGCCCTGGTGGCCTCGGTGCTCCCGGCGGTGCTCAACAGCCCGACCGGGGTCGGTTCCTTCCTTCCGGTGTCCTGGGCCATGGAACACCGGCGGGCTGACCCCGCAGGCCTGCCCGGAGCAGGACCGTCCGTGCGAGGGGCCGGCGGACCCGATGGTCCCGCCGGTCTCCTGCACGCCGCCCGGTCCGGCCCGGGCCCCCGGTCCGCCGCCCGCGACCGTGCTGCCCGCGACCGTCCCGCCCACCGTCCCGCCCGCGACCGTCCCGTCCGGTATGCCGCGCCCCTTCCCGTCCGCCGTACCTTTCTGCCGTCCTTTCAGCGAACGAGGTTCCCCAGCCCATGAATTCACGCCAACGCCGAGGCGTCATCCTGCTCACGATCTCGGTCCTCTGCGCCCTGGCGGCCTTTGCCGGCGTGATCGCCGTGATCGGCGATGTGAATTCCAAGGTCGGTCCCGAAGTGACCGCGTACCGGGTGAAGACCGAGATCGCGCCCTACTCCGCGCTCCGCGCCGACCAGTTCGAGAAGACCAGCATCCCCGAACGCTGGCTCTCGGACAGCGCCGTCACCGATCTCGACGGCATCGGCGGACGGATCGCCGTCACCACCCTCCGCAAAGGCTCCCTCCTCCAGGAGGACATGATCGTCAAGCGGCCCGCGCTGGCACCCGGCGAACAGGAGATCGCGATCATGGTGGACGCCGCGACCGGAGTCGCCGGCAAGATCACCCCCGGTGATCTGGTGAATATCTTCGCCACCTTCGAGGGGCGCCGGGAGAGCGACCCCGACGAGTCCCGGATCATCGTCTCCCGCGCCCGGGTCATCGACGTCGGACGGCTCACCCCGATCACCGCCAAGGGCGACGAACGCCGGGACGCGGCCCGTGAGGCCGTGCCGATCACCTTCGCCCTGAACACCGCCGACGCCCAGCGCGTCGCCTACGCCGAGTCGTTCGCCGAGAACGTCCGGCTCGCGCTCCTCGCCAAGGGCGGCCCGGGGGCACTCAGGCCCGGCGACAGCACGTACACCCTCGACGAAGACAAGAACAGGTGAGTGCCGGATGACCACACGCATCCTCCCGGCCGTCGGCGATCCGGACGCGGCCAGGGCCCTCACCACCCTGCTGAGCCAACTCCCCGGCGCCGAACCCGCGCTCCCGGTCGCGGACTCGGGGAGCCTGCTCGACCTGCTGGCCCGGCTCGCCGCCGAATCCCTCGACGAACTGCCCGAAGTGGTGCTGGTCCACGAGCGGATCGGCCCGGTCCCGGCGCTGGAGCTGATCCGGGAGATCGGGCTGCGCTTCCCGGCCGTCGGCGTCGTCCTCGTCACGGTCGACGCGGGCCCCGGGCTCTACTCGGCCGCGATGGACTCGGGTGCCCGCGGGCTGATCGGGCTGCCGCTGTCGTACGACGAACTCGCCCAGCGCGTGCAGTCGGCGGCCGGCTGGTCCACCGGCGTACGGCGGCATCTCGGGCACGCCGGGGAACTCGTCGCCGGACCCGGCGGGCGGGTCGTCACCGTCAGCGGGGCCAAGGGCGGGGTGGGGACGACCGTCACCGCCGTCCAGCTCGCGCTGGCGGCCCGCGCGTCCGGCCGTACCGTCGCCCTGGTCGACCTCGACCTCCAGTCCGGGGACGTCGCCTCGTATCTCGACGTCCAGTTCCGGCGCTCCATCGTCGACCTGGCCGCCATCCAGGACATCTCGCCCCGGGTCCTCCAGGACGCCCTCTTCGCCCACCAGACCGGCCTGGGGCTGCTGCTGGCCCCCGCCGAGGGCGAACGCGGCGAGGACGTCGGGGACCGGGCCGTACGCCAGATCCTGCACGCCCTGCGCGGACGCCACGAGATCGTGGTCGTCGACTGCGGCACCCAGATGACCGGGGCCAACGCGGCGGCCGTCGAGACGGCCGATACGACCCTGCTGGTGACCACGCCGGACGTGGTCGCGGTACGCGGCGCCAAGCGGATGGTCCGGCTCTGGGATCGGCTCCAGATCCGCAAGGCCGAGGAGACCGTCGTGGTGGTCAACCGGCACACCCGGGCCACCGAGATCCAGCCGCCGCTGATCGAGAGGATCACCGGGACCCGGGTCGCCCGCTCGACGGTGCCCGCGGGCTTCAAGGAGCTGCAGCCGGTGATCGACGCGGGCCGGATGCAGGATCTGGAGGCCCGGTCGGCGGTGAAGCAGGCCCTGTGGGCGCTCGCCGGTGAACTGGGCCTGGTCCGGGTGCCGGAGGAGGCGGTGGCGCAGAAGACGGGCCGCCTCCGGGGCGACCGGGGGTCGATCGGACTGCGGCGGGGGCGGTCGAGGTGACAGCCCGCCGGGCGGGGCGGGACGGCCGGGGGCGGCCGCGATCCCGGCCGGGGTACGGCCTGGGGCGGCCGCGACGCCTGCTGCGGTACGGCTCCGACCGCCCGGGGACGGCGCGCGGAACGGTCCGGGCCCTGGCCGGGGCGGTACGGCGGTACGGCGACCGGGGCCAGGCGGTCATCGAGTTCACCGGCACGATTCCGGTGATCCTGCTGACCATCGGGCTGCTCTGGCAGGCGGCCCTCACCGGCTACACCTTCTCCCTCGCCGGGAACGCCGCCGACGAAGCGGCGCGGGCCGGCGCCGTGGGCGGCGGGTCCGCCTGCGCGGACGCGGCCCGCCGGACCCTGCCCGGCAACTGGCAGGGCGCCGAGATCAGCTGCCGTACGGACGGGGAGCTGTACCGGGCGACGGTACGGCTCCGCGTCCCGGCCTTCTTCCCCGGCGGCGCGGACCTCCCGATCCCGGTCTCCGGAGACGGCGCGGCCCTCGACGAACGGAGCGACCGATGACCACGCGACGGCCTCCGGCCGGGGACGGCGCGGGCCCCGTGGGCCCGGTGGGCCCACGGCGGACCACCGGCCCGGCCGCCGGCCCGCGCCGGACCGCCGGAACGGAACGGGGCCTGCCGAGCGGTCCCCCGCCTGCGGGCGGGGCTCCCGGACCGGGTCGTCGCCCCGCGGAGCCGGGCGACCCGCCCGCGGCGGGGTCCGTGGACGGGCATCCGGGCCGGGACGGCCGTACGGGCTCCGGCGGGCCCACCGGCCCCGTCTTCCGTACCGGCCCCGTCTTCCGTACCCGCTCCGTCTTCCGTACCGGCCCCGGTGACCGGAACCGGGTCCGGTGGGGGCGCCGGGCGCGTGGTCCCGCCGTCGACGGGCTCACGGACGGACCCCGAGCGGGTGACGGCGGTATCGAACCGGCTCCGGCCCGGCTCCGGCGCGGGCGCCGGGGGAGCGGTCCTGCCGGCGACGGGGTTCCGGCCCGGATCCCGGGCGGGCCCCGGGCGGGTGACGGTGCCGCCGAACCGGCTCCGGCCCGGGGCCGGGCCGGGCGCCGCCGGGTCGTGCGGGACCGCGGACAGGCCGCCGTCGAGTACGCCGGGGTGCTCTCCCTCCTCGTCTTCGTCGCGCTCGCCGCCATCCAGATCGGGCTCGTCGCCTACACCGCCCAGCAGGCCGGCACCGCCGCCCGCACCGCCGCCCGGACCGAGGCCACCCCGGACGGCACCGGACGCGGCCCAGCGGCCGGCCGGGCGGCGATCAGCGGCTGGCTGGCGGACGGCGCCCGCTTCGACCCCGGCGGCTGCTCCGGCGAGGACGACGAGGTCTCCGTGACCGCCGTCGTCGAGGTGCCGTCGCTGCTGCCGGTCTTCGACTTCGACCCGGCCGTGAGGACCGTGACCATGCCCTGCGACTGACCAGCCCCCCGTCCGTACCCCTGGATCCACCCGTACCACCTGGGAGTTGACAGACATGAGCCTGCGGGCGCGCATCAGCAGCCCCGAACCGGCCGACGGCCGGGGTGAGGTCAACCGGCTCGTCGCCGTCTACCGCGCCAAACTGCTGGAGGAGATCGACCTCGCCGAGATGTCCGCCCTCGCCGCGGCCGACCGCCGGAACCGGCTGGAGCGGGTCCTCGGGCACATCATCAGCCGCGAGGGCCCGGTGCTCTCCACCGCCGAACGCAGCCGCCTCATCCGGCGCGTCGTCGACGAAGCCCTCGGCCTCGGCATCCTCGAACCGCTGCTGGAAGACGCCTCGGTCAGCGAAATCATGGTCAACGGCCCGGAGCAGGTCTATGTCGAGCGCGCCGGCCGGCTGGAACTGCTGCCGATGCGGTTCTCCTCCACCGAACAGCTGATGCAGACCATCGAACGCATCGTCTCCACCGTCAACCGCCGGGTGGACGAGGCCAACCCCATGGTCGACGCCCGCCTCCCGTCCGGCGAGCGGGTCAATGTCATCATCCCCCCGCTCTCCCTCAGCGGCCCCATCCTCACCATCCGCCGCTTCCCGCGTGCCTTCACCCTGGCCGAGCTGATCGGCGCCGGTTCGCTGGACGAGCAGATGACCCTGCTGCTCGCCGGATTCGTCCGCGCCAAATTCAATGTGATCGTCTCCGGGGCCACCGGCACCGGCAAGACCACCCTCCTCAACACCCTCTCCGGACTGATCCCCGAGGGCGAGCGCATCGTCACCATCGAGGACTCGGCCGAACTCCAGTTGCAGCAGAGCCATGTGATCACCCTGGAGAGCCGGCCGCCGAACGTGGAGGGCAAGGGCCGGATCACCATCCGCGACCTCGTCCGCAACTCCCTGCGGATGCGCCCCGACCGGATCATCGTGGGAGAGGTCCGCGGCGGCGAGACCCTCGACATGCTCCAGGCGATGTCCACCGGCCACGACGGCTCCCTCGCCACCGTCCACGCCAACAGCGCCGAGGACGCGCTGATGCGGCTCCAGACCCTGGCCTCGATGTCCGAGGTCGAGATCCCCTTCCTCGCCATCAAGGACCAGATCAACAGCGCGGTGGATGTGATCGTCCAGCTCACCCGGCACGCCGACGGCTCCCGCCGGGTCACCGAGATCGCCGTGGTCGACTCCTTCGGCCGGGAGGAGTACCGGATCGTCTCCGTCTGCCGTTTCGAGGCCCTGCCCATGTCGGCCGACGGCCGGGTGCACGGCCGGTTCGTCTACCACCCGGTGCCGCGCCGGGTCGCCGAGCGGCTCCATCTGCGGAACGAGGTGCTCCCGCTGGTGTTCGGCGTGGCGGACAGCGTGGCGCAGCTCGCCGTGCGGGAGACGCGGACCCTGTGATGCCGATCCGGTACGACACCGGGCCGCCGCGGCGCGGCCGTGAGCGGTTCCGCGGACACCGGCAGCCCGGCGGACGACCGCAGCCCGGCGGGTACCCGCAGCCCGGCCGGGACCCCGCCCGGGGCCGGGGCCCCGCCCCC
Organism: Streptomyces sp. NPDC094448; assembly: GCF_044763775.1. NCBI lineage: Bacteria > Bacillati > Actinomycetota > Actinomycetes > Kitasatosporales > Streptomycetaceae > Streptomyces > Streptomyces sp. NPDC094448. Next base: position 593,262 of record NZ_JBIWGU010000002.1, on the reverse strand, counting down.
GCCGCTCCCGCCCCCGTTCCCCTTCCCGTCGACGCAGAAGGTGCCCGCCCCCGATGAACACCCTCCCGCTCCTCAGCCTCGCGGCCGTCCTGCTCGCGGGCGTGGCCGGGGTGGTCGGCGTCCACTACTGGTCGGCCGGCCGGGCCCAGCTCCATGCCCTCGTCGAGCGCATGTCCCAGACCGGACCACCGCCCGAAAGCTCCGGCCGGCGCCGCCGGTTCCCCGGCCTCGACCGCCGGATCCGCCGGACCCGGTTCGGCCGCGGACTGGAGCGCCGGATCAGGACGACCGGACTCGACCTCACCCCCGGTGAGTACGTGGCGGCCACCGCCGCCCTCCTGGTCCTGGTCTACGCGGTCGTCGCCGCCGTCTTCACCCCCTTCTTCGGGGTGCTCGCCGCCTTCGCCGCACTCTGGGGCGCCGAATCCTTCCTCGGCTGGCAGCAGGCCAGGCGCACCGAGGCGTTCATCAACCAGCTCCCCGAACTGGCCCGGGTGCTGGCCAACGCCACCCAGGCCGGGCTCGCGCTCCGTACCGCCCTCGCCATGGCCGCCGACGAACTCGACGATCCGGCGGGCGCCGAACTCGGACTGGTCGCCGACCGGCTCTCGGTCGGCCAGAGCCTCGACGACGCCCTCGCCGAACTCGGCGAACGCCTCCCCTCCCGGGAACTCGTCGTCCTCGTCACCACCCTCGTCCTCGCCAACCGGGCCGGCGGCCAGGTCGTCAGTTCGCTGCGGAACCTCACCCAGACACTGGAGGAGCGGAAGGAGACCCGCCGCGAGGTCACCACGATGCTCTCCCAGATCAAAGTGACCGCTTTTGCCGTCCCCCTCCTCGGCTTCGGCTTCCTGCTCATGATCAACGGCATGTCGCCGGGCGCCCTCGACGAGATGACCGGTTCCTTCGTCGGCCAGACCGCCACCCTGGTCGCCGTCGGCCTCTACGTCCTCGGCGGGCTGCTGATCCGCCGGATCTCCCGCATCCAGGTCTGAAAGGGGTAATACGATGGCTGAACTGTCCGGACTGCTCCTCGCCGTACTCCTCGGACTGTCGGTGTACGGGATCTTCCACGGCATCCGCATGTACCGCGCCGACGCCAGACTCCCCGGGGACCTCGTCCTCGCCCTGGAGGTCGGCGCCACCCGCACCACCGCCGTCGGCTCCGGAATCGACCGGCTCGGCATGCGCTACGCCGCCGCCGTGCTCAACGCCATGGGCCCCAAACGGGTCGACGCGCTGCGGCGGCGGCTGGACGCCGCGGGCAACCCCGGCGGGCTGACCGTCGACCGCTACGCCGCCCGCCGCGCCGTCTACGGCGGCCTCGGGCTGCTCGCCGCCCTCTCGATGCTGCTGCGCGGCGAATACCTGGTCGCGGTCCTCGCCCTCCTCTTCGGGCTCACCTGGACCGATGTGATCATCCGGGCCGCGATCCGCCGCCGCCGCGCCGATATCGAGCGCACGCTCCCCGACTTCCTCGACGTCCTCGCGGTCGTCGTCTCCGCCGGGCTCGGGTTCCGGCAGGCGCTGGAGCGGGTGGCGGACAAGTACCGGGGGCCGTGGGCCGACGAGATCCGGATCACCCTGCGCCAGATGGACATGGGCGTCAGCCGCCGCGAGGCCTTCGACCAACTGCGCAGACGCAACGACAGCGAGCAGGTGTCGATGTTCGTCACCGCGCTCCAGCAGGGCGAGGAGCTGGGTGCCCCGATCGTGGAGACACTCATCCAGATCGCCAACGACATGCGCCGTACGGATGCCCAGAACGCCCGCCGGGACGCGGCCCGGGCCATCCCCAAGGCCACGCTCGTGGTCACCCTGATCATGCTTCCGGCCACGATGATCCTGATCGTGATGAGCTTCTACTACGGCTCCGGGGTGGACTTCGCCGATGTCCTCGGCGGCTGACCCGGACCCCGAGCCCGACCAGTACGGGAGGAGGCTGCGGCGGTGAACGAGTCCCGAATCCGCGGCGAGTTGGCCCGAGAGTCTTTGCTTTCGCAATCCGATGTGGGACATTCGACGGCGGACCCCGGGCCGTCCGGCGGTCCGCGCACCACCGCGGCGACCGGACCGGGCAGTCGGGAGGGGGACCCCGTGACAGCAGCGTTCCGGCGGGTTCCCGCCCGGCCTTCGGAGCCCCCGGCCGGGCCGCCGCCCGAGGCCGTCTCCGCCGACGGCCGAAAATCGTCTTTGTTTCCCCAACTCGGGCCCCTGGCGGGATGTTGGTGCCCAGGCCCCCTTCGCAACCGTATCGCCGCGTCATACAGTGCTCGCGAGGCCGTCCGCACGGACCGCGAGGAAGCCGTCACGGCGGGTGGCCTCATGGACCGGTACGAGCCGGGCGGGTGTCGTGCCGCCGTCGGCGCCGAAGGGGAAGACGATGTCGAACGTGACGCTGAAGGCCTTGGCCAAGGCCCGGGTGCACCTTGCCGCCTGGACGGCCACGAGGGCCGACGCGCTGAGGGAACGGCGCGACCGGGGCCAGGGCGCGGTGGAGTACGTGGGTGTGATCGTGCTGGTGGCGATCATCATCGCCGCGGTGGCCGGTTCGGGCGTGGGCGACGATATCGCCAACGGTCTGAGGTCACAGGTGCAGCGGGTGCTGAACACCGGCGGCGGGAAGTAGCCGGAGCGGGCGACCGGGGCCAGGCGGCCCCCCTCTACATCACCATGGTGGCCCTGGTCCTCTTCGCCGCGCTGGCGTTCTTCGTGGTGGGCCAGGCGGGCGCCGTCCGCAGCGGTACGCAGTCGGCTGCCGACGCCGCCGCGCTGGCCGCCGCGCAGGAGTCCCGGGACCGGATCGGCGACGACCTCTGGACCCTGCCCCTCGACCCGGACCTGCTCCGCAGGATCTTCGAGGGGGACTTCACCGGCCCGTCCGGAGCCGCCTGCGACGCCGCCGCCGCGCTCGCCGAGCGGAACAAGGCCACCATCGAGCAGTGCGGCCCGCTCGGCGACGGGCGCTGGGGCTTCTTTGTCCAGGCGCTCTCCGCGAACCCGGTCGGCGACACCGTCGTCCCCGGCACCGGAAGCGCCCGCGCCCGGCAGTCCGCCACGGCCGTCGTGGAACCCCGGTGCACCTTCGACCCGGCTCCCGCCCCCTCGCCCTCCCCGGAGCCGCCCGAGGGTCCGGGAGACCCGTCCGCGAGCACACCGCCCGGCGAGGGCGAGGAGCCGCCCGAACCGCCCCCGATCGGGGAACTCCACTGCGACGACGGGGATTTCACGCTCGACCCCGAACGTCCCGACGACTTTCCGGCGATGTCCGACCTCTTCACCGTACGGCTCGCCGACGACCGACCGTGAACCGACATGAAGGAAAGCACTGATGAGGACCCGGCACGGAGCACAGTCCCCGAGAACCGCCCGAAAGGCCTCCGCCGCGGCCCTGGCCGCCGCGGCGCTGCTGTTCTCCCTCACCGCGTGCGGGCTCGGCGGCACCGACGAACCGGACCGCAAGGGCTCGGACCCGGCACCGGCGGGCAGCAGTTCGGAGCAGTCCGGCTCCCAGGACGGCACGACCGGCACGACCGGCGAGACCGGCACCCCGGGCGGCGACGGCGGCGACCAGGCACCTCTGGCGACCATCAAGGGCAGCAACGGCTTCGAGGTGACCTATGCCTCGGCGAAACGCGACAGCGGCGGCTATCTCACGCTCACCGGTGCCATCAGGAACACCGGCGGGAAATCGCAGTTCGCCCCCACCCAGTGGAGCGGCCAGGAGACCGAGGTCAAGCAGACCGGACCGTCACTGGCGGGCATGACCCTGGTCGACAAGGCGGGCAAGAAGCGTTACTACGTGCTCCGCGACACCGGCGGCAACCCCCTCACCACCACCGGCCTCAGCACCATGCAGCCCGGGGAGAGCCTCGATTTCTTCGCCCAGTACCCGGCGCCTCCGGCCGCCACCAAATCCGTCGAGGTCCTGCTGCCCCTGATGCCGACCGCGACGATCGGGCTGTCATGAACCGCCCGGCCCGCCCCGCCGCCGTCACCCTCGCCGTACTGCTGCTGGTCAGCGGGGTCCAGCTCACCGCGGGGCCCGCCGCCACGGCCGACGAGACCCCGGGCGCACCCGCCGCCCCGGGCGCCGCGGAGCCGCCGAAGGTCGATCCGGACGACCCCGGGCTGAAGATGCGCGACGGCGCCACCCTCGCCGCCCCGCGCGTCCTCGACATCGTGTCCATCGTCGAGACCGAGGGCGGTGAGGAGCGGCGCGAGGAGACCACCACCTCGCTGACCCTCGCGCTCCAGGCCGAAGTGCTGTTCGGCAAGGACAGCGCCGTCCTCACCGCGCAGTCCGCGGGCCGGATGGCGGCGATCGTCAACGAGATCCGCCGCAACCGGCCCGGCAAGATCCGGGTCTTCGGCTTCACGGACGACCTCGGGACGTACGAACACGGGCTGAAGCTCTCCAAGGAGCGCGCCGAGGCCGTGCACGGGGTGCTGAGCCGGCAGCTGAACAACCCGAACATCGTCTACGAGGTCCGCGGTTACAGCGAGGACTTCCCGATTGCCGACAACGCCACGGAGGAGGGCCGCCGGAAGAACCGCCGGGTCGAGATCACCTTCCCGACGGGCTCCCGGACCACCACCGGAACCGATTCCACCGGCACCGGCTCCGGCGATTCCGGTGGTTCCGCCGGTTCCGTCGGTTCCGGGGACGGTACGGCTTAGGCGGCCCGCCGGGGACCCCGTGACCGGACCCGGGGGCGCGGGGCGGGCCCGTCCGGCCGTACATTCGAAGGCGAGCCGGTCCGCGGGTACGCTGCGGGCCGGTCGCCCGGCCGAACACGCCGGGCCCGGGGAGCTGTTGGCGGAGATGTCGGTCGTCGACCGAGTGGGCTGAGGGGCGGACGGATGGGGCCGGGCCGGGCGGTGGCGATGGTGTTGGCGGTGGCGATGGGTGCGCGCCCGGAGCGCGCCCCGGCACCGGGGTTCGTACGGAAAGCCGCCGCGCTGCTCCTCTCCGCCGCCGTGTCGGTGTCCGTCCCGGCCCCGGCCGCCGCCGACACCCGGGCCGCCCGGTCCGCGGAGGCCGCGGAGCCGTACGAAACCGCCCGCGACGCCCGCCCCGTCACCGGCGCCACCACCGGCGAAGGGCCCCTGCTGACCCCCGGGACGTACCTCGACGACATCTCGGCGGGGGAGCGGAAGACGTACCGGATCCGGCTCGACGGCACCTCCAGCGCCTATGTGTCGGCGGTGCTCGCCCCACCGCCCGGGACCCGGGTCACCGCGTCCGAAGGCATCCGGATCACCCTGAAGTCCCAGGGCGGCACCGAGTGCAGCGACGGTACCGACATCACCTTCGACGGCTCCGTCGCCCGGCCCGTCGCCGACTACGCGACCCGGCGGATCGGCCCGGGGCGCGCCTGCCAGGAGGCCGGGGTGTACGAGTACGCCGTCGAGGGCATCGGCCCCGGCGCCGGCCCGGACACGGCCGGGGACGCCGGGTCCGGCACCCGGGGCCTGCCGACGGAGCTGCGTTTCATGCTGGAGCCCGGACTCCGGGACGGCGAGGACGTCCCCGCTCCCGCCGGCTCCTCCGGCCAGGGGACCTCCGCCCTGCCCTCCGGCACCGCCAGGACCGCCTCCGGCGGCTCCGGCTTCAACGACGCCCCCGCCACCGGCCACGGCGTCTGGCAGGACGAACTGGCCCCCGGGGAGACCCGGTTCTACCGGATGCCGGTGGACTGGGGCCAGCAGCTCCGCCTCGGGGCCTCCCTCGGCGGGCGGACGTCCGGCGCGGGACTGCGGATGACGGTCTTCAACCCGGCCCGCGGCTTCGTCCGCGACGCCGACGCCGATGCCGACGGCGCCCGTCCCGGCCGGGCGCTCGCCCTGACCACCGCCCCCGTCGCCTTCGGCAACCGGACGTCCGGCCGGAACGAGACCGGCGCGATGCGCTTCTCCGGCTGGTACTACGTCCGGCTGACCCGCGACGGCGACGGCGGTACGGGGGCGGCCGAGCGGGTGACGCTCCGCGTCGCCGTCACCGGCTCCGCCCGGCCCGCGCCGCCGTACGCGGGCGATCCGGTCGCCGCGGGATTCGGCGTCACGGCCGCCGACCGCAGGGCCGCCGGGACCGGGCTGACCGCACAGGAGAGCGACCGCCGGGACACCCTGCGGACGGTCGCCTTCGCCGCCTTCGGCCTGGGGACCGCGCTGTTGATCGGACTGGTCGCCTGGACCGTGCTGCTGCGCCGCTCCCTCGCCCGCACCGCGCCCGGCCCGTCCCCCTGGAACTAGCTTCCGTCAGGCTCCCCGGGCGCCGCCCCCGGTCGCGCCGGCCGAGCGTTCGACGAACGCCTCCAGCCCGTCCAGGATCCGTTTCAGCCCGAACTCGAAGTGGTCGACGTCCGGGCCGCGGGATTCCCCGGAGGGCGGGGCCGTCGCGGGGGCCCGGCCGGGAGCTGCGGTGTCCTGGATCCGGGCGGCCCCGGTGACATAGGAGTCGATCATGACGACCACCGAGACCAGTTCGGGGTCGGGCAGCCCCATGGGTCTGATCCGGGAGATCACCTTCTCCCTGCCGCCGGCACCGGCCGGGCCGGGCGCCGGGCGGGACCGGTCGGCCCGGAGCAGCCAGGGATGGCGCCGGCACCGGGCGAGGCCCTCGCGGGCGAGGCACTCCAGGACGGTGCGCCAGTCCGCGCCCGGGGCGTCCGTGCAGTCGCCCGTCCACCGGCAGCGGTCCAGCATCAGATCGACCAACTCGTCCTTGCCCGCCACATACCGGTAGAGCGACATCGTGCCGATGCCCAGTTCCGCGGCGATCCTGCGCATCGAGACGGCGTCCAGACCGTGCGCGTCCGCGATCCGGACGGCTGTTTCGACGATCCGGTCCAGTGTCTGCCCCGGCCTCGGCCCGCGGACGGCGCGCGGGCCCATGTCCCACAGCAGTTCGAGCGTGCGGACGACACCTCTGCTGCCACCGGTCTCCGCATTCTTTCCCGCACGGCTCGTCATGCACGTCATGGTAATTCCCGGAAAGGGAACGGGAAACGGTGTGCCCTCGGATATTTCACAATTGCCGAGTCGGGGTGCTGTCCGTCCTTGATTTCGTCGCCTTTCCGGGGAGGGCTCCACCGCGCCTCGTGCCGGGCTCAATCGGCCTACCGCGATCCGTGCCGCAGCAGGTCCGCCGGGTGCGAAAGCCGCGAGTGGCGCTTGAGGTCGCTGCGAGGACCCCCGGCAACACTGCTTTCCCGGGAGTTCGCCGGGGAAGAGGGTTTATTTCCTGGGCGCAGGGCGTCGAGGAGCGTTCAGGACCGTTCCGTTCTGGAAGGTGGTCTTGGTGAAAGGCATCGTGCTGGCCGGTGGCGCCGGAGCCAGGCTCTATCCGATTACCCACGCGGTATCCAAACAATTGCTGCCCGTCGGCGGAAAGCCGATGATCTACTATCCGCTGTCGATTCTCATGCTGGCGGACATCAGGGATGTCCTGGTCATTGCGACGCCCCACGACCTGCCGCGCTTCCGTACCCTCCTCGGTGACGGCTCCCGGCTCGGAATGAACCTCAGCTATGCGGAGCAGGCCGAACCGGCCGGTATCGCCGAGGCCCTGCTCATCGGCGCCGGCCATGTCGGCACGGACACGGTCGCGTTGATCCTGGGGGACAACATCTTCCACGGTCCCCGCTTCTCCGATGTGCTGGCGCGGGAATCCCAGGATGTGAAGGGCTGTGTGCTGTTCGGCTACCCGGTGCACGATCCGCAGCGGTACGGGGTCGGTGAGGCCGACAGCGAGGGCAGGCTCGTCTCCATCGAGGAGAAGCCCGTACGGCCGCGGTCCAACCGGGCCATCACGGGCCTGTACTTCTACGACGACCGGGCGGTCGGCTTCGCCCGGGAGATCGCACCGTCGGCCCGGGGAGAGCTGGAGATCACCGATGTGAACCGGTGCTACGTCGAACAGGGCGAGGCCAGGCTCGTCGACCTGGGCCGCGGTTTCGCGTGGCTCGACACGGGCACACCGGAATCCCTTCTCCAGGCCAGCCAGTACGTGGGCACACTGGAGGAGCGGCAGGGGTGCCGTATCGCGTGCATCGAGGAGATCGCGCTGCGGATGGGGTTCATCGACGCCGAGGCCTGCCACCGGCTGGGCGAGGAGGCCCGCGGGTCGAGCTACGGGCAGTACGTCATGTCCATCGCCCAGGAGCTGCGGGCCTGAGGCCCGGGGGCAGGCCCGGGGCCCGCGGGCCGCGGCGGATCAGCCGGTGACGATCCTGGCGACCTTCCGGACGTCCTCGACCAGCCGTGCCTGGAGCAGCGATTCGTCCTCGCCGACCGGACCGTGCCGGCCGGCGAGGACGGCCGCGGCGAATGCGGCCAGCGCATTGCGCACCTGGTGGTCCGCGGGCAGCGCCAGCTCCGTCAACCGGTCCTGCTGCTGGAGCCGGACCACCGGTTTGAGCTGCTCCGGCGGAGTGTAGGCCCGCTCGACCGAGAGCCGCCCCGCACTGCCCCACAGCGCGTAGCGCGACCGGTAGGAGTGGCGGAAGCCGAATTCGAGCTGTGCCGCGACGCCGTCGGGGGCGCACAGCAGGGCCGTACCCGCGACGTCCACGCCCGTCGCTTCGTCCACCCGGAGGGTGGCCGCCAGCACCTCGGGCTCGCCGGACAGATACAGCTGGGCCGTCCGCAGCGGGTACACCCCGACGTCCAGCAGCGCGCCGCCGCCGAGTGAGGGGGCGTACCGGAACCCGGCGGGGTCCAGCGGGGGCACCCCGAACGAACCCGACAGGACCTCCAGTTCGCCGATGGCCCCCGTGTCGACGAGCGACCGGACAGCGGTGTGCTGGGAGTGGTGCAGGAACATGAAGTTCTCGGCGAGGGTCCGGTGCTGCCGCCGCGCCAGCTCCATCAGTTCGGCGGCCTCCGCCCGGGTCGTGCAGAGCGGCTTCTCGCACAGCACGTGCTTGCCCGCCAGCAGCGCCTCGGCCACGTACTCGAAATGGAGTGCGGGCGGGAGGGGGACGTACACCGCGTCGATGTCGTCCCGCTCCAGCAGTGCCCGGTAGCCCTGGACACCGGCGCAGCCGAACCGCGCCGCGACCCGCTCCGCCTTGGCGGCATCACGGCTGGCCACCGCGGTGAGCCGGGCCGAATCGGCCGCCGCGATGGCCGGGAGCATCCGGCGCAGCGCGATGTCCGCGCAGCCGAGCACCCCCATGCGCACCGGGCCGCCCGCCGTACCGTCCCGCCCGGTGGGGACAGGGCTCACAGCGCCGCCAGTACATCGTGGAGCGCGCCGATGACCTTGTCCTGCACCGCAGGGTCCAGCGCGGGGTACATCGGCAGCGAGAAGATCTCGTCGGCCACCGTCTCGGTGACCGGCAGGGATCCGGTGGCATATCCGAGGTGGGCGAAGCCGGTCATGGTGTGGACCGGCCACGGGTAGCTGATGTTCAGCGAGATGTCATAGCTCTTCAGGGCCTCGATGATGGCGTCGCGCCGCGGGTGGCGGACCACGTAGACGTAGTAGACGTGGTCGTTGCCCGGCGCGATCGACGGCAGCACCAGATCGGTGTCGGCGAGCCCCTCGGCGTAGCGGCGGGCCACCTCGCGCCGCCCCTCCAGATAGGTGTCGAGCCTGCGCAGCTTGCGGCGGAGGATCTCCGCGTGCAGCTCGTCCAGGCGGCTGTTGTGCCCCGGGGTGCGGACGACGTAGTACCGCTCCTCCATGCCGTAGTAGCGCAGCCGGCGCAGGTTGGCGTCCACTTCCGGGTCGGAGGTGAGGACGGCGCCGCCGTCGCCGTACGCCCCGAGCACCTTGGTGGGGTAGAAGGAGAACGCGGCAGCGGCGCCCCAGGTGCCGGCGAGCTGTCCGTGGCGGCGGGCGCCGTGGGCCTGCGCGCAGTCCTCGAAGACCAGCAGCCCGTGCTCGTCGGCCACGGCCTGGAGGGCGGTCATGTCGACGCACTGGCCGTAGAGGTGCACCGGGAGCAGGCACCGGGTGCGCGGGGTGACGGCGGCGGCCACCTGCTCGACGTCCATCAGGTACGTATCGGGGTGGACGTCGACGAAGACGGGCGTCGCCCCCACCGAGTCGATGGCCACCACGGTCGGCGCCGCGGTGTTGGAGACGGTGATCACCTCGTCGCCCGGACCCACGCCGATCGCCTGGAGTCCCAGCTTGAGCGCGTTGGTGCCGTTGTCGACGCCCACGGTGTGCCCGGCTCCGTGGTAGGCGGCGAACTCCTCCTCGAAACCGCGCCCGCTGGCGCCGAGCACGAGCTGCCCCGACCGCAGCACGGTCTCGATCGCGTCGTGGATATCGTCCCGCTCGTTCTCGTACTCGCGCAGGTAGTCCCATACGTAAGTGGTCATGGGCGAGTCACTGTCTCCGCTCGTCTCGGGGATGTGTCCGGCTGCGGCTGTCCCGTGGGGCTCACTGCCGTACGCCGACGAACAGACCGCGGCCGGTCGGATCGCCGGGGAGGTACTCGACGGTGCACCCCGCGTCGGTGAACGCCGCGAGGTATTCGTCCCGGGTGAAGAGGGTGAGCACGTCGATCTCGGTGAACTCCTTGATGCCGTCGCGGTCGCCGACCAGGAAGCGCACCTCCATCCTGGTCGCGCGGCCCTGGAGGGTCGAATGCGAGATCCGGGCCACGGTACGGCCGTTCTCCCGGCCGAGGTCACCCGCGACATAGCCCTCGGCATGGTCCTCGGGGAACCACCACGGTTCGACGACGAGCACACCGCCCGGCCGCAGATGGCGGGCCATCGACCGCACCGCGTCCCGCAGCTCGGCCACCGTGCCCAGATAGCCGATGGCGCAGAACATGCACACGACCGCGTCGAAGGTGCGGCCGAGGTCGAAGGCGCGCATATCGCCCGGGTGCACGGTCACGTCCGGCAGCCGCCGGTGCGCCAGCTCCCGCATCGGTTCCGCGATCTCCACGCCTTCGGTGTGCTTGAACAGCGTCGCGAACGTCTCCAGATGGGCCCCGGTGCCGCACGCCACGTCGAGCAGGGAATCCGCCTCCGGACACCGCGTCCGCACCAGCTCCGTGACGGCGGCGGCCTCCGCCGGCCAGTCCTTGCCCCGGCTGCGGTAGAAGATCTCGTAGACCTCCGCCAGCTCCTGTCCGTACATCTGCCCTCCTGTCGAGGTCGGTCGAGGTCGGTCGAAGGGCGCCCGGTCACTCGTCGACCATGGCGACCGCCCTGGTCCAGCCCGCGCCCGCGCCCGCGATCTTCACGGGGAAGCACACGACGGTGAATCCGTACGGCGCGGGCAGGGCATCGAGGTTCGCCAGGCGCTCGACCTGGCAGTACTCCCGGTCGCGGCCGGTGAAGTGGGCGGGCCACAGCACCGAGCGGTCACCGGTGCGCCGGTAGCGGTCGATGATGTCGGTGAACGGGGCGTCCAGGCTGAACGCGTCCGTCCCGATGACCCGTACCCCCAGATCGAGCAGCAGCTCCACGGCCGGCCCGTCCAGCCCGGCGAACTCGGTGAAGTACTCCGGGGTGCCCGCCCGTGCCGAGGCCCCGGTGTTCAGCAGGACGATGTCCAGCGGCTCCGGGGTGCGCCCGATCCGGCCGAACTCCTTCTCCAGCCGTTCCGGGCCGACGGCACCGGTCGGCGCGTCGGTGAGGTCGAGCACGATGCCCGGATGGCAGAACCACTCCAGCGGCATCCGGTCGATGTGCTTCGGTACGCCGTCGCCGTACCCGGCCCGGGAGCCGTAGTGCGAGGGCGCGTCGACGTGTGTGCCGGTATGCGAGGTCAGGGTCAGCCGGTCGAGGGAGAGGAACTCCCCGTCCGGCAGTTCGTCCGGGTCGAACTCGATGCCGAAGTGCGTCCGCATCTCCGCGCTCATATGCTCCGCACCCTGCCGGGGCGACAGCACCTCGTGGACGACGGGATCGGGTTCGTAGGACGCGGCGTCCACCGCCGATGACAGGTCGATCAACCGCACAGGGACCTCCCGCTGCTGATGCGTACCGCCTGCGCCGACGGAGCAGATCGTGCTCGGTGCGAACGGAGAAACGCTCAACGTTCGCTCGGCTTCCGCGCGTCGCGTTCGAGCCGATGCCGAACGGAGTCGGGAATCGTACGCAGGTACCCCCTGTTCGGATCCGAACGGGACCAGCCTGAGGAGGACGCGATGGCAGTGACCACGGGGATCTCGTCGTCGGTCGAGTCCGTCTACGCCGAAGTGCAGCAGTTCTACGCCCGCCATATGCATCTGCTGGATGCCGGGGACGGCGAGGGATGGGCGCTGACCTTCACCGAGGACGGCTCGTTCGCGCCGCCCTCGCTGCCGGAACCGGTCGTGGGCCGGGACGCCCTGGCCGCCGGGGTCAACAAGGCCGCCGCGGCGCTGTCCGAGGCCGGCGAGGTGCACCGGCATCTGCTGAGCATGGTGTCGGTCGAGCACGGCGCCGACGGTGAACTGAGCGTCCGTTCGTACGCGCAGATCGTCGCCACGCCCCGCGGCGGCAGCCCCCGGCTCCATCTGATGTGCGTCTGCGACGACGTGCTGGTCCGGGTGGACGGCGAACTGAAGGTGCGTGAGCGCCGGGTCACGCGTGACGACCGGCAGCCGTGACCCCGCGACCGGGGAAAGCCGGGGAAAGCCGGGAAGGGCTGCGCGGCCGAGGCGGCGAGGAGAGGGACGGTGCGGTGACCCCGAGTGACGTGATCCGGCCGGGAACGGTCGCCGTCCTGGGCGCGACCGGCGGTATCGGACGACAGGTGAGCGCGCTGTTCTCCCGCGCGGGACACGAGGTGATCGGCGTGGCCCGGCAGCTCGCGCCGCACGCCGCCGGACACCCCTTCGTCGCGCTGGACGTGGCAGCGGCGGAACCGGCGGAGATCGCCGCACTCCTCGGATCGCGGAAAGTGCGGCTCGTGGTCAACGCCACGGGCGGCTGGGCGGTGACCGAGGAGGCCATGTACCACGCCCATGTGCGGCTGGTGGACCGGATGCTCGCCGCGGTCGCCACGCTGCCGGTGCGCCCGCGCGTCGTCCATATCGGCAGTATCCACGAGTACGGTTTCGTGCCGCCCGGCACCAGCATCGACGAAACGCTGGCGACGGATCCGAGCACCCCGTACGCCCGGACGAAACTCGCCGGTTCGCAGGCCGTGCTGGACGCGGCCCGCGCCGGGGACGTCGACGGTGTCGTGCTGCGCGCCGTCAACGTCTGCGGACCGTATCCGTCGGAGGCGAGCTTCCTGGGCGCCGTACTGCACCGGCTCCGCGGGATGGCGCCGGGGGAGCGGCTGGAGCTGATGATCGCGGACGCCGCACGTGACTACATCGACGTGCGCGATGTCGCATCGGCGGTCCTGCGGGCGGCGGAGCGGGCGGCCTCCGGCGCGGTGTTCAACATCGGGCGCGGTGCGGCACCCACGATGCGGGAGCTGGTGACGACCCTCGTCGAGGTCGCCGGATTCCCGCCCGACACCATCAAGGAGACCGGCGGACCGGTGGAGAGCAAAGGCGGCGGCTGGACGAAGGCCGATATCCGCCATGCCGAACGGGTGCTGGGCTGGCGCCCCGCCATCGGTCTGCGCGACTCCCTGCGCGATATGTGGGAGACGTGGGACCGGCCCCCGTCCCCCGGCCCCCGCTGACGAGCGTTGTCATCCCCCACGAGCTGAGAGGTGTGTGCGATGAGTGAACTCACCCTGCCCGACCTGGTCGAGATCTTCCGGCAGTGCGCCGGTGAGGCGGAGGGCGCCGATCCGAGAACCGACGACGTCGGTGATCTGGAGCTGGCGGCCCTCGGGTACGACTCACTCGCCCTGCTGGAGGCGATCAGCCACGTCGAGCGGAAGTACGCGATCGGGATGCCGGACGCGGAGACCCGGATCCGGACCCTGAACGAATTCCTCGGCGAGGCCAACGAACAACTGAACCGGCAGCCCTGAATCCGCCGCCCGTCCCGTCCCCCTCCCTGGCCCCCGTCCCCCCGTTCTCCGTCTCCGGCAGGGTCCGCCGGTCCGCCGGTCGGTCGCTCAGCCGGCGGACCTGACACCGACGAAGAGTCCGCGGCCGGCGGGCTCGACGGGAAGGTAGTCGACGCCGAATCCGGCGGCCGTGAAAGCGGCCTCGTACTGCTCCCGGGAGAACAGGCCGATCAGGTGCGTCTCATGGAAGTGCCGTACCCCCGACGCACCGTCGGCGACCAGATAGTGCACCTGCATCCGGGACGCCGCCCCCTCCCGTACGGAATGGGAGACCCGTGAAACGGTCCGCTCCCCGACGGTCACCGTGCCCCCGGCGACATGCCCGTGCCGGTACGTCTCCGGGAACCACCACGGGTCGACCGCCAGCACCCCGCCGGGACGCAGATGCCGCGCGAACCGGCGCACCGCGCCCACCAGCGCCGACTCGTCGAGCAGATAGCCGATGGAGCCGAACATGCAGGTGATGACGTCATAGGTGCGGCCGAGTTCGAAATCCCGCATATCGCCCACGTGTACGGGGACATGAGGCAGTGCCGCCTGAGCGAAGCGCGCCATCGGCTCGGACAGCTCAAGACCGGCCACCTCGTCGAACAGCTCGTCGAAGCAGCGCAGATGCGCTCCGGTGCCGCAGGCCACGTCGAGCAGGGTGGCGGCCTCCGGCCTGCGCTGCCTCACCTGCCGCTCGACCTCGGCCGCCTCCTGGAGATAGTCCTTGCCGCGGCCTCGGTGGATCAGTTCGTAGATCTCGGCGAGTTCGGCTCCGTACACGGCGACCTCATTCGATACACGACCGGCAGGGACAGGGGTCCGGAAGCAACGATCGTCGGGCGGGCCGCTAGAAGAACACCGGAGACCGGCTGGACATACGGCGGGCCGGGGACCGCCGGGGCGGCCGGGCGGGCTGTCGAGCGGGGTTCGACTCCGCTTTGCCACGGTCGGGGGACCAGGCACCCGCGGCACAGGTTGGAGTCCCTCCGTGAGCACAGAGGTGAGCACAGGCAGGACCACCGGCGAGAGGCACCCGGGCACGTCGCGCGGCGGCCCCCGCAGCGGTGGTGGTGAGCGCGCCGGGCCGCCGTCCGCCGAGACCGCCGCGCTCCTGGCCGAGCTGCGCCGCTATCTCGACCTGGCACCCCAGCTCAGCCTGCCGCCGCGGGCGTTCACCTCACCCGAGCTGTACGAACTCGAACGCACCCGGGTCTTCGGCCGCTCCTGGGTGCTCATCGCCCACCGCGACGACCTCGCCGCACCGAACAGCTATGTCTCGGTCGACGTCGCGGGCGAGCAGGTGGTCGTCACCCGCGATGCGGACGGTGTACTGCACGGCCTGTCGCCGATCTGCCGGCACCGGATGATGCCGCTCGTCGAACCCGGCACCGCGGGCACCGCCGACTCCTTCACCTGCCGGTACCACCTGTGGCGGTACGGACTCGACGGCCGGCTCATCGGCGCGACCCATATGCGCAAGAACCCCGACTTCGACCCCGCCCGCTGCCGGCTGCCCGCCTTCGCGGTCGAGGAGTGGCACGGCTTCGTGTACGTGAACCTCGACGCGGAAGCCGCCCCCCTCACCCCCCAGCTGGCCCGGATCTCGGAAGATCTCACGAACTACCGGCTCGGCGATATGGCGCAGCTCGGGTCCTGGAGCGAGGAGTGGGCCTGCAACTGGAAGATCGCCGTCGAGAACGCCCATGAGAACTACCACGTGATGGGCTTCCACCCGGAGACCCTCCAGCCGTCGACGCCCGGTGGGTCCGATACGGACGTACGGGTCGACTCCCCCTGGGCCCTGCGGCTGCTGATCCCCTTCACCGAACCGCTGGAGACCTACACCCTGCCGCTGACCGCCGAGGAGAAGGCCCATATGTACGGGTTCTTCGTCTTCCCCGGAGCGAGTCTGGCCGCGGCCGGCGAAATGATCATCTGGCTCAGCCTGATCCCGCAGTCGATCGACCGGACCCTGGTCCGCGGCGGGATCCTCATACCCCGTGCCGCCCTGGACGGCGCCGACCTCGACGAGATGCGCCGCAACGCCGAATCGTACGCGGGCATGATCAACCGCGAGGACCGGGACGGCCTCGAAGCCGTCCAGCGCGCAGTCGGATCGCGCTTCGCCGGCCGTGGCCATCTGAGCCCCAAGGAACCCGGCGTGGTGGCCTTCTACCAGAGCCTCGCCAGGGCCCTGCTGCGCGGCGACGACGGCTGGCCGGGAGGCCTGTGAACCCGTCGGCCGCAGCCGCGCACATCAGAACGATCGCCGCACACCACACCAAGGAGAGGGCTTCCACCATGCTGAGTTGTCGGATCTGCCGCGGTCGGCTGCACGAGTTCATGGACTTCGGCCGGCAGCCGCTCTCCAGCGGACTCCTGGATCCCGAGTACCTCGGCGACGAGTTCTTCTTCCGGCTGGCCGTCGGCGTGTGCGGTGACTGCGCGATGGTCCAGCTCACCGAGGAAGTACCGCGCCATCTGATGTTCAACTCCCACTATCCGTACCTCTCCTCCGGGTCCTCCGTGATGCGCCGGCATTTCGAGGCGACCGCACGGCACTTCCTGGAGACCGAACTCGGCGGAAAGGACGCCTTCCTGGTCGAACTGGGCTGCAACGACGGCGTCATGCTCCGCACCGTCGCCGAGGCCGGGGTCCGGCATCTGGGCGTCGAACCGTCCCAGAGCGTCGCCGACCTGGCACACCGCCAGGGCATCCGCGTCATCACCGAGTTCTTCCAGGAGTCGACGGCGGCCGATATCCGCAAGACCGAAGGGCACGCCCAGGTCATCTACGCCGCCAATACGATCTGCCATATCCCCTACCTGGATTCGATCTTCAAGGGGGTCGAGGCGCTGCTCGCGCCGGACGGAGTGTTCGTCTTCGAGGACCCGTACCTCGCCGATATCGTCGACCTCGGGGCCTTCGACCAGATCTACGACGAGCATTACTACTTCTTCTCCGTCTCCTCGGTGAGCGCCATGGCCGAGCGGTTCGGCTTCGAACTGGTCGATGCGGAGCGGCTGCCCGTACACGGCGGCGAGGTCCGCTACACCATCGCCCGCGCCGGGCGGCGCACGCCCGCCCCGGCGGTCGCGGAGCTGCTCAGCCAGGAGCGGGAGCGCGGTCTGTCGGAGCCGGCGAACCTCCAGGGGTTCGTCGGCCGGGTGGAGCGGGCCAGGGACGAGCTGGTCGCGCTGCTCCGCACCCTGCGGGCCGAAGGCCGTACGGTCGTCGGGTACGGGGCCACGGCCAAGAGCGCCACCGTGGCCAACTACTGCGGTATCGGGCCCGACCTCGTCTCGTTCATCTCCGACACCACCCCCAACAAACAGGGGCGGCTGACGCCGGGCTCGCACATACCGGTCAGGTCGCGGGAGGAGTTCGAGAACCCCTTCCCCGACTACGCCGTGCTCTTCGCCTGGAACCACGCCGAGGAGATCATCGCCAAGGAGCAGCAGTTCCGGGAGTCGGGCGGCAAGTGGATCCTCTATGTCCCGGACGTCCGCGTGGTGTGACGGGCCCGCGTTCCCGTTCCGACCCTGCCGGCCGAGCGCCGGCCCGACGCCGGCCGAAGAGGGGTGCCCGATGAGGGTCCTGTTCACCACACACACCGCGAAGTCCCATCTGTTCGCGCAGGTCACGCTGGCGTGGGCGCTTCGGGCAGCCGGTCATGAGGTCCAGATGGCCGGTCAGCCGGACCTCGCCGCCGATATCACGGGCACCGGTCTGACCGCCGTGACGGCCGGTGCCGCGCTCGACCTGGTGGCACAGCTCGAATCGTACGAAGCGGCCGATGGATCCGGCGGGAGCGGGGACGGTGCGTCCCAGGACCCCGGAGCGTGGGACGAGGCGGGCGGCGCGGACGACTACCGCGCCGTCGCCGAACGCTTCGAGTACTGGACGGACATGACCGAGATCCGTCCGGAGAAGCTGTCCTACGAGTACATGCACGGCGTCTTCACCGCCATGACCACGCACGTCTTCCAGCAGTACTCCGCCCCGGCGATGGTCGACGAACTGGTCCGCCACGCCCGGTGGTGGCAGCCGGACCTGGTCGTCTGGGACCCGCTCACCTTCGCCGGACCCGTCGCGGCACGGGCCAGCGGCGCCGCCCACGTCCGGCTCCTCTTCGGACTGGACCTCATCGGACGGATGCGGGAGCCCTATCTCGAAGCGGTACGCCGCTTGCCCCCGGGCCGTCGCGAGGACCCCCTGGAGGAGTGGCTGGGCTGGACCATGCGGCAGTACGGCGGCGAGTTCGGCGAGGACCTCGTCGTCGGACAGCGCACCGTCGACCCGCTGCCGCCGTCCCTGCGGTTCCCGGTCGGGGTGGACCGCGTACCGATGCGGATGGTGACCCACAACGGCAGCTCCGTCCTCCCGGCCTGGCTCCGCGAACCGCGGACCCGCAGCCGGATCTGCCTGACGCTCGGCGTGTCGCACCGCGAGCTGCTCGGCGCCGACCGGGTGCCGCTCGACGAGGTGTTCGCGGCCGTCGCCGGAGTGGACGCCGAGGTGGTGGCCACCCTCAACAAGGCCCAGCTCGCCTCCGTCACCGAGATACCGGACAACGTCCGCGTCGTGGACTTCGTCCCGCTGGAGACGCTGCTGCCCAGCTGCTCCGCGGTGATCCACCACGGCGGTGCGGGCACCTTCAACACCGCTCTGAGCTGCGGGGTGCCCCAGCTGATCCTCCCCGACGGGGTATGGGACACCGACCACAAGGCCCGGCTGCTGGAGGAGCGCGGAGCCGGGCTGCGGGTCGCCGAGCCGGAACGGGCCGACGCCGGAATGCTCCGCGGCCTGCTCCGGCGGCTGCTGGAGGAACGCTCCTTCGCGGATGCCGCCGCCGCACTGCGCCGGGAGTCGGGGGAGCTGCCCGCTCCCAGTGCCGTCGTACCGGTCCTCGAAGAGCTGGCGGCGGCCCGGCACGGCGCCGGGCCGGAGCCCGTACGGAGCTGACGGCCCCGGACCCACCGGGGCCACCGGGATCACCGGGATCACCGACAAGGAGACGGGGGAGTGGCAGTGAAGGATTTCTCGCGCCGGGGATTCCTGGCGAGCGGCGCCGCGGCCGGCGGTGCCGTGGCACTCGGCGGTGCCGGTACGGCGGCGGCGGAGACCGGTGTCGGCAGGGCCCCGGCGGCGCCCGGGGCCGGTGAGTGCCTTCCGGCGCCCCCGGCCAAGGACATCCGGCCCGACGATCCGCGCTACGCCGAACTGAACGCCAGAGGCTACAACGGCCGCTTCTCCGGCCGCCCCGAGTCCATCCGCCTCGTCCACCGCGCCGAGCACGTGGTCGCCGCGGTGGACGAGGCGCTGCGGACGGGCAGCCGGATCGCCGTCCGCAGCGGCGGACACTGCTTCGAGGACTTCGTCGACGACCCGGCCGTACAGATCGTCGTCGACGTCTCCGAGATGAAGTCCGTCCGCTACGATCCGGCGCACCGCGCCTTCGCCGTCGAGTCCGGCGCGACGCTCGGTGATGTGTACCGCAGCCTCTACCTGGGCTGGGGCGTCACCGTACCGGCCGGCGCCTGCCCCGGCGTCGGCGCGGGCGGCCATTTCGCGGGCGGCGGATACGGCGGGCTCTCCCGCCGGCACGGTTTCGTCGCGGACCATCTGTACGGAGTCGAGGTGGTCGTCGCCGGACGGGACGGCCGGGCGCGCCGGGTACGGGCCACCCGTGACCCCGCCGACCCCCACCACGACCTGTGGTGGGCCCACACCGGCGGGGGCGGCGGGAACTTCGGCATCGTCACCCGCTATCTGATGCGCTCACCCGGCGCGCGCGGCGACGATCCCACCACCCTGCTGCCCCGCCCCCCGGCCACGATACGTTCCGTCACCATCGGCTGGTCATGGGCGGACATGACCGAGTCCGCGTTCGTCCGGATCCTGCGCAACCACGGAACCTGGCACGAGCGGGAGTCCGGCACCGGCTCCCGGTACGCGCCGCTCAGCAGCTGGTTCGTCCTCAACCACCGGGCGGCGGGCCGGTTCACCCTCGTGGCCAGTGTGGACGGCTCCCTGCCGGACGGCGAGCAGCTCCTCCGCGAGTACGCGGCCGCGATCACCGCGGACACCGGCGTACGCCACGAGACCGAGGAATCCACCGTGCTGTGGATGAAGTCCACCCTGACCGCCGACCCGTACGCCGGCGGCCGCTACCCCTTCAAGTCCAAGGCCGGGCTGCTGCGCACGGCTTGGACGGAGACCCAGATCCGCACCCTCCACCGCCATCTGAACCGGGGCGGGGACGAACACCAGGCGTCGGCCGTCTACCTCTCCACCCTCGGCGGCAGGATCAACACGGTCCCGGCGTCCGCCACCGCGATCCCGCACCGGGACTGCCTGTTCAGCGCCACGTACGAGACCTCGTGGTGGCCGGGCGTCTCCGGCGACGGACAACTGGCCTGGGTGCGCGAGCTGTACCGGGACGTGTACGCGGACACCGGCGGGGTCCCCGTGCCCGGGGCGGCCAACGGCGGCGCCTACATCAACTACCCGGACGCCGATCTGGCCGATCCCCGGTGGAACACCTCCGGGGTGCCGTGGCACACCTTCTACTACCGGGACAACTACCCGCGGCTCCAGCGGGTCAAAGCGCGGTGGGACCCGGGGAACGTATTCCGCCACGCCCTGTCCGTCCGGCCCCCGGGCCGCTGACCCTCACGGGCTGTCCTCCGGCCCTGTCCGCACCAGGGCCTCCAGCCGTCCGACCAGCGCGGCGGGAGACGGCATCGCCGCCGTCTCATCACGGACCGCGGCCGCGGCCCGGCGCATTCCGTCGTCTTCCAGCAGGGCCCGGAACTCCGCCGTGCCGACGGTCTCGGCCGCCGCCCCGATCGCGATGCCCCGTTCGACGACGGCCCGCTCGTTGTCCTTCTGGTCGGGGCTGAGCGGCATCACGCACTGCGGTACCCCGAGGGCCATCGCCACCGCCGTGGTGCCCGACCCGCCGTGGTGGATCAGCCCGTGGGAGACCGCCAGCAGCGGAGCCAGGGGAAGCCAGTCCACCGTCGTCACATTGGGCGGCAGTTCCCCCAGCAGCGACGGATCGCCGCCACCCAGGGTGACGACGAACTCGGCATCCGTGTCCGCCGCCGCCGCGACCAGCGGCGCCAGCACGGCAAGCCCGCCCCACAGGCCCGCGATCGACCCCAGCGTGACCGCGATCCGCGGCCGCCGCGGCGGCTCCAGGAGCCAGCCGGGCAGTTCGCCGTTGCCGTTGTACGGCACATAGCGCACCGGTATGTCGTCGGCCCCGCGCACCTGCTCCGGAAGCAGCTCCAGCAGGCTCCGCGGCATCGAGTTGAGCCGGAATCCGGGCACCGGCTCCGGCGCGACACCGTGCCGCCGATAGTGGTCCTTCATATGGTCCCGCAGCAGACCGTCGATACGCGGCGCACTGTCCGCAGGACCGGTCACCACGGACACCGCAGGCACTCCGAGCGCCCCCGCCGCCAGCGGTCCGGCACCCTGCAACGGCGAGTGGACGACCAGATCGGGGGACCAGCTCCGGGCGACCTCCACCACCCGGTCGACGGTGACCCCCGAGACCTTCGCGAAGAGCGCGGCGACGAACTCGTCCCCGCCGTCCACGCTGAAGTCGATCTCCTCGGGCCGGAATACCGTCGCATAGTCCAGACCGGGGGTCACATCGACGACATTGACGCCGGCGGCGGCCACCGAGCCGACGTCCCCGCCCTGGGCGTACAGCACCTCGTGACCCGATGCGGTCAGCGCGTGCGCCAGGGGCACGGTGGGGAAGATATGCCCCAGCCCGGGGGAGCTGACGAACAGAGCGCGCATGGGAACTCCTCGCGTCATCAGAAGGATGAGGTGGGTGACGCCCACCCTCCACCCGGGTCCTTGAGGGCGCGCGGAGCCTGGTTGAAGCGCCCTTCCGACCGGGCCTCGCCCCGCTGTCCGGGCACTTTCGAGTCTCCTTCGACACCCGGCTGCGAAGGTCGGTGCCCCCAGCGAGCCGAAGGACTGCCTTGTCAGATGGAGATCATCGGGAACGGGTTCCTCGCACGACACCTCGCGCCGCTCGCGGCCGGGCACCCCGGGGCCACCGTGCTGGCCGCGGGCGTCCCCACGCATCCGCTGCCCGACACCGAACACCGCCGTGAGACCGCACTCGTCGACGACACGATCCGGCATTGCCTGGGGCACGACCGGATGCTGGTGTTCTTCTCCACCGTCAGCATGTACGGCGGCCCCGGCGGACCGGGCGACGAGGACGGCCCGCCCGCCGCCTCCACCCGCTACGGGCAGCACAAACTGGACCTCGAACGGACCATCAAGGCCTCCGGAGTCCGCCATCTCATCCTGCGGCTCGGCTATGTGCTGGGCCCGGACGAACCCCCCTTCCGCCTCCTGACTGCGCTCGTCGCCCAGGTGCTGGCCAGCCGGGTGCGGGTCCAGCGCGGGGCCCGCCGGGACCTGCTCCATGTGGCGGACTTCGTCACCGCCGTCGACGCACTGCTCCGTACCGGCGTGTGCGACGAGACCGTGAACGTCGCCTCCGGGGACTGTGTGGAGGTGGCCGCCGTCGTACGGCACCTCGAACGCCGCCTCGGGGTCTCGGCCCGCTGGCAGGTCACCGACGACAGCATCGAACACTGCCCCTCGGTACGGAAACTGCGGCGGCTGGTTCCCGAGGTCGACCGGCTGGGATTCGGGCCGGGCTACCACCGGACCGCCATCGACCGATATCTGATGGCGGCGCGCCCCGCGGACGTCGTCCGGACGGGAAGGACGGAACAGCCATGACGGATCAGTCCGGCAGTACGGGCGGGGCCCCGGCGGGAGACCTCACCGAACCCCGCACCCCCGAGGGCCGCACCCTGCTGGAGATACTGGGCAGACAGCTGCCGGGCATCGCGTCCGGCGCCGGTGAGCACGACCGCACCGGCACCTTCCCCCTCGGCCTCGTCCGGCGTCTGGGGGCCGACGGCGTACTCGCCGCGACCGTGCCCGCCGCATTCGGCGGACTGGGCGTGAGCAGCGTCCACGACGTCTGCCTCGCCGTGAAACGGATCGCCGAGGCCGACGCTTCCGTCGCGCTGTCGCTGCATATGCAGTTCAGCCGCGGCATCACCATGTCGTACGAGCGTGAGCACGGCACCGACACCGGGCGGCCCCTCGCGGAACGGCTGCTCCGGCTGATGGGCACCGAGAAGGCGCTGATCAGCGGCGCCCTGAAGGATGCGGGTGTCACTACCGAACTCGTCCCGGCGGCCGACGGCGGCTGGCGGCTGACGGGACGGAAGATCCTGGTCAGCATGGCCCCGTACGCCACGCACTTCGTCGTCGCCGCGCAGACCCGCCCTGCCTCCGGCCCCCCGCTGACGGCCTCCGCCTTCCTGCCCGCCGACTCCCCCGGTCTGAAGGCGCCGGACAACTGGAACGGTATGGGCATGCGGGCCTCCGCCAGTACCGAGGTCGTCTTCCAGGACTGCCCCGTCCCGGCGGCCGATGTCTTCCTGCGGGGACCGGTCGGCGTCCGCAGCGACGCCGCGATGGCGGGCCAGACCGTCAGCTCCATCGGACTGCTCGGTGTGTACGCGGGGATCGCCCAGGCGGCACGCGACTTCACCGTCGCGGGCCTCGCCCGCCGCGGCGGCGAACCGGCCGCCGCGGTCCGCACCATGATCGCCGAACTCGATGTGAAGCTCTACACGCTGCGGACCGCGCTCGCGGCGGCACTGGTCAACGCCGACCACTACGCGTACCGGGCGACGGACGACCCCGACGAGCGCGGCCGGCTGATGATGGCCCCCTTCCAGTACGCGAAGCTCATCGTCAACCGCACCGCGGCGAGCATCGTCGAGGACTGTATGACCCTGGTCGGCGGGGCGTCGTTCACCGCCCACCACCCCCTCTCCCGGCACTACCGCGACGTCCGGGCGGGCTGGTTCATGCAGCCCTTCACCTACGCCGATGCCGTCGACCACCTGAGCGCGCATGCCCTCGGCACGGATATCGCGGGCGGCGCGTCATGAGCCGTACGGACGGCGGAACAGCCGGAGAAGGAGCGGGCGCAGAAGGAACGGCCGCAGAAGGAGCGGGCGGGGACCGGAGGCACGTCGACGCGCTGGTCCGGATGTCGAACCTGGTGACCCCGATGGCGCTGCGGGTCGCGGCGACCCTGCGGCTCGTCGACCATCTGCGGGCGGGCGCCACCGGCGCCGAGGCCCTCGCGAAGGCCACCGGAGCGGACGCCGACGCGCTGGCCCGGCTGCTGCGGCATCTGGCGGCGGCCGGAGTCCTGGCGGAGTCCGGGCCCGGCCACTACGCCCCGACCGCCGTCGGTGATCTGCTCGCCGACGACCACCCGTCACGCCAGCGTTCCTGGCTGGACCTGGACCAGGCGGTCGGCCGCGCCGACCTGACCTTCCTCGGACTGCGGGAGGCGGTCCGCACCGGGCGGCCGCAGTACGAGGCCCACTACGGCAGACCGTTCTGGACCGACCTCTCCGAGGACGACGCCCTCGGCGCCTCCTTCGACGCCCTGATGACCACCCGTGAGGACACGGCCTTCGCCGCGCCCGTCGCCGCGTACGACTGGACCCGGGCCCGGCACATCCTCGACGTCGGCGGTGCCCCCGGCGGCCTGCTGACCGCGATCCTGCGGGCCGCGCCCGAGGCCCGCGGCACCCTGCTGGACCTGCCCGGGGCGGCCGCGCGGGCCCGCGAGCGCATCGCGGCGACCGGGACGGCCGGCCGGATCGACGTCGTCGGCGGCGACTTCTTCGACGAACTGCCGGTGACCGCCGATATCGTCGTGCTGTCGTTCACCCTCCTCAACTGGTCGGATCCGGACGCGCTGCGGATCCTGGGGCGCTGCCGGGACGCCCTGCGGCCCGGAGGCCGGATCGTCCTGCTGGAGCGGGCGGAGGCGCCGTCCGGCGGGACGCGGACGTCCGACCTGTACTTCAGCGTGCTGGACCTGCGCATGCTGGTGTTCCTCGGCGGCCGGGTCCGGACCGACCGGGAGTGGGCCGAGCTGGCCGCCGCCGCCGGCCTCGACATCGTCTCGAAGACCGGACCCCTGGTATCGCCCAAGGTGCCGCTGGACTCCTGCCTCTGGGAGCTGGCGCCGCGCTGATCCCGTCCGCACCACGACCGCCGACCAACGGAACCGAGGGTTCCAGGAGCCGAGAGGGAGGTCCCCGTGGCAGAACGTACCGTCACGTCGAAGGATGTAGAGCTGTGGAGCGAGGGCTTCGGCGACCCCGCCGATCCCGCACTGCTCCTGATCGCGGGCGGGAACCTGACCGCGCTGAGCTGGCCGGCCGAGTTCGTCGAACGGCTCGCCGCCGGTGGTTTCCACGTGATCCGTTACGACCACTGGGGGGTGGGCCGCTCCACCGGCTGGGACCCGGCCGAGCGCCCGTACGGATATCTCCAGCTCGCCGCCGACGCCGTCGCGGTGCTCGACGGCTGGGGGATCGAACGGGCGCACTTCGTCGGCATGTCGATGGGCGCCGTCCTGTGCCAGCTCGTCGCGCTGGACCATCCGCAGCGGATGCTGAGCATGTCGATGATGCTGAGCGGCGCGCTCGACGTCGACTTCCCCGACAGTATCCGCCGCGCCTTCGCCAACGAGCCGTCGGCCGACGGCCTTCCGCTGCCGCAGCCACGGTTCCTGGAGGCGCTGGCCGTCATGAACGAGGACGCCGACGGGCCGGAGGCGGAGCTGGACCGGCGGGTGCGCCGGTGGCACCTGTTCTCGGGCGACGCGGTCCCCTTCGGCGCGGCCGACTTCCGGCGGTGGGAGCAGCAGGCCATCGACCACTCGGGCGCCCTCCGCGAACCGCAGTCGCACTACGCGGTGCAGCCGCCGCCGCGCGAGCGCGCCCCCGAGCTGCGCGATATCCGCGTCCCCACCCAGGTGATACAGGCGACGGAGGACCCGATCGCCCCGCCGCCGCACGGCCGCCATCTGGCCGATCTGATCCCGGGCGCGGAGCTGGTGGAGATCGACGGCATGGGGCACGCACTGCCGGTCTCGGTCCACCGCCCGCTCGCCGAAGCCGTCCTCCGGCACGTGCTCCGGTACGGCTGAAGGGCGCGGGGGTACGGGCAGCGGCGCCGCTGCCCGTACCCCCGCGCCCGACGCGGATCCCGCCGGCGGCCGTGGCGCGTCAGCCGGACAGGTCGAAGCGGGGCTCCTCGTTCCGGGTGCGCTTGACCTCGTAGAACCCCGGCACCGCGGCCATGAGGAGAAAGCCGTCCCACAACTGGCCCGCCAGCTCCCCGGCGGGAGCGGGCGAGACGACCGGCCCGAAGAACCCGACCCGTTCACCGCCGGGACCGGCGACCGACACCACGGGGGTGCCGATATCGCCGCCCGCCAAGGCGACGGCCTCCGCATGCGAGGAGCGGATCGCCCCGTCGTAGTCGGTGGACCCGGCGACCTCCGCCAGCTCCTCGGGGAGCCCGGCGTCCGCCAGCGCCCCCGCGAGGTTCCCCCAGTCCTCCTGGAGGTGGAAGCGGGTGCCCAGGGCCGTGAAGAGGTCACCGAGCGCCTGCTGCCCGAACCGCTCCTCCACCGCCGCGCACAGGCGCACCGGCGCCCACATGTAGTCCTCCCACTCGCCCTCGGGGTTGTCGTCCCGGTGCTCGTTGAGCACGGACAGGCTCATCACCCGCCAGCGGATGGTCACCGGCCGCACCTTCGCGACCTCCACCAGCCACCGCGAGGCGATCCATGTGTACGGGCATACGGGGTCGAACCAGAAGTCGACGGTTCGCTGCTCGGTCATCGGTTCGGCTCCTCGTACGGTCTTGTGCCGGATCGTCTCCTGCGGATCCCGCGGGTCGTCCGGATCCCGCCGGGCCCGCTCCGCAGGAGACTCCTTACGGGCGCCAGCCGTCCCCCTCGGGCCACGGCTCACCGAGCTGCCGGTAGGTGCTCTGGTACTCCGGCCAGTCACGGTGGTCCCTGATCCTGCCGTCGACGAAACGCAGCAAATGGATCTGCTCACCGGCGAAACGGCGGCCCGTCGGCGCGAATCCCACCATGGGGCCGACCTGCCGGCCGTGGAGCACCAGATACGCCCGTACCCAGTCGCCCCGCTCTTCGATCTTGACCTCCTCCAGGTGCGCATCCTCGGAGAAGGTCATCCGCACCCAGGCTACCGCCTTCGCGAAGGCCTGGGGGCCCTCACCGATGCCGTGCTCGATGGTGGCCGGATTCAGATACTCGGGATGGATGAACTCGTGGACGTCGTCGGTGTTGCCCGTGTTGTACGCCTTGACCATCCGCCGTACCGCTTCGACGTTCTGACTCATCGCGCGCCTCCGGATCTCGGTGTACTCGTCACCGACGAGCATCCCAACACCCCGATCGGCAGGGGGTCGACGTTCGCTCGACCCGCTGCTCCACGGCCGCTCGACCTTCCCGCGGTCCGCCGGCACCACCGGTCCAGGGGCTGTTGAGCGGGCTGCGAGAGACGACGCCCACGTTGGACGACGCCACAGCGTCAGAGCCCGACGTCGCACGTGAGAAGAGGCGATGAGATGCAACCGAACGGCCTTGATCCCACCGGGAGCGGGGTGGTCACCTTCGTCAACAGGTTTACCGTGCACGCCTCGGAGGAGGAGTTCGAGAAGGCCTTCGCCGAGACCGGACGGTACCTGGCGGATCGTGACGGCTTCCTCCGCTACACCCTGCACCGGCACGCCGAGGACCCGACCCGGTGGGTCAACATAGCGCACTGGCGCGACGCGCGGGCCTTCCGCGCCGCGGTCGGCGCCCCCTCCTTCGCGCCGCACGCGGCGGCGGTGCGGAAACTGGGCACCAGCGAGCCCGGCCTGTACGTACCCCGGCAGTACGTGTCGGGGGAGCGGACGGCGGCGGAGGACCGCTGATGGCCACCTCCGCGGGCCGCCGCATCGTCATCACCGGCATCGGTGTCGTCGCCCCCAACGCCGTCGGGCGCAAGCCCTTCTGGGACGCGCTGACCGCCGGTCGCACGGCCACCAGGAGAATCAGCCTCTTCGACCCCGGCGCCTACCGCTCCCAGGTCGCCGCCGAGGTCGACTTCGACCCGCTGCGCGAGGGACTGACCCCGCAACAGGCCCGGCGGATGGACCGGGCAGCCCAGTTCGCCGTGGTGAGCGCCCGGGAGAGCGTCGCCGACAGCGGGCTGGAGTTCGCGGAACTGGACCCCGCGCGGACCGGAGTGACCATCGGCAGCGCCGTGGGCTGCACCATGAGCCTGGAGGACGAGTACTCCGTCGTCAGCGACGGCGGGCGCCAATGGCATGTGGACGACTCCTACGCCGGACGGCATCTCTTCGACTACTTCGTGCCCAGCTCCATCGCCGCCGAAGTCGCCCGCGACGTCCGCGCCGAGGGCCCCGTATCGCTGATCTCGACCGGCTGCACCTCCGGGCTGGACTCGGTCGGGCACGCGGTCGAGCTGATCCGGGAAGGCTCGGCCGATGTGATGGTGGCCGGCGCCACCGACGCCCCGATCTCCCCGATCACCGTGGCCTGCTTCGACGCCATCAAGGCGACCACGCCCCGCAACGACGAACCCGAACACGCCTCCCGGCCCTTCGACCGCACCAGGAACGGATTCGTCCTCGGTGAGGGCGCCGCCGTCTTCGTCCTCGAAGAGCTGGGACACGCCCGGCGGCGCGACGCCCATGTGTACGCGGAGATCAGCGGCTTCGCCTCCCGCTCCAACGCCTTCCACATGACCGGACTGCGCCCCGACGGGAAGGAGATGGCCGAGGCCATCCGGGTCGCCATGCGGCGGGCCGCGATCGCCCCGCAGGACATCGACTACGTCAACGCGCACGGCTCGGGCACCGTACAGAACGACCGGCACGAGACGGCGGCCTTCAAACGGGCCCTCGGCGAGGACGCCCGCCGGGTGCCCGTCAGCGGCATCAAATCCATGATCGGGCACTCCCTGGGGGCCATCGGCTCCCTGGAGATCGCGGCCTGCGCACTCACCATCGAACACAACACCATCCCGCCCACCGCCAATCTCCACGAACCCGACCCCGAGTGCGATCTGGACTACGTACCGCTGACGGCCCGGGAGCAGCGGGTGGACGCGGTGCTCACCGTGGGCAGCGGCTTCGGCGGCTTCCAGAGCGCGATGGTGCTGCGCGGCCCGGACGGGGCGGCATCATGACACCCGCCGCCGTGATCACCGGCATGGGTGTGCTCGCGCCGACCGGCCTCGGTACGGCCCCCCACTGGGACCGCACACTCGCCGGGCGGCCCGCGATCGGCCCGATCAGCCGCTTCGACCCGGAGCGTTACCCGAGCCGGCTGGCCGGTGAGATCCAGGGCTTCGACCCGCAGGAGTACGGCATCCCCAGCCGGCTCATCCCGCAGACCGACCATATGACCCGGCTGGCGCTGGTCGCCGCCGGATGGGCGATCGAGGACGCCGGGGTGGAGCCCGGTTCACTGCCGGAGTACGACATCGGTGTCGTCACCGCCAGTTCGGCGGGCGGATTCGCGTTCGGCCACCGGGAACTGCACAACCTCTGGAGCAAGGGCCCGGAGCACGTCAGCGCCTACCAGTCCTTCGCCTGGTTCTACGCGGTCAACACCGGCCAGGTCTCCATCCGCCACGGACTGCGCGGACCGGGCGGTGTGGTCGTCACCGACCAGGCGGGCGGCCTGGACGCCCTGGCGAAGGCCCGGCGGCATCTGCGCGAGGACGTCCGGATGGTGATCGCGGGCGGTGTCGACGGCTCGCCGTCGCCCTGGGGCTGGGTCGCACAGCTCGCGAGCGGCCGGATCAGCACCGTGGACGATCCGGAGCGGGCGTACCTGCCCTTCGACGCCGACGCCTCCGGATACGTACCCGGAGAAGGCGGCGCCCTGTTCGTGCTGGAGTCGGCGGAGTCGGCCCGCGCCCGTGGCGTCCACTCCTGGTACGGGGAGATCGCGGGCTGCGCCTCCGCCTTCGATCCGCCGCCCGGGACGGGCCGGCCGTCCAATCTGCGGCGGGCCGCCGAACTCGCCCTCGACGAAGCAGGACTGGAACCCGGCGATATCGACGTCGTGTTCGCCGACGCCGCGGGCGTCCCCGAACTCGACCGCGCCGAAGCGGACGCCGTCCGTGCCGTCTTCGGTGCGCACGGCGTACCCGTGACGGCGCCCAAGACCATGACCGGCCGGCTCGGCGCCGGGGGCGCGGCCCTGGACCTGGCGACGGCCGTCCTGGCCATCCGCCACGGGGTGATCCCGCCGACCGCGAACGTCCGGCAGCCGGTCCCCGAATACGGGATCGACCTGGTCCGCACCCCCCGCGAAGCCCCGGTGGCCGCCGCGCTCGTGCTGGCCAGAGGACACGGCGGCTTCAACGCGGCCGCCGTCGTGACCCGACAGCGAACCCGAGAGCGAACCCGACGACGATGAGGAGAGACATGTCCCCCCAAGACGACCGGTGTGCCGTGGTCACCGGTGCCACCAGCGGTATCGGGCTCGCCGTCACGACCCTGCTGTGCGGGCTCGGACAGCGCGTGTTCATCTGCGCCCGGGACGCCGAGAACGTCGAGCTGACCGTCGAACGGCTCCGCGACAAGGGGTACGAGGTCGCGGGGCAGGTGTGCGACGTGCGCTCCACCGAGCAGGTCGGAGCCCTCGTCCGGGCCGCCGTGGACCGGTACGGACCGGTGGACGTGCTGGTGAACAACGCGGGCCGCAGCGGCGGCGGCCCCACCGCGCAGATCACCGACGAACTGTGGCTCGACGTCGTCGACACCAACCTCAACAGCGTCCTCCGGGTCACCCGGGAGGCGCTCACCACGGGCCGGATGCTGGAACGGGGCACGGGCCGCATCATCAACATCGCGTCGACCGGCGGCAAACAGGGCGTGGTGCTGGGCGCCCCGTACTCCGCGTCCAAACACGGTGTCGTCGGCTTCACCAAGGCGCTGGGCCTTGAGCTGGCCAAGACCGGGATCACGGTGAACGCGGTCTGCCCCGGCTATGTGGAGACACCGATGGCCCAGCGGGTGCGCCAGGGCTACGCCGCGGTCTGGGACACCACCGAGGAGGCGGTGCTGGAGCGGTTCGAGGCGAAGATCCCGCTCGGCCGGTACACCACCCCGGACGAGGTCGCCGGGCTCGTCGGCTATCTCGTCACCGACCAGGCCGCCCCCGTCACGGCGCAGGCGATCAACGTCTGCGGCGGACTCGGCAACTACTGACGGCCCCGCGCGAGGACCAGGAGACCCGCATCATGACGAACCAGCACCGAGCCGAACACCGGATCACCGTGGCAGCGCCCGCCCGTACCGTCTACGGTCTGATCGCGGACGTCGACGCATGGCCGCGGGTCTTCCCCCCGACCGTGCACGTGGACGTCCTGGAGCGGACCGCGGGTGAGGAGCGCATCCGGATCTGGGCGACCGCCAACGACTCCGTCAAGACCTGGACCTCGCGCCGCGTCCTGAACCCCGAAGGCCTGCGGGTGAGCTTCCGGCAGGAGGTGTCGTCGCCGCCGGTCGCCGCGATGGGCGGCGAATGGATCATCGAACCGCAGCCGGACTCCACCACCCTCGTCCGCCTCACCCACGACTTCCGGGCCGTCGACGACGACCCGGACGGCGTGGACTGGATCACCCGGGCCGTCGACCGCAACAGCGGTGCGGAACTGGGCGCCCTCAAGAGGGCCGCGGAACAGAACCCCGAGGGCGGCGGCGAACTGTCCCTGCACTTCGACGACGTCGTCGAAGTGGCCGGCGATCCCGCCGAGGTCTACGCCTTCCTCTACGACGCGGGCCAGTGGGAGCAGCGGCTGCCGCATGTGAACCGCGTCGAGCTGGACGAGACCACCCCCCATCTGCAACTGCTGGAGATGGACACGCTCACCCCGAACGGAGCGGTCCACACGACGAAGTCCGTACGGGTCTGCTTCCCGGCCGGAACCATCGTCTACAAGCAGCTCCGGACCCCGGCGCTGATGACCGTCCACAACGGCCGCTGGCAGGTCGAGAAGAGCCCGTCCGGGTGCACCGTCACCTCGACGCACACCGTCGTCCTCAACCCCGAAGCGGTCGTCCCCGTCCTCGGCGAGGGCGCCACGGTCCAGGACGCGCGCACCTTCGTCCGCGACGCGCTCGGCCGCAACAGCACCGCGACGATGCTCCTCGCCAAGGAGCACGCCGAACGAGCCGTACGGGACCGCTGATGCGGGTCCTGTTCACCACCTTCGGCGCCCGCAACCACGTCCACGCCCAGGTCGCGCTCGCCTGGGCGCTGCGGGCCGCCGGGCACGACGTCCGCCTGGCCAGCCACCCCGACCTCGCGGACGTGATCGCCCGGACCGGCCTGACCGCGGTCCCCGTCGGCCGGGAGCTGAACGAGGACCGGGTGATGGAGGAGCTGCGGGAACGCGAGGAGGCCTCCCGGGAGGAGTACGACTCCTCCGGCGAGGACACCCCGGACGCCCAGCTTCTGCTGGCGATGGACGAACTCCGCCCGGAGAAGCTGACCTACGACCATATGCACGGCGTGTTCACCGCCATGACCTCGGCGGTCTTCCAGAACTACTCGTCGGCCGAGATGATCGGCGATCTGGTGGACTTCGCCCGCGACTGGCGGCCCGATCTGGTGGTCTGGGACCCGCTGACCTTCGCCGGGGCCGTCGCCGCCGAGGTGACCGGCGCGGCCCACGCCCGGCTGATGTTCGGCCTGGACCTGGTCGGCCGGATGCGCGAGAGCTATCTGGCGGAGGTCGCCGAACGGCCGCCCGCGCTGCGCGAGGACCCCCTGCGGGAGTGGCTCGGCCCGGTGATGGAACGCTACGGAGGCACGTTCACCGAGGAGCTGGTGGTCGGCCGGTGGACGATCGACCCGGTGCCGACGTCCCTGCGGCTCCCGGTGGACCTGCCGTACGTCCCGGTCCGCTGTATCGCCTACAACGGCCGGGGCAGCATCCCGCCCTGGCTGCACGAAGAGCCCAAACGCCCGCGCGTGTGCCTGACGCTCGGGGTGTCCCACCGCGAAGTCATGGGCGGTGACCAGGCCTCCATCGGCGAGCTGATCGACGCCGTCGCCGGACTCGACGTCGAGGTCGTCGCCACCCTCAACGCCCGCCAGCTCCAAGAGGTCGACAGCCTTCCCGGCAATGTCCGCGCCGTCGACTTCGTCCCCATGGACGCGCTGCTGCCGAGCTGCTCGGCCATCGTCAGCCACGGCGGCTCCGGCACCGTCCACGCGGCCTTTCTGCACGGAGTTCCGCAGATCCTGGTGCCCGGCACCATGTGGGACAACGGCATCCGCGCCGATCTGGTGGCCCGCTCGGGCGCCGGCCTCCGCCTGGACGCCGAGACCCTCACCGCCGACGCCCTGCGCTCCGCACTCCGACGGCTCCTCGGCGAGCCGTCGTTCGCCGCCGCGGCCGGCCGGCTGCGCCGGGAGACCCTCGGCACCCCCTCCCCGCGGGACATCGTCCCCGTACTGGAGTCGCTCACCGCCGAACACCGCCGCCGCACCGCCACCGGACCCGACGCCCCGGAAGACGACCTGGTGAGGAATCATGCCTGAGACAGCAGCCCCCCGCTCGGCCGTGGTCACCGGAGGCGGCTCCGGTATCGGCCGGGCCACCGCACGCGCCCTCGCCGACCGGGGCGCGGCCGTCCTGGTCGTCGGCCGTACCGCCACCGACCTGGCCGGAACCGCGGAGGGGTACGACACCATCCGGACCCTCGCCGTCGACCTCACCGAGGCCGACGCGCCGCAGAAGGTCGTCGACACCGCCCTGCGCGAACTCGGCGGTATCGACGTCCTGGTGAACAACGCGGCACTCCTCGGCCACCGCGCCCTCGCCGATGTGGACCCGCAGCAGGTCGCCGCCCAGCTCGCCACCAACCTCGCAGTGCCCGTGCTGCTCGTCCACAGCGCGCTCGACGCCCTCGCCGCCGACGGCGGCGGCACCGTGGTCAACGTCAGCTCATCCGGCGCCCGCGGATCGCGGGCCTGGGCGGGCAACAGCGTCTACGGCGCCGCCAAGGCGGCACTGGACTTCCTGACCCGCACCTGGGCGGTCGAACTCGCACCGCGCGGCATCCGCGTCGTCGGCGTCGCCCCCGGTCTGGTCGACTCCGGATTCGCGGAGCGGGCGGGCATGTCGCCCGAGCAGTACACGGGCCTGCTCCACCACGTCGGCGCCCTGACACCCCAGGGCAGGGTCGGCACCCCCGAGGAGATCGCCTGGTGGATCGCCCAGCTGACCCGGCCGGACGCCCGCTATCTGACCGGCGCCGTACTTCCGGTCGACGGCGGCCTCTCCCTGACCTGACCCGGCACGACCCGATACCGGGGCCCCACGCGAACGGGGCCTCGGAGAAGCGGAGTTGACCACATGGCGAGCATGACCGAGAGCGAACTGGGCCGTGTGCTGCTCACGCACCGCGGCGTCCAGTGGATCATCGGGACCAAGGACGACCCCTACGCGCTGCTGCTGCGGGCCGCCTCCGACGACCCCCACCGGCTCGGCGACCTGATCCGCGAACGGGGCCCGCTGTACTGGAGCAGCGCCGAAGCCTGGGTGACGGCCCGGCACGAGGTGGCGGCCGCCGCACTCGCCGACCCCCGGCTGAGCTTCCGGCACCCCGACGCGGACGCGCCGGCCGCGGACGACGACGCCGGTGAGCAGCGGGAGCCCATGCCCTGGGAGGTGCCCGCCCTGCGCGAGATCCTGCCGTTCGGCGAGCTGTTCCTGACCGCGGGCCGCGCCGACTGCAAACGCGTACGCGAACTGCTGGAACCGCTGCTCGGCGCGGAGGCGCTGGAGCGGTGGCGGCCCGCGGCCGAGCAGGCGCTGCGCGCCGCCCTCGCCGCCGCGGGCACCGAGTTCGACCTGCGGTCCGATATCGCGGACGGGTTCGCCGCCGGGCTGGTACGGGAGATCCTCGGCGTACCGGAGGAGGATCACGACCGTTTCGCCGCGCTGGTCCGCGGCGGGGCGGGCGCCCTGGACGCCATGGTGTGCTCCCCGCATCTGCGCACGGCACACGAGCTGATCACCTCGGTCGACGGCATGGGAGCCCTGCTCGGCGATCTGATCGCCCGGCGGCGCGAGCAGCCCGGGGACGATCCGGTGAGCGCCCTGCTCGCGGCGGCGCCCGAGCACGAAGTGCGCTCGGTGTGCACACTGGTGGCCCTCGTCGGCTCCGAGCTGGCGGCGAACGTGCTCTGCGCCGCGGTGGCCGCCCTCCTCGACCACCCCGAGGTGTGGCGGAGCCTGTGCGAGAATCCCGGCCTCGCGCCCGCGGTGGTCGAGGAGACCCTGCGGTACGCCCCTCCCGTCCGGCTCGTACCGCTGTACGCGCACGAGGATCTGGAACTGGCCGGAACCGCCGTCCCGGCGGGCAGCCAGGTCGTGGTGGCGCTGGAGGCGGCCCTACGGGACACCGCGGTCGGTACCGAACCCGCCGTCTTCGATCCCGCGGCGGAGCGCAGCGGGCGGCAGCCGGACCTCCCGGTGTTGCCCGTGTTCTCGGGGGAGCTGCCCGTAACGCTGCTCGCCCCGCTGGTACGGCTCCTGGCCGAGTCCGGGCTCCGCGCCCTGTCCGCCGAGGCGCCCGGGGTGCGGCGCACCGGACCCGTACTGCGGCGGCTGAGGTCCGCGGTCACCGGAGCCGTACTGGAGCTTCCCTTGACGCGCTGACCCCCGTCCCGGACGGTACGTCACCAACCCTGCTTGTCATGTGACTTGTACCGCTTGTAGTAGAGGTACTATCGTTGATTCAACTGGTCTGATCGAAAGGTAGACGGCCTATGGCTGGGACAAACGATCTGCACGAGTTGAGTCGCACCGGGGGATTACCCGGCGGCTCGCCGGGCGAGCGGGTGATCGACATCAGCGGACTGCGGATGCGGTACGGGTCCAAGGACGTGCTGAAAGGAGTCGACTTCAGCGTCCGCCGGGGTGAGGTCGTCGCACTGCTCGGGCCGAACGGAGCCGGGAAGACCACCACCATCGAGATCATGGAAGGGTTCCGCGCCCGGTCGGCCGGTGAGGTCAGCGTGCTCGGCGTGGACCCCAGCAAGGGCGACGAACGCTGGCGCGCCCGGCTCGGCATCGTGCTCCAGTCCTGGCGCGACCACGGGAAGTGGCAGGTCCGGGAGTTGCTGGCGCAGCTCGGCGATTTCTACCGGCCCTACTCCACCGCCGACCGGCCCCGCCCGAGGAATGTGGACGAACTGCTTGCGATGGTGAGCCTGGAGGAGCAGGCGGACCAGAAGATCGCGAGTCTCTCCGGTGGGCAGCGCCGCCGCCTCGATGTCGCGATCGGCATCGTCGGCCGTCCGGAACTGCTCTTCCTGGACGAGCCCACGGTGGGGTTCGACCCCAAGGCCCGCC
Source organism: Streptomyces sp. NPDC094448 (assembly GCF_044763775.1). Taxonomy (NCBI): domain Bacteria; kingdom Bacillati; phylum Actinomycetota; class Actinomycetes; order Kitasatosporales; family Streptomycetaceae; genus Streptomyces; species Streptomyces sp. NPDC094448. The sequence goes on along the minus strand of NZ_JBIWGU010000002.1, from coordinate 556,970 downwards.
GTGACTTCCACGATGTGGTGCACCGGCTCTCCGATCTGGAGGACACCACGATCGTGCTCACGACGCACGACCTCGACGAGGCCGAGAAGCTCTCCGGCCGCATTCTGATCCTGGCCGGCGGGCAGATCGTCGCCGACGGCAGCGCGGACCAGCTCGCCCGGCAGGCCTCGGGCAAGGCCGAGGTGCGCTGGGCCGTGGACGGCGAACACTTCGTCCACGCCACCCCCGACGCCAGCACCTTCGTCCACGAGCTGTTCAAACAGCACGGGGACCGGGTGCGCGATCTGGAGGTCCGCCGCGCCAGCCTGGAGGACACGTACATGACCATGGTCCGGCAGTACGAAGCGGGCCGGTCCGAAGAGGCGATCGCCGCATTCCGGGAGGCCGGCCAGTGAGTCTCACCGTGTACGCCGTACGGCTGGGCCTGCGCCGCGGCTGGACCGAATTCCGGCAGTCGGTGACCAGCCCCGGCGATATCGCCTACTACCTGTTCCTCGGAGGCGTCTTCCTCGGTGTGCTGTTCTTCATGCGGAACAAGACCGTGGACGGTACCGACCTCTCGCTGGCGACGCTCTCCATGCCGAGCATGATCGGCGGGCTGCTGGCCTTCCAGGCCCTGGGCGGTGCCGCGTTCGCGCTGGCGGCCGAACGGGAGGACGGCACACTGCTGCGGGCCAGGACCGTACCGCAGGGACTCATCGGCTATATCGCGGGCCGGGTGCTGGGGATCGCACTGAGCACCCTGCTCACCCTGCTGATCATCCTGATCCCCAGCGTGTTCCTCTTCGACGATCTGGTGACCGACGACCTCGGCAACTGGCTGAACCTGCTCTGGGTGCTGGGCCTCGGTCTCCTCGCCACCCTGCCGATCGGCCTGATCGTCGGGGCGATGGTGAAGAATCCGCGCGGCGCCAACACCTGGGGTATCTTCCCGACGATGGGCCTGCTGGCGATCTCGGGTATTTTCTACCCGATCACCTCGCTGGTCGGCTGGCTCCAGGGTGTTTCGCAGCTCTTCCCCGTGTACTGGGTCGGACTGGGCACCCGGGCCGCGCTGCTGCCGGAGTCGGCGGTCGCCGTCGAGCTGGGCGACTCCTGGCGCAGGCCCATGACCGCGGTCGTACTGCTCGTCTGGGCCGTCGTCGCCTTGCTGATCGCGCCGAAGATCCTCAGTCGTACGGCGCGCGGCGAGACGGGATCGAAGGTCGAGGCACGGCAACAGGAGGCATTGAAGCGCGTTGGGTGACAGGGCATCCGGCAGGAAGACCAGTACGGCGCGGAGTGGCGACGCGCCGGAGCCGCCGACCGGGACGCCGGACACCCGGTCCGGTGGCGGCAAGCCCGCCGCGGGCTGGCGGGCGGCCGGCGAGCAGGGGCGTGCCCGGGGCGGCGGCGGGACGGAGACGGTGCACAACCGTATCGCCGTGCTGCGGGTGGAGCGCGCCATCACCCGCAGGCAGCTCGCCGAGGCCCTCGGGGTGCACTACCAGACGGTGGGCTATCTGGAGCGCGGCGAGTACAGCCCCAGCCTGTTCCTCGCCCTGCGGATCGCGGAGTACTTCGAGGTCCCGGTCGAGGTCATCTTCTCGACCGCCCCGTTCCCCCGGATAGGGAGCACCACGCCCTCCGGATAGGGAGCACCGCGCCCCCCGGTGAACGTGCCGCGGCGGTGCCGACGCCGAGGCCGGCACCGCCGCGGCACCTTCATCCGGCGCCCCCCGCCCGGTGTTCGGCAGTGAGCCGCTCCAGCACCGGGACGATATCGGCGGGCGCCGGGGTGCCGACGACCTCCCGGCGCAGCCGCTCCGCGCCCGCGCGGAAGGACGGTTCCTCCAGCACCCTCAGCAGCGCGGCCCGCAGCCCTTCCGGTGTCAGCCCCTCCGGATCGATGCAGAGCCCCGCGCCCGCGTCCCGTACCCGCTCCGCCTTGGGCACGTTGCACCACATCTTGGACGGCACCATCACCTGCGGGACACCGTGCGCCAGGGCCGTCATCAGGGTCCCCGAACCGCCGTGGTGGACGATCGCCGCACTGGTGGGCAGCAGGGCGTCCAGCGGGGCGAAGTCGACGACCCGCACATTGTCCGGCACGCGCCGGCCCGGTTCGAGCTGATCCGCGGTGAAGGTGGCGACCACCTCCACGTCGAGTTCCGCCACGGCGGCCAGCAGATCGCCCACGGACGTCCGGTCCGCCCCGACCACCTCGCGGAACGACCTGCCGAGGGTCAGACAGACCCGGGGCCTGCGCGGGGGCTCCCGCAGCCAGCCGGGGACCGTCGCCTCCCCGTTGTACGGCACATAGCGCACCGGTACGGACGGCAGGTCCACGGGCAGTTGCAGCGACGGCGGGACGGGGTCGATGGTCCACTGGCCCACGACCAGATCCTCGGTGAACTCCCGGCCGTGCCGCCGCAGGATCCGGCTCATCCACTCCTCCAGCGGATCCTCCCGCAGCGCGGGCGGCAGCCCGGCCAGTCCGCCGAGGTAGTGCCGGCGCATCAGCCCGACCAGGTCCAGGCCGAACATCAGCCGGGCATGGGCCGCGCCGCTGATCCGCGCCGCGAGCGCGCCGGGGTAGTACATGGTGTCCCACACCACCAGATCCGGCCGCCAGGCACGGGCGAAGTCGATCAGCTCCTCCGTGGTGTCGTCCGGCAGGGTGTTCTGGTAGACGAACGAGGTCCACGCGGTGAGCACGCCGTGGACATAGGAGTAGGTCAGTTTCTCCGGCCGGGTCTCGCTGATGTCGAGGACGTCCAGCCAGGCTTCGTCACGGATCTCGTCGGGTTCGTCGGTGTACTCCGGGTTCATCGTGGCCGGAACGTCCAGGACCTCGCCGACGGTGACCGCGGTCAGACCGGCGTTGTTGATGTCCTCGACGACGTCCGGCCGGGTGGCGACACGGACCTCGTGTCCCGCGGCCCGCATCGCCCACGCCAGCGGTACCTGGGTGTGGACGTGGGTGCTCGCCGGGAACGGCGTGAACAGCACTCGCATGGGACCTCACCCTGCCCGTGCGCCGTCGCGCCGCGCTCGAAGAATCCCGCAGCCTCGGACGAGCCCCCGCCACGGGTCCTCCAGCGGACTTCTAAGCCCACCGGTGAGTCTCGGCCTTCGGGTACCGGCCGGACGGGTGCCGGACCGAAGCGGGGAGGACGGCAATGGCGGAAGCCGGTACGGAGGTCGATGTCCTGGTTGTGGGTGCGGGCCTGGGCGGACTCTCGACGACGATGTTCCTCGCCCGGCTCGGGGTGCGGGTCCTGATGGCCGAGAAGCATCCGACGACGTCGATCCACCCCAGGGCCATCGGCCAGAATCCGCGCACCATGGAGCTGCTGCGGCTCGCCGGGATCGCCGAGCAGGTGCAGGAGGTCACCGACCACCGCGGCGCCAAGGGCCATTTCACGACCCGGGTCGCCGAGACCGTACGCGGCGAGGTGCTGGGCTCCTTCGAGGAGGGCTTCGAGCATCTGGTCGCCAGTACCGCGCCCTGTTCCCCGATGCCGTGGGCACTGGCCTGGCAGGACCAGCTGGAGCCGCTGATGCGGGACCGGGCGCTGAAGGACGGCGCCCAGGTCCGGTTCGGCACCGCGCTCATCGGCTGGGAACAGGACGAGCACGGTGTCACGGCGGTGCTGAGCGACCGGGAGAGCGGCGCGGAGACCACCGTACGGGCGCGGTATCTCGTCGCCGCCGACGGCGACCGCAGCCCCATCAGGGAGGGCCTCGGCATCGCCCGCCACGGCCATGGCTCCCTCTCCCACGTCGTCGGCATGATCTTCGAGGCCGATCTGTCGGCGGTCCTGCCCGCCGACGCCTCCGGGCTGTACTACCTGCGCAACCCCCACTTCAGCGGGATCTTCATCGGCAGCGACCGCCCCGAACGGCATACCTTCCTGGTCGAGTACGACCCCGAACGCGGCGAATCCGCGGACGATTTCACCCACGACCGCTGCGTCGAACTGATCCGCATCGGCCTGGACGCGCCCGGCCTGGAACCCGAGGTGCTGGACATCCAGCGCTGGGACATGGCGGCCCGGATCGCCGAACGGTGGCGCTCCGGCCGGGTGTTCCTGGTGGGCGACTCCGCCAAGGTCGTGCCGCCCACCGGCGGACTCGGCGGCAACACCGCCATCGGCGACGGCTTCGACCTGGCCTGGAAGCTCTCCGAGGTGCTGTCCGGCCGGGCCGGACCGGGGCTGCTGGACAGCTACGAGCCGGAGCGCAGGCTCGTGGCCCAGCTCGTGATGGACGAGTCCATGCATCTGTACGCCTCCCGGCTGGCCCCCCATCTGAAAGACCGGATGGCGGGGCCCTCCGGCTATGCCGAGGTGGTACTCGGCTTCCGCTACCGCTCGGACGCCGTCGTCATCGACGACCAGGACACCCCCCGGGTCGAGTCCCCGGCCCGGCCCACCGGACGGCCCGGATTCCGGATGCCGCACGTCTGGGTACGGCGGGCGGGTGAACGCATCTCCACCGTGGACCTCTTCGGCTCCGGCTGGCTGCTGATCACCGGCGAGGACGGCGCCGGCTGGACCGGGTGGAGCCGCAGCGCGGCGAAGGAACTCGGCGTCCCCCTCACGGTCCACGGTCTGGCCGGCGATCTCGACGACCTCGACGGCGATCTGGCCGGGCGGTTCGGCATCGGCACCGCGGGCGCCAGCCTGATCCGCCCGGACGGCATCGTCGCCTGGCGCACCGCGACCCGCCCCGACGACCCCGCCGGGGCCCTCTACGAGGCCCTGGCCCGGGTGCTGTCCCGCTGACCACCACCCCGGCGGCCCGGCCCTCCCGGCCCCCCGCCCCGATATGCAGCAGTCCGTACCACCGCGACGAAGGAGAGTGAATCCGCCATGACGGCCAGCACCGGCCCGACCACGGCCGACGTCCTCACCGACGAGGCCCACCGCCACTACCGGGAGAACGGTTTCGTCCGGATTCCGCAAGTCCTCTCCCCGGCCGAGACGGAGCGGTTCAGGAAGGCCTCCGAGGAACTGATCGGCCGGCACGGCCCGGAGATCTGGGGCGCGGGCGCCGACGAGGTGCAGGTGCACTTCGTCGCCCAGGCGTGGCTCAAGCACGAGGCGCTCCGCGATCTCGCGCTGCACCCGGCGATCACCGGGATCGCCACCCGCCTCGCGGGCGCCCCCCTGCGTCTGTACAGCACCGACATCCTGCTCAAGCCGGGCCGGAAGGACCTGAACACGCTGCCCACCCTCGTGCACGACGACGAGGCCGGTCTGCCGCTCGACGGTCTGGACAGGACCCTCACCGCCTGGGTCGCGCTGGTCGACGTCACCGTCGAACAGGGCTGCCTCAGCTATGTGCCCGGTTCCCATCTGCGCGACGCGGAGCACCGGCAGACCCATATGACCAGCTTCGCGGAGTACCGGGCCATCGAGGACATCTGGCCCGACTACAGCAGCCGCCCCCGGGTCACCGTCCCGCTGAAGGCCGGTGACGTCGCCTTCCACCACTGCCGCACCGTGCATATGGCCGGGCCGAACCTGACCGACGTCCCCCGGATGGGCCACGGCATCGTCTACATGGACGCCGAAGCCACCTACCGGCCCGGGACCGAGGACGCCCATATCTCCCATATGACGCCCGGCGATCCCCTCAACAACGAGAAGTTCCCGCTCGTCTAGGCAGACCGCAAGGAGGTGAGCGCATGCAAGAGATACGCAACCCCACCCGGAGCCCCGTGGCGACCGGCGAACCGGGCAGACGACTGCAGCGGGCGCACGGGGAGGTGTGGCTGCACCATATGAAGGGCGATCCGTACGCCGATGTGCTCCGCGGCCACGCCGAGGACCCGCACCCGGCCTACGAACGGATCCGCGCCCTCGGCCCGCTGTGGCGGAGCGCCACGGGTACCTGGGTGACGGCGGACCACGCACTCGCCACCCGGCTGCTGGGCGAGGCGTGGCCGCACGGACCGGTGGCCGGTGGGACCGGCCGGACACCGGTGGACGGTACGGGACTGGACGGCGACCCCGCCCACTACGAGCGGCTGCACCGGTCGGCGGCGGCCGCTTTCACCCCCGCCGAGGTCACCGCCGTGTGCGAACGGGCCGTCGACGGCCTGGCCGGGGACTTCGACCTCGTCACCGGTCTCGCGGCACGCGTCCCCGTGGACCTGCTGGCCGGGACCCTCGGGCTGCCCGCGGCGCACCGCCCGGAGTTCGCCGAGGCCTGCGCCGCCGCCGGTACCGTCCTCGACGGTCTGCTGTGCGCGCAGCGGCTGGAGACCGCCCGGCGCACCCTGACCGCCGTCGGCCGGCTGCGGACGCTCCTCGCGGCGGCACCCCGCCAACCGGACGGCACCGGGCTGGGGGAGACGGCGCTGCCGCTGGCCACCGCGGGGGTACGGACCGCGGCACGGCTCGTCGGAAGCTCCGTACTGGCGGTGGTGGACCACCCCGAGCAGTGGTCGCAGGTGGCCGACGACCCCGGACACGCGGCCCTGGTCGTGACCGAGACCCTGCGGTACGACTCCCCGGTGCAGCTCCATCCGGCGGTCGCCCGCGCCGGCGCGGAGTTCGCCGGAGCGCGGATCGCGGCGGGCGAGCAGGTGGTGGTGCTGATCGGGGCCGCGAACCGCGACCCCGGGGTCTTCACCGACCCCGGCCGGTTCGTCACCGGCCGGGCGGCCCCGGTGCTCGTTCCCGGCCTGTACCACCGGGTCACCCTGCCGTTCGCCCGCGCCCTGGCCGAAGCCGTCGTCCGTGCCCTGGTGGCCGCGGGCCCGCGGGTGCGCCGGGCCGGTCCGCCGCTGCGCAGCCGCCGCTCGCCGGTGACCCGGCACCTGCTCAGCTGCCCGCTGACCACCGGCTGACCGGTACCGACAGAGAGGAATCCGGCGATGCGAGTCCTGTTCACCTCCATCGAGGGCAATCACTTCCACCAGATGGTTCCGTTGGCCTGGGCCCTGCGCACCGCGGGCCACGAGGTGCAGGCGGCCTGCAACGCACAGCTCGTCGACACCGTCACCCACACCGGCCTGACCGCGGTGCCCGTCGAATCGCCGACCCTGTGGGAGCAGCTCGACGACTTCCAGAAGGAGGCGATCTCCCTCTTCAACGAGATCGGCACCAGCAAACAGGACCCCTCCCAGGCGACCTGGGAGGACCATCTCGCCTACGAGAACATGGTGGTCCCCGCGCTCTACCAGCCGCTCAACAACGACGCGCAGATCGACCAGCTCGTGGAGACGGCCCGCAGCTGGCAGCCGGACCTGGTGATCTGGGAGAGCTTCTCCATCGCCGGGGCGATCACCGCCACCGCGGTCGGCGCGGCCCACGCCCGTCTGGTGTCCGGCCCCGAGCTGGCCCTCCAGATGAGCACCCGCGGTCACTTCGTACGCCACCGCGACCGGCAGCCGGAGCCGCTGCGCGAGGATCCGACGGCCGAATGGATCGACTGGACCCTGGAACGCCTGGGCAGCGAGCGCCGGTTCGACGAGACGATGCTGACGGGCCAGTGGGTCGTCGACACCCGGCCCGGCAGCCTCCGCCAGGAGCTGGACCTGCCCACGGTGCCGATGCGCTACGTTCCGTACAACGGACGCTGTGTGGTGCCGAAGTGGCTCTACGAACCGGTGGCGCGCCGCCGGGTGTGCGTCACCCTCGGCACGTCCATCACCAGCGAGGAGTCCGAGCGGTTCCGGCTGGGCGACACCCTCGCCGCCCTCTTCCGCAGTCTGGCGGGACTGGACGTCGAGATCATCGCCGCCCTCGACCCGGCGCAGCGCGAGGCCCTGCCCGAACTGCCGGACAACATCCGCACCACCGACTTCGTCCCGCTGAACGAGCTGGCCCCGTCGTGCTCGGTGATCGTCCACCACGCCGGCTACCAGACGAAGGCGACCGCGGATCTGCACGGGGTGCCCCAGGTCGTCATCGTCGGCTACGAATGGGTCAGCGAGGACATGGGGGAGGAGTACGAGAAGTCGGGCACCACCCTGGCCGTCTCCGCCCGTGATCTGACCGCCGAGGTGCTGCGGGAGAAGATCCTCCGGCTGCTCGACGAGCCCTCGTACACCGAGCGGGCCGGGGAACTCCGCCGGGAGATCCGGGCCATGCCGACCCCCAACGACGTGGTGCCGGTCCTGGAGAAGCTGACCGCGGAGCACCGGCACAGCAGCTGACGTGCGCACCGGCGGGCCGCGGTGGACCAGTGCTCCTCGTGCGCTCTTCGAGACCGGTGCGGGAGCGTCGTCGGCATGTCGAATCAGTGGGATCTCCCGGACGAACTGCCCACCGACCTCCCCGTCGCCCGGTGCGAACTGCCCGACGGCCGTGTGGTGTCTGCGGTGCAGGAAGCCGAAGCACACACCCTCTGGGAGGAGATCAGCAGCGCCGAACCCTACCGACGGGCCGCCGAGGGCATCGGCGCCGGCGAGACCGTCATCGACGTCGGCGCGCATATCGGGCTGGCGTCTTTGCTCTTCGCCCGGCTCGCGCCCGAACGCCGTCTGATGGCCTTCGAGCCCGCGCCCAAGGCGTACGCCTGCCTGGAGGAGAACCTCGCCCGCCATCTGCCGGGGGCGAGCGCCCACCGGCAGGCGCTCGGAGCCGTACCCGGGAAGTCGGAGCTGATCTACCGGCCGTATGTCGCTTCGGCGTCGACCCTGTACGCCGATGCGGAGGACGACACCCGCAATCTCGAAGCACACCTCGACAACATCGACGCGGACGTACAGACCCGCGAGGTCGTGCGGCGGACCTTCGCCGTGACCCAGCGGATCCCGGTCGAGGTGACCACCCTGACCGCCGTCATGGCGGAGCACGGCGTGGACCGGGTGGGCCTGCTCAAGGTCGATGTGGAACGCGGTGAACTCGACGTCCTCGACGGTATCGACCCCGGTGTCTGGCCCCGGATCCGGCGGGTCCTGCTGGAGGTCCACGATATCGAGGGCAGGCTCGGCCGGGTCGTCTCACGACTGTCCGGTCTCGGCTTCCGGGCCACCGTGTCCCAGTGGGGGGTCTATGTCGGCGGAAGCGTCCATCTGGTGCTCGCGGAGCGTGGCTGACACGCCGGGAAGGGAGGGCCGGCCACCGGCCGGTCCTCCCTTCCGGGGCTCAGCGGAGTCCTGACGCCGGCTGGGCCGGAGCGGGTCCGGCCGTACGGCTGACGAGCGGCTCCCACCAACTGCGGTGGTCGCGGTACCACCGGACCGTCTCCGCGAAACCGCGCTCGAACGGGATCCGGGGTTCGAAGCCCAGCTCCGCCCTGATCAGCTCGGCGTTCAGGGCGTACCGGCGGTCGTGGCCCTTGCGGTCCGCGACATGATCCACCCGGTCCCAGCCGGCGCCGAACGCGTCCAGCACCATCCGGGTCAGGTCCCGGTTGGTCAGCTCCCGCCCGCCGGCGATGTTGTACGTGGCGCCCGCCCGGCCGGACTCCAGCACCAGCTGGACCGCCCGGCAGTGGTCGTCGACGTGCAGCCACTCCCGTACATGGAGCCCGTCGCCGTACAGCGGAACGTTCCTGCCGTCCATCAGGCGGGTGACGAAGAGCGGGACGACCTTCTCGGGGAACTGGTGGGGCCCGTAGTTGTTGGCGCAGCGGGTGACCGAGGTCCACAGGCCGTGGGTGCGGTGGAAGGACCGGACCAGCAGATCGCTCGCCGCCTTGGAGGCCGCGTAGGGCGAGTTGGGTTCCAGCGGGGACCGCTCGGAGAAGGCGCCCTCGTCGGTGGACCCGTACACCTCGTCCGTCGAGATGTGCACGAACCGGCCCACCCCGGTGCGGACGCAGCAGTCCAGCAGGGTGTGGGTGCCCGTGACATTGGTGGTGACGAAGGGGGCGGAGCCGGTGATGGAGCGGTCGACATGGGACTCCGCCGCGAAGTGGACCACGGCGTCATGGCCCGGCAGCAGGTCCATCAGCAGTTCGCGGTCGCAGATATCGCCCCGGACGAACGTCAGCCGCGGATGGGTGTCCGGCAGATTGGTCAGCGTGCCGGCGTAGGTGAGTTTGTCCAGGACGGTCACCCGCGCGTCCTCGTAGCCGCGGTAGCGGCCGGTGAGCAGGCTCCGTACATAGTGGGAACCGATGAATCCGGCGCCACCGGTGATCAGCAACCTCATGACGGACGGCCCTTCGTCGGGTACGGGCAGGGGAGGCCGGGCGGTCCTCCGCGGACGGCGTCGCGCACGGTGCCGCGGTGGCGTACCGGCAGGTCAACGGTCGACGACCGCGGTGACGTAGCGCACCGGCGTCTCGATGGACAAGGGACCGCCGTCCCGGCGCATACCGTCCAGCGCCTCGGTGAGCCGGATCCGCAGCCGCTCCCGGTCGTCGTCGGGGAGGTGCTCCCAGAGCAGGCGCATGCCCTGGGTGTGGGACCAGGCCACCCAGGCTTCGCCGGACGGTGCGACGAGGTCGACCGGCTCGTCGGCGATCTCCACCTCCCGGAATCCCGCGGACTCCAGGGCTTGGCGCAGGTCCGCCTCCTTCGCCAGCCAGCTGTTGAAGCGGCGCGAGAGCGCCTCGGGCCGCCACTGCGGAGGCAGGTTCTCCAGCAGCGACCGCGGGATCAGCTCGGTGAAGACCGGCGGGAGGAAGGGGAAGGTGTCGTCGTCGAACACCGGGCTGGTGAAGGCGATGCGCCCGCCGTCGGCGAGCAGGTCGGCATAGCGCGGCAGGGCGGCCCGGGCGTCGGGGAAGAAGATCAGGCTGTAACTGCCGGTGACGATGTCGAAGGAGCGGGCCGGCAGTTCGGGGTACTCCCCGTCCATCACCCGCAGTTCGACATTGCCGACGCCGTCGGCCGCCGCTTCCGCGCGGGCTTCCTCGATCATGGCCGGTGCGATGTCGATACCGAGAACACGGCCGGAACCGCCGACGAGGGACGCCGCGTGGAACAGGCACGCCCCCCGGCCGCAGCCGACGTCGAGGACCCGGTCCCCGGGTTTCGGGTCCGCCCGTTCGACCAGGCGTCTCCCCATGGGGGTGAAAAAGGTGACCCCCAGCCGGTCGTAGGATCCGGCGGCCCGGTCGAAGGCCGCCGCGACATGGGCCTTGTACGTTGTCTTGTCCACGTGCGCTCCCAGGAAATTCCGGCGGATGGCGAAAGGGTGGCGAGACGATTGCGTCTCCGTCGCCGCGTTGGCAACGGAATGGTGTGTACGGGCCACCATCGTCCGCCGGTGTCCTGCGAATGCGCTCGACACCGGATGGAGCGCCACTGGATGAAATCGGCCGGAGTTCCGGGCTCGCCCGACAGGTCCGGGAAGGCCCCCGTCCGGTTCTCCGGCGGGCCGGGACCCCGGTATGGCGCCGCCGCCGTCCAGCGGTCGTTGAGGCGGGTACGAGACGTCCGGACCATCATCGTCAGCAGCCCACGGGCCCGGTGGAGAACACCGAATCCTGGCATGCCGGACACGGGACCAGGTGCACACGGATCGCAGACCGACAACATACGGCTTTGAATCGGAGTCTGTTATGGCTTCCACCATGCAGTCGCGGGAACTGTCCGTCGAGGGTGCAATCGAATTCACCCCGCGGGTGTTCGATGACGAGCGTGGCATCTTTCTGTCGCCCTACCAGGAGTCGGCGTTCTCGGGTGCCACCGGGAACAAACTCTTCCGCGTTGCCCAGACCAATCACAGCCGGTCCCAGCGGGGTGTGGTCCGCGGACTGCACTACACGCTGACCCCGCCCGGCTGCGGCAAGTACGTGTACTGCGCGCGGGGAAAGACGCTCGATATCGCGGTGGACATCCGGGTGGGATCGCCGACCTTCGGCCGCTGGGATGCCGTGCTCCTGGACACCGAGGCGTTTCGCGCCGTGTACTTCCCGGTCGGCGTGGCCCACGGATTCGTCGCGCTGGAGGACGACACCGTGGTCTCCTATCTGCTCTCCGGGGAGTATGTGCCGGAGCACGAGCTGGCGCTGTCGATCCTCGACCCGGAGCTGGCCCTGCCCATCCCCGGTGATATCGAGCCGATCCTGTCCGAGCGCGATCTGGCCGCGCCCACGCTGGAGAAGGCGGCCTCGGACGGACTGCTGCCCGACTACGCGGAGTGTCTGGCGATCGACCGCGCGCTGCGGCCCGCCTGAGTCCATCGCGGACACGACAACGGGTGGCGGCGGCCCGCCGGGCTTCCGGTGGGCCGCCGCCACCCGTCCGGGTCCCGGGCTCAGCCGAGCCGCGGGAGCAGCAGGCTGTGCAGGCAGGCGACCAGGCTGCGGGCCTGGACGTTGAGGTAGTGGCTGTGCCGGAGGAGCGTGCTGAGCTGGTGCAGCGTCAGCCAGCGGTGGTCCCGGTCCTCCAGGGAGCCCGCGTCGCCGTCGGCCTCGACGACGAGGTAGCGGTTCAGGGCGTGGTGGAAACGGCCGCCCTCCTCGGACAGCAGACAGGAGAACCTGATCCGGTCCTCCCGGGCCGACAGGACGTCGTCGAGGAAGCGCGGCCTGGCCGTGCCGGGCAGTACCTCGTAGCTCTCCGGGACGCACTGGACGGTGGGGGAGAGTTCGACCCCGTCGACGTAGCCGGGTTCGGCGGCGGCCCGCATCAGGACGTGGAGCACACCGTCGATCTCCTTCACCAGCACGGCGATCAGACCGGTCCCGTGCGGCTCGACCATGGGCTGGGCCCAGCCGCCGACCTCGCGGGTGCCGGCCGAGACGTTGACCCCGATCACGGAGAAGAAGCGGCCGCTGGAGTGCGAGATCCGCTCCGGCGAACTGCGCCATTCACTCAGCTCGTTGAGCGGGACGGGGCCGGTGGTGAGGTCGCCCTGGGCGCGGTGCTCGGTGATCCAGCTCAGCAGTCCGTCCATCCGGTGCGCACCGCCCGGCTCCCCGGCGCACGAGCGGACCAGGGCGGCCCGGAAGCCGTCGCCGGGGTCCGGAACACCGCCGCTGACACCGTCACCGGCCAGCGGGAGGCAGGACAGTGCCGTACGGGTGTCCATGTTGACGATGTCCTCGGCCGCCAGCTGCCGGTGGATCTGGCCGAGTGTCATCCAGCGGAAGTCCTCCCCGACGGTGATGTCCCCGGTGACTTCGAGGACGATGTTCCGGTTCCGTTTGCGGTAGAACCAGGCGCCCTGTTCGGACTGGAGGACATCGGCCACGACCCGGTGCCGGGATCGGTCCCGGAAGTAGTCCAGATAGGGGACCGCACGCCCCTGGTGCAGCCGGAGGTAGTTGCTGCGGGTGGCCTGCACCGTGGGGGAGAGCTGGAGGTGGTTCCGGTTCCCCGGTTCGACCTTGGCCTGCATCAGGAAGTGCAGCACCCCGTCGAACTCCCGGGCCAGCAGACCGAGTATGCCGATCTCCGGCTGGTGGATGATCGGCTGCTGCCAGTGGGGCACCGGACCCGAGGGGAACCGGACGTCCAGTCCGCCGATGCTGAAGAAGCCGCCGCTGCGGTGCCGCAGGGTGCCCGTGCGCGGATCCCGGTCCCAGTCCCGCAGACCGTCCAGCCGCACCCGGTCGACCCGGAGACCCGACCGCTCGCGGGCGGCGGCGAACCAGGCGGCGAACGAGTCCGGCTGAGGGACCCGGCTCTCCTCGGTGAGGGCCGACCTCAGGAGCCGGGCCGGGAAGGCACGGGACGTGGGCGGGGACGGGGAAGGCGGGGCGGATCGGTACACCAGGGGCTCCTCGGTGCCGGGACGGACAGGGAGGCCCTCGGCGGTCCTCCGCGTCGGCGGTGTCGGGCAGGGCGGGACGTGCGGGCGACGCCGGGAGTTGTGGTGGAGGCGGCCGTCGACCGCGCGCACGGTTCGGTGCGCAGGGTTCAGTACAGTGCGGGCAGCCCGCAGGGACCTCGAATCTCCCTGAACCTCCCCGGACACGGTGGGACCGCCGGTCCGTTTCCCGGCGGTCCGCCGCCCCGTGGCGCAGCCGCTGCTGGGAGAGCCCTGGTGGCCGCTCGGCGGAATGCATGCGTCCAGATGGAATCCGGAGCCGGGTTCGACCGTTCTTCGAGGACCGGCTCCGATGGTTATGAGGATGGCGACCCCACGCGACGGTGTCCCCCTCGGGCACAGTCGCCGTCATAGGACAGCGGAGCGTGAAGCACATGGAAGGCAGTCGGCCGGCCCGGGGTGAGCGCACGGAGCGTGCAGTTCCCGCCATATCGAGCCGGGACCGCGGAGAGTCCGGGCGGGGACGCCGGCGCTCCGGTGCCGCCGCGGTCCGTGCCCCGGCACCGCCGGGCGGCAGCCCCGCGGTGAGCGGGGCGGACCGGCCGTCCGCGGTGCGGTCCGCCGGGGGAGGGATGTACGCCACCGGACCCCGGCGGCAGGGAAGGACGGTCCGGCCCGGATGCGCACTCGCGTTGCGGCCTCCGCCCTCCCGCCGCCCGGCGCCGCCCGTGCCCCCGTCCGCCCGCGGTTTCCGGCCGGTGTGTTCCCCCGGCGGCTATTTTCGCTGAAAGTAACCGGAAGATTTCCGTGTGCTGTCAATTGAAGATTGAAGCATGGTTCGGAATGCTTTGGTCCGCCGTCCGGACGAATATTATCTGGATGATCTCGTTCCGTTTTACGTGTCCGAATGAACCCGGATTGCCCAATGGTCGGGGGTTGTGGTTTGTGGCGCGAAGTGTGCGCCGGAAGGGTTGAATGAACCTTGTCCTGTCGCAGTGGAAAGGTTTAACTGGTACAAAGGAAGGGGAAATCTCTTGCAAAAATGCGACGTCACTGGCGGGGGACGTGAGATGGACTTCCGGATACTTGGACCGTTAGAAATACTCGATGGTCAGCGCAATGTGGTACCCACGGCACCCAAGCCGCGTCAAGTGATTGCCCTTCTGCTGATGCGGCGAAACACTCTGGTACGGACCTCCGAGCTTATTGACGAACTCTGGGAGAGCGCCCCTCCCGCGAGTGCGATGACCACCCTCCAGACGTATATCTACAAGCTCCGGAAAATCCTCACGGCACGCCATTCTGACGAGATTCTCCTCACCCGGCCCGGGGGGTACACCCTGGCCATTCCCGATTCCTGCACCGATCTCCACCGATTCGAAGTGGAAGCCGAAGAGGGCAGGCTGCTCCTGAAGAAGGGGGACGCGGCGGGAGCCGCCGAGGTCCTTCAGCGGTCGCTGGCGCTCTGGCGGGGTTCCGCACTGGTCGATGTCGTTCCGGGCGGCCTGCTGTCGTCCTATGTGACGCGGCTGGAGGAGCTGCGGGAGCGCACCCTGAACCTCAGAATCGAAGCCGATCTCCAGCTGGGGCGCCATCAGGAGCTGATCAGCGAACTGAAGTCCCTCGTGCTCAGCCGCCCCCTCCACGAGAACGTGCACGCCGCGCTGATGATCGCGCTCCACCGCTCCGGACGGCGCCACGAGGCGCTGGAGGTCTACCAGGTACTGCGGCGCAGCATGATCGACAATCTCGGTCTCGAACCGGGGCAGGAACTCCGGGCGCTCCACCAG
The DNA here is from genome assembly GCF_044763775.1 of Streptomyces sp. NPDC094448. Lineage (NCBI taxonomy): Bacteria > Bacillati > Actinomycetota > Actinomycetes > Kitasatosporales > Streptomycetaceae > Streptomyces > Streptomyces sp. NPDC094448. Next base: position 541,570 of record NZ_JBIWGU010000002.1, on the reverse strand, counting down.
GCGCTGCTGTCGGAGGCCACGGTCGGGGCGCCGTACGAACAGCGCCGGCCCGTCCTGGCCGAGCCCCTCCGGGCCGCCGCCGCCCGTTCCGCGCCCCGCGAGACGGCGCCGCCCGCCGTGCCCGCGCCACCCGGGCCCGCCGCCCCGAGCAGACCCGTCCCGGCGCAACTCCCCGCGGACCTGACCGACTTCACCGGACGCCGGTCCCTCATCGACCGGGCCCCGGCCGTCCTGGCCCGGGACGAGGAGTGCGAGAACCCCCGTACCGCCACCGCCGTCGTGGTCATCAGCGGTATGCCGGGAGTGGGGAAGACCGCCCTCGCGGTGCATATGTCCCACACCGTCCGGCCGTTCTTCGAGGACGGACAGCTCTACGCGGATCTGTGCGACTCCATGGGCACCGGCCGGGACCCCTCGGAAGTGCTGCACGGATTTCTGCGGGCCCTGGGGGTCGCCGAATGTGAAATCCCCCCCGATCTGGAGGAACGCTCCAAGCTCTTCCGGTCCACCACGGTCGGCCGGCGGCTGCTGATCCTGCTGGACGACGCGTCGTCACTGGCCGATATCCGCCCGCTGCTCCCCGGCGATCCGCACTGCGCCGTCGTCATCACCAACCGGCGGCGGCTGCACGGCCTGGGCGGCGCCTGGAACATCAACCTCGACGCCATGGACACGGCGGAGGGCAGCGAACTGCTCTCCCGCATCATCGGAGCCGCCCGGGTCAAGCGGGAGAGCCGTGCCGCCAAACAACTGGTCGCGACCGTCGGCGGTCTGCCCCTGGCGGTCCGGTGCATCGGCGGCCGGCTGAGCGGCAGCCCGGGGCTCACCCTGTCGAGCCTGGTCCTGCAACTGGCCTGTTCCGAGAAGCTGCTGGACGATCTGCGGCTGGGCGAACTGGATGTACGGTCCCGGTACGACTTCAGCTACGAGCGGCTCGGCCGGGTGGAGCGGAGCGTCTTCCGGCTGCTGAGCATCCTTCCGCCGGAGCAGTTCACCGCCGAGTCCGTCGTGGAACTCCTCGGCAGCGACAGCCGTACCGTGGAACGCCTGCTCCAGAGTTTCGTCGACAGCCACCTGATCGACATCGTCCGCTGGGAGAACGATTCCGCCCACTACGCCTTCCCCGAGCTGACCTGGGTGTACGCCCGCGAGCGGCTGCTGGACACCCTCTCCAGCGACGGGCTCTGGCGCGAGCGGGGACGAGCCCCGGTGGGGGAGCCCGTGGGTGTCAACCGCCCGGGAACGTAACGCTCCGGTCATCCGGCCCGGTCCTCCCGGCCGCTCCGGTCGCGTGCTTCGGCGGTGATCCGCCGGCGAACGGGCAGGACCCGATGCCGACACCGCCGGAGACCACCCCGCCGAAGTGCACCCCACCCGAGTCCACCACCCCGACGGCGATCATCCGATCCGGGTCACCGGGCTCGCTCCTCCACCACCAGCCGTACTCCCGGCCGCACTCCCCACTCCTCCATCGCCCCCGCCGCCGCCTCCAGCACATGGCGGGCCCGGGGCCGGGGCAGCGCGAGACGCCGGGGCGGCAGGGTGTGCCGGGCGATGACCCGGAACTCCGCGTCCAGATAGGCCACATCGACGGCGAACCGCATCCCCAGGGTGTGCACGGCATTGCACGGGGTCAGCAGCATCGCACCGGTGACGCCGTCCCGGCCGAGAAGTCCCCGGCGGCGCGTTCCGTACGAGGCGGCGATCTCCAGCGGGATCCCCGGACCGGCCCCGGGCCCGCCGTCCGCCGCCCGGCGGCCCGCGATGCGCAGGGTCCCCGGTCCGCACCGCAGCCGCCGCCGCTGCCACCACCACCGCCGTTGCCGTTCCCGCCGCACTCTTCCCATGACGGACGACCGTAGCGGCCGGGGACATACGGTCAACCGCCCGCTGCGGTCCGCTCCCGCGTCCTACCCTCTGAGCCGTGTACGTCACCCTGATCGCCGTAGCCGCCCTGTGGGGCGCGGGCAGCGGACTGCTGGTCCCCCGGGCCGTGTACCGGCTCGCCGTCGAACCGGACGAGGCGTGGCGGGCCGTCTGCCCGGCCGGGCACCCCTTCGCCGGCCCGGCGCGCGGCTGGGTCGGCGGGCCCGGCTGCGGATCCGGACCAGGCGCGGTGGAGTGCGGAACCGGGCGGGCGGCGGCCGTTCCCGCCGGGGCGGGCGCCGCCGTCTGCGCGGCGCTGGCCGCCGCCACCGGCCCCCGCCCCGAACTGGCCGTGTGGCTGCTGCTGGTGCCCTTCGCACTGGTGCTGGCGCTGGTGGACCTCCGAGTCCACCGGCTGCCCGACCAACTGACGCTGCCGCTCGCCGCCGTGGCCGCCGCGCTGCTCGGCGCCGCGGCGGCACTGCCGGGCGCGGCGGGCTCCTGGACCACTGCGGCACTCGGCGGGCTCGCGCTCGGCGCCGCCTACCTCGGCCTGTTCCTGCTCCACCCCGGCGGCCTCGGCTTCGGCGATGTGAAGCTCGCGCTCTGCCTCGGCACCGTCCTCGGCTGGTACGGCTGGCCGGCCCTGCTGACGGGTGCCTTCGCCGGATTCCTGTTCGGATCCGGGTACGGAGTGTGGCTGATGATCCGCGGGCGCGCCGGGCGCCGGGACGCGATCCCCTTCGGGCCGTTCATGATGGCGGGGGCGTTCACGGGCCTGGTCGCCGGGGCGATCTCCGCTCCCGCCTGAACGCCCGGCCCCGAACGCCCGGCTCCGGCCGCATCAGCCGGTGCGGGGCGGCCGCCTCGTACCCCCGTACCCCTGTACCGGCTGCGGGCCGCACTCGATGTGCACGCTTGGGAAACACGCCCCTGTCGGTACGAACCCGACCGTCAACCCCGTCTAGCATCCGCATCTATGCGGACATTCTCTGACAACACGGCAGCGTGGCGCGGAGTGCTGCGTCCCCGCACCTCCGGCTCCGCGCCCGCAGTCGCGCCGGAGCCGGGACCGCGCCCCGCCGCCCGTCTCCCCACCGCGCTGCTCCCCTGGGCCTGGGCCGCCGGGCTCTTCGCGCTCTACGCGACCGTGTCCGTACGCCGCCATCTGCTCATCCGCACCACCGGTTACGACCTGGGGATCTTCGAGCAGGCCGTCCGCGCCTACGCCCAACTGCGCCCGCCCGTCGTCCCCTTGCGCGGCGAGGACTTCAACCTCCTCGGCGACCACTTCCACCCCGCCATCGCCGTCCTCGCCCCCCTGTACCGGATCTGGCCCGGCCCGCTGACCCTGCTGCTCGCCCAGGCCGCGCTGCTCGCCGTCGCCGTCGTCCCGCTCGCGGGCTGGGCGGCCGAGGTCCTGGGCCGCCGTGCCGCCCATGCCGTCGCGCTGGTGTACGGGCTCAGCTGGGGCATCGCGTCCGCCGTCGCCTTCGACTTCCATGAAGTCGCCCTCGCCGTACCCCTGGTCTCTGCCGCCGTCACCGCCCTCGGGCGCCGCCGCTGGAGAGCGGCCGTACTCTGGGCGGCGCCGCTCGTCCTCGTCAAGGAGGATCTCGGACTGACCCTCGCCGCCGTCGGCGCGTACCTCGTGTGGCAGGGGCCCCGGCGGCTCGGTCTGCTCACCGCCGCCGCCGGACTCGCGGCCAGCGCCGTCGAGATCAGACTCCTGCTGCCCGCGTTCAACCCGGCGGGCGGCTACGCCCATGGCGAGAACCTCGGCGACGGCGCCCACGGCTCCCTCCTCACCACGATCCTCTTCGCCCCGCTGGACGCCCTGCGCCCGGATATCAAGGCGATGACCCTGGTCCTCGTCTTCGCGCCCTCCGCCCTGCTTGCCCTGCGCTCCCCGCTCGCCCTGCTCGCCCTGCCCACCCTCGCCTGGCGGATGCTGTCCCAGAACGCCTTCCACTGGGGTACGTCGTTCCACTACAGCGCCGTGCTGATGCCGATCGTCACCGCCGGGCTGATCGACACACTCCGCCACTGGCGCACCACCGGCCCCGCCGCCACCGGTCCCGGCACCACCGGCCCCGGCTCCGGAGCGCGGTCGCCCGCCGCCCGTCATATCCGGGCCTCCCTGGTCACCGCGCTCGCCGTGACCGCCGTCATGCTGCCCAGCTTTCCCCTCGCCCAGCTGGCCCAGCGCGCCACCTGGCGCACCGGCGAGCACGTCGCCGCGGCGCGCGCGGTGCTCGCGAGGATCCCGGACGGTGCCACGGTCGCCGCCACCAACCGGCTCGTACCGCAGCTCACCTCCCGGACCGAGGTCGTCCTCTTCCCGTCCTTCCCGGTGCGCGCGCGGTTGTACGAGTACGCGCGGGACCGGCTGCCGCGCCCCACCGCCGAGTGGATCGTCCACGACCGCCACGCACCGCCCGCCTGGCCCTACCACGCGGGCCACTGGCCCTATCCGCCGGAACAGCAGGCGGCCGAGCTGGAGCGGGCCCAGCGGGTGTACGGCTACCGGAAGGTCGCCGAGCGCGACGGCATCACACTGCTGCGGATGGGCCCGCCCCGGCCCCCCGGCGCCCACGGCTGACCGGCCGGCCCCGGCGGCCCGGCCGGCAGCCGGTACAGGGTGCGGGGCACAGGGCACAGGGCACGGCAACGGGAACCGGCCCGGTCCGGTGCCGGTCCCTGGGCCCGCCCCGGCCCCCCGGCGCCCACGGCTGACCGGCCGGGCCCCGGCGGCCCGGCCGGCAGCCGGTACAGGGTGCGGGGCACAGGGCACAGGGCACGGCAACGGGAACCGGCCCGGTCCGGTGCCGGTCCGGAATGAGGGCGGTGCCCTTCATCGTTGAGGGGACGTGGTCTGCGCGGGGGTGCGCCGACCGGACGCACCGCATATCCCCGCTCCCGTACACCCGTTGATCCGCCGTCAGGCCGGACGAGGAGTTGCCCGTGACCGTACGAAAATCCCACTACGCATGTGGTCTCGACGCCGCCGTCGATGTCGTCGGCGGCAAATGGAAGGCACTGATCCTCTGGGAGCTGCACGTCCACGGCGCGGTCCGCTTCGGCGGGATGAGGCGGGCGCTGACCGGGATCAGCGAGAAGGTGCTGATCCAGCAGTTGCGGGAGCTGGAATCGGACGGAGTGGTCCACCGCGAGGTGTACGCGGAGGTGCCGCCGCGGGTGGAGTACTCCCTCACTCCGCTGGGCGAGGCGCTGAACAAGGCGCTGGAGCCGCTCGGCGTATGGAGCAAGACCTATATGGACGAGGTCGTCGCCCGCAGGACCGGTGCGGTGTAGGCCGTCCGCCTCTTTCGGATCTCGCCGGGCTCGCCCGCCCCAGCCGCCCCTGCCGCCCCCCGGCGTCAACCCGGCGCCCCTTCGGGCCTCCCCCTTCGGGGGATGCCCGCCGGAGCCCCCGAAGGCCCCGCACCACCGCTTTTCCGGGGGAGAACCCCGGAATCCCGGGCCCGCGCCCGCGTGCGCCCCGCCGTCCGCCGTCGTCCGGCCCCGCGGGCGACACCCCGGCGGCCCCCGGGTGCGTCCTTCGGCGGCGGTCACGCGTTATGGTGGAAACCCCCCCTCGGGCCGGTCCGTATCCCCCCCCACGGACCGGCCCGGTTTCTTTTCCGGGCCGGTGCGGAACGGGGCGACGCCCTTCCGCCCGCAGAGCAGCAGAGGCACCGAGCCGCCCGGACGCAGAGCCGCCCGGACGCAGCCGCAGGGGGGAGAGCCGCAGGGCGGCACGGCCGTACCGCCCCCGCCGCCCCGCGGGGGACCGGGCTCAGCCCAGACCGCGCCCGGCCCAGATGTTCGTCCCCGCGGTGTCCACCGCGAAGGCGTCGATCTCCGTCAGCTCCTCGGCCGTCAGCGGGGGCGAGGAGAGCGCGGCGACGTTCTCCTCCACCTGCGCCACGCTGGACGCGCCGATCAGCGCCGACGTCATCCGCGGATCCCGCAGCACCCAGCTCAGCGCCAGCTGCGCCAGCGACTGGCCCCGGCCGGCCGCGATCTCGTTCAGCCCGCTCAGCCGCCGGACGACCTCGTCGGAGAGCAGCCCCGGGTCCAGCGACTTGCCCTGAGTGGCCCGCGAACCCTCCGGGATGCCCTTCAGATACTTCCCGGTCAGCAGCCCCTGGGCGAGCGGTACGAACGCGATGCAGCCCATACCCGCCGTCTCCAGCGTGTCGAGCAGCCCGTCGTCCTCGATCCACCGGTTGATCATCGAGTAGGACGGCTGGTGGATCAGGGCCGGGACGCCCATCTCCTTCAGCAGCCGCGCCGCCTCGGCCGTCTGCTCGGCGTTGTACGAGGAGACACCCGCGTACAGCGCCTTCCCCTGCCGCACCGCGGACGCCAGCGCGCCCATCGTCTCCTCCAGCGGAGTCTCCGGGTCGAAGCGGTGCGAGTAGAAGATGTCGACGTACTCCAGGCCCATCCGCTTCAGGGACGCGTCCAGCGACGACAGCAGGTACTTCCGGGAACCCCACTCACCGTACGGCCCGGGATGCATCAAATATCCCGCTTTGGTGGAAATAATAAGTTCGTCCCGGTAGGCCGAGAAATCCTGGGCGAAGAGCTTCCCGAAGTTCAGCTCGGCCGAGCCGGGCGGCGGCCCGTAGTTGTTCGCCAGGTCGAAGTGGGTGACGCCCAGATCGAAGGCGCGGCGCAGGATCGCCCGCTGGGTGTCCAGCGCGCGGTCGTCGCCGAAGTTGTGCCACAGGCCCAGCGAGACGGCGGGCAGTTTCAGCCCGGAGCGGCCGGTACGGCGGTACTCCATGGCGTCGTAGCGGTCGGGGACGGCGAGGTAAGCGGAGGAATCAGTCACGTATCCCTCCTTATCACGGACTTGTGACAGACCGGGTTGGGCCCGGGTGGCCCGTGCGCAGTACTGTGGCGCCTTCAAGGGATTCGCCGCACGGCCCGGACGGTGTGCACCGTACGGGTGGGGACCGGGGCCGGTGCGCGTCGCCCGTACGGACCCGGGGCAGCCCCGCGGTCCCCCACACCCCCAGGTCCGCCGAGCCCCGGACCGGGGCGTCGTGAGCCCGATCGGACCGAGAGGTGGACTCTGTGAACTTGCGGGACCTGGTGTACAGGCTCTACGCACGCCGGGTGGAAGGCCGACTCGACCACGCCCAGGTGCCCAAACACATCGGAGTCATCCTCGACGGCAACCGCCGCTGGGCGAAGGCCTCCGGCGGCACCGCCGCCCAGGGCCACCAGGCGGGCGCCAGCAAGATCCTCGAACTGCTCGGCTGGTGCGCCGAGACCGATGTCGAGGTCGTCACCCTCTGGATGCTCTCCACCGACAACTTCGACCGGCCCGAGGAAGAGCTGACCCCGCTCCTCGGCATCATCGAGCAGTCCGTCCGCGATCTCGCGGCCGACGGCCGCTGGCGCGTCCACCACGTCGGCACCCTCGATCTGCTGCCCGGCCGTACCCAGACCGTGCTCAAGGAGGCCGAACAGGCCACCGCGGACCACACCGGCATACTCGTCAACGTCGCCGTCGGCTACGGCGGCCGCCAGGAGATCGCGGACGCGGTCCGCTCCCTGCTGCACGAGCACGCCGAGAAGGGCACCAGCTTCGAGGAGCTGGCGGAGATCGTCGATATCGACCTGATCTCCGAGCACCTCTACACCCGCGGCCAGCCCGACCCCGATCTGGTCATCCGCACCAGCGGCGAACAGCGGCTCTCCGGTTTCATGCTCTGGCAGAGCGCCCACTCGGAGTACTACTTCTGCGAGGTCTTCTGGCCCGCGTTCCGCAAGGTCGACTTCCTGCGCGCGCTGCGCGACTACGCGGCCCGCCACCGCCGCTACGGCGGCTGACCCCGCTCCTCCCGCCCGGGAGCTTTCCGCTTCCTTCACCCACTGTTCGGCCATCCGCCGCCCCCGGCCGGGGCATGGCCGCGCATGATCCAGGGCATATTCCCAGCAGGTCGGCGTCCGGTCCTCGGGCGCCGGACTCCGTGGGCGGCTCCGGCCGCCCGCCCGGGAGGCCCTTTGCACACGAAGGCACGCACCAGCGGTGCGGACCACGCGGAGGGCCGGAGCTCGGCCCGTGCACTGCGGCCCGCAGCCCGGCTCTTCTCCCCGCCTGACGGCGGGGCCGGTCCCCCGCCGTCAGTGGCGGGCGGATCCTGGCCCGCGACGGCACCGCTCCGTCGACCTCTTCCGAGGGGGTACGTCCTTCCGTGGTGAACAGCAACACTAAGCGCCGCATGCCCGACCGGCGCACGTACGTTCTCGACACCAGCGTCCTGCTGGCCGACCCGAACGCCCCGACCCGCTTCGAGGAACACGAAGTCGTGCTCCCGATCGTGGTCATCGCCGAGCTGGAGGCCAAACGGCACCATCCGGAGCTGGGCTACTTCGCCCGGCAGGCCCTGCGCCTGCTGGACGAGTTCCGCATCCGGTACGGCAGGCTCGACGCCCCGCTGCCGCTCGGCAGCCTCGGCGGCACCCTCAGGGTCGAGCTGAACCACTCCGACCCGGGAATCCTCCCGGCCGGCTACCGGCTGGGCGACAACGACTCCCGGATCCTCGCGGTGGCGAGAAACCTCCAGGCCGAGGGGTACGACGTCACCGTCGTCTCCAAGGATCTGCCCCTGCGGATCAAAGCGTCGTCGGTCGGGCTGCTCGCCGAGGAGTACCGCGCCGAACTCGCCATCACGGACTCCGGCTGGACCGGAATGGCCGAACTCTCCCTCCCCGCCGACCAGGTGGATCTGCTCTACGGGGGCGGGGAGAGCGTCCATGTCCCCGAGGCCGCCGAGCTGCCCGTCCACACCGGGCTGGTGCTCCAGTCCGAGCGCGGCCGGGCCCTGGGCCGGGTCACCCCCGAGGGGACCGTCCGGCTGGTCCGCGGCGACCGCGAGGCCTTCGGCATCCACGGCCGCAGCGCCGAACAGCGGATCGCCCTCGATCTGCTGCTCGACCCCGAGGTCGGCATCGTCTCCCTCGGCGGACGGGCGGGCACCGGCAAATCGGCGCTCGCGCTCTGCGCCGGCCTCGAAGCCGTCCTGGAGCGCCGGCAGCACCAGAAGGTGATGGTCTTCCGCCCGCTGTACGCGGTCGGCGGCCAGGAACTGGGCTATCTCCCCGGTACCGAGGCCGAGAAGATGAACCCCTGGGCCCAGGCCGTCTTCGACACACTGTCCGCGGTCGCCGGACGGGAGGTCATCGAGGAGGTCCTCGGCCGCGGGATGCTGGAGGTGCTGCCGCTCACCCATATCCGGGGCCGCTCCCTCCACGACGCCTTCGTCATCGTCGACGAGGCCCAGTCGCTGGAGCGGAACGTCCTGCTCACCGTGTTGTCCCGGATCGGCGCCAACTCCCGGGTGGTCCTCACCCACGATGTGGCCCAGCGGGACAATCTGCGGGTCGGCCGGTACGACGGAGTGGTCGCCGTGGTCGAGAAGCTGAAGGGCCATCCGCTCTTCGCCCATGTCACCCTCACCCGCTCGGAACGCTCCCAGATCGCCGCACTGGTGACCGAAATGCTGGAGGACGGACATATCTGACCCGCCGGCAGCCCCTGCCCTCCCTCGATGCCCGAATGAGGGCAGTCAAGGACCCTTGAGGAGAGTTGAGGAGGCTTAAGGGGCCTTCGGGATTCTCCATGACTCTTGAGGACTCTTGAGGACTTTTCCAGCTCTTCGATGGGCTTGGGGAGCTTTACGGTCCTTTACGGCGCCGTCCCGCCAAAGGCGCAAGAGCCTAGCGGGACGGCGCCGTTCCGTATCCGCGTTCGACCGAAAAACCGGCGCGTAGGCCATGTGAGCTTTCCCACGCAACCGGGAATTGCCTTGCGGTCCGGGTTCCGGCAGAGTCTTGCTTCCGTCAGGCCCCGCACACGACACCCATGGACACCTGTGGTGCCCCGCGCCACTCCCACAACTCCACAACCGACCGTCGTGTGCCGCCCGGAAAGCATCACCGGCCACTCCCACGACGGGAGTTGACCGCGGGCCAGCGCCTCCCGTGACCTGTATTTCAGTGGAGGCCAGCGCCAGGGGCACGATTCGCCCGCGGGGTCACCTGTGCGGGTGATGCTGGAAGGAAACCGTGTGAGCCGGATCTCGGTCCGGGGATTCGCGGTGGCGTCCGCCACCGCGGTCACCACCGTCGGAGCCGTTGTCGGCGTTGCCTCGGGCAACCCCCAGTCCTCGGACACCGTGGAGACGGCCGCGTCCGACGCGACGACCCTCCTCGCGGACGTCCCCTCGGGCGAACAGGCCCAGGTGCAGGCGGTCGTACTGGCCGAGCAGGCCGGCGCCCAGGCCGCCGCCGCCGAAACCACGGCCAGGAAGTCGGCCGAGGAGTCCGCGCGGATCGCCGCGGCCAAGGCCGCCAAGGACAAGAAGGCCGCCGCCGAAGCCAAGGCGAAGAAGGAGCGCGAGGAGGCCAAGGAGCGCGCCGAGCGCAGCAAGGCCCGCGACGCCTCCAGCTTCACGGCCAAGGCCTCGTACTCCATCGCCGAGGTCAAGGACATCGCCCGGCAGATGATGTCGGCCGGCGACTTCCAGTGCTTCAGCAGCATCGTGACGAAGGAGTCGGGCTGGCGCTACACCGCGACGAACCCGTCCTCGGGCGCGTACGGTCTGGTCCAGGCGTACCCCGCCACCAAGATGGCGACGGCCGGTGCCGACTGGCGCACCAACCCGGCCACCCAGATCAAATGGGGTCTGAACTATATGAACGACCGCTACGGCAGCCCGTGCGGAGCCTGGGGCTTCTGGCAGGAGAACCGCTGGTACTGAGGTCTGCCCGGGATCCCCGGTCCGCCGCTCAACTTCACGGAACCCCTCACCGTCCCTACGGTGAGGGGTTCCGTGTTGTTGTAGCGTCGTCGGTCCCGGAGCACCGGGCGACTGGGGGAGAGCATGGGGGGCAGGGGAAACGTCATGTCACGGTTTCCGGGGTGGCTGGCGGGTGCCGCGGCCGGGCTCGGCCGGGCCGCCGAACTGTTGCAGGAGCGGCGGGCCGCGGCCGACGACGAGGGGGGCCGGAGCGACAAGTCCTCCGGCGGGTACGGGAGTCCGGAGCGGTCCGCGGAGACCGCCGGACCTGCCGCGGCCTCCGGCGGCTCCGGCGAGGCGTCCGGGGGCGCGGTGACCGTGCCCCCGCCGCCCGTCTACGCCCCCGCCGCCGCGCCGAGGCCCGATCCGACGTCCGCCATCCCCTGGGGGATCCGGGTCGCCGCCGAGGCGGGCTGGCGGCTGCTGGTCCTCGCCGGGGTGTTCTGGGTGCTGATGAAGATCATCAGTGCGGTGCAGCTGGTGATGCTGTCCTTCGTCGCCTCCCTGCTGATCACGGCCCTCCTTCAGCCGACCGTCGCCCGGCTGAAGCGGTGGGGGATGCCGCGCGGTCTCGCCACCGCGGTCACCGTCGTCGTCGGCTTCGTCGTCATCAGCCTGGTCGGCTGGTTTGTCGTCTGGCAGGTGATGGAGAACCTCGACACCCTCTCCGAGAAGGTCAGGGACGGTATCGAGGAGGGGAAGCGCCGGCTGCTGGACAGCCCCTTCCATGTCACCGAGGGCCAGATCAACGATATCGCCGACAACTTCAGCCAGGCGATCGGGAACAACACGCAGGAGATCACCTCCGCCGGGCTCCAGGGGGTGACCGTGATGGTGGAGATCCTCACCGGCATTCTGCTGGCGATGTTCTCCACGCTCTTCCTGCTGTACGACGGGGACCGGATCTGGCGCTGGACACTGAAGCTGGTGCCGGCTCAGGCCAGGGAGGGCGTCGCCGGGGCCGGTCCGCGGGCCTGGCGGACCCTGACCGCCTATGTGCGGGGCACGGTGCTGGTGGCCCTGATCGACGCCATCTTCATCGGGCTCGGGATCTATGTCCTCGATGTGCCGATGGCCGTACCGCTCGCCGTGTTCATCTTCCTGTTCGCCTTCATCCCGCTCGTCGGCGCGGTCATCTCGGGGGCGCTGGCCGTGGTCGTGGCGCTGGTCACCCATGGGCCGCTGACCGCGCTGCTGGTGCTCGGCGTGGTGCTCACGGTCCAGCAGATCGAAGGCCATGTGCTCCAGCCGTTCATCCTGGGCCGTGCGGTACGGGTGCATCCGCTGGCCGTCGTCCTCTCGGTGGCGGTCGGCGGGCTCACGGCCGGAATCGGCGGCGCGGTGGTGGCGGTTCCGCTGGTGGCCGTGGGCAATACGGTCGTCGGCTATCTGCGGGCGTACGGCAAGGAGCAGCCGCCGGGCTGTACGGCCCCGCCGCCCGCCGGGACCGTCCCCGCCCCACGGCCGCTACCGGCCCCGAGGGCGGCGGAGCCCCCGACCGGGTCCGGTGCCGAGGCGTCCACCGGGGCCGGTGAGCCCGCGGCGGCACCAGGAATCGCCGCGGCGCCCGCCGCCGCCGAAGGAGGGGAGCAGGCGTGATATCCGAGCCCGAACTGGTCGGCGGCGACCATCCGGAGCGGGGCCCCGTACTGCCCGGACCGCCCGGGATCCCGGACCCCGCCCCGGACGAGCGGCCCGACGGCGGGGACGACGGCCGCGGCGAGCGGCTGGAGTCGGGCCGCGTGGAGCACCGGCTGCCGCTGAGGCCCTGGCAGTGGGGCGCCGCGGGAGCGGTGGCGGCTTCGCTGCTCTGGGCGGGGGGGCTGTTCGCGTACCAGGCCACGACCGGTGGGGACCCGGATCCCGGCCCGTACCGCGCGGTCGAGGATCTGTGCGCACCGGCCGTCATGAAGGAGCTGACCGCGGTCCTCGGCAAGGTGTCGTCGCGGGATCCCGAGAGGTTCGCGCACCCGGCGATGGACGAGGCGCAATGCAGCCTCACCCTCGGCCCGAATCCGGCGGTCGGCAGTGAACTGTCGTCCGTCGATCCGGCGACGGGAGCGGAGCGCAAGCTGAGCATCGCGGTCCGGATCAGCTACACGCTGCACCGCAAGACCGATCCGGGCCCCGAGTTCGACGCACGGATCCTGGTCCGGGCGAAGGGGATGCACATCGAGGCCGAGCCGGTGCCGGAGGTCGGTGAGCGTGCGTACCGTATGACCGAGGGCCAGAACGAGGTGCTCCATGTCCTCGACGGGCAGGCCGTACTGGAGCTGCAGGTCTACTCCTACTGGACGGGGGAGCAGGACGCGCCGCCGCCGTCCCTGCAGGGAGTCGAGGAGAGCCGGGGCGCCCTGGAGGCGGATGCGCGGGCGCTGCTGGAGAGCCTCCGCGGCGGCCGGGCCTGACTCCGCAGCACCGCGATGGCGCGGGGCACGGGAAAGGGCACGTACGACGGATGTCGTACGTGCCCTTCCGCGCGTTCCGGCGGGGTCAGCCCGCGAGCGCGGCCTCGGACTCCAGCGTGGTGCCCACGGCCTGGACGACGGAGGCGATCTTGAACGCCTCCTGGACCGTCTCGCGGTCCACGCCCGCCTTGCGGAGCACCTGCTCGTGCGAGTCGAGGCACTGGCCGCAGCCGTTGACGGCGGAGACGGCGAGCGACCACAGCTCGAAGTCGACCTTCTCCACGCCCGGGTTGCCGATGACGTTCATCCGCAGGCCGGCGCGGAGCGTGCCGTACTCCGGGTCGGAGAGCAGGTGCCGGGTGCGGTAGAAGACGTTGTTCATCGCCATGATCGCGGCGGCGGCCTTGGCGGCGTTGTACGCCTCCGGCGACAGCTGCGCCTTGGCCTCCGGCTCCAGCTCACGCAGGACGATCGGGCTGCGCGAGGCGATCGCGGTGGCCAGCACGGTGCCCCAGAGCTGCTGCTGGGTGAGCTTGTCGTTGTTGCCGATGACCGAGCCCAGATTGAGCTTCAGATCCTTGGCGTAGTCCGGTATGGCGGACTTCAGCGCGTCGAGCGACACGGGTCACTCACCGGCCAGCAGGGTGGCGGCGTCCAGGGTGTCCTCGCCCTTGGTCCAGTTGCACGGGCACAGCTCGTCCGTCTGGAGGGCGTCGAGGACCCGGAGGACCTCCTTCGGGTTACGGCCGACGGAGCCCGCGGTCACCATCGTGAACTGGATCTCGTTGTTCGGGTCGACGATGAAGACGGCGCGCTGGGCGAAACCGTCGGCGCCCTCGATGCCGAGGTCGCGCATCAGCTCGTGCTTGGAGTCGGCCAGCATCGGGAAGGGCAGGTCACGCAGGTCGGCGTGGTCCTTGCGCCAGGCGTGGTGGACGAACTCCGAGTCGCCGGAGAAGCCGAGGACCTGGGCGTCGCGGTCGGCGAACTCGTCGTTCAGCTTGCCGAAGGCGGCGATCTCGGTCGGGCAGACGAAGGTGAAGTCCTTCGGCCAGGCGAAGACGACCTTCCACTTGCCCTCGTAGGACTTGTGGTTGATGACCTCGAACTCCTTGCCGCTCTCAAGCGAGACGCAGGCCGTCAGTTCGAAGGTGGGGAACTGGTCGCCGACAGTGAGCACAGTGTCACTCCATGGTGCTGAGGGGTTGGACAAATCCACCCTGTCATACCCGCTACCGCCGGTGAAATTGATCAATCGGCTCAGTGTGATCCAATCCTTCAATCAATCGGAGGATGCCCTTCCGGGTCGGCGCTCCGGGCCGCCCGGACCGGGTGCGGCGGCGGTGCCGATTCTGCCAGGCGCCGCCCGCTGTCCGTCCGTTCGGCGGGCGCACCGCCCCCACCTGCGTATGCACTCCATGTATACCTCGTGTGTATAGTCGGATCATGTCCATCGGTCACGCCCTTCTCGGGCTCCTCGAATCCGGCCCTCGTCACGGCTACGACCTCAAACGTGCCTTCGACGAGAAGTTCGGCCACGACAAGCCCCTCCACTACGGGCAGGTCTACTCGACCATGTCCCGGCTCCTGAAGAACGGACTCGTCGAGGTCGACGGCGTCGAGCCCGGCGGCGGACCCGAGCGGAAGCGGTACGCGATCACCGACGCCGGGATCACCGACGTCGACGCGTGGCTCGCCCGGCCCGAGGCCCCGGAGCCGTACCTCCAGTCCGTGCTCTACACCAAGGTCGTCCTCGCCCTGCTCACCGGGCGCGGCGCCGCCGAACTGCTCGACATCCAGCGGTCCGAGCATCTGCGGCTGATGCGGGTCCTGACCGACCGCAAACGCCGGGGCGACCTCGCCGACCAGCTCATCTGCGACCACGCCCTGTTCCATCTGGAGGCCGATCTGCGCTGGCTCGAACTGACCGCGGCCCGGCTGGACCGGCTCGCCCGGGAGGTAGGAGCATGACCACCGACGCCCTGCTCGTCGCCGAGGACCTGCACAAGGCCTACGGACCCACCCCCGCCCTCGACGGCGCCCACTTCGCCATCCGCGCCGGTGAGGTCGTCGCCGTCATGGGCCCCTCCGGCTCCGGCAAGTCGACCCTGCTGCACTGCCTCGCGGGCATCGTGCGCCCCGACTCCGGATCCATCCGCTACCAGGGACGGGAGCTGGCCGGACTCTCCGACAAGGAGCGCAGTCTGCTGCGCCGGACCGAATTCGGCTTCGTCTTCCAGTTCGGCCAGCTGGTACCCGAGCTGACCTGCACCGAGAACGTCGCCCTGCCGCTGCGGCTCGCCGGGACCGCCCGCAAGCCGGCCGAAACCGCCGCCCGGCAGTGGATGGAACGGCTGGAAGTCGACTCCGTCGGACACAAGCGGCCCGGTGAGGTCTCCGGCGGGCAGGGGCAGCGGGTCGCCGTCGCCCGCTCCCTGGTCACCTCCCCCCGGGTCCTCTTCGCCGACGAACCCACCGGCGCCCTGGACTCCCTCAACGGCGAGCGGGTGATGGAACTCTTCACCGACGCCGCCCGGTCGTCCGGGTCCGCCGTCGTCCTGGTCACCCACGAACCCCGGGTCGCGGCCTACTCGGACCGCGAGGTCGTCGTCCGCGACGGAAAGACCCGGGGCCTGGAGTACGTCGTATGACCATCCGCGCCTGGGCCCGCGACCTCGCCCTCGGAATCCGCTTCGGCGCCTCCGGCGGCCGCGAGGGCTGGACCCGTACCCTCCTCACCGCACTCGGCGTCGGCCTCGGCGTCGCGATGCTCCTGCTGGCCTCCTCCGTCCCCGGCATGATCGAACAGCGCGACGACCGCGCCGACCACCGGACCCCGGTGGAGATCAAGCAGATCGGCTCGCCGGAGATCCCGCCCGGTGCCGGCACCGTGCTGTGGGACGGCGTCGAAACGACCTACCGCGACCGGGCCGTCAAGGGCACCCTGCTGCGGGCGGACGGCGCCGACCCCGTACGGCCGCCCGGCGTCGCCGTCTTTCCGGAACCCGGCGAGATGGTCGTCTCACCCGCACTCGGTGAACTCCTGCGCTCATCCGAGGGCAAGCTCCTCGGCGAGCGCTACGGCGGGAAGATCACCGGCACCATCGGCGACGAGGGCCTCCTCGGCTCCCGCGAGCTGTACTTCTACCTCGGCAGCGCGGACCTCGCCCAGGAGTCCGGCAGTACCCGGATCAGCCGCTTCGACGACGGTGCGCGAGTGTCCCCACCGCTCAACCCCGTCCTCGTCGTCCTCCTCGTACTGGTCTGCGTGGTGCTGCTGGTGCCGGTGGCCGTCTTCGTCGCCACCGCCGTCCGCTTCGGCGGCGAACGGCGCGACCGGCGGCTCGCCGCACTCCGCCTGGTCGGCGCCGACACCCGGACGGTCCGCCGGATCGCGGGCGGCGAGGCGCTCTTCGGCGCCCTGCTCGGACTGGCCTTCGGTATCGGCCTGTTCTTCGCGGTCCGGCCGCTCGCCGGGGGCATCGGGCTGTACGGCCTGAGCGCCTTCCCCTCCGATGTCAGACCCGTGCCGCTGCTCGGCGCGCTGATCGTGGTCGCCGTACCCGTCTCCGCCGTCGTGGTCACCCTCTTGGCCCTGCGTACGGTCGTGATCGAACCGCTGGGCGTGGTCCGGCACTCCGCCACCAGGCAGCGCCGTCTGTGGTGGCGGCTGCTGCTCCCCGCCCTCGGACTCGCCCTGCTGCTCACCGGCCGGCTCGGCTCCGGCGACGAGGACGTCGCGGTCTTCCCGATAGCCGCCGGGGCGATCCTGGTGCTCATCGGGCTCACGACCCTGCTGCCGTGGCTGGTCGACAAGGTCGTCGGACGGTTGCGCGGCGGTTCCGTCCCCTGGCAACTGGCGGTCCGGCGGCTGCAGCTGAGCAGCGATGCGGCCGCCCGCGCGGTCAGCGGGATCATGGTCGCCGTCGCCGGGGCGATCGCCCTCCAGATGCTGTTCTCCGCGGTCGAGGGGGACTTCGTCCGGGAGACCGAGCAGGACCTGGACCGGGCCCAGTTGAGCGTCACGGCGGACATCACCGGTGCCGGGTCCGCCGGCAGGGTGGTCACCGCCCTCCGGGGGACGGAAGGGGTCCGCACGGTCACCGGAGTAACCCAGACGCAGCTCTACACCCCGGCCCGCACCCCGGAGGAGGTGGCGGCCGGGTACGGCGAGATCATCACGCTGACCGTCGGCGACTGCTCCACCCTGGGCGAACTCGCCGCGCTCCCCTCCTGCAAGGACGGCGACGCCTTCGTCGTCGTCGGCACGGACACCGAAACGGGCGCGCTGATCAGGCAGTCCGCCGCCCTCGGCAAGCCGTATCTGACGGGAGCCCCCCGGGAGAGCGCCGCCGAAGGCAAGCCCGTCAGGACCTGGGACCTGCCGGAGGGCGCGCCGACCGTGACCGCACGGACCGACGCGGCGGACAACGAGCACCCCGGGATCTTCGCCACCCCGGGCGCCGTCGACCTCCGGGACTTCCCCGCCGCGAGCGCCGTGGCGATGGTCTCCGTCGACGAGCGGGTACCCGACGCGCGGGAGCACGTCCGCAACACCGTCGCCCGGATCGACCCCGGCGCCCATGTCTGGCAGCTGACCACCGTCGAGGAGGACGAGCAGTTCGCCAAAGTCCGTATCGCGCTGCTGATCGGCTCCCTTGCGACCATGGCGCTGATTGCTGCCTCCATGCTGGTGTCCCAGATCGAACAGCTGCGGGAGCGGCGCAAGCTGCTCTCGGTGCTCGTCGCCTTCGGCACCCGCCGCGCCACCATCGCCTGGTCGGTGCTGTGGCAGACCGCCGTCCCGGTGGCCATCGGCACCACCCTGGCGATCGCCGGCGGTCTCGGCCTCGGGCTGGTGATGCTCGAACTGGTCGGTGCGCGGGTGGCCGACTGGTGGGGCTTCCTGCCGGTCGCCGGGGCGGGCGTCGCGGTGATCGTGGTGGTGACGGTGCTCAGCCTGCCGCCGCTCTACCGGATGATGCGCCCGGACGGTCTGCGCACCGAATAGCGCCGCTCTGGCGGAGGCTCAGGCTCCGGGGGCGGGATCCCCGGGGTCCGTCACCGGAGCCGTGCCCTCGGTGCGCAGCCGTACCGGCAGGCCCCCCAGCGCGCCCCGCAGCGACCGCGCGAACTCCTCGAACTCGCCCTGGCGGGCCGCCCCGGTGCGGGTCGCCAGGGCGATCCGGCGCGCCGGGGCGGGGTCCGCGAAGCAGCCGGTGAGCAGCCCGCCCCGGCCGGTCTCCACTTCGACCGCGGTCCGCGGCAGCAGGGTCACCCCGAGGCCGCCCGCCACCAGCTGCACCAGCGTCGCAAGGCCCGCGGCGGTCGTCGTCACCGGAGCCCGCTCGTCGCGCCCCGCCTCCCGGCAGATGTCCAGTGCCTGGTCGCGCAGGCAGTGCCCCTCGTCGAGCAGGAGCAGCGGCAGTTCGCGCAGTACCTCGCGGGAGAGGTCGCGCCGTCCGCCGAGGGGATGGCCCTCCGGGGTCACCAGGACGAAGTCCTCGTCGAACAGCGGGATCTCGGTCACCCCCGGCACCCCCAGTGGCACCGCGAGCAGCAGCAGATCGAGCCGTCCGGCCGCCAGCCCGTCCAGCAGCGACGAGGTCTGCTCCTCGTGGACCTGGAGGTCGAGGTCGGGATAGGTGCCGTGGACCAGCCTCAGCACATCCGGCAGAAGATAGGGGGCGACGGTCGGGATCACCCCGAGCCGCAGCACACCGGTGAACGGGGCCCGGACCGCCGCCGCCTCCTCCAGCAGCTCCCCGACGGCGTCCAGGACCGCCTTGGCGCGGGCCGCGAGCCGCTCACCGGCGGGGGAGAGCAGCACCTTCCGGGTGGTCCGCTCCACGAGCTGCACCCCGAGGGTCTCCTCCAGCGCCGATACGGCCCCGGAGAGCGCGGGCTGACTCATGCCGATGGCCGCGGCGGCGTCCCGGAAGTGCAGATGCTCGGCCACCGCCGTGAACGCCCGCAGTTGCGAAAGGCTGGGCTGTTTGCCCCGATTTGCCGTAGCCATTGATTCCTTCTCCCGATCGTTCCCCTTGATGTTAATCGGCTGTTCCGTCGAGTCGGCGAGGGGTGCCGACGGCCGGTCCCGGCATCGGGGACAGCCGTGATCAACCGGAGTGAGGTGCTTCGGCCGGGCCGCCGGAGCGGCGGCGGCCCGGCCGTGCCGGGGGAGTGCCCGGGTGTCCGGGTCCGGTGGTACGGACGGCGGGGCCGCTTCGGCGGTACGGGTTCAGCCCGCCCCGCCGCCCGGGGTCTCCTGCGCGCCCGGCTCCCCGCCGCCGTCCGGCGCGGCCTTCGGCGGGCGGCCCCTCCGGCGGATCGGCGCGGCGGCGCCCGGCAGCCGCCCCGCCTCCGTCAGTGACCGTCGCAGCAGGAACTCGATCTGGGCGTTGGCGCTGCGCAGTTCGTCCGAGGCCCAGCGGGCCAGGGCGTCGTACACCGCGGGGTCCAGCCGGAGCAGGACCTGCTTGCGCGGCGGCGGGGGCGGCGGGGGTGTCACTGGTAGAGCGTGCCCGCGTTGACGACGGGCTGGGCGGAGCGGTCGCCGCAGAGTACGACCAGCATGTTCGAGACCATCGCGGCCTTCCGCTCGGAGTCCAGTTCGACGATTCCGTCTTCGCTGATCCGCGTCAGCGCGGCCTCGACCATACCGACCGCCCCGTCCACGATCTGCCGGCGTGCCGCCACCACCGCACCCGCCTGCTGGCGCTGGAGCATCGCCGAGGCGATCTCGGGGGCGTACGCGAGATGGGTGAAGCGCGATTCGATGATCCGGACCCCCGCCGCCTCGGCGCGGACCTGGAGTTCGACGCGGAGCTTCTCGGTGATCTCCTCGGCGTTGCCGCGCAGCGAGAGGGCGTCCTCGTCGTGGGCGTCGTAGGGGTACTCGATGGCGATCTGGCGGACCGCGGACTCGGTCTGGGTGGAGACGAACTCCAGGAAGTCGTCCACCTCGAACAGGGCCTGTGCGGTGTCCTCTACCCGCCAGACCACCACGGCGGCCAGTTCGATCGGATTGCCGTAGGCGTCGTTGACCTTCAGCACCGCGGTCTCGTGGTTGCGGACCCGGGTGGAGATCTCCTCGCGCGAGGTGAGCGGATTGACCCAGCGGAGGCCGTCGGTGCGGACCGTGCCCCGGTAGCGGCCGAAGAGCTGGACCACCCGGGCCTGGCCGGGCTCCACCATGTTCAGCCCGGCCATCGCGATGACCGAGGCGAGCGCCAGCAGAATGCCTCCGGTGATCAGGCCGGCCCGGGCCGCGGCCGCTCCGGCCACCGCTCCGGCCACGACGGCCGCCGCGCCTCCGGCGACGCCGGCCAGGCCGAGCAGCAGGGCCGACCCGCCGCCGATGCTGCGGGCCGGGAACTCCCGTACCCCGGACGGAACTCCGTCGTACGGGTCTCTTGCGGTGCCGGCGGTGGTCATGGGTCCCCCAGGGGTCAGGAACCACCGGTGGCGGAGTCCGGCACCGGCGGTTCGCTGCTAGCAATGTGATTACACATTAATAGATGCGGCAACCGTTTGGGCAACCGCCGAGTCGTCTTCTCTGGACGGGGTGCTGATTCTCACGTCCGGATTCGTCGTACTAGTCCGAATTTTTCAGGGCGAACGGTGTTAGCTTTCTAAGCTGCCTCGGTCGGTGGCGACCAGAACCGGCCGGAACCGACCGGAACCGGCCATGGCCGATCAGAAGAGAAGACCTTTCGGGGAAGAGCGGAGCGGGACGGGCGATGGGCCGAGCCGAGGAACGACGTGCCCGGCAGCGCGGTGCGCGCCGGGGCGGGAAGAGCGGGCGCGCGGGCATACGCCGCTTCTTCACCTGGAAGAAGATGCTCGGCACCTTCCTCGGCCTCTGCCTGCTCGGCATGGGCGCCTTCGCGGTGATCTACATGATGGTTCCGGTTCCGGCGGCGAACGCGCAGGCCGAGATGGAGTCCAACGTCTACAAGTACGCCGACGGCACCGTTCTGGCCCGGACCGGTGAGGTCAACCGCGAGATCATCGGCCTGGAGGAGCTGTCGGAGGACGTCCGCCAGACCTTCGTCGCCGCCGAGAACAAGAGCTTCTACAAGGACAACGGCATCGACTTCAAGGGCACCGCCCGGGGTCTGCTGAACACCGTCTCCGGCAAGGGCAAGCAGGGTGGTTCGACCATCACCCAGCAGTACGTCAAGAACTACTACCTCAACCAGGACCAGACGGTCAGCCGCAAGCTGAAGGAACTGGTGATCGCCCTCAAGGTCGACAGCGAGAAGTCCAAGGACCAGATCCTCGCCGGCTATATCAACACCAGCTACTACGGCCGCGGGGCCTACGGAATCCAGGCCGCCGCCCAGGCGTACTACGGCATCGACGCGGCGAAGCTGAACGTCGCCCAGGCCGCCTATCTCGCCGCCCTGCTCCAGGCCCCCCACCAGTACGACTGGGCCGTGGCCTCCCCGACCGGCAAGAAGCTGGTGTCCGACCGCTGGGCCTACGTGCTGAACAACATGGTCGAGATGGGCAAGCTCGAAGGGTCCGTGCGCGACGCCCAGAAGTTCCCCGTACCGAAGGCGCCGAAGGCCGCCCCCGGTATGGAGGGCCAGACCGGCTATCTCGTCGAGGCCGCCAACGCGGAACTCGCCCGCCAGGGCGTCGGCGAGGAGGACATCAAGGCCGGCGGCTGGACGATCACCCTCAATATCGACCGCACCCGGCAGCAGGAGCTGGAGGCGGCGGTCGACAAGGAGCTGGAGTCCCAGCTCGACCGGAAGAAGGACAAGAAGGCCGCGACCGTCCAGGCCGGGGCCACCTCCGTGGAGCCCGCGACCGGCAAGGTCGTCGCGCTGTACGGCGGAATCGGAGCCACCGAACACTGGCTGTCCAACGCCACCCGCCGCGACTACCAGCCCGCGTCCACCTTCAAACCGGTGGTGCTCGCCTCCGCCCTGGAGAACGAGGCGACGACCCAGGACGGCGACCCGATCAGCCTCAACTCGGTCTACGACGGGACCAGCAAACGGCCGGTCGTCGGCAGCGACACCCCGTTCAGCCCCGAGAACGAGGACGATCGGGACTACGGCAGGCAGATCACCGTCCAGCGGGCGACCAACCAGTCGGTCAACTCCGTCTATGCGCAGATGATCGTCGACGTCGGGCCCGGGAAGACCAAGAAGACCGCACTCGACCTCGGGATGCGCGACGGCGACGGCTGGCCCGAGCGCCCCGCCATGTCGCTGGGCACCATGGGGGCCTCGACCTGGGACATGGCCGGGGTGTACGCCGGGTTCGCGAACCACGGCAAGAAGGTGACCCCCTCCATCGTGGCGTCCGCCGAACACCGGGCCCGCAAGGTCGTGCTGAAGGACCCCGTCGGCGGCCAGGTGATCTCGCGCGGTACGGCCGATACCGTCACCGCCGCCATGCAGGGCGTCGTACAGGAGGGCTCCGGCCGCCGTGCCGCGGGCTCGTACGATGCGGCGGGCAAGACCGGCACCTCCGAGAACAACCGTTCCGCCTGGTTCGTCGGCTATACGCCCACCCTGGTCACCTCGGTCGCCCTGTTCGGCGAGCAGCCGGACGGCACCGGGCAGGTCACCCTCACCGACACCATCAACCAGGGCCGGGCCAACGGCGGTGGCGTGCCGGCCCGGATCTGGAAGGCGTACACCTCCGACGCGGTGAGCGCGGCCGACGCCCGCAAGCGGTTCGACCTGGAGGTCGAGGAGCCCGCCCGCGGCGAGCCGTCCGCCTCCCCGTCCGACTCCGCCGAGCCGTCCCCCAGCCCGAGCGAGCAGCGGCGCGAGGAGGAGACGGAGGAGCCGCGGCCGTCGAACACCACGTCCCGGCCGCCGGTGATCGACCCGCCCGCCTCGCAGAGCACCCGGCCCACCATCCGCCCCTCGCCGTCCCAGAGCCAGACCGACGGCACCGGACCGGGCGGTCCCGGCGGCGAACCCGGGAACCCGGGTACGGGCGATCCGAACAACCCCCGGCCGCAACTCCGGCCGCCCGGCTCCCAGGGCCCCTGAGCCCGGAGTCCACGGCCGATATGCCGGTACGGCGGTGCCCGCGGCGCGCTCCCTCCGGGGGAAGCGCCGCGGGCACCGCCGTATCCGGCCGCCGTACCGCCCGGTGCTCCGGGCTCAGCCGCCGTTGACCTCCTTGGCGATCCGGTCACCGACCGTCTTGTCGATATTGCGCCAGTACTGGACCGCCCGGTCGAGCACCGGCCGGGACACCCCGTCCTTCAGATGCCCGGACACGTTCGACACCAGCCGGTCGCGGGCGGCGTCGTCGAGGACCTTCCGCACCAGGGTGCCCGCCTGCCCCCAGTCGTCGTCCTCCCGGTGCAGCGCGTACGCCTCCCGGACCATCTCGCCCGCGCTCGCCCAGCCCGCGATCTCACCGAACCGCGCGGTGTCCGCCGCCGGCCCGCCGTAGGAGTTGGGCGCATAGGGCCGCGCCGTGTTGGCCGGCTCGTACCGCATCGGCCCGTCCTTGGCGTACGAGGCGAGCACCGAGTGCGGCCGGTTCGGCGGCAGCTGGGCGTAGTTCGGGCCGATCC
The DNA here is from genome assembly GCF_044763775.1 of Streptomyces sp. NPDC094448. Lineage (NCBI taxonomy): Bacteria > Bacillati > Actinomycetota > Actinomycetes > Kitasatosporales > Streptomycetaceae > Streptomyces > Streptomyces sp. NPDC094448. The sequence continues at coordinate 517,916 of NZ_JBIWGU010000002.1, read as the reverse complement.
GGTACCGATGGGTGTCCGGGTACGAGAACAGCCGCCCGAGGAGCATCTTGTCCGGCGACGGCCCGATGCCCGGCACCAGGTTCGACGGCTCGAACGCGGCCTGTTCGATATGGACGAAGTAGTCCTCCGGATTGCGGTCCAGCACCATCCGGCCGACTTCGATCAGCGGATAGTCGCCGTGCGGCCACACCTTCGTCAGGTCGAAGGGGTTGAAGCGGTAGTCCGGCGCATCGTCGAACGGCATGATCTGCATGTACAGCGTCCAGCTCGGGGCGTTCCCGGACTCGATCGACTCGTACAGGTCCCGGCGGTGCCGGTCCGCGTCCGAACCGGCCAGTTCGTCCGCCTCCGCCTGGGTGAGGAAGTCCACGCCCTGGTCGGTCTTGAAGTGGTACTTCACCCAGAACCGCTCGCCGCCGCGGTTGACCCACATATAGGTGTGGGAGCTGTACCCGTTCATGAAGCGGTACGACTTCGGGATGCCGCGGTCGCCCATCAGCCAGGTCACCTGGTGCGCCGTCTCGGGGGAGAGGGTCCAGAAGTCCCACTGCATGTCGTTGTTGCGCAGCCCGGTCGCCGGATGGCGCTTCTGCGAGCGGATGAAGTCCTGGAACTTCTGCGCGTCCCGGACGAAGAAGACCGGCGTGTTGTTGCCGACCATGTCGTAGTTGCCGTGTTCGGTGTAGAACTTCAGCGCGAAGCCGCGCGGGTCGCGCCAGGTGTCGGGCGAGCCCTGCTCGCCCGCGACCGTGGAGAAGCGGGCCAGCATCTCGGTGCGCTTCCCGGGCTGGAAGAGGTCGGCCTTGGTGAACTGGCTGACGTCGTTCGTCACCTCGAAGAAGCCGTACGCGCCGGAACCCTTGGCGTGCACCACCCGCTCGGGGACCCGTTCTCGGTTGAACTGGGCCATCTTCTCGATCAGGTAGTGGTCCTGGAGGAGGACCGGGCCGTCGGGCCCGACGGAGAGGGAGTGCTCGTCGCTCTCCACCGGAATGCCGGCGTTGTTGGTGGTGTAGGGGGTATCGGACACGAGCGTCCTCCCGCGGGGAGACATGGTTGGGTCGCTACCGGCGCCGTGGTGTCCAGTCAACGCCGCCGACACTCCGTCGGCAACTGCTCGCCACTCCGCTGCGGCCGGTCGGGCGTACGGCGGGGCGGCGCGGGCGCCCACCACCTCACGGCGGCGCCTCCACCGGGCCGGGTTCCCGGGCCCGGTGAGCCGTGGTGACGGGGCGCGGCGTGTGTGCGGCTCGGACGGTGGCGCGGTCCGGGTGCGCGGGCGCACCCCGTGAGCCGTGGTGACGGGTCGCGGCCGGTGGGGCGCCGCGGACGCCGGCCGCGGTGTCCCGGGCGGTGCCGCGCCCCGGCCCGCGGCAGCGCGGAGGGCCGGTACGGGTCTCCCCGTACCGGCCCTCCGTCCTCCGCTTCGGCCTGCCCGGCCTGCCCGGTCTGCTCGGCGCGCCGGGCCCTACGGCCTCGTCGGCAGCTCGAACCAGACGACCTTGCCGCTGGAGAGCCGGGTCGCGCCCCAGCGCCGGGCCAGCCGGTTCACCAGGAAGAGTCCGCGTCCGCCTTCGTCGGTCTCCCGCGCCTTGCGCTGGCGGGGGAGCTGCGGGGAGTCGTCGCCGACCTCGCAGCGCAGTACGTCCGTCCGCAGCAGCCGCAGGGTGACCGGCCGCTCCGCGTACCGCACGGCATTGGTCACCACCTCGCTGACCAGCAGCTCCACCGCGTCGGACAGATCCTCCAGACCCCAGCGGGAGAGCGCCCGCCGGGCGAGGCGCCGGGCCCGGCCCGGGGCCGCGTCCTCCGGTTCCAGGAACCAGTAGGCGACGTCACTGGGCGCGATCCCGTCGAAACGGGCCGCGAGCAGCGCGATGTCGTCGTCCCGGTCGCCCGGCCCCAGCATGTCGAGGACGTCGTCGCAGAGCGCCTCCAGCGGCGGGGCGTGGTCGGGGCCGGTGAGCTGGGCCGTGGCGTGCAGCCGCTCCCGCAACTGCTCGATACCGGTCCAGACGTCCCGCAGCCGCGACTCCACCAGACCGTCCGTGTAGAGCAGCAGGGTGGCCCCGGCGGGGGCGTCCAGCTCCACGGCCTCGAAGTCGACCCCGCCGACGCCGATGGGCGCGCCCGACGGTACCCGCAGCACCTCGGCCCGGCCGCCCAGATGGAGCAGGATGGGCGGCGGATGACCGGCGTTGGCGATGGTGATCCGGTGCGAGACCGGGTCGTACACCGCGTACATACAGGTCGCCATCCGGTCGGTGCCCAGCCGCTGGGCCTGCTCGTCGAGGTGGTGCAGCACCTCCTGCGGCGGCAGGTCGAGACCGGCCAGCGTCTGGGCCGTGGTCCGCAGCTGGCCCATGATCGCGGCCGAGGTCATGGAGTGGCCCATGACATCACCGACGACGAGTGCGACCCGGCTGCCGGGCAGCGGGATCGCGTCGTACCAGTCGCCGCCGACCCGGGCGGTCTCGGCCGCCGGGAGATAGCGGGAGGCGAGCTTGACGCCGGTGGGCTGGGGCAGCGAATCGGGCAGCATGGTGCGCTGCAGCTCGTCCGCGATATACGCCTCCCGGCCGTACAGCACCGCCTTGTCGATACCCAGCGCCGTATGCGTGGCGAGCTGGGCGGCGACGAGCAGATCGTTGGGCTCGAAGGCGGGCCGGTCGGGGCGGCGCAGGAAGACGGCAGCACCGATCACCCGGCGCCGTCCGCGCAGCGGGGCCAGGATCGCCCGGTGGCCGTTGGGTACGGTCCGGTCCGCGCCCAGCAGTTCGGGCAGCGCGGCGCGGGCCGCCGCCGAATCGCCGAAGACGGGCCGCACCCCGCGCAGCACCTCGGAGAGCGCGCCGCCGGAGCGGACCTCGCACTGCTCGGCCGCCGGGGTGAGTTCGTTGTGCTGGTCGATGACGGGCAGCAGGCCCGTACCACCGAAGTCGGCACCGTCTTCTGCTAAACGCAGCCGGTCCGTGCGGCGCAGCCGGAGCAGGAACGGGGAGACCGGACGTTCGTCGCCGACCGGCAGCGGATCGCGGAGATAGACCAGGATCGCGTCCGAGAACGTCGGCACCGTGGCCCGGCAGAGGCCGAGGACGATCTCGTCGAGGTCTATACCGCGGGCGATACGGCGGGTCGCGGCGCCCACGAAACGCAGCCGGTCGCCCTCCCGGCGGGCGGCGCCCGCGGGGTCGGGTGTGCCGGGCGGCAGACCGGGGCCGCCGGGGCCCGAGGGCGGTCCGGGAGGTTGTGCCACGCCTCCGCCGACCGGGCCGTTCGGCGCCGGGACGGACGAGGAGAGCGCAGCGGCTGCCGCGACGGTGTCCGCTGTGGCGGCGGCCGCGTCCGCCCGGGGCCGGGTGCGTTCCTGCGACCGGGCAGCCAAGGGCTGCCGGCCTTCATGGGAGGTGGGCTGCTCCGTCACGCGTGGGATTCCGTCCATCTGGGCCGGGTGTGCGATGCATGGGCCTCAGGGGGCCGTATACCCGCTCTGCGGGCGAGGCCGGCAAGGTGGCAGGCATCCCGCACGGCTCCACCCCCTCGTAGTGACCTGTCTCGTGCTGGCGTACTGGCGAACTGAATGTCTTGAGCAGATGTATTGAACACGAACCGCTCGCCGCCGCTTCGGCTGGCTGCCGGCGACGGCGATGACTCACGGTCAGGTTCTGCGCTGGGATCCATGGTTACCGAACGGTCCCCGAACGGCGAGCCTTGTGGACGACGATCCTACGTTTGCCCCCTGGGGGCGCATCAAGAGTCTCACGACGTCCTCTGCGCCGGAGGGCGTTCTCGGACCGGAGTCGGACAGATTAAGGACAGTTCCACGCCGCGATCTCGGTCACATCTGGGCAAGAAGCCGCACATCTGCGGCACCCCGGGGAGGTTTGTCCGCCTTTCGGGTCCCGGCCCGCTCTCCGGGCCGGGGCCGGGGGCAGGGGTCGCTGCCGCCCCCGGCGGGTGCCGGGGCGGTGCTCGGACCTCTCCGGGAGCGCCGGGGCCGCCGCGGCGCGCTCAGGGACCGGTATGCGCGGGCGTGCGCCCCCAGTCGGCGGGCAACGGAGGGACCGGCCAGACGGGATCGGGCCGCCAGTGTTCCCAGTGGTCCCGGAACGGCGCGCCCCAGGCGCGGATCGCCGCCACCGCCGCACGCCCCGCCTGCCGGATCCGGGCGGCCTCCACCGGTCCGATCAGCCCGACGCGCCGGGCCTCGGCGAACTCGTCCTCGTCCCGCCAGAGCCAGCTCCGGTCGGGAAATACCGAGATGTCCAGAAAATGATCCTGGGAATCGATTCCCGCACTCCAACGGGTGTGCGGCTGTTCCAGGTTGACGTACCAGCTCCGGAACTCCCAGTCCTCGTCCCAGAACAGCCATACCGACCACGGCTCGCCGGGCCGGGCGAGCTTGAGCACGCCCGCGCCGTGCCACTGGTCGTGGACGGCCGTCCGGGGCACGGTGTAGCGGGTCGCCAGCGGCTGTTCGTGCAGCGGGGAGCCGTCGGCAAGGGCCGGCCTGACGCACTCCGTGCCCGGTGCCAGCCAGACGGCGAGCAGTTCGGGGGTGTCGCGGACGACGGTCACGGGGCGGCAGACGGCGAACCCCGGATCGCCGGGTGGTCTGCCGGGGCCGCCGTGGTCGAGGTAGCGCCAGAGGATGTGCTCACCGGCCCGCCAGCGGCGAGCCGTTCCGCCCGCCCGCTCCGACCCTTCCGTCTGCTCCGTCTGCTCCGTGCCTGTCATGAGCAGATCTTAGGAGGCGCCTGTCCCGGCGGTCCCCGGCCCCGGCGCAGTGCACCGGAACAGCGCCCCGGGCGCGTCGGATCACCACCACCGCGCCGGCGCGAGCCGCCCGCGGGTCGGGTCGGGGCCGTACGGGGGAGGGGAGGTGTTCCCTTCCGGATCCGGGGAGGGGCGGCCCGTGCCCGCACCGCATCAACCGTGGAGCGGACGGTACCGCGCCCCGGCCCGCCGCTTCCGGACAGCGCCCGCACCGCTCGGGGCACGGCGCGGCCGACCGTCAGGGGCGGGTCATCCGGAGCACGTCCAAGGCCTCGTCCAGCTCCGCCACGGTCAGCGCACCGCGCTCCACATAGCCCCCTTCCAGGACCACCTGCCGGATCGTCTTCCGCTCCGCCAGCGACCTCTTCGCGACCTTCGCCGCCTCCTCGTAGCCCAGGTACCTGTTGAGCGGTGTCACCACGGACGGCGACGACTCCGCGTACTCCCGCGCCCGCTCGGCATTGGCCGTGATGCCGTCGACCGTGCGGTCGGCCAGCAGCCGGGACGCCGCGGCCAGCAGCCGTACCGACTCCAGCAGGTTCTTCGCCATCACCGGCAGCATCACGTTGAGTTCGAAGTTGCCCGCGGCCCCCGCCACGGCGACCGTGGTGTCGTTCCCGGTCACCTGCGCCGCGACCATCAGCACCGCCTCCGGGACGACCGGATTGACCTTGCCCGGCATGATCGACGAGCCGGGCTGGAGGTCGGGCAGGTTGATCTCGGCGAGCCCGGTCCGCGGACCGCTTGCCATCCAGCGGAGATCGTTCGCGATCTTCGTCAGCGAGACCGCGATCGTCCGCAGCTGGCCCGAGGTCTCCACCAGCCCGTCCCGGGCGCCCTGCGCCTCGAAGTGGTCGCGCGCCTCCGTCAGCGGCAGTCCGGTGGCCGCCGCGACCTCGGCGATGACGGCGGCCGGGAAACCGGGCGGGGTGTTGATACCGGTGCCCACCGCCGTACCGCCCAGCGGCAGCTCGGCGAGCCGGGGCAGCGAGGACCGCAGCCGCTCCACCCCGTACCGCACCTGGGCCGCGTAACCGCCGAACTCCTGGCCGAGCGTGACGGGTGTGGCGTCCATCAGATGCGTCCGGCCCGACTTGACCACCGGGGCGAACTCGCCGGCCTTCCGCTCCAGCGACTCCGCGAGATGCTCCAGCGCCGGGATCAGCTCGCCGGTGACCGCGGCCGTGGCGGCGATATGGATGGAGGACGGGAAGACGTCGTTCGACGACTGGGACGCGTTCACCTGGTCGTTGGGATGGACCGGCCGCCCCAGCCGCTCCTCGGCCAGGGTTGCCAGCACCTCGTTCATGTTCATGTTCGACGAGGTGCCGGAGCCGGTCTGGAAGACGTCCACCGGGAACTGGTCGTCCCAGCGTCCGGCGGCCACCTCCGCGGCGGCCGCCGCGATCGCCCCGGCGACGTCGTCCTCCAGCACCCCCAGCCGGGCGTTGACCACGGCCGCCGCGGCCTTGACCCGGGCCAGCGCGGCGATATGGGAGCGTTCGAGCCGCTGCCCCGACACCGGGAAGTTGGCCACCGCCCGCTGGGTCTGGGCCCGCCACTTGGCGTCGGCGGGGACCCGGACCTCGCCCATCGAGTCGTGTTCGACGCGGTAGCGGCCGTCCTCGCCCGCACCTGCGCCCCCGGTCGTGGCGGGGGTGGTCGTACCGGTTCCGTCGGTCCCGTCGGCTGCGGACATGGTCGGGTCCCTCCTGAAGGCTCCTGCAAGGCTCCTGAAAAGGTGAGCACTTGTCTTGTTCTTGCTATTCCCCTGCGGGCTACCTGCCAGTAGAACCCGGGGTAACCACAGACCCGGGGAGGCACACATGACGCATGGAAAACGCACCACCCGCCGAAGGCTGCGATGTACGGTGGCCGCCGCGGCCGCCCTGGCGGCCGGACTGGTCGGCCTGGCCTCGCCCACGGCCGGAGCGGACCAGAGCCGTACGGCGCGGGCCGCGGCCGCCTCCGTACCGCTCCCGCCCGCACTGGAGACGATCCGCGCCGCGGAGGCCGTGAAGCTCTACGGCAGCCCCGCCGAACGCCCCCTCGCCGAACGCAAGACCGGACTCATCTCCCTCGGCGACAGCGAGATCTCCGGCGAGGGCATCGGCTCGTACGAGCCCGGCACCGACGGCCCGTCCAACTGGTGCCACCGCTCGCCCGACGCCGCGATCCACCGCACCGGAATCGCCGCCGACGTCACCTTCAACGTCGCCTGCTCCGGCGCGTACACCGGCAATATCCGCATCGGCGGCACCAAGCAGTACGCCGACGAGCTGGTCCAGAGCGACAATCTGGCCATCAAGGCGCGCAATACCCGCATCAAGATGGTCCTGCTCGTCGCCGGGGCCAACGACGACCTCCAGTTCGGCCCGGTGATGACCGACTGCGTGGTGCGGTACGTGACCCTCCAGGGCCCCTGCGCCCCCAAGTACGGCCCCGGCTGGCAGGCCCGGGTCGACGCCCTCGTCCCCAAGGTCGAGGCGACGGTCGCCGATCTGCGGACCGTGATGCGCGGCGCGGGATACACGGACGGCGACTACAAGCTCGTCGTCATGGGCTACCCCGGTCCCATCGGACCCGACTTCCGCGACAACCCGAACTTCCCCGGCAAGCTGATCTGCGGCGGGATGGGGTACGACGCCGACACCGTCTGGGGCCGCAACACCGCCGTACCCCTCTTCGAACGCGGTATGCGCAAGGCCGCCGCCGCGAGCGGTGCCGTCTACCTCGACAACTCCCGTCTCTTCCACGGGCACGAGGTCTGTATGGAGGACACCTGGGCCCGGGGCCTCCACCTCGAACTCTCCAACCCCTTCCCGCCGGACGAGAACACCGCCCGGCAGTCCTTCCACCCCAACTACCGGGGCCACGGGGCCTTCGCGTCCTGTCTGACCCAGATGTACAGCGCGAACGTCCGGGAGGCGAGCTGCGCCGAGACCAACTCCGACGGCCGGCCCGTACTGCGCACCCTGGCCTGGGACGACGTCTACAAACCGCTGAGGAACGAGGCGACCGGGCAGTGCCTCGACGTCACCGGCTCGGTGACGGCCAACGGCACCGGAGTCGTCGGCTGGGGCTGCCACGGCGGCCGTAACCAGGGCTGGTGGCAGGATCCGGCGGCCGGTTCCGTCCACACCGAACTCACCCAGGACCGGTGCCTCGACGTCCCCGGGGCGAACTACCGGTCGGGCGCGGAACTGATCGTATGGAACTGCTCAGGGGCGGCGAACCAGCGCTTCGTACGGGTGGACGGCACCCTGCGCCCCGCGGCGGCCACGTCCCTGTGCGCGACGCACGAAACGTCGCAGGCACCGGTCCGGCTCCGGCCCTGCGCGGCGGGCGCGGCGAACCAGCGCTTCGTCTGACCCGCCCGGCCCCGGGCCCTCGGCACCGAGGGAGGGCCCGGTACACCGCGCCCGCTTCCCGTACGGCCTGGTACGGCCCTGGTACGGGAAGCGGGCGCGGCAGCGGGCGGTCAGCCCAGACCGGGCCCGCGGACCGGGATCGACGTGAACGTCGGCGCGGGAGCCGGCTCGGTGAAGAAGTCGTTCCCCTTGTCGTCGACGACGACGAAGGCGGGGAAGTCCTCGACCTCGATGCGCCAGACCGCCTCCATCCCCAGCTCCTCGTACTCCACGACCTCCACCTTCTTGATGCAGTCCTGGGCCAGCCGGGCCGCGGGGCCGCCGATGGAGCCCAGGTAGAAGCCGCCGTGCGCGGCACAGGCGTCCGTGACCTGCTTGCTGCGGTTGCCCTTGGCGAGCATCACCTTGGAGCCGCCCGCCGCTTGGAACTGCTCGACGTACGAGTCCATCCGGCCCGCCGTCGTCGGACCGAAGGACCCGGAGGCATAGCCCTCGGGGGTCTTCGCCGGGCCGGCGTAGTAGACGGGGTGGTCCTTCAGGTACGAGGGCATCTCCTCGCCCGCGTCCAGCCGCTCCTTGATCTTGGCGTGGGCGATATCGCGCGCCACGACCAGCGGCCCGGTGAGGGAGAGCCGGGTCTTGACGGGGTACTTGGTCAGCTCGGCCAGTACCTCGTCCATGGGCCGGTTGAGGTCGATGCGCACCACGTCGCCCGAGGTGTCGAGGTGCTCGTCGGTGGTGTCGGGCAGGAACCGTGCCGGGTCGGTCTCCAGCTGCTCCAGGAACACGCCCTCGGCGGTGATCTTCGCGACCGCCTGGCGGTCGGCGGAGCAGGAGACGGCGATGGCGACGGGCAGGGACGCGCCGTGCCGCGGCAGCCGGACCACGCGCACGTCGTGGCAGAAGTACTTGCCGCCGAACTGGGCGCCGATACCGATCCGCTGGGTCAGCTCGAAGACCTTCTCCTCCAGCTCCTGGTCCCGGAAGCCGTGCCCGGCGGGCGAACCCTCCGTGGGCAGCTCGTCGAGGTAGTGCGCGGAGGCGTACTTCGCGGTCTTCAGGGCGTACTCGGCGGAGGTGCCGCCGACCACGATCGCCAGATGGTACGGCGGACAGGCGGCCGTGCCCAGGGAGCGGATCTTCTCCTCCAGGAACCGCATCATCGCGGTCTCGTTGAGGACCGCCTTGGTCTCCTGGTAGAGGAACGACTTGTTCGCCGAGCCGCCGCCCTTGGCCATGAAGAGGAACTTGTAGGCGCCGCCGTCGGTGGCGTACAGCTCGATCTGCGCGGGCAGGTTGGAGCCCGTGTTCTTCTCCTCCCACATGGTCAGCGGCGCCATCTGGGAGTAGCGGAGGTTGAGCTTGGTGTAGGCGTCGTAGACGCCGCGCGAGAGCGCCTCCTCGTCCCGGCCGGAGGTCAGCACGTTCTGGCCGCGCTTGCCCATCACGATCGCCGTCCCGGTGTCCTGGCACATGGGCAGCACGCCCGCGGCGGCGATGTTGGCGTTCTTGAGCAGGTCGAGCGCGACGAACTTGTCGTTGGACGACGCCTCCGGATCGTCGACGATCCGCCGGAGCTGGGTGAGGTGCGCGGGGCGCAGATAGTGCGAGATATCGTGCATCGCCTCGGCCGCGAGCCGCCGCAGCGCCTCCGGCTCGACCTTGAGGAAGGTACGTCCGCTGGCCTCGAAGGTGGAGACGCCCTCGGAGGTCACCAGACGGTAGGGGGTGGTGTCCTCCCCCAGGGGGAGCAGATCGGAGTACACGAATTCCGGCATGGCGGCCATTCCTCACACAGCGGGCAAAAACGTACGACATCGACGGGCGACGGTGCGCCCCCCAGCGTAGAGCGCGTCCGGCGGGGTGAGCTTGTGAGGTAAGGCTCAGTACGCGGGCCGCGGGCGCGTGCAGTGCCGGGGCGGGCGGCGGTCGGCGCGGGGCCGGTGCGCCGGGGGCGCCTGCGGGTGCCCGCCCGGGGTCCGGCGCCGGGGCCGGTGTCCGGCGAAGGCGGCTGCCGGCTGCCGGTCGCTCGTCGGACGCGTACCAACCGCTCGTCGGGCAGGTGCCGGCCGGTCGTCGGACGCGTACCGGCCGGTCATCGGCCCCGGCGCCGTACGCTCCGTCCACTAAGGGTCGAGCCCGCCTCGACCCGGGTCCTTCCAGGGGTGTTGCCCCTAGTTGCGGTCTATCGCGTTTCGCTACCCTGGCTCTGTGGACCTCGAAAAGCACCACCCCCAGCAGCCCGCCGCTCCCACGGCGCCCGGGCCCGCCCCCGCCGCCGGGGCCGGCTCCTCCGACGCGATCCGCGCGTCGGACGCCGACCGGGACCGGATCGCCGACATCCTCCGGGAGGCGCTGGCCGAGGGCCGGCTGGACGCGGAGGAACACTCCGAGCGCATCGAGGCCGTCTACCGGGCCAAGACCCTGGGCGAGTTGCAGCCCATCGTGCGCGATCTGCCCGCGGCGGCCCAGACCAAGCCCGCCGGATCGGCCCCCTATGCGTACGGCCCCGAAGCGGGCACGGCCCCGCCGGACAACGTGATCGCCGTCTTCTCCGGCGCGACCCGCAAGGGCCGCTGGAACATCGGCAGACGGACGAACGCCTTCTCCCTCTTCGGTGCCGTCGAGCTCGACCTCACCCAGGCGCTGTTCCAGCAGCGGGTCACGGTGATCAACGCGACCTCGGTCTTCGGCAGCGTCGAGGTCCGCGTCCCCGAGAACGTCACCCTGCGGGGCAACGGCAGCGGTGTCTTCGGCAGTTTCGAGATCAGCGGACAGGAGGCCGCCGACCCCGAGGCCCCCGTGGTGGTCATCAGCGGATTCGCGGTTTTCGGCAGCGTCGAGGCGCGGCCCAAACGCGGCCGCCGGGTCGCCGATCTCCACAACCGCCTGCGGAAACACCTGAGCTGAGCGCCGCCGCGCCCCCATGGCCAGGGGGGCGGTTTTCGGCCGTGTGCTCCCCGTGCGCTGTGCCGTGCGCCGGAACCGGGTGCCACTCAGTGCATAGGCGTGCGTACAGCGGGTAGGGACTGCTGCGTCGTCTCTCGCTCGCGAAGCCGTCGTCAGGAGTAGACCCGTGCTGCAACTGCCGTACCAGTCCTTGCAGGTGGCCGCCGTGCCTTCCCAGCGGGCACCCGCCAGGGAAGACCAGGACGGGCCCTGGCACGCGGAAGCCGTCTGCCGCAGGGACGAGGCCGGTCTGTTCTTCGCCCCCTCCAAGGAGCCCACGGCCGCCCGGCTGTCGCGAGAGGAAGCCGCGAAGCGGGTCTGCGCGCGCTGCCCCGTCATGGTGGAGTGCCGCGACCACGCCCTGCTCCAGCCCGAGCCGTACGGGGTCTGGGGCGGACTGACGGCGGCGGAGCGCCGGGTGCTGCTGGCCCGCAGGCGTCGCCGGGCCGCCGAGGAGAAGAAGACCGCGGCCGCCTGACGCGCCGGTGCGGCCCGGGCCCCGTGGAATCCACCGGGGCCCGAGCCGGAGCGGCGCTGCCGGCGGCCCGTCCCGGGCGCCGGTTCCCGGGCGCCCGGACCGTCTCTCCCCGCCGCTACTGCGCGCGGTCGAAGTCGATCTGGCTGTAGGCGCGGAGCTTCGACAGCCGGTGCGTGGAGTCGATCTGCCGGATCGTGCCGGACTTGGAGCGCATCACCAGTGACTGGGTGGTCGCCGTCTCGGCGCGGTAGCGCACCCCGCGCAGCAGCTCCCCGTCGGTGATCCCGGTGGCGACGAAGAACACGTTGTCCCCGCTGACCAGGTCGTCCGTGGTGAGGACCCGGCCGAGATCGTGGCCCGCGTCCAGCGCGCGCTGCCGCTCGGCCTCGTCCTTGGGCCACAGCTTGCCCTGGATGGTGCCGCCCAGGCATTTGATGGCACAGGCGGTGATGATGCCCTCGGGGGTGCCGCCGATGCCCATCAGCAGGTCGACGCCGGTGCCTTCGCGTACCGCCATGATCGCCCCGGCGACATCGCCGTCGGAGATGAACTTGATCCGGGCGCCGGTCTCCCGGATCTCCTTGACGATGCCTTCGTGGCGCGGCCGGTCCAGGACGACGACCGTGACGTCCTCGGGCGTACCGCCCTTCGCCCGCGCGACCCGGCGGATATTGACCGATACGGGCGCGTTGATATCGACGAAGTCGGCGGCCTCGGGGCCGGTGACGAGCTTGTCCATGTAGAAGACGGCGGACGGATCGAACATCGCGCCCCGGTCGGCGGCCGCGAGGACGGCGATGGCGTTCGGCATGCCCTTGGCGGCCAGCGTCGTACCGTCGATCGGGTCGACCGCGATATCGCACTCCGCGCCGGTGCCGTCGCCGATCCGCTCCCCGTTGAAGAGCATCGGCGCTTCGTCCTTCTCGCCTTCGCCGATGACGACGACGCCGTTCATGGAGACGGTGTGGACCAGGGTGCGCATGGCTTTGACCGCCGCGCCGTCCGCGCCGTTCTTGTCGCCGCGGCCGGCCCAGCGGCCGGCCGCCATCGCGGCGGCCTCGGTGACCCTGACGAGTTCGAGGGCCAGATTGCGGTCGGGGGCCTCGGGCGAGACCTCCAGATGGGGCGGCAGATTGTGCTCGGTCATCGGAGCGCACCTTTCTGTACGGCGACGGCCGGAAGTGAGGGTGCTTCGACTCTATCCCCAGGCCGACAGAATGAGCAGTGGGGCCCACGTTTGAGCGCGCAACCGTCATGCAACCATGAGGGGCGTGGCAGGTATGCGAGGCAAACAGACGGTGCGGGACATGGTGCTGTCGATGGCGGTCATCGGGGCCGTCGTCGCGGTGATCTATCTCTTCCTCCCGCACGACGACACGGACCGGACGAAGCCGGTCGACTACCGGATCGAGCTGGTGACGGCGCAGCGGGCGGCGCCGTATCCCGTGATGGCGCCCGAGGGGCTGCCGAAGGGCTGGAAGCCGACGTCCGTGCGGTACGACCGCGATGCGGGCGCCGCCTGGCATCTGGGATTCCTCGACCCGGACCGCGAGTACGTGGCGATTGAGCAGTCCACGCAGGCGTACGGCAAGTACGTGCCGAAGGTCACGCTCAAGGCGGCGAACACCGGCAGGACCCACCTGGTGAACGGGGTGGCCTGGGAGCGCTGGACGGGCAAGAAGTACGACGCCCTGGTGCTCCGGGACAAGGGCGTGACCACCGTGGTCACCGGTACGGCTCCGCTGGCGCGGCTGACGGAGATGGCCGAGGCGCTCAAGGGCGGCTCCACCATCCCCAGCGCGGCGCCGTCGTGGCCCGCGGCCGGTACGGCCGCCCCGCGGTCCTGACGGGACCGGTTCCGCCGCAGGTGATACGGCAGGGCCGCCGCACCCGCTCGGGTGCGGCGGCCCTGCCGTGTATCCGGGCCGGTAGGCCGACCGGTGGGTCAGACGGAGCTGACCACCGCGTCATAGCCGAGCCGCGGGGAGCGCGGGAAACCGGACTCCGGGCCGGGGCGGCCGATGTTGACGACCATCAGCGGGGTGTGGTCGTCGTCGAGGAACTCCTTCTGGACGCCCGCGTGGTCGAAGCCGGTCATCGGCCCGGCCGCGAGACCGGCGGCCCGGACCCCGACGATGAAGTACGCGGCCTGGAGTGCGGCGTTCATGCCCGCCGACTGCTCACGGACCGGACGCTCGGCGAAGAAGAGGTCCTTGGCCTGCGGGAAGTGCGGGAGCAGTCCGGGCAGCTCCTCGTGGAACTCGTTGTCGGCGGCGAGGATCGCCACCAGCGGGGCCGCTCCGGTCTTCTCGCGGTTGCCTTCGGACATATGCGGCAGCAGTCTGGCGCGGGCCTCGTCCGAGCGGACGAGGACGATCCGCAGCGGGGTCTGGTTGAAGGCGGTGGGCCCGAACTTGACCAGGTCGTAGATCTCCTGGAGCAGCTCGTCGCTCACCGGCTCCCCGGTGAACGCGTTGGCGGTGCGGGCCTCGCGGAAGAGCAGGTCCTGGGCGGTGCGGTCGAGGGCGAGGGGCATGCGGGGGGAACCTTCCGATGTGATCCGTGGGGGAAGTACGGAGGGTTCAACCGTAGCGCAGTAGATTAAATTTCAACCAAATGCCGAAGCGGAAAGGAATGTGATCGTCCGCATACTCCGCGGCAGCCCCGGCCCCGGGCCCGTACGGCGGCCCGCCCGCCGACCGACCCTCGGACCGACCCCGCCGACCAGGTCATTCACCCGCAGGCGGCTCCCCGTCCTCGGCTGCCAGGGCCGCGTCCAGCCGGGCCCGGGCGCCCTCCAGCCAGTGCCGGCAGACCTTCGCCAGCTCCTCGCCGCGCTCCCAGAGCGCCAGCGACTCCTCCAGCGTCGTACCGCCCGCCTCCAGCCGGCGGACGACGTCGATCAGCTCGTCGCGCGCCTGCTCGTAGCCGAGGGCAGCCCGCTCCGACGCCGCCACCTCCGACGCCTTCGCCGCAGCCGTCCCACCGGCCCCGCCGACCTCTTCGGTCCCGTCCGTCTTCGCGGCCATGAATTCCTCGCGTTCCTCGTCGTCCTGGTCCTTGTTGAAACGGTCCTGCTGTCCCGCCGGCTCGGTGACCCTGCGCCCCGGCCCCGCGGCCGGTGAGCCCCGGGACCGGCTACACGACCCGTACCGACAGCTCGCCCTCGGCCACCCGGGCCCGCAGCTCGTCGCCCCCGGACACCTCGTCCGGCGACCGCACCACGGCACCGTCCGGCGACTGGAGCACCGCGTACCCCCGCTCCAGGGTCGCGGCGGGGGAGAGCGACACCACCCGGGCCCAGGTATGCGACAGCTCCGAATCGGCCCGGTCCAGCAGATGGCCGAGCACCCGCCGGGAGCGCGCGGTCAGCGCGTCCAGCTCGGCCGCGCGGTCGTCCACCATCCGGTGGGGACGCTCCATCGACGGACGCCCCAGGGTGTGCGCCAGTCCGCGCTCCTCCCGGTCGAGCAGCCCCCGAACCGTACGGAGCGCACGGCTCCGCAACTGCCGCACCCGCTCCAGCTCCTCACCGACGTCCGGTACGACCTTCTTCGCCGCGTCCGTCGGCGTCGACGCCCGAAGATCGGCGACCAGATCGAGCAGCGGGGAATCCGGCTCATGGCCGATGGCCGACACCACCGGCGTACGGCAGTCGGCGACCGCGCGGACCAGTCGCTCGTCCGAGAACGGCAGCAGATCCTCCACGCTGCCGCCGCCGCGGGCCACCACGATCACATCGACCTCCGGATGACCGTCCAGCTCCTTGACCGCCTGGACGACCTGCGGCACCGCGTGCACCCCCTGCACGGCCGCGTTGCGCACCTCGAAGCGGACCGCCGGCCACCGTCTGCGGGCCACCTCCAGCACATCCCGCTCCGCCGCCGAGGCCCGGCCGCAGACCAGGCCCACCCGGTGCGGAAGGAACGGGAGGGGCTTCTTCCGCCCCGGCGCGAACAGCCCCTCAGCGGCCAGGGACCGTTTGAGCTGCTCCAGCTTCACCAGCAGCTCGCCCATGCCCACCGGCCGTATCTCCGTGGCCCGCAGCGAAAGCTGCCCCCGGGGCGCGTACCACTCCGGCTTGGCGTGCACCACGACCCGCGCGCCCTCCGACACCACATCGGCGACCGTGTCGAAGACCTGGCGGTAACAGGTGACGCCGACGGAGATGTCGTGCGCGGGATCGCGCAGGGTCAGAAAGACGACGCCCTGACCGGGGCGCCGGGACAGCTGGGTGATCTGCCCCTCCACCCACACCGCGCCGAGCCGGTCGATCCAGCCCCCGATCAGCCGCGAGACCTGGCCCACCGGCAGGGGTGCCTCAGGGGATGTGTTGAGAGCCATACGGGGGAGCGTAACGGCCGGGTGTGACAGCGGGCGCCCGTGACAGCACCGCGCTGCGCGACGCCGGTCCCGTCATGCCTCCGTCCGGTACGCCCCGCCCTCTACGGCTCCCTCCCGTACGACGCCCTCCCGTACGACGCCGTCCGGTACGCCCCCGTCCCGTACGACGCCGTCCGTCCCGTACACCCCACCGGCTCCACCAGCCCCCACCGCCCGCACCCACCCGCCGCACTGCTCCTGCCCCTGGGGCCTCGCCGTCCCCCGCCCGGACGGACACCACCTCCGTTCCACCGGACCGGACGGGTCACAGAGCCCCCGGCCGCTCCCAGCGCACCGCCAGCACCACCAGCCCCACACCCAGCCACACCACACCCACCACCTGCGCCGCGGTGGCCGCCTCCACCATCACCGCGATCAGGATCGCCGCCCCCACCACGGGCACCACGAGATGCCGCAGCCGGTCCGGCGGCCCCTCCATCCGGCGGACCACGAACCAGCCGACCACGCTCGCGTGCAGCAGCACGAACGCCGTCAGCGCCCCGATGTCCACGACCGAGACCAAATGCTCCAGACCGTTCGGCCTGCGCGCCGCCCACACCGCGGCGACCAGCGAGATCACCGCCGCCACCAGCAGCGCCACCCGCGGCGTCCCCGCGCCCGTCCGGGCCAGACCGCGCGGCAGCCGCCGCTCACGGGCCATCGCGAAGAGCAGCCGCCCCGCCGCCGCCTGCGCCGCCAGCGCCGCGAAGGCCGCGCCGATCGCCTTGCTGACCGCGATCAGATCGTGCAGCCAGGCCCCTACGGACGCGTCCACGGCGTCGTAGAAGGCCGTCCCCTGTTTCTGCGGCGCCGCCGCCAGCTCGGCCGACGACAGGGGCTCCAGCAGCGCCACCAGATACGTCTGCACGAAGAACAGCACACCGGCCAGCGCCAGACAGAACAGCACCGCTCGCGCCACCTGCCGGGAGCCGCCGGTGACCTCCTCCGCGAAGGAGGCGATCGCGTCGAAGCCCAGATACGACAGCACCGCCACGGACACCGCGCTCAACACCGCCGTCAGCGAGAACGCCAGATCGCCCGTGATCGGCGAGAGCCAGCCGCGCTCCGCTCCGTCCCGTACCAGCACCACCACCGCCGACACCACGAACACCAGCAGCACCACGATCTCCAGCACGAGGACCGCGAAGCCGACCCGCGCCGCGGGCCGTACCCCCCACAGATTCAGGGCCGTGGTCACCAGCACCGCCAGCACCGTCCAGATCCACCGGTCCACCGACGGAACCAGCGCCTCCATCGCGATGCCCGAGAAGAGGTAGGCCACCGCCGGGATCAGCAGATAGTCCAGCATCGCCATCCAGCCGGCGATGAAACCCGGGCCCGGTCCGAGCCCCTTGGTCGCGTACGTGAACACCGAACCGGCGCGGGGCGCGACCCGTACCATCTGCGCGTAGCTGACGGCCGTGAAGGCCATCGCGATCGTCGCCACCACGTAGACGAGGGCCACCGCGCCGTGCGAACGGGCGTCGAGGGCGCCGTAGACGCCGACCGGCGCCATCGGGGCGATGAACAGCAGACCGTAGACGACCAGGTCCCGGAACCCGAGAGTCCGCCGCAGTTCGCCGCCGCCCTCCGCACCGGCTTGCGGTTCCGGAACGTCCGCACCGCTCGCACCGTTCGCCATCGGCCCTCCGTCCTCCCGCGCCCCGCCCCCGCACGGCCGTGGCACCGCCGACGCACGATCGGGAACAGTCTTCCCCCATGCGGTGATCCTCCGCCTGTTCTGCTCCGCCTTACGATGGGGGCATGACTGCTACGCCTCCAGCCCGTCGCGTCCTCCTCGCCGCCCCCCGTGGCTACTGCGCGGGCGTGGACCGTGCCGTGATCGCCGTCGAGAAGGCCATCGAGCAGTACGGCTCGCCGATCTACGTCCGCCACGAGATCGTCCACAACAAGTACGTCGTCCAGACCCTGGAGCGGAAGGGCGCGATCTTCGTCGACGCGACCGCAGAGGTGCCCGAGGGCTCCATCGTGATGTTCTCGGCGCACGGCGTCGCCCCCGTCGTCCACCAGGAAGCCGCCGAGCGCAGGCTCGCGACCATCGACGCGACCTGCCCGCTGGTGACCAAGGTCCACAAGGAAGCCGTCCGGTTCGCCAACGAGGACTACGACATCCTCCTCATCGGCCACGAGGGCCACGAGGAGGTCATCGGCACCTCCGGCGAGGCCCCCGACCACATCACCCTGGTCGACGGTCCGGAGGATGTGGCGAACGTGACCGTGCGCGACGAGTCGAAGGTCGTCTGGCTCTCCCAGACCACCCTCTCCGTCGACGAGACCATGGAGACGGTCGACAAGCTGAAGGAGAAGTTCCCGCAGCTCATCTCGCCGCCGAGCGACGATATCTGCTACGCCACGCAGAACCGCCAGATCGCGGTCAAGCAGATGGGCGCCGACGCCGACCTGGTGATCGTCGTCGGCTCCAAGAACTCCTCGAACTCGGTCCGGCTGGTCGAGGTCGCCCTGGGCGCCGGCGCCCGCGACGCCCATCTGGTCGACTTCGCCGAGGAGATCGACGAGGCGTGGCTGGAGGGCGTGTCGACGGTCGGCCTCACCTCCGGCGCCTCCGTGCCCGACATCCTGGTCGAGGGTGTGCTGGAGTGGCTTGCGCAGCGCGGATTCGAGGACGTGGAGCTGGTGAAGTCGGCGGAGGAGTCGATCACCTTCTCGCTGCCCAAGGAGCTTCGCAAGGACCTCCGGGCCGAAGCGGCGGAGCTGATGGCCCGGGGCGGTGCCGCCGCCGGGTGACGTACTGCCACTGCCCGTAACGTGGTCCCCATGAACGTCTTCGGAGTGGACATCGGTGGATCCGGCATCAAGGGCGCGCCCGTCGACCTCGACCGCGGGGACCTGGCGCAGGAGCGCCACAAGGTACTGACCCCGCAACCGGCGACGCCCGACGCGGTCGCGGACGGCGTCGCCGAGGTGGTGCGGCACTTCGGCTGGACGGGGCCGGTCGGGATCACCTTCCCCGGTGTGGTCACCGGCGGAATCACCCGTACCGCCGCCAATGTCGACAAGGGCTGGATCGGTACGGACGCGGCCGCGCTGCTCGGCTCCCGGCTCGGCGGCAGCGCGGTCACCGTGCTCAACGACGCCGACGCCGCCGGGGTCGCCGAGATGACCTTCGGCGCGGGCAAGGGCCGGAGCGGCACGGTGATGATGCTGACCTTCGGTACGGGGATCGGCTCCGCCCTCTTCGTCGACGGGCGGCTGGTCCCCAACACCGAACTGGGCCATCTGGAGCTGCACGGCAGGGACGCCGAGACCCATGCCTCCACCAAGGCCAAGGAGGACGAGGACCTCACCTGGGCGCACTGGGCGCGGCGGGTCCAGAAGTATCTGGCGCATGTGGAGATGCTGTTCTCACCCGGGCTGTTCATCATCGGGGGCGGGGTCAGCCGGAAGGCGGAGAAGTTCCTGCCGCTGATCGAAGGCGTACGGGCGGAGATCGTCCCCGCGCAGCTCCAGAACAACGCGGGCATCGTGGGCGCGGCGATGGCCTGCTCGGCGACGGCCGCGGCCACTCGCTGACCCACCGGGCCTCTGCCCGGTCCTCTTCCGCCGCCGGTCCCGCCGCCGCCGGTCCTCCTGTCCGCTACCGGCGGCCGGCCGGGGGTGCCCCGGCCGCCGCCGCGGCAGCCGCACGGATCCGGCGTTTGCGGCGGCTCATCTGCCGCACCTTGCGTACGGAGGTGATGACGCCCGCGACCAGGGTGCCGCCGTACAGCCAGCCCGCGTGCACCGCCAAGGCGGTCACCACGGCCATCACCTGGCCGCCGATCCCGCCCTCGCCGCCCGCGATGGGGACGATGCCGGCGGCGAACGCGATCGGCACACCGATCGGGGCGGTCACCAGATCGGCCTCGCGGACCCAGAGCGCGGTCAGGGCGCAGACGGGCAGGAAGAGCACCCCGTAGACCACGGCGGACCCGTCGAACAGCAGCCAGTCGACGAATCCGATCAGCACCATGGCGACCAGTGCGAAGAGCCCGGCGCCCAGCCCCGTGAGGCGGGGTGCGGGCAGTCTGCGCAGCAGCTGGGCGAACGGCGGCGCGGGGCGCGCCGGGGGCGCGGGCCGTACTCCGTACAGGACGGGACGGTCGGCGAGGGCGCTCTGCGGGGAGAGCGGACCCTGGGAAGGGGGGGCCTGCGGCCGCTGGCGGCGCTGGGGGTGACTCGTCCTTGGCTGCTCCACCCGAACAACGTAGGTCGGGAGTGGGGAGGAAGTCGGCACAGGACACGCCCTTTGGGTGACCTTGGCGAAGAGTTCGACCCCACCAGCCGCCCCAGGAGGTATGTCCTTCCGCCGCCACCGCCCCGGCCCTGCCCGCACGGAGCCACAATGGGGCTGCTGAGACAGACGAGGGGGAGGAACCGTGTCCGACAGTTTTATGGTGGCTGCTCGTATACCCATGTCCCGGGAGGGCTTCGAGGCCTGGCTGAGCACCCCGGCGGCTGTTCCGGGCCCGATCGTGAACCCGGACGGGATGTTCGACGGGTGGTTCTGGAGCGGGCGCCGCGCGGATACGGAATGGGACTCGGTGGCGCTCGGGGTGACGCCGCGGGAGTTCTTCGCCGAGCAGACCGATGCGTCCTGCCGCGGAGAGTCGCCGACGGGCGTTCTGGTGCACCGGGACGGGGCGCTGGAGGCGTACGTCTTCCACCTCGGGTACCAGGAGGAGAGCATTCATACGGCCCTGCTCATGCTCGCGGCGGCCGGGGCGCACAAGTCCGGGCCCGAGGAGGACACCGTGCTGTTCTGGGCGGAGACCTCGGCCCGGCTGTGGCCCGCCGATGCCACCGGCTGGCTTGCGGTGCTGTCCGTCGGCAGGGAGCGGGCGCGGTTCGTCGGGACACGGGACCTCACCGCCGTGGTGGCCGGACTGCGGCCGGCCGAGGGCCTGTTCTTCGACCTCGTCGCGCGGATGGCCGAGGACGAGGAGAACCGGGACTCCGGACGGCCCTTCCGCACGGACGCGCCCCGCGATCCGGCCTTCACGGATCCGGCCGTACTGGACCGGCCGGGGGGTCGCTGAAACGCCCCGGCCCGGGACCGGCCCCGGCCTCGACCCCGGCCGCGCCGGGGAGCCCCTGCCGTGCCGGGGCCCGGAGCGCTGCGGTGCGGGGCCCGGCGCCTTGCCGTGCCGGGCCCGGCGTCTTTGTGCGACGGGCTGCGGGTGAGGCCGGAAGGGGTTCCGCGACCGGCCGCGGGCCCGTCGGTGCCCGGGCCCCGGGGCTTGCGCCGACCCGGTCCGCGGTCCGCCGCGGGCTCGTCACGGCACAGATCGGCCGGACCGTAGACTGGGGGATCAGCCGTACCCGGAGCACGACCTCGGCCGGCCCCTCCCGCTCACCCACCCAGGAAGTCGTCACCGTGTCGCTCACGATCGGAATCGTCGGTCTGCCGAATGTCGGCAAGTCGACCCTGTTCAACGCCCTGACCAAGAACGACGTGCTGGCGGCCAACTACCCGTTCGCCACCATCGAGCCGAACGTCGGTGTGGTCGGGGTCCCGGACGCCCGGCTGGCCAAGCTGGCGGAGATCTTCGGCTCCCAGCGCGTCCTCCCGGCGACGGTCGACTTCGTCGATATCGCGGGCATCGTCCGGGGCGCGAGCGAGGGCGAGGGCCTGGGCAACAAGTTCCTGGCGAACATCCGTGAATCCGACGCGATCTGCCAGGTCATCCGGGCCTTCAAGGACGAGAACGTCGTCCATGTCGACGGCAAGGTCTCGCCCGCCGACGATATCGAGACGATCAACACCGAGCTGATCCTGGCCGACCTCCAGTCCGTCGAGAAGGCGGTGCCCCGGCTGACGAAGGAGGCCCGCCTCCAGAAGGAGAAGGCCGCGGTCCTCGCCGCCGTCGAGTCGGCGCAGAAGATCCTCGAAGAGGGCCGGACCCTGTTCTCCGCGGGCATCACCAAGGGCACCGAACAGGGCGACCTCCTCCACGAGCTGCACCTCCTGACCACCAAGCCCTTCCTCTATGTCTTCAACGTCGACGAGGACGAGCTGGTCGACGAGGACTTCAAGAACGAGCAGCGCGCCTTGGTCGCCCCCGCCGAGGCGATCTTCCTCAACGCCAAGATCGAGTCCGAGCTGATCGAACTCGACGACGACGAGGCCCTCGAACTCCTCCAGTCCATGGGCCAGGAGGAGCCCGGCCTCGCCACCCTCGGCCGCGTCGGCTTCGACACCCTGGGCCTCCAGACCTACCTGACGGCAGGCCCCAAGGAGTCCCGCGCCTGGACCATCAAGAAGGGTGCCACCGCCCCCGAGGCTGCGGGAGTCATCCACACCGACTTCCAGAAGGGCTTCATCAAGGCCGAGGTCATCTCCTTCGCCGACCTCGTCGAAACGGGCTCGGTCACCGAGGCCCGCGCCAAGGGCAAGGCCCGCATGGAGGGCAAGGAGTACGTGATGCAGGACGGCGACGTCGTGGAGTTCCGCTTCAACGTGTAGCCGTGCACTTACTGCACGTTAGGTGCTGGGTCAAAGGTGCACGTCAGAAGGGGTCGGACTCCGCCGAGTCCGGCCTCTTCGTCGTCCCCGTGCTGGATGGGTGCTGGATATTCTGACGTGTGGTCAGCGGTAGTCGGATGTCGTAGACGGTGGACCGGTGCCCTGCGTGAACGACCCAGACCACCAGTTCCCCGTTGTCGATCGTGTAGACGACGCGGTGGTCGCCGACCCGCAGCCGCCGGCGGTCCGGCTGGGACACGAGTGCGGTGGCGCTGAAGCCGAACGGATCGGTCTCCGGCTCGGTCGGCTCGGCCAGGATGCACAGCGCCATGTCGCAAGGAATCGCCCGGAGTTCGGCCTGCGCCTCGGGCCGGAAAATGGTTCGGTACTCACTCACCGCGGGCCAGGGTCTCCCTCATGATGTCCTCGATCGGGACGCCGGAAGCCGAGTTGGCCATGCGTTCGTCCGGCCCCCCGGGACGGCCTGCTGCGGTGCGAGGCCGGGCGGGGTCAGTCCGAGGGGTCCCGCGGCGTTCCGCCGTACCCCGCGTCGGCCAATTCCGCGATGACCTCCGCATGGCACTTCTCGGGGATGCACCAGCAGCCGAGGCGGTGGCCCCGCAGAGAGGGGAGGAGGGCGAGGAGGTCCGGGCGGGAGAGGAGATGGGTGCGGTAGGCGGTCATCACCTCCTCGCGGCTGCCGTCGGGGCCGGGGCGGAAGGGGCTCGCGAGGGGTGAGCCCGGCAGATGCCAGCCGCCGCGGTTCATCGGGCGGCCCACATAGACGACGTCCGCGTACTCCGGGTCGTCGCGATGGCCCTTCAGATTGACCACGGTGGTCTTCGGGCGGGGGCGGTTCATGCACAGGATCCTCCGTGAGGACGGGACGGAGCGCCACACGAGCGGCAGGTCCGGGGCGGTGAACGCCACGGGCGGGAGCGGTTCCGGCCCGTTGCCGTACCCGGGCCGTAAGGGAATCGTGCCCGGTCGCCGCCCATCACGCCCCGATGTATCCACAACCCCGGGATGTTTGTACGATTTCAGACTTCCGCGCTCGATTCCCGTATCCCCCGGTCTGGCCCGTGCCGGAAACCGAACGGGGCCGGCGCGCACCCCTGACGAGGAGAGCAGCACTTCCGTGGACCCATCGCAGCAGCAGCCAGGACCGGAGCGACAGCCGGGCGACCGGACCCCGGAGTCGGAGCCGGGCCACGGGCAGGCGTCCGGCCGGTCCGGTGAACCGGCCGCGGCCGAGAACCCCTTCGCCCGGCCCGGCCCGTTCGGGCGGGAGCGGACCGATCGTGCTGCGGGGTCCTCCGAGCCGTCCGGGAGTACGGAGCCGACCGGGCCCGCCCAGGAGCAGCAGCCGGCCCGCCCCGGGCAGCCGGTGCCGCAGGGGCAGCCGGCGCAGCCCGGACCGTTCGTCCCGTTCGGGCAGCCGTACCCGGCGCAGACCGCTCAGCACCCCGCGTACCACCCGTACCAGCAGTTCCCCGGCTACCCTGCGCCGCCCGCGCCGCCGACGACCAACGGGTTCTCCGTCGCGTCGCTCGTCTCCGGCATCGTCTGCTGTATGCCTCCGCTGGGCATGATCCTCGGTGTGGTCGCGCTCCGGCAGATCCGACGCAGGGGTCAGCGCGGCAAGGGCATGGCGATCACGGGCATCGCGCTCTCCGCCGTCTCCACCCTTCTCATCGCGCTGTTCTTCGCCACCGGTGCAGCAAACGACTTCTGGAAAGAGGTCGAGGAGGCCGCCGACGAGGCGGCGTCCTACCAGACGGTCGGCGACCTGAGGAAGGGCGACTGCTACAACCTCCCCGGCGGAGGAAGCAGCGACGGCACGGAGGTCTCGGAGATACAGGTCGTCGACTGCGCGAAGCCGCACGAGGCCGAGATCACCGGCGGCTTCAAGATCACCGGCTTTGGGAAGTTCCCGGGGGAGAGCGTCCTCGAACCCATCGCCGAGCGCCGCTGCGACGATATCGACACCGCGTACGCGATGGACGCCTGGGCGATCCCGGCCGTCATGAGCGGGTACTACTACATTCCGACCAAGGACAGCTGGAACAACGGTGACCGCCGGGTCAGCTGCGGCTTTGCCACCGAGGGCAGCCGGAAGACGACCGGGTCCATCCGGCGGGACGCCGGCAACCTCAACACGGACCAGGCCGGCTATCTGACGGCCGAGAACAAGCTGATGAAGGCCGCCTACGAGGAGCCCGAGAAGGACTTCCCGCAGGCCGTCCCCGGACATCTCGCCTGGGCCAAGGTGACCTCGTCCGCCATGGGCGAGGCCGCCGCGGCGCTGCGCGGCCGCACCTGGCCGGGGGTGGTGGCAGCCGCCGTGGAGAAGCGGGCCGCCGAATTCGACAAGGCGCGTGCCGCCTGGGGCAAGGCCGCGACGGCGAAGGACGAGGACACCTTCTGGGAGCACGTGTTCGAGGCGGAAGCCGCGTTGGACGTGAAGACCGAGAAGACCATCCGCCAGGGGCTGGAGCTGTCGACGGCGGAGCCCGTCCAGGACGAGGAACGCGCCTGACCTACTGGTCGGCGGACCCGGTCGCGCCCCTGCATCCCCGGGTGTGCGCGGCCGCGGCGGACCGGGTGCCCGGGGCCCGCCCAGCCGTGCTTCCGGGCCGTCCCGCCCTGAACCCGGCGTGCCCCGCCACCGTGCTCCGCGGGGAATCCCCGCTCCCGTGAACGCAGGCGCCCCCGTTTCCGCCGGAAACGGGGGCGCTTCGTCCGTGTGTCTGCGCGTCTGTTCAGCTGTGCGGTGCCGGGCCGGAAGACCGGTCCGGACCAGCGGAGAGCCGGATGGGGAAAAGGGGAGGAGACCGGTGCCGAGAGCCACCGACAGCCCCGGACACCGGTCTCCTCCAAGGACGCTTCCCGGCCCCTGCCCGGTCCGCGCCCCGTCCGTCAGCGGCGCGGCAGCCCTCGGGCGACCGTCCGCATCAGCTCGCCGTCCGCGGTGTCCCCGTCGAGGGACCAGAACATCGCGCCGCCCAGGCCCTTGTCACGGATGTACTCGGTCTTGGCCCGCAGCACCGTGGGGTCGTCGTACGTCCACAGGGTGCTGCCGTCGAAGAGCCACGCCTGGCCGTACTTTCGGTAGACCTTGTACTGGCCGGACTCGGCCAGCTTCTTCAGCTCCTTGTAATCCTCGAAGCCCGCCTGGAACTTGGCCGGGGCGGGCTTCTCGGCGGGCTGCCCCATACCGTCGCCGCCACCCTGCACACCCGTCCAGCCCTGACCGTACGCGGGCAGGCCGACCACGAGCTTGTGGGCGGGCGCGCCCCGGCGCAGCCAGTCGTTCACGGTCTGGTCGACGCTGAAATCGTTTTTGGCGTAGAGCGCCGACTGCTGGGCCGTGGTCTTCTCGCCGGACACATGGAAGTCGTAGCCCTGGAGGTTGACGAAGTCGAAGTCCTTCATCAGCTTGCGGACCTCGAAGCCGGCGTCGATCTTCGCGGGAGCGGTCGGCACGAACGCGGAAAGCTCGTAGTGCTTCCGCTTGCCGTCCTGCTGCCGCGGTTGGCTCTTGGCGTAGTCGTCGAGCTGCTCGCGGAACTCCCGTACCACCGCGGTGAAGTTCTTCTTGTCCTCCGGGCGGTAGACCGTGTCGTCCTCGCCCGACGAACCGGGCCACTCCCAGTCGAGGTCGACCCCGTCGAAGACGCCTGCGGCCGCCCCCGCGCCGCCGCGCGCGCCGTCCACGGGCAGATTGCCCTTGATGTAGATATCGATGCACGAACGGACGAAGGCCTCGCGCTTCTCCTTCGTGAGCACCGCGTCGGAGAAGTGCGTGGACCAGCTCCAGCCGCCGAGGGAGATCATCACCTTGAGACCGGGGTGCTTGGCCTTGAGTTCCTTCAGCTCGTTGAAGTTGCCCGCCAGCTTCTGGTCCGGTGCGTCGGTGACACCGTCCACCGAGTCGGCCGCGGGCACGGGGCGCTGGTAGTCGGCCCACGGATCGGCCTCGCCCGCCGGCCCCTGGATCATGCATGTGCCGTCGGGGCTGACGTTCCCGAAGGCATAGTTGATATGGCTCAGCCTGGCTGCCTGACCGCTGGTGTCCAGGTCCTTGACCTGGAAGTCGCGGCCGTAGATACCCCACTGGGTGAAGTATCCGATGCGCTTGTAGGAGCGACGGTCGTCGTCACCGTCGCGGTCGCCATGCGCCACAGCGGCG
Organism: Streptomyces sp. NPDC094448; assembly: GCF_044763775.1. NCBI lineage: Bacteria > Bacillati > Actinomycetota > Actinomycetes > Kitasatosporales > Streptomycetaceae > Streptomyces > Streptomyces sp. NPDC094448. The sequence continues at coordinate 491,283 of NZ_JBIWGU010000002.1, read as the reverse complement.
GGTGCGAACGTTGCGAGAAGTGAGAGGGATGCGGCCGCAACAGCCGTCCGGACAAGGTTTCTTCGACGCATGGGAGCTCATTCCTGTGCGTTGTCCCGGAGCCGGTGGCGCGCAGGGGCGCACACCTGTCCGGGCTCTTCCGTGAACGGGCGTCGTGCAGCACAGGACGCTATTGGTCTGGACCATTAAGGTCAATGGTTTCCTGCGAAACGCTGGTACAGAGGGAAATCGGCCTCCTTCTCCTCGTTGATTCCTTGCTCAGGGTGAAGCTCTGGCCCTTGGTTGCGGTCAACAACCCGCCGTTGTCAGGCTGTTGCCGTCTGTCGCTGTCTGTCCATCTGTGCGGGTGCGGTTGGGAGTGGTTCGTGGCCATCGGTGAGCAGCCGGCCTACCTTCGCGTGGCGAGCGACCTGCGCCGCAAGATCGTCGACGGCACGATGCCGCCGCATACCCGTCTCCCTTCCCAGGCCCGGATCCGGAAGGAGTACGGAGTCTCCGACACCGTGGCGCTGGAGGCGCGCAAGGTGCTCATGGCCGAGGGGCTGGTGGAGGGGCGGTCCGGCTCGGGTACCTATGTGCGGGAGCGGCCCGTGCCGCGCCGGATCTCCCGCTCCGGCTTCCGGCTGCCCTCCGGTGCCAATCCCTTCCGCCAGGAGCAGACCGCCGTCGGCGCCCAGGGCACCTGGGAGTCCCGCAGTGAGCAGGAAGGGGCGAACGTCGATACCGCGGCCCGGCTCGGGGTCCCGGTCGGCGCCCGGGTGATGCGCACCCGCTATGTCTTCCGGGAGCAGGGGGAGGCGATGATGCTCTCCACCTCCTGGGAGCCGCTCGACGTCACCGGCCGGACACCCGTCATGCTGCCGGAGGAGGGGCCGCTGGGCGGCTGCGGGGTGGTGGAGCGGATGGCCGCCATCGACATCGTCGTCGACAATATGAGCGAGGAGGTCGGCGCCAGGCCGGGGCTGGCCGACGAACTGCTGACGCTGGGAGGTGTGCCGGGTCATGTCGTCATGGTGGTGGCCCGGACCTACTACGCGTCGGGCCGCCCTGTGGAAACTGCGGATATTGTCGTACCGGCGGATCGTTTCAGGGTCGCGTACCACCTGCCCGTGAGGTGACGGTCGTGCTCGCACCCGCCCCGTCCGGGCCGAGGTGCCCGCGCTCGGCGCGGTTACCCGCGGTGCGAAGCGGGCATGGGGATCCTGCGGGATGCGGACGGGGGCGCCGCGCCCTGGGTGCAGCACCCGGCGGCCGGGGGCGACCGAGCCTCTTTCCTATCTCTTTGTGAAAATTCGTATGCGCTGAGTGAAGGTCAGGCGTAGGCTCCGGCATATGCATAATGAGCTTTCCCGGGGACCTTCTCGAACCTCTCGGCCCAGCGGACCCATCGGGGGAGGGGTGCGATGAGCGACGGCAACGCCGCGCTCTCCTGGCTCGTCATACGCCAGGACGACAACGGCAATCGCTACCGCGTCGGACGGTACGCCACCGAGGACGAGGCCCGGAAGATGGTCGACAAGCTCGACGCCAAGGGGCACCGTCAGCTCTATTCGGTGGAGCGTGCCGAGGGCTCCGTGCTCTGACGGCCGACGGAGGTACGCTCCGGCCCATGACGGATCGTGATCGTGTCGTGGTCGCCGGAGCGCTGCTCGACCGGGGGCGGCTGCTGGCCGCGCGCCGCAGCGCCCCCGAGGAGGTCGCCGGACGCTGGGAACTGCCCGGAGGCAAGGTCGAACCGGGCGAGCGGCCCGAGGACGCCCTGGTACGCGAATTGCGCGAAGAGCTGGGCGTACTGGCGGAACCCCTGGCCCGCATTCCCGGCGAGTGGCCGCTCAAGCGCGGGTACGTGCTGCGGGTATGGACCGCCAGATTGCTGTCCGGCGAACCCCGTCCGCTGGAAGACCACGACGAGCTGCGATGGCTCGGACCCGACGAGACCGATGCCGTGGACTGGCTGGACCAGGACCGCCCGGCGGTCGCCGAGGCCGTACGCCTCCTGCGCGAACACCCGTTCCCCGGCCCGGCCGCCGGGACACCCGACGCCTCGCACCCGCACCCGCACGGACATCACTGAGCCGTTCGCATCAAGGGTGCTCTTATAAGTTGATAAATCATCCCCAACCTCGCGAAAAGTGATATCTCCGGCCAGGATTCGGGTATGTGGTGGTTAGCCACCCGAATGGGACGTGGATCTGCTGCGGGTCCGGGAGTGAGCGGCGTGATCGACATCGACGGCGCCTGCGCCGAATGGACCTTTCCGGCCGAGCCGGACGCCGTGCGCTCCGCTCGGCACGCCGTCCGGGACACCCTCCGCGACTGGGGGCTGGACCACGGCGTCAGCGATGTGACCGTACTCCTGGTCAGTGAACTGGTCACCAACTCCCTGCGCTACGCCTCCGGCCCCATCGGAGTCCGTCTCGTCTGCCGCGAACCGGACGAGAACTCCCCGGCCCTCCGTGTGGAGGTCTCCGACCCACTGCCCGATCCGCCTGTTGCCCGGACCGCCGCACCGGACGACGAGACCGGACGCGGGCTGCAACTCGTCGCCGGAACCGCCCGCCGCTGGGGTACCAAACGCGGATCGACCGGCAAGACTGTGTGGTTCGAGCTGCCACTTGCTGGTTAAAAGTGTGAAGGGACAACGATCACGGCTCGGACGGCGCAAAATGAACGAGACCGTGCTGTGATCGTGAACGCCGTGTGCGTCGGAGCCGTAGTGCTGAATACTGCGGTCATGGCCGGTCCGGTGCGGTGAGCTGGAGGGGACGGTCGCGTGAGCGAGATATCCGGGACGACGGGCGATGTCGTATGGCAGAGCAGCCCGCCTGGCTCGATATACGACTACATCAGGGCTGCCTCCTTCTCGATAGGCCCCGACGGGCTGGTGGACCAGTGGAGCCGCCGCGCCGTCGACCTCTTCGGTATCACCGCGTCCGAAGTCCGCGGCAAGGACCCGATAGAGGTCTTCCTCCCGGCTGGACTGCGCCCACGCGGACACCGGCAGGTCAAGGAGATACTCGACGGCAAGGAATGGACGGGCCTGGTGCCCTTCCGCACCCCCGGCAGCCCCCGCACTCCCGAGGGCGTCCGGGCCGACGGCCTCGCCGAGGTCTATGTGATGCCCAGCGAGACGGAGACCGGGGAACGGGCCGCGCTCTGTATCGTCGTCGACGTCCGGGCGCTCCGCCGGATCGAGACCGGCCTCGCCGCTACCGAGGCGATATTCGGCCAATCGCCGTTCGGCTTCCTCCTCTTCGGTACCGATCTGCGCGTCCAACGCGCCAATCAGCGCTTCGCGACCGTCTTCGGCGGCACCGCCGACGACCACCGCGGCCGTACCGTCCACGACTACCTCTCCCGCCCCGAGGCCGACCGGATGACCGCATCCCTGCGCAGGGTCCTCCGGACCGGGGAGCCCGCAATCGACCTCCAGCTCGTCGGCGCACCGCCCCACAGCCCCGAGCGCCGGCAGTGGTCCATCAACCTCTACCGCGTGCACAGCGGAACGGGCCGGACCATCGGAGTGGCCGGAATCGGCACGGATGTCACCCGCCGCCACGTGGCCGCCCGCGAAGCAGCCAGCGCCCGCCGCAACCTCGCCCTGCTCAACGAGGCCAGTGTCCGCATCGGCAACTCCCTCGACCTGGAAACCACCGCCCGCGAACTGCTCGGCGTCGCCGTCCCCGGCTTCTGCGACCTCGCCTCCGTCGACCTCTACCAGTCGCTGCTCAGCGGGGCCGACGAGGCCCCCGGCCCCTGGGACTCCTCCGGAGCCGACGGTTCGGGAGGCGCCCTCCGCCGGGTCGCCTTCGCCAGCGCGGTCTCCGACGCTCCGCTGATCACGACCCCGGGCTGCGGTGCCCGCGGTGACACCCCCACCGAGGTCGGCGAGGTCCACCGCTACAGCGCGAACTCGCCCTGCGCCGGTGCCCTGCGCACGGCCCGGGTCCAGCACATCCCCGGCAAGGACGGCAGCCTCGTCCGGTCCACCCTCGCCGTGCCGCTGGTGGCCCATGACTCCGTCGTCGGGCTCGTCCAGTTCTCCCGTACCAAGGGCAGTGAGCCCTTCGGCGAACGGGACCGGGCACTCGCCGTCGAACTCGCCGCCCGGGCCGCGGTCTGCATCGACAACGCCCGCCTCTACCGGCGCGAGCACGAGCGGGCCCTCATCCTCCAGCGCAGCCTCCTCCCCCCGGGCGACCCCGAGGCCGCCGGACTCGACATCGCCTGCCGCTATCTGCCGGGCAACACCGCCACCGAGGTCGGCGGCGACTGGTTCGACGTCATCGAACTCCCCGGACACCGCACCGCCCTCGTCGTCGGCGATGTCATGGGCCGCGGGCTGCGGGCCGCCGTTGCCATGGGCGAACTGCGCACCGCGGTCCGCACCCTGGCACTGCTCGACCTCGAACCCGCCGAGGTGCTCTCCGCCCTCGACGAAATCGCCCGGGGGCTCGGCGGTCCCAGCGGCACCCAGCAGGGCGCCCGGGTGGCCCACAAATCCCGCGAGGCCGACCTCTCCGAGGTCTATCTGGCGACCTGTGTCTACGCCGTCTACGACCCCGTCACCCGACGCTGCACCTTCGCCAACGCCGGACATCTGCCGCCCGTCCTCGTCGAACCCGGCGAGGAGGCGCTGCTGCTCGACGTTCCGCCGGGAATGCCCCTCGGCGTCGGCGGCGAACCCTTCGAGGAAGTCGAGGTCGAACTCCCGGAAGGCGCACTCCTCGCCCTCTACACCGACGGGCTCGTCGAATCCCGCGACCACCACCTCGACGAGGGGCTGACCGCCTTCCGCGCCGCCCTGACCGGTCCCACCCTCCTCATGGGCCCCACCAGCCCCACCGGCCCCACCGCGCCTCCCAGCCCTCCCGCCTCTCCCACTCCTTCCGGCCCTGCCTCCCCCTCCGGCCCCGCCTTCCCGGGCATACCCGGCCCCGCTCTCCCCGTCACGCGCCCCCTGCCCTCCCGCAGGCCCGCCGCTCCGGGCCCGGGCCGTCCCGTCACACCCGCCGAGCCGCGCCCCGCCCCGGAACCAATCGCCCCGACGGTGCGCGCCGGGCTGCCCCGGTCGCTGGAGGACATCTGTGACCACGTACTGAATACGCTCGACACCCGCCACGGGGAGGACGACATCGCCCTCCTCATGGCACGGGTCCAGGGGCTGCCCGCCGACGCCGTCGGCGACTGGCAGCTGCCACGCGAGCCCCGATCGGTGGGCCGCGCCCGCGAACTGGCCCGCGACCAACTGGACTCCTGGGGCCTCGGCGCACTTGTGGACACCGTGGAGCTGCTGGTCAGCGAGCTGGTCACCAACGCGCTGCGCTACGGCGAGGGCGAGATCCGGCTCCGGCTGCTCCGCGACCGCACCCTGGTCTGCGAGGTCTGGGACGGCGGACTCGTCCAGCCCCGCCGCCGCCGGGCCCGGGACACCGACGAGGGGGGCCGCGGCCTTCAGCTCGTGGGCCTGCTCAGCGCCGCCTGGGGTTCCCGCCGCACCCCCCGGGGCAAGACCGTCTGGTTCGAACTGGCCCTTCCGGGAGAGGGAACCGCCGAACCCACGGTGGAACAGTTGCTGAGCATGTACTGACCCCACGACCCACGCGGCGCCGCACACCCGAGACCCCTGAGGAGCCGCCCCGCCGGCCCGAGGACTCTCAGGAGGCGGCTTTCAGCGCGGCCGGCCGAGCCTCCACCTCCGCCGTATCAGCTGGTCGAGCATCTTCTCGGGATCCTCGGCCTGGTCGAGCAGGGCATTGATATTCGCCTTGGCGAGCTGGGTGACCCGGCCGAGGACGGTCTGCTTGGTCATCGCGCTTCTCCTTGTCGGAGCCGAAGCGGTCCGAGGAGCCGAAAGAGCTGAAGGGATGAAGGGCCGAAGGGGCTTGAGGGATACGGGGAAGGGGCAGGGGCGGCGGCCCGGCCGGACGACTCAGAAGCGACCACCGCCCATCCGGCCCCGGGTGCTCCCACCGCCGAAGCTGCCCGGCCTTCCTTCGTACCCACCGCCGAATCCACCGCTCCCGAATCCACCGCTCCCGAACCCACCGCCGGAGCCATGGCCCCCGCTCCTTCCCCCGCCGAACAGCCCGCCGAGGAGAATCCCGCCGAGCACCGCTCCGCCGAGACCGCCTCCCGCACTTCCTGCCCCTGATACACCGCCCGCGCCGAACGGGTTCCCGAATCCGCGGACATCCTCCTCCGCGAGACGCTGAGCCTCGCGCGCCAGCGCATCCGCCCGCTGCGCCTCGGCCAGCGCGGCCGGCGCGTCGGCCCGCCCCGTACCCTCGCCTCCGCCGGTTCCGGGCGCCTCGGATGCCAGTTGCGCCGGCGTGAGCCCCGTACCCTCGCCTCCGCCCGTTCCCGGCGCTTCCGCCGCCAGTTGCGCGGAGAGCGTGAGCCGCCGCTGTGCCTCCGTCAGCCTGGTCCGTGCCGGGCTGCCGACCGCGCCGCGATGCGTGGTGATGTAGTCGGCCGCGGCCTCGACGGCCGCCCGGGCACCGAGCGTCGCCCGACCGAGGAGCGACCACGCCCGCCGCGCCGAGTCCTCGTCGGCCCGCACCCCCGCCAGCGCCTCGTCCAGTGCGGCATCCGCCTCCTCCACCCGCCGCAGCGCGTCTATGGGGTCGTAGTGCCCGGTCTCCATCTCGTGCCGCACCTCGGCCGCCACAGTCCTGGCCCGTGCCGTCCGCCCCCGCAGCCCGGCCGCCGGCTCCCCGGGCGCCGTACCTTCGAGCACGCCCTGCGCCTCGGCCAGGTCGCTGTCCGTCTCCGCCAGCGCGCCCGGCAGCGCGCCGACCGCCTCCGCCAGTTCCCGGGCGCGCCGGTCCACCGCCCCGATCAGCCGGTCCGCCTGCGCGAGCGCGCCTTCCGCGGCCCGGATCTGTACGGCGGCCGTGGCATTCTCGCCTGCGGTGAGCGCGGTCCGGGCCCGGTCGACGGCGGTCTTGGCGAACACCAGCCGGTCCCCGGCCGCCGCCGCGTCGCCCGCTACGGGGGCCGATGCGGAGGGTGCGTACCGCTCCCGCATCACCGACAGTGCCGCCTCCGTCGAAAGGAGCCGCCCGTTCAGTTCGGCGAAACGTTCCTCGGCGGTCCGCAGCGCCTCCGGAGCATTGCGTTCCAGATCGCGCAGCCGGTCGAAGTCCTCCGACTCCGAGTCCAGCCTCCGGTCGGCGTCCGCGCAGCGACGGAGAATCTCCTCCAGCATCCGGCGCCGGGTGGCCTCGTCCTCGGGGTGCGCGTCGTCGAGCTGCTGCCGTATCCGGAACGCCGCGGTCAGCTCGCTTCGGGCATATGCGACGGCGGTGGCGAAAGGTTCCGCCGCGGCCTCGCCGAACTGGGCCGTGGCGAAGCCCAGCTCCTCCTGGCTGGTGCGCAGCGCGTCGTCGGTCTCCACGAGCACCTGCCGGGCCCGCGCGTCCAGTTCGGCGGTCGGGGGGCCGGCCGCCGTATCGGGGCCGCTGCCCCATCCGGCCCTGCCGCCCTGGGGGGTGGTACGGGTGGCGGTACGGTGCCTGCGGCGGGCGGCGGCGTACGCGGCGGTTCCGCCGACGGCGATCGCGACTCCCACCGGCAGTACCAGGTCACCGGCGCCCGTCCCGGCGGGTGCGGTGCCCGGATCGGGGTCGCCCGGGGCGATCGTGGGCGTCGGTACGGGCTGCCCCGCGAGGACCGCTGTACAGCCGTCCGCGGCGCCGACTGCGGCGCCGGCCCAGTCGTGTTCCCGCAGCGGCGGCGCGATCGCGGTCCGGGCGGCCTCTGCCGGCCGGGCATCGGTCAGCGGTGAAGCGGCCGCTGCCCAGTAGGCGTACTGGCGGTCGTGCGGGGCGTCGGTGAGGAGGAGGTCGTCGGTGCCGAGTCCGTTGCGGCGGGCGGTGGCATCGGCCCATTCCCGGGCGGCACGGCCGGAGAAGTCGCGGACATAGACGACAAAAAGCTGAATGCGTTCGGCGGCATACAGCCGGTCGAGTGCCCGGACCACTTGGGCGCGGCGGTCGCCCAGCGCGCCGACCCGGTCGGTGATCTGTCCGTCGTGGGCCAGGGTGACGGGGTCCTCGGCCGGGGGCGCGGGCAGGGTGGGCCGGGCTGCCGTGCTCCGGGCCTCGTGGTGAGGGGCGGCCGTCGCGGAGTGTGCGAGCGGCGGGCTCGCCCAAGCGGCCGCCAGCAGCACGGCGAGGGCGGGCCCGACGAGTATTCGCATCACATGGGGAGGTTATGTCCCTATATTTTCTGGCGCGACCTGGCGAGAACTCGCCAGAGGGGTGTCACGGAGAGTAATTGGGGGGCATTCTTTCGGTACGAGGCCGGGCTGTCCGATCTTCACCGCCGGACGGGCCGGTGCCCGTGCCGCGTGCCGCACCTTGATATCTGCACAGAGAGACCCGAGACCCCCGGAGCGGGCCGGGGGCCCGGCGGGATGCGGGTTCGCGAGGCGGTGCGCCCAGGCGCCGGGCCACCGCTTCGCGAACCCGGCCCGGTGGTACGGAGCCGGGGCGCCGCTGCCTGCTGGACAGGCCCATGGACGAGCTAGGAGTCCTCTCTGCGCCGGATCTTGTTGCCGAGCCACACCAGCGGGTCGTATTTGCGGTCGACGGCGCGTTCTTTCAGCGGGATCAGGGCGTTGTCCGTGATCCGGATGCCCTCGGGGCAGACTTCCGTACAGCATTTGGTGATGTTGCAGTAGCCCAGTCCGTGCTCGTCCTGGGCGGCCTTCTTTCGGTCGAGGCCCGTCTCCTCGGCCGAGTCCAGCGGGTGCATGTCCAGTTCGGCGACCCGCATCAGGAAACGCGGCCCGGCGAACGCCGTCTTGTTCTCCTCGTGGTCACGGACCACATGACAGGTGTCCTGGCAGAGGAAGCACTCGATGCACTTGCGGAACTCCTGCGAGCGGTCCACATCGACCTGCTGCATCCGGTACTCACCCGGGGCGACCCCTCGTGGTGGTACGAAGGACGGCACCTCCCGCGCCTTGGCGTAGTTGAAGGAGACGTCGGTCACCAGATCGCGCGTCACGGGAAAGGCCCGCAGCGGCGTGACGGTGATCGTCTCGTCGCGCGAGAAGACCGACATCCGGGTCATGCACATCAGCCGGGGGCGGCCGTTGATCTCCGCACTGCACGAGCCGCACTTTCCGGCCTTGCAGTTCCAGCGGACCGCGAGATCGGGTGCCTGGGTCGCTTGCAGGCGGTGGACGATGTCGAGGACGACCTCGCCGTCGTGGACCTCCACGGAGTAGTCCCGCAGTTCGCCGCCTTCCTGGTCGCCCCGCCACACCCTGAAGCTGGCCTGGTACGCACTCACTCGTGGAGCTCCTCTTCGGTGAGGTACTTGACCAGCTCCTCCTTCTCGAACAGGGCGAGCAGGTCGGGTCGGATGGGGTCCGTCGCCGTACGCTGAAGGCCGATCCGGCCGGCGGCGGTGCCGTCGACCGTGCGGGAGCCGGTTTCCGCTGCGGTGTCCGCATCTCCTTCGGCACCCGCGGAGTCGGTCAGTCGGCAGAGCAGATTGATACGGCGCCACTCGCGCTCCATCGCGGGGCGGTCCTCGCGGGTGTGGCCGCCGCGGCTCTCGGTGCGTTCCAGGGCGGCGCGGGCGATGCACTCACTGACGAGGAGCATGTTCCGCAAGTCGAGGGCGAGGTGCCAGCCGGGGTTGAACTGCCGGTGGCCCTCGACGCCGACCCGGTCGGCCCGTTTACGGAGCCGGGCCAGCTGCTCCAGCGCCTGCTTCATCTCGCCTTCCCGGCGGATGATGCCGACCAGGTCGTTCATGGTCTGCTGGAGTTCCTGGTGGAGGGTGTACGGATTCTCCGGCGGACCGCCGTCGGGAGCCTCCGGGGCACCGAAGGGACGCAGCGCTTCCGCCGCTGCGGCGTCGACCCGGGAATCGTCCACGGCGGGCAGCGGGTCGCTCTCCCGGGAGTAGCGGGCCGCGTGGAGTCCCGCCCGACGGCCGAAGACGAGGAGGTCGGAGAGGGAGTTGCCGCCGAGCCGGTTGGAGCCGTGCATTCCGCCCGCGACCTCACCGGCGGCGAAGAGCCCGGGTACCCCTACCGCGGCCGCCGTGTCGGAGTCGACGGCCACGCCGCCCATCACATAGTGGCAGGTGGGCCCGACTTCCATCGGTTCGGCGGTGATGTCGACATCCGCCAGCTCCTTGAACTGGTGGTACATCGACGGCAGCCTTCGGCGGATGACCTCGGCGGGCATCCGGGTGGAGACGTCGAGGAAGACGCCCCCGGCGGGCGACCCCCGGCCCGCCTTGACCTCGGCATTGATGGCGCGGGCAACCTCGTCGCGGGGGAGCAGCTCGGGTGGCCGGCGGTTGTGGTCGGGGTCGTCGTACCAGCGGTCGGCCTCGTCCTCCGACTTGGCGTACTTCTCCTTGAAGACCTCAGGGATGTAGTCGAACATGAACCGCTTGCCCTCGGAGTTGCGCAGTACCCCGCCGTCGCCGCGGACGGATTCGGTGACCAGGATGCCCTTGACCGAGGGCGGCCAGACCATTCCCGTCGGATGGAACTGGATGAACTCCATATTGAGCAGGGGTGCGCCCGCGAGGAGGGCGAGGGCGTGTCCGTCCCCGGTGTACTCCCACGAGTTGGAGGTGACCTTGAAGGACTTGCCGACACCGCCGGTGGCGAGGACGACCGAGGGCGCTTCGATCACGAAGAACCGGCCCGACTCCCGTTCGTAGCAGAAGACCCCCGCGACCCGGTCGCCGTCCTTGAGGATGCGGGTGACCGTGCACTCCTGGAAGATCTTCAATCGGGATTCGTAGTCGCCGGTGGCGGCCTCGTCCTCCTGCTGGAGCGAGACGATCTTCTGCTGGAGGGTGCGGATCAGCTCCAGCCCGGTCCGGTCGCCGACATGGGCCAGCCGGGGGTATTCGTGGCCGCCGAAGTTGCGCTGGGAGATCCGGCCGTCGGCGGTCCGGTCGAAAAGGGCCCCCCAGGTCTCCAGCTCCCAGACCCGGGCCGGTGCCTCCTGGGCGTGCAGCTCCGCCATCCGCCACTGGTTGAGGAACTTTCCGCCCCGCATGGTGTCCCGGAAGTGCACCTGCCAGTTGTCCCCGGCGTTGACATTGCCCATCGAGGCGGCGATACCGCCCTCCGCCATCACCGTATGGGCCTTGCCGAAGAGCGACTTGCAGATCACCGCGGTGCGGGCGCCGCGTTCCCGGGCCTCTACGGCGGCGCGCAGACCGGCACCCCCCGCACCGATGACGACGACGTCCCACTGCTGGCGTTCGAGTTGCGTCATGTCAGAAGAACCTCGGATCGTCGAAGGCACCGGAGGCGACCAGATAGACGTAGAAGTCGGCGGCCGCGACGCTGATCAGCGATGCCCACGCCAGTTGCATATGGCGCTCGTTCAGCCTGCCCACCCAGCCCCACAGGCGGTAGCGCACGGGATGCTTCGAGAAGTGCTTGAGCCGGCCGCCGACGATATGCCGGCACGAATGGCACGACAGGGTGTAGGCCCAGATGAGTGCGATGTTGATCAGGAAGACGACCGTGCCCAGGCCCATATGGCCCCAGGAGTAGTCCTCACCGCGGAAGGCGAGCACGGTGTCGTAGGTGAGGATCCCCGCGACGCCGATCGCCAGATAGAAGAAGTACCGGTGGACGTTCTGGAGGATCAGCGGGAAACGGGTCTCGCCGGAGTACTTGCGGTGGGGCTCGGCGACCGCGCAGGCCGGCGGAGATGCCCAGAAGCCCCGGTAGTACGCCTTGCGGTAGTAGTAGCAGGTCAGCCGGAAGCCCAGCGGGAAGATCAGAATCAGCAGCGCGGGGGACAGCCCCCACCAGCTGCCGACGATTCCCCAGTCGGGGCCGCCCTGCATGGGAACGCAGTTCTCCGCCAGACAGGGCGAGTAGAAGGGGGACACATAGGGGGCGGCGTAGTAGTCGGCGTTGGCGAAGGCACGCCATGTCGAGTAGGCGATGAAGGCGAGCAGCCCCGCGGCGGTGAGTGCCGGCGAGAGCCACCAGCGGTCCGTCCGCAGATGGCGGGGGCCGATGGCGGCGCGGGTCGGGCCGCGCACCCCCGTTCCCGCGCCGTGCGCAGGGCCGGACGACCCGCTCTTGTGGACGTGTGGTGGTTCGGTACCAGTGGCCAAGGAAGGTCTCCTAGGGAGCGTGCCGGTCTCGGACGCCCAGCCCCTCGTCGTCGGAGTCCGTCCACAGCGCGTGGTTGTACGGCGTATCGGGGATGCCGACGAGGTCCTCGCCCGATCCGGGGCGTTGACCGGCCGGTACACTGGGGCCGGTGCCGCGGGGGCGCCCTGCCGTGCCGCCGGGCTGGCCGACGGTGTGCTCCAGTTCCTCGACTCGCCGAGCCAGATCGTCGAGGCGGCGCTGCATCGTGGTCAGGTCTTCCTGCTGGGACATGACGTGCCCTCACTTCCGCGGGGTGCGGTGGCGTCGCTCATGCGCCTGCGAGTGTCGCGCGTCACATCCCTGGTTGTGAAGGGATCTGCCGGGACTTCCCGCGCAGGAGTGGCGAGTGCGCCCCTGGTTGTCCGGATCTCACTGCTTCCATTCTCATCACCTTCCTGGTGATACGGGAGCTTCATCCGATATTCCGCTGGTCTGCTCGGGTGACCTTCGTAAGCCTTCGCGCCGTGTCGGCGCCGCCCCCCGGGTTCCGTCCCCTTCAGTGGACCGGAATAGGTGTGATCATCAAAAGATTTCCTCGTTCTCCGCATTCGCACCGCGGAGCCATCAGGATGAAGAGGTGGACCCATGGCCCAGGCCCGGACCTCCCAGACCCTCCGGTCCCGGACACTCCGCTCCGTGGCGCTGCTCACCGGTGGGATGCTCGCGATCCCCGCGCTCGCGGGATGCGGCGCCGACGAGTCCGAGGTGACCGGTCAGGCCTCCGCGCAGGACATCGCGGCCACCCAGCGGCAGCAGGTCGGCGACGGCGGCACCCTGCGCTGGGCCGCCGACTCCGTGCCCACCACGCTCAATACCTTCCAGGCCGACGCGGACACCACCACCGCCCGGATCGCCCAGGCCGTGCTGCCTGCGCTCTTCACCCTCGACACCAACGGCCGCCCCCAGCGGAATCCGGACTATGTGGAATCCGCCGAGATCGTCGAGCGGGAGCCCAAGCAGGTGGTGCTCTACAAGCTCAACCAGAAGGCGGTCTGGAGCGACGGCCGGGAGATCGGCGCCCCCGACTTCGTCGCCCAGTGGCGCGCCCTCAACGGTCGGAACACCGCCTACTGGACCGCCCGCAACGCCGGGTACGACCGCATCGAGGAGATCCAGAAGGGCGCCAACGACCTCGAAGTCAAGATCACCTTCAAGAAGCCCTACGCCGACTGGCAGTCCCTCTTCACCCCGCTCTATCCGAAGGACGTCACCGGCGCCCCCAAGGCCTTCAACGACGGCGCGCGCAATACGCTCAAGGCCACGGCGGGGCCGTTCCGGATCGGCGCCGTGGACCGCAAGAAGAAGGACGTCACCCTGGTGCGCAACCCCCGCTGGTGGGGTGACCAGCCCAAACTGGACGCGCTGGTCCTGACCGCGGTGCCGCGCGACAAGCGGGCCGGCGCGCTGGCCGCCGGAAAGGTGGACATCGCCGAGATCGACCGGGGCACCGCCGACCGGATCGCCCTGGCCGTACGGAACAAGTCCACCGGCGGCCAGCAGCCGGGCCACGGCCCCCAGGCCGCCCTCACACCCGCCAAGGCCCTGCGGCTGTGGGCACTGGCCAACGGCTCCGACGAGGAAGCGGCCGAGATCGCACAGGCCACCAGGGAGAAGACCGCCGAGGCCATCCGGACCTACGCGGTCGAGCAGGCCGGATTGCGCGGCATCGCCGTCCGCCGGACCCTCGAACCCGCCTACACCCAGCTGGCACTCAACGGAGAGTCCGGCCCCCTCGCCGACGACCGGGTCCGCCGGGCCGTCGCCCGCGCCCTCGACCGCAAGGAACTGGCCGAGACCGTGCTCCGACCGCTGGGTCTGCCCGCGGTTCCGCCCGGCAGCCACCTCGCCCTCCGCGGACAGCGCGCCTACACCGACAACAGCGGGGCCCTGGGAGAACAGAACACCCAGGAGGCGCAGGCCCTGCTCGCCGACGCCGGCTGGACCCCTGGCGGGGCGCTGCGGAAGCCCGCACCGGCAAAGGCCGGACCGAGTGCCTCGCCCGCCGCCGAAGACAGCGGGACCGACGGCAAGAACACCGGCAGAACTCCCGCCCGGGCCGCCGAGGCGACCTCCCCGGCGCTGTCGCGCCCGGACAGCCCCTCCGGCGACGGCCTCTACATCGTCGGGGACGAGGGGTCCGGCCGCGGCGCCACCCGGGTCCTCGCCCCGGCGCCGGTGACCTTCGAGGATCTCTCCCTCCAGCGCCGCGCCGACCGGATCGCCGACGTCGACGGAGGCACGGGCACCGGCCGTTCCGGAGAGAAGGACGCCAAGGACAAGAAGGGCGGGGTCACGGGCGCCTACGCTCCTGCGGGCACCGCCGCTCCCCTTGCCGCGGGCGGCCGCCTCGGCAAGGACGGCAAACCGCTGACCCTCCGCTTCGTCCTCCCCTCGGGACCCGGCTCCGAATCGCTGCGGTCCGTGGGCGAGAAGATCAGCCGGATGCTGAAGCGGATCGGGGTGGAGACCCGGATCACCAAGGTCGCGGACGAGAGCTACTTCAAGGACCACATCGCCTCCGGCCAGTACGACCTCGCCCTGTACTCCTGGCCCGCCACCGCCTACCCGGCGACCGACGCCCGCCCCATCTACGCCAAGCCGGAACCCGCCAGTGACGGTTCGCTGCTGGTCGAGCAGAACTACACCCGGGTCGGCACCGACTACATCGACCAGCTCTTCGACCAGGCCGCGGCCGAACTCGACCAGGACGAGAACCGCGATCTGGTACGCCGGGTGGACGCCAGGATCTGGGCGGCGGCCGGTTCGATTCCGCTCTACCAGCGGCCCGAGCTGGTCGCGGTCCGGCCCGTCGTACTGAACGCCGGGGCCTTCGGCTTCGCCACTCCCAGGCTCCAGGACATCGGCCTCACCAAGGCCGCGGCGCGCAAGGCCGGGCCCCCGCCGGTCCTGCCGAACCCGTCGGCGAGCCCGTCCGAAGACGCCGAGGAGGGTACGGAGGAAACGTCGGAGTAACCCGGCCGTCCGCCGCCGGACGCTGCCGGACCCCGGGAACCCGAATCCGGTGGTAACCGAGGGTAACGGTCGCTGACCTCGACAACCTCAGAAGAGCCTCAAACCTCTTGCCCGCCGGTCACCCGGCGGGCAAGATCGTGCCCGGCCCGTTGACCCCCGGTTCAGGATCCACCGCGCGTCCCCACGCGCTTCCCCGCCCCGCATCGGGCGGCCGCCCCGGTCCGCGACGACCGCCCGAGTCCGCCCGAGCCCCGCGCGTCCCGACCGGTCATTTGCCTCCCCGCCGACCCGAGTCCCGCCACCTGCCGCCGCACCCCTGGCAGCCCGCCCCACGGCCGCCCCTTCCCCGCGTCCCCGCTTCCACCGGCCCGAGAGCCCCTTGCGGTCCGCACTCCGGGCCCCCGCGCTTCCGGACGGCTGCCGCCCGACCCGGCCTTTCCTTCGCCCGGCCCCTCCTTCTCCCGGGTCCCCCGGACGGCGCCCGTACGGCTGCGCCCCCTGCTCGCGGTCCCGCCCAGCGGACCAGGAGGCCCCGAATCCCGGGGCCCCGTACCATAGGGAGAAGCCGTGGCGCGTCAGCCCCGGCGGGGCGCAGGGAAGACGCCGCCCCTCACGAACGCCGCATCCCACGATCGAGAGAAGCGCCAGCCAGCATGCCCACCCGCCACGACATCCGTAATGTCGCCATCGTCGCCCACGTCGACCACGGCAAGACCACCCTGGTCGACGCCATGCTGAAGCAGGCCGGCGCCTTCGCCGCCCACCAGCAGGTCGACGACCGGGTGATGGACTCGAACGACCTGGAGCGTGAGAAGGGCATCACGATCCTCGCCAAGAACACGGCGGTCAAGTACCACCCGAAGGCCGGCGGCGCCCCCGTCACCATCAACATCATCGACACCCCGGGCCACGCCGACTTCGGCGGTGAGGTCGAGCGCGGCCTGTCCATGGTCGACGCGGTCGTACTGCTGGTGGACGCCTCCGAGGGCCCCCTCCCGCAGACCCGGTTCGTGCTCCGCAAGGCCCTCCAGGCCCGGATGCCGGTGATCCTCTGCATCAACAAGACGGACCGCCCGGACTCCCGGATCGACGAGGTCGTCAACGAGACCTACGACCTCTTCCTCGACCTCGACGCCGACGAGGACCAGATCGAGTTCCCGATCGTCTACGCCTGCGCCCGGGACGGCGTCGCCTCGCTCACCAAGCCCGCCGACGGCACGGTCCCCGCCGACAGCGACAGCCTGGAGCCCTTCTTCTCCACCCTGCTGGAGTACGTCCCGGCTCCCGAGTTCGACGCGGCAGCGCCCCTCCAGGCCCATGTCACCAACCTGGACGCCGACAACTTCCTCGGCCGTATCGCCCTCCTCCGCGTCGAGCAGGGCGAGCTGCGCAAGGGCCAGACCGTCGCATGGATCAAGCGCGACGGCACCATGTCCAACGTCCGCATCAGCGAGCTGATGATGACCGAGGCCCTCACCCGCAAGCCCGCCGAGGTGGCGGGCCCGGGTGATATCTGCGCCGTCGCCGGTATCCCCGACATCATGATCGGTGAGACGCTCGCCGACCCGGAGAACCCGGTCGCGCTGCCGCTGATCACCGTGGACGAGCCCGCGATCTCCATGACCGTCGGCACCAACACCTCGCCGCTGGTCGGCCGGGGCGGCACCGGCAAGGGCGCGGACAACAAGGCCGCGGTCAAGGACCGCAAGGTCACCGCCCGCCAGGTCAAGGACCGGCTGGACCGCGAGCTGGTCGGTAACGTCTCCCTCCGCGTTCTGGACACCGAGCGCCCGGACGCCTGGGAGGTGCAGGGCCGTGGTGAGCTGGCGCTCGCCATCCTGGTCGAGCAGATGCGCCGCGAGGGCTTCGAGCTGACCATCGGCAAGCCCCAGGTCGTTACCAAGGAGGTCGACGGCAAGGTCCACGAGCCCGTCGAGCGCATGACGATCGACGTTCCCGAGGAGCACATGGGCGCCGTCACCCAGCTCATGGGTGTCCGCAAGGGCCGTATGGACAACATGTCCAACCACGGCTCCGGCTGGGTCCGCATGGAGTTCGTCGTGCCTTCCCGCGGCCTCATCGGCTTCCGTACGGAGTTCCTCACGAACACCCGCGGCACCGGTATCGCCCACTCCATCCACGAGGGCCACGAGGCCTGGTTCGGCACGCTGAGCACGCGCAACAACGGTTCGCTGGTCGCCGACCGCTCCGGTGCCGTGACGGCCTTCGCGATGACGAATCTCCAGGAGCGCGGCGTTCTCTTCGTGGAACCGGGCACCGAGGTCTACGAGGGCATGATCGTCGGTGAGAACTCCCGCTCCGACGATATGGACGTCAACATCACCAAGGAGAAGAAGCTCACCAACATGCGCTCCTCCTCGGCCGACTCCTTCGAGGCGATCGTTCCGCCGCGCAAGCTCTCCCTGGAGCAGTCGCTGGAGTTCTGCCGCGATGACGAGTGCGTCGAGGTGACCCCGGAGGCCGTGCGCATCCGCAAGGTGAACCTGGACGCCCGGGAGCGGGCCCGCGCCGCCTCCCGCGCCAAGCACGGCTGAACCACCCGATAACACCCGTACGATCCGCGGCGGCCGGCAACGGCCGCCGCGGCCGATTCCGCCGGGCCCGGCACAGGCCCCCGGCGGCTCCGCCGGGCGGACACCACGCCCGTCGTGTGATCAAAAAGACATAGCGTACGAACCAGAACGGCTCGGGCGGTCCCACATGTTGGGACCGCCCGAGTTGTTTGCCCGTACTCCACGGGTGGAAGGCTCCGGGATTGGAGCGCTCCCCAAGGCCGTTCGTCAAGAGGTTTTCGAAGAACGATTGTCCGACTATCGGACGTCGCTCACCGGAAACCTGTATTAACAGTCCGTTTCGGGGGTGTCTGTCTGTGATCCCTTTGTCCGGATTCTGGTCCTCCGGGGTTCACTGATGTTGCCAAAACGAGATGCTTTAAGTGTGGTTTACGGCGTGAACTTACCCAATAGTTGGCTTCACTGAGCTCGGGTCAACGGGTCATGCGCTGTGGGGAGCGCCGACTCACGAGCACACGGGGTACAGCTCTTCGCCGTCAGGGGTGTCGGCGGGTGTTATGTGCCCAGCCTTGCAGTGAACACGTGGACTCATGAGGAGGAACCCATGCGCGGTGCCACGAGCGCCAGCGGGGTCGGGTCGTCGCAGACGGTACGGACGACCGGTTTCCAGCGCATTCCATCCCATCGCGCCGCCATCGGCGGCGGACAGCGACTCTGAGCCCCGGTCAACCGCTCGGCTCGCGCTCCTGATGAGGGTGGGATCAATCCCTATTGACGACCTTTCCTGCCGTTTTGCCCCTGGGGGAACCCCTGGGCGTACGGTGATCCGGCTGTACCCGCCTGGCGGGTGACGGCCGACCAGGGGGGAACGTCAACCGGTGGCCATGACGGCGACGAGTGCATCGACTCGACCGTCCGAACCACCGTGCGCAGGAACGCGGGTCACCCGACACCCGTGAATGGACACACCATGACCAGTCCAATCGAGACCGAGGGCGCCGACTCCTCTGTCGCCTTGGACAAGAGCACCGCGCCCAAGACAGAGGCGGCCGACGGCCAGGCCGTGACCGGCCGTTCGCCGGGCCAGCTGATGTGGGCGCGTTTCAAGCGCGACCGCACCGGAGTGATCTCCGCCGTCGTCGTGCTCGCGTTCTTCGTGATCTCCGCGCTGGCGCCGGTGATCTCCTGGCTGTACGGCAAGGATCCGTACA
This sequence comes from Streptomyces sp. NPDC094448, assembly GCF_044763775.1. NCBI lineage: Bacteria > Bacillati > Actinomycetota > Actinomycetes > Kitasatosporales > Streptomycetaceae > Streptomyces > Streptomyces sp. NPDC094448. Next base: position 472,402 of record NZ_JBIWGU010000002.1, on the reverse strand, counting down.
CGCTCTATCCCAGCCAGGAGGGGTACGAGAACATCCTCGACGACTTCTCCATGCCGGTCGGCACTTTCGGCGGAGTCTCCGGGGACTTCTGGTTCGGCGTCGAGCCCAACCTGGGCCGCGATGTGTTCACGATGCTGCTCTACGGCGTCCGGACCTCCCTCTACATGGCGCTGGTCGTGACCACGCTCATGGTGATCACCGGAGTGATCATCGGCATGGTGAGCGGTTACTTCGGCGGCAAGGTCGACTACTGGCTCAGCCGGATCACCGACTTCTTCCTCGCCTTCCCCCAGCAGCTCTTCTTCATCGCCTTCATGCCGGTTGTGGTCGCGATGTTCGTCTCTCCGAAGGACGAGACCCCCACCTACCTGCGAGCCGTCGCCATCATCCTGGTGATGTGGTTCCTCGGCTGGATGGGTCTGGCCCGACTGGTGCGCAGCTCCGTGCTCTCCCTGCGGGAGCGTGAGTTCGTCGAGGCCGCCAAGGTCTCCGGTGCCTCGCGCTGGCGGATCGTCCGCAAGGAGATCCTCCCGAACATCGTCACGCCGATTCTGGTGCAGGGCACCTACATGCTGCCCAGCTCCATCCTGACCATCGCCTTCCTCTCCTATGTCGGTGTGGGCTTCGTCGAGCCGACTCCCGACTGGGGCCGGATGTTCGCGATCGGCGCCGAGGTGTACGAGCAGAACCCCTCGTTCATGTTCTTCCCCGGCGTTGCCATGGTGACGTTCATCCTCGCCTTCAATCTTCTCGGCGACTCGGTACGGGACGCGTTCGACCCCAAGACCGGACGGTGACGTTCCAGGGCGGGGGCCGCTGCCGCCCCCGCGCCGGGCAACCGGACGGCAGGCAGCTCTTGATGAATGACAACGGACAGGTAGGTGCATCAAGCATCATGAAGCCACTTCGCTCACGTTCCGTGCGCGTCATAGTCGCCGCAGCTGCGGTCGGCTCCCTGGCGCTCACCGGCTGCTCCAACAACGACGGCAACACCAAGGACGAGTCCAAGTCCAAGAAGGACGCGGCGGCTCAGTCCAAGCCGGTCACCTACGGTGACGCTGCGGCCTCTACCGGCCCCGCGGCCGAGGTCCCGGGCGCCAAGCCGGGCGGCTTCATCAACGTGTACATGGAATCCGACATGAGCCATCTGGACCCGGGCCAGATCTATGTCAGTGATGCCGGCCAGTTCTCCAACCTGATCCACCGTGGTCTGACGAACTGGAAGGAGGACAAGGACGGCAACCTGACCGTCGTCGGTGACCTCGCCACCGACGCCGGCAAGATGTCCGACGGCGGTAAGACCTGGACGTACACGCTGAAGGACGGCATCAAGGACGCCAACGGCAACCCGATCACGTCGGCGGACATCCGCCACACGATCGAGCGTCTGTACGCGAAGTTCATCTTCGACGGCCCGACCTACGTCCAGAGCTGGCTGTCGGGCGACGACTACCGTAAGGCGCTGCCGGAGGGTCCGTACACCGGCAAGAGCCTGCCGGACACGGTCCTCGCCACCCCGGACGCCAAGACCGTCGTCTTCAAGTTCCAGACTCCGCAGGGTGACCTGCCGCAGGCGCTGGCGATGCCGGGTTACAGCATCGTGCCCAAGGCCGCGGACACCAAGGAGAAGTACGACAAGGCCCCGGTCTCCCTGGGCCCGTACAAGATCGCCGAGTACAAGTCCGGCAAGTCCATCAAGCTGGTCAAGAACACCAACTGGGACCCGAAGACCGACTCGGTCCGGAAGCAGTACCCGGACGGCTTCAACTTCACCCTCACGGTCGACCAGGGCAGCCAGACCAAGCGTCTGATCGCCGACCAGGGCGAGGCCAAGAACGCGATCCAGTTCACGGACTCGGTCGAGCCGACCCAGATCAAGGACGTCATCAGCAACGCCGGTGTCAAGGCGCGTGCCGTGATGGGCTTCCAGCCCTACGTCTGGCAGATGACCTTCAACCTCGACTCCGCGGTCATGAAGGACAAGAAGGTCCGTGAGGCCATCACCCGCGCCATCCCCGGCAAGCGGATGATCGCGGCCGACGGCGGCACCTACGGTGGTGAGCTGGCCGGCGGTCTGATGGGCCCGACGCTCCCCGGCTACGACCCGAACTACGACCCGTACGACAAGGTCAAGAAGCCGAACGGTGACCTCGCTGCGGCCAAGAAGCTGCTGGAGGAGGCGGGCGTCAAGAAGGGCACCAAGCTCACCTACGCCTACGCCACCGCGCCGCGCAGCCAGAAGCAGATGGTCATCATCAAGGAGGTGCTCGGCAACCTCGGCTTCGACGTCCAGGCCAAGGAGATCGAGCGTTCGACCTTCTACGAGCAGATCGGCAAGGTCAAGAACCCGTACGACCTGTACATGACCGGCTGGGGCCAGGACTGGCCGTCCGCGTCCACCGTGATCACCCCCGTCTACGACGGCACCAAGGTCCAGGACGGCGGCTCGAACTACTCCCACATCAACGACCCGCAGGTCAACGAGGGCATCAAGAAGGCCCTGGCGCTGCCTCCGACCGAGGCCGCGGCCGAGTGGGAGAAGGTCCACCACCGCATCGTCGAGGAGATCCTCCCGGCGGGCCCGGTCTACTACGCCAAGCAGATCCAGCTCTCCGGTTCCAACATCGGCGGTCTGCGGTACAGCACCGAGGCGAGCTACATCGACATCAACAACCTGTTCCTGAAGAACCCGTAAATCCCGGGTCGTAACCCTCCGGTTCACGGTTGATCCCGTGGGGGTGTGCGCCAGGCGGAGCACACCCCCACGGGTCCACGTCTGACCCCCGCCGCCTTCGAAGAGAGCAGCCTCCCGCGATGCTTCAGTTCCTTCTCCGCAGGTTGACCGGCGCCGTCGTGATCATGTTCCTGATCGGCGCGTTCACGTTCTTCCTGTTCTACACAATCCCCCAGGACTTCGCCGAGCTCGCCTGCGGCAAGAACTGCACGCCGGAGAACATCGCGGTGATCCGCGAGAACCTCGGCCTCGACAAGCCCATCACCGCCCAGTTCTGGGAGTTCATGGGCGGAATCGTGACCGGCCGGGACTTTGCCGTCGGCCACTGCCCGGCGCCTTGCCTCGGTGTCTCTTTCGACTCCGGAGACTTCGTCTGGGAGTCGATCGTCGACCGCTTCCCGCTCACCCTCTCGCTGACCGTCGGCGGTCTGGTGGTCTTCCTGGTCCTCGGTCTGGGCTCGGGCATGCTGGCCGCGTGGAAGCGCGGCACACCGGTCGACAAGTTCGTCAGTGGCGCCTCGATGGTGCTCAGCTCCTTCCAGATCTACTTCCTCGGCCCGATCGTGCTCGGCATCTTCGTCTACAGCACCGGCTGGATGGACTCCCCGAAGTACACCCCGATCGGCGAGGACCCCGTCGCCTGGTTCACCGGAATGCTCATTCCGTGGGCCGTGATGGCGACCATCTTCACCGCGCAGTACACCCGTATGGCGCGCTCGACGATGATCGAGCAGCTCCAGGAGGAGCACGTCCGCACCGCCCGCGCCAAGGGCATGCGTCAGCGGTACGTCTTCTTCCGCTACGCCTGGCGTGGTTCGCTCACTCCGATCGTCACGATCCTCGGTATGGACATCTCCGCGCTGCTGACCGGCGCCGTGGTCACCGAGTTCACCTTCGACCTGGCCGGTGTCGGCCGGCTCGCGGTGGACTCCTCGCTGACCAAGGACCTGCCGATGACCATGGGCGTGATGCTGTTCGGAGCGTTCTTCATCCTGCTCATGAACATCATCGTGGACATGGCCTACGCCTACATCGACCCGCGCGTGCGCCTCGCCTAGGAGAACGACCGTGACCACTCTGACCAAGACCGAGGGGACCCCGGCCCCGACCGGACCGGATGCCTTCCTCTCGGTGCGCGACCTGCGGGTGCGGTTCTCCACCGAGGACGGCGTCGTCAAGGCAGTCGACGGGCTCTCCTTCGACGTCGAGCGCGGCAAGACGCTCGGCATCGTCGGTGAGTCGGGCTCCGGTAAGTCCGTCACCAACCTGACGATCCTCGGCCTGCACAGCAAGAAGAACACCGCCATCGACGGCGAGATCTACCTCGACGGCCAGGAACTCGTCGAGGCGCCCGAGAAGGAGATGGAGAAGCTCCGCGGCAACAAGGTCGCGATGATCTTCCAGGACCCGCTGACGGCGCTCTCGCCGTACTACACCGTGGGCCGCCAGATCGCCGAGCCTTATATGAAGCACACCGGCGCCTCCAAGAAGGAGGCGAAGGCGCGTGCGATCGAGATGCTGGCCAAGGTCGGTATCCCGCAGCCCGCGACCCGCTTCAACGACTACCCGCACCAGTTCTCCGGCGGTATGCGCCAGCGGGCGATGATCGCCATGGCACTGATCTGCGACCCGGACCTGCTGATCGCCGACGAGCCGACGACCGCGCTCGACGTGACCGTGCAGGCCCAGATCCTCGACCTGCTCAAGGACCTTCAGCAGGAGTTCGGCTCCGCGATCGTCTTCATCACCCACGACCTGGGCGTTATCGCCAATATGGCGGACGACCTGCTGGTGATGTACGCGGGGCGGGCGGTGGAGCGCGGCAGCGTCCAGGAGGTTCTCCGGACCCCCAAGCACCCCTACACCTGGGGTCTGCTGAGTTCGATGCCGCGGCTCGGGAGCGATGTCAACGAGGCGCTCATGCCGATCCCCGGCTCTCCGCCCAGCCTGCTGAACCCGCCGTCCGGCTGCCCCTTCCACCCCCGGTGCGCCTTCAAGGACGAGGTGGCGGGCGGACTGTGCTCGGCCGAGCGTCCCACGCTGGCCACCGGGCGCGCGGCTGCCTGCCATCTGTCGGACGGGCAGAAGCAGTCCATTTTCATTGATCAGATCAAGCCCCGGCTGGGCTAGGGAGACGCAGAGACATGAGCGAGAACGTCACTCTGCCTAAGCAGCAGGATGCGACCGGCGGAAGCCCGGGCGGCGAGCCTTTGCTCTCCGTCGAGGGCGTGAAGATGCACTTCCCGATCTACGGGGGGTTCCCCTTCAAGCGGAAGGTCGGCGCCGTCAAGGCCGTCGACGGCATCGACTTCACGGTGCACGCCGGTGAGGCCCTGGGCCTCGTCGGTGAGTCCGGCTGCGGCAAGTCGACCACCGGGCGGATGGTCACGCGGCTGCTGGAGCCGACCGAGGGCAAGATCATCTATCGCGGTCAGGACATCGCGCACGCGGGCCGTCAGCAGCTTGCGCCGATCCGCTCCGAGATCCAGATGATCTTCCAGGACCCGTATTCGTCGCTGAACCCGCGGCAGACCGTCGGCACCATCATCAAGAGTCCGATGGAGGTCAACGGGATCAACCCGCCCGGTGGCCGTGACTCCAAGGTCCGTGAGCTGCTGGAGGTCGTGGGTCTCAACCCCGAGCACTTCAACCGCTTCCCGCACGAGTTCTCGGGCGGTCAGCGGCAGCGCATCGGTGTGGCCCGGGCCCTGGCGCTCCAGCCGAAGCTGATCGTCGCCGACGAGCCGGTCTCCGCGCTGGACGTGTCCATCCAGGCCCAGGTCGTCAACCTCCTGCAGAAGGTGCAGGAGGAGATGGGGATCGCCTTCCTCTTCATCGCCCACGATCTGGCGGTCGTCCGGCACTTCTCGCAGCGGGTCGCGGTGATGTACCTGGGCAAGGTGATGGAGATCGCGGACCGCGACTCCCTGTACAACCGGCCCCGCCACCCGTACACCCACGCCCTGCTCTCCGCCGTGCCGGAGCCGGACATGGACACGAACGCGCAGAAGGACCGGATCCGGCTGGCCGGCGATGTGCCGTCGCCGATCATGCCGCCGTCCGGCTGCCGCTTCCGCACCCGGTGCTGGAAGGCGCAGGACAAGTGCGCGACGGAGGAGCCGCCGCTGGTGCGCCTCTCCGGGAACGAGGAGGGCCATCTGACGGCCTGCCACTTCCCCGAGGACCCGTCGGCGGAGGCACGCGACATCGTGCTCGACCCGGCGCTCGCCGCGCTGGAGGAGAAGGACTGATCCCTTCCGGAGCCCCCGGGGGCCCGTGGCCGGACGGCTGCGGGCCCCCGATCCGTTCCGGGGGCCGTACGACCGTTCCCGGGCTCCCGCGCCCGCCCGCCCGCTGCGGCCGGCGCGCCGCCGGTGGTTGCTACGGCCCCACGCCGCCGGTGCCGAAGCCCACGGCCGGTGGTTGCTACAGCCCCACGCCGCCGCTGCCGAAGCCCGCGGCCGGTGGTTGCTCCGCCCGCCCCCCGGGGGCCGTACCCGTACCGAAAACGCGTTGCGGCGGCCCCTTCCGGCGGCCCAGAGTGAGGGGATGACTTCCTCCTCGACCTCCCCTGTCGTCGTGCGCCCGGCCGAGCCCGGGGACGCCGAAGCCGTCTGCGCCCTGCTGAACGCCGTCGACGTCATCGAGGTCGGAAGGCCCGAGACCGACCTCGTCTCCGTACGGGCCGATCTGAGCCACCCCGAAGCGGACCTCCCGAACAATTCGTGGCTCGGCTTCCGCGACGGCGAGCCGGTGGTCTACGGACTGCTGTGGGACGACTCCGGCGCCGAGCGGATCGACATCGACCAGTACGTCCTCCCCGAGCACCAGGACGCGGCCGCCGCTGTCCTGGCGCTCCAGGAGGAGCGGGCCCGCGCCAAGGCCGCGGCGAACGGCGCCGAGCGGGCCGTCCTCCACCTCCACCTCAACACCGCCCCCACCCTCGACACCGCACTGCTGGTAGGCCGGGGCTGGTCGACCGTCCGCCGCCACCACTCCATGGTCCGCGCGCTGGACCCCGCGGCCGACACCGTCCCCGTGCCGCCGCCCGGCGTGACCCTGCGGGACTGCCGGGACGAGGCGGACCGCAGGATCGCCCACGCCCTGCTCCAGGAGACCTTCGCCGACCACTACGACCACCAGGGCCGTTCGTACGAGAAGTGGCTCGCCGATCTGGGCGAGCTGGTGGACTGGGAGCTGGTGTGGATCGCCTCCCTCGACGGCGAGGGCGACGCCGCCGTGATGGTCACCGGCAACCACCGCGAGGCCTACGGCTGGATCAGCAGCCTCGGCGTCCGCCGCCGGGCCCGGGGCCGGGGGCTCGGGGGCTTTCTGCTCCGCCATGCCTTCGGGGTGTACGCGGGCCTGGGCCGCGACGCCCTCGGTCTGGGCGTGGACACCGACAACGTGACGAAGGCCCTGGGACTGTACGAGGCCCACGGCATGGAACTGCACTTCGCGGTGGACACCTGGGAGGCGGTGCTTCCGGTGGCTCCGACGGCCGCGCCCCGGGAGGGCGCCGGGGCCTCGGCAGTGGGGTGATGTCTCCTCCGTTCGGGTGAGCGGACATGCGGTCTGCCCCACTTTGCGGGGATATTCGGTCCTGAGTGGGAGAGCGCCGGCTCAGGACCGAGGAGGCACCGGATGGGGCGAGTCACGCACGTCCTCAAGGCCGCGGGCGGTGCCCTCGCCACCGTCCTGGCCGCCACGGCCCTGACCGGGTGCGGCGGGGGAGTCTCCCGGGGCCCCAGCGGCCCGGACGGCATCGTCAGCTCCTCCTGGGGCGACCCGCAGAACCCCCTGGAGCCCGCCAACACCAATGAGGTGCAGGGCGGCAAGGTCCTCGACATGCTCTTCCGCGGTCTGAAGCGGTACGACCCGAGGACCGGCGCGGCCCAGGACATGCTCGCCGAGCGGATCGACACCACCGACTCCATCACCTTCCACATCACCGTCAAGGACGGCTGGAGCTTCAGCAACGGCGAGAAGGTCACCGCCCGCTCCTTCGTCGACGCCTGGAACTACGGCGCCTATCTGAAGAACGGCCAGAAGAACGCCTACTTCTTCGGCTACATCGACGGCTACGACCAGGTCCACCCGGCCGAGGGCGACCCCACCGCCACCACCCTCTCCGGACTGACCGTCACCGGGGACCGGACCTTCACCGTCCGGCTCAGCCAGAAGTTCTCCACCTGGCCCGACACCCTCGGCTACGCGGCCTTCGCCCCGCTCCCCAGGGCCTTCTACGACGACCACGCCGCCTGGCTGGCCAAGCCCGTCGGCAACGGCCCGTACGCCGTCGACTCCTACGTCCGCGGCTCCCAGATGTCCCTGCGCCGCTGGGACGGCTACCCCGGCCCCGACAAACCCCTCAACGGCGGTGTCGACCTGAGGGTCTACATCGACAACAACACCGCCTACACCGATCTCGTCGCCGGCAATCTCGACCTCGTCGACGACGTCCCCGCCTCCCAGCTCCGGAACGTGAAGCAGGATCTCGGCAACCGCTATATCAACACCCCCGCGGGCATCATCCAGACCCTCGCCTTCCCCTATTACGACAAGCGGTGGAACACCCCGAAGAGCTACAAGCTCCGCACCGGCCTCTCCATGGCCATCAACCGCCCGAGCATCACCGCCCGCATCTTCCGCAACACCCGTACCCCTGCCAAGGACTGGACCTCACCCGTCCTCGGCACCGAGGGCGGCTTCGACGACACCCTCTGCGGCAGTTCCTGCGTCTACGACCCGGCCCGCGCCCGCCAACTGGTCGAAGAGGGCGGCGGAATCCCCGGCGGCACCATGAAGATCTCGTACAACGCCGACACCGGCTCCCACAAGGAGTGGGTCGACGCCGTCTGCAACAGCATCAACAACGCCCTCGGCAACGACCGCGCCTGCGTCGGCAACCCCCTCGGCACCTTCGCCGACTTCCGCAACCAGGTCACCCAGTCCAAGATGAGCGGCCCCTTCCGGGCCGGCTGGCAGATGGACTACCCCCTCATCCAGAACTTCCTCCAGCCCCTCTACTACACCGGCGCCTCCTCCAACGACGGCAAGTGGAGCAACAGCACCTTCGACGGGCTGGTCGACCGGGCCAACGCCGAATCCGACACCGCGACCGCCGTCCACACCTTCCAGCAGGCGGAGAAGGTGGTACGCGACCAGATGGCGGCCATCCCCCTCTGGTACCAGAACGGCAGCGCCGGCTATGCCCCGCGCATCTCGAACGTCTCCCTCAACCCCTTCAGTGTCCCGGTCTACAACGAGATCAAGGTCGCCTGACGGCAGCCTTCGGGAGCCCCCATGGGACGTTATGTGATCCGGCGTCTGCTCCAGATGATCCCGGTCTTCTTCGGCGCCACCCTTCTCATCTTCCTGATGGTCAATGTGATGGGCGACCCCATCGCCGGGCTCTGCGGCCAGATCCAGTGCGACCCCGCCACCACCGCCCAGCTACGCGCCCAGTACGGCCTCGACCAACCCCTCTGGCAGCAGTACGCGACCTATATGGGCAATGTCTTCCAGGGCGACTTCGGCACCGCCTTCAACGGGCAGCCCGTCACCGAACTGATGGCCGCCGCCTTCCCCGTCACCATCCGGCTCACCCTCGTCGCCATCTGCTTCGAGATCGTCATCGGCATCAGCCTGGGCGTGCTCACCGGGCTCTGGCGCGGCCGCCCGATCGACACCGGCGTCCTGCTGCTCACCCTCGTCGTGATCTCCGTGCCGACCTTCGTCACCGGTCTGCTGCTCCAGCTGCTGCTCGGCGTCGAATGGGGCATCATCAAACCCGCCGTCTCACCCGGCGCCCCCCTCGACGAACTCATCGTCCCCGGACTGGTGCTGGCCTCCGTCTCCCTGGCGTACGTCACCCGCCTCACCCGCACCTCCATCGCCGAGAACGCCCGCTCCGACTACGTCCGCACGGCCCGCGCCAAGGGACTGCCCCGCCACCGCGTCGTCACCCGCCATCTGCTGCGCAACTCCCTCATCCCGGTCGTCACCTTCATCGGCGCGGATGTCGGGGCCCTGATGGGCGGGGCGATCGTCACCGAGCGGATCTTCAATATCCACGGCGTCGGCTACCAGCTCTACCAGGGCATCGTCCGCCAGAACACCCAGACCGTCGTCGGCTTCGTGACCGTACTGGTGCTGGTCTTCCTGCTGATCAACCTGCTCGTCGACCTGCTGTACGCCGTACTCGACCCGAGGATCCGCTATGCCTGAGCCGCAGTACGATCCCGACGGCACCCTCGGCGGCGCGATCGCGCCCACCGGCGCGGGCGGCACCATGGACCTGGCCACCTCGGAGGGCGCGACCCTGGAGCAGGCCCCCGGCGGCGGACCGCCGGGCACCGGACCCGCGGCCAAACCCCGCAGCCTCTGGTCCGACGCCTGGCACGATCTGCGCCGCAACCCCGTCTTCATCATCTCCGCGCTGGTCATCCTCTTCCTGGTGTTCATCGCGATCTGGCCGCAGGCCATCACCTCCCAGAACCCCCTCGACTGCGATCTCGCCAAATCGCAGGAGGGGTCCCAGTCCGGCCACCCCTTCGGCTTCGACGGCCAAGGCTGCGACGTCTACACCCGGACCGTGTACGGGGCCCGGGCCTCGGTCACCGTGGGCTTCTGCGCCACCCTCGGCGTCGCGCTCCTCGGCTCCGTCCTCGGCGGTCTCGCCGGATTCTTCGGCGGCGCGGGCGACGCCGTGCTCTCCCGGGTCACCGATATCTTCTTCGCCATCCCGGTCGTCCTCGGCGGACTCGTCCTGCTCTCCGTCGTCACCAGCAACACCGTCTGGCCCGTCATCGGCTTCATGGTCCTGCTCGGCTGGCCGCAGGTCTGCCGGATCGCCCGCGGCTCGGTGATCACCGCCAAACAGAACGACTACGTCCAGGCCGCCCGCGCCCTCGGCGCCTCCAACAGCCGGATGCTGCTCCGCCATATCGCGCCCAACGCCGTCGCGCCCGTCATCGTCGTCGCGACCATCGCCCTCGGCACGTACATCTCCCTGGAAGCGACCCTGTCGTACCTCGGCGTCGGCCTCAAACCCCCGACCATCTCCTGGGGTATCGACATCTCCGCCGCCTCCCCCTACATCCGCAACGCCCCGCACATGCTGCTCTGGCCCGCCGGGGCGCTGGCGGTCACGGTGCTGGCGTTCATCATGCTCGGCGACGCGGTCCGCGACGCCCTCGACCCCAAGCTGCGCTGAGGAGAGTGCCGGGATGCTGCTCGAAGTCCGCGATCTCCAGGTCGAGTTCCGTACCCGCGACGGTGTCGCCCAAGCCGTCAACGGCGTGAGTTACGGCGTCGACGAGGGCGAGACCCTCGCCGTGCTGGGCGAGTCCGGCTCGGGGAAGTCCGTCACCGCCCAGGCGGTGATGGGCATCCTCGACAGCCCGCCCGGCCGGGTCTCCGGCGGCCAGGTGCTCTTCCGCGGCCGCGATCTGCTCACCCTCAAGGAGGCCGAGCGGCGCCGGGTGCGCGGTGCGGAGATCGCCATGATCTTCCAGGACGCGCTCTCCGCCCTCAACCCCGTCCTGAGCGTCGGCACCCAGCTCGCCGAGATGTACACCGTCCACCGGAAACTGAAGCGCAAGGAGGCCCGCGCCAGGGCCGTGGAGCTGATGGAGCGGGTCGGTATCCCGGCCGCCGCGGAGCGTGCCGGTGACTATCCGCACCAGTTCTCCGGCGGTATGCGCCAGCGCATCATGATCGCGATGGCGCTCGCCCTCGAACCCGCCCTGATCATCGCGGACGAACCCACCACCGCTCTGGACGTCACCGTCCAGGCCCAGGTCATGGAGTTGCTCGCCGGGCTGCGGGACGAATTCGCCATGGGGCTGATCCTGATCACCCACGATCTCGGTGTCGTCGCGGACGTCGCGGACCGGATCGCCGTGATGTACGCGGGCCGGATCGTCGAAACCGCCCCGGTCCACGCCATCTACCGCGCCCCCGCCCACCCCTACACCCGCGGACTCCTCGATTCCGTCCCCCGGCTCGATCAGAAGGGGCACGAGCTGTATGCGATCAGAGGGCTGCCGCCGAATCTTCAGCGGATCCCCCCGGGCTGCGCGTTCCACCCCCGCTGCCCGATCGCGCGGGACATCTGCCGGACCGATGTACCACCGCTGTACGAGGCGGGACCGGGCCGCCTCAGCGCCTGCCACTTCTGGCGCGAGACGCTGGCGGGTGCAGCGGGTGCGGCGGGACCGGGTGGTGCGGCGGGTGCGGCGGGTGCGGCGGGACCGGGTGGTGCGGGCGGTGCGGGCGGTACGGGCAGTGCAGGCGGTACGGGTGGTGCGCGGGGCTCAGGAGACGGCGGTACGGCCGCGGAGCCCGGCGCCGCCGCAGGTCCGGACCCCGGCCCCGCCACCCCGGGCGGCGAGGAGGCGGACGGCCGTGACTGAGACCACCGTTCAGCGCTCGGCCGGCGGCACCACGGCCGAGCCGATCCTCGAAGTCCGCGAACTGGTCAAGCACTACCCCCTCACCCAGGGCATCGTCTTCCGCCGCCAGGTGGGAGCCGTCCGCGCCGTCGACGGAGTGGACCTCGACCTCTACGGCGGCGAGACCCTCGGCATCGTCGGTGAATCCGGCTGCGGCAAATCCACCCTCGCCCGCATGCTGGTCCAGCTCGAACGGCCCACCGCGGGCCGGATCCGCTACCGGGGCGAGGACATCACCCGGCTCTCCGGACGGGCCCTCAAGGCCGTGCGCCGCAATATCCAGATGGTGTTCCAGGACCCGTACACCTCCCTGAACCCCCGGATGACCATCGGCGACATCGTCGGCGAACCGTACGACATCCACCCGGAGGCGGCACCCAAGGGGGACCGGCGGCGCCGGGTCCGGGAACTCCTCGACACCGTCGGCCTCGACCCCGACTACATCAACCGCTACCCCCACCAGTTCAGCGGCGGCCAGCGCCAGCGCATCGGGATCGCCCGCGGTCTGGCGCTGCGCCCGGAGATCGTGGTCGCCGACGAACCCGTCTCGGCCCTCGACGTCTCCGTCCAGGCGCAGGTGGTCAACCTGCTGATGCGGCTCCAGCGCGAGTTCGGCCTCAGCCTGGTGTTCATCGCCCACGACCTGTCGATCGTGCGGCATATCTCCGACCGGGTGGGCGTGATGTACCTGGGGCGGGTGGTGGAGCTGGGGCGCCATGAGGAGATCTACGACCATCCGACGCATCCCTACACCCAGGCGCTGCTCTCCGCCGTGCCCGTACCGGACCCGGAGGCACGGGCCCACCGGGAGCGGATCATCCTCGGCGGGGATCCGCCCTCGCCCGCGCACATCCCCTCCGGCTGCCGCTTCCGGACCCGCTGCTGGAAGGCGCAGGAGCGGTGCGCCTTGGAGGTGCCGCTGCTGGCGGTCCCGGCGGAGTTCCGGCTCGCGGAGGAGGGTCCGGTACGGCACCCCTCGGCCTGCCACTTCGCGGAGGAGCGGCAGGTGGTCCCGCCCGGGGGGCCGGCCGGCCCCGACCGTCCGCAGGACCCCGGAGGCCACCCCGGCCACCCCGGCCCCACGGGTCCCGGCGCTCCGCCGAACGGCTGACACTCTTTTACACGGCGGCAATCCTGTTGTCTCCGCGCCGATATACGGGCCCGGCAGGCTGCGGGGCGTACGGCCGTGCGGGTGTCGTACTCCGGCCGGGGCCTCCTGGAGTGGCCCCGGCCGGCACCCGCCCCGGACCGCCCCCTCAGCTCGCGGACCGGCCGGTGCCGAGGCTCCGCCGGAGGAAGTCCACCTGGAGGTGGAGCAGGTTCTCCGCCACCTCCTCCTGCGGCGTCATATGGGTCACCCCGCTCAGCGGCAGCACCTCGTGCGGGCGGCCCGCCGCCAGCAGGGCGGCGGACAGGCGCAGGGAGTGCGCGACCACCACATTGTCGTCGGCCAGACCGTGGACGATCATCAGCGGTCTGGCGGGCTCCGCCGCGCCGCTCAGCCCCTCGTCCGTGACGAGCGAATTCGCCGTGTACACCTCGGGGTGCTCGTCCGGGTGGCCGAGATACCGCTCCGTGTAGTGCGTGTCGTACAGCCGCTGGTCCGTCGCGGGCGCCCCCGCGACCGCCGCGTGGAAGACATCGGGCCGGCGCAGTACGGCCATCGCGGCGAGGAAGCCGCCGAAGGACCAGCCCCGGATCGCGACCCGCCCCAGATCGAGCGGGAAATCGCCCGCGAGCGCGTGCAGCGCCGCGATCTGGTCGTCGAGGACCACACCGAAATCGCCCGCGACCGCCTTCTCCCAGGCCGGGTCCGGACCGGGGGTGCCCCGCCCGTCGGCGACGACCACCGCGAACCCCTGGTCGGCGAACCACTGGGAGGTGAGATGGGCGTCATGGGCGGCGACGACCTTACGGGCCCGGGGGCCGCCGTAAGGGTCCATCAGCACGGGCAGCGGCCCCCGGGCCCCGTCGTAGCCCGTCGGCAGCAGCACCGCGCAGGGGATGCGCCGTTCGCCGGCGGCGACCAGCCGGGGCCGGGCGGTGAGCAGCGGCTTCTCGGCGTACGAGGCGATCGAGGCGACCCGCTTGCCGTCCCGCAGCACCGCGTACTCCGTACCGGGGGCGCCGGGGCGGGCGGAGACCAGTACGGTCACCGGGCCCGAGCGGACCGCGGTATGCACCCCGGGGCCCTCGGAGATCCTTGCCGCGCCCCGTTCCCCGACCCGGTAGACATGGACCTCGCCCAGCTCCGGCGCCGCCGCCCCGGCCCCCGCCGCGGCCGCCACGAGGACGTCCTCGTCACCGATGCCGAGAACGGCCCGGACCTGGAGTCCGGCGCCGGTCAGCGCCCGGTCGCCGACCACCAGCACCCGCGCCCCGCCCTCGTCGGCGATCCGGACGAGCTGCCCGCGGGGTGTCCAGGCGGGCACCGCAGGGAAAAGTTCAAGCCAGATCGGATCCTCGTCCAGATGGACGGTACGGGTCTCGCCGGAGCCGGTGTCGACGGCAAGACAGCGCTGGGTGCGCTGGTCCCGCGCCTGCACCAGCAGCAGCGGCGCACCGGCCGCCGACCAGTGCACCCGCGCCAGATAGGGATAGGCGTCCCGGTCCCAGACCACCTCGGTCCGCGCCCCGCCGCCGACGGGCACCAGGAAGAGCCGCACCTCGGCGTTGGCGGTACCGGCCGAGGGGTAGGCGACCGGGCGCGGAGCCCGTTCCGGCCGCGCCGGGTCCGCGATCCACCAGCGCCGTACCGCCCGGTCGTCGACCCGCGCGACCAGCAGCCGGTCCGACTCCGGGGCCCACCAAAAGCCCCGGTCACGGCCCATGCTCTCGGCCGCGATGTACTCGGCGGAGCCGTACGAGACCCCGCCCGCCCCGCTCTCCCCGCCGTCCCCCGCCTCCCCGGGCGAGGGCGCCGCGACGGCCCGGTCCCCGGCGCCGTCCGAGCCGACGACCCGCAGCGCGCCGCCGGACACATAGGCGATCAGCTTCCCGTCGGGTGACGGCCTCGGGTCGATCACCGGCCCCCGTACGGGTAGTTCGCGGGATACGCCGGTGCGCAACTCCGCCGTGAACAGACGTCCGGAGAGCGCGAAGGCCGCCCGTTCCACCCTTCCGTCGACCGCATAGCCCACGATGCCCGCCGACCCGTCCCGG
The DNA here is from genome assembly GCF_044763775.1 of Streptomyces sp. NPDC094448. Lineage (NCBI taxonomy): Bacteria > Bacillati > Actinomycetota > Actinomycetes > Kitasatosporales > Streptomycetaceae > Streptomyces > Streptomyces sp. NPDC094448. Next base: position 457,048 of record NZ_JBIWGU010000002.1, on the reverse strand, counting down.
CTCCGCTCCCGGCGGGCCGACTCCGCCGTCGGCAGTTGCTCCTGCGAATTCCCCAACAGGGCACGGGGATCGGCCACCGACCGTTCCCGGAAAGCCCCTTCCGGCCCTACCGTGGTGGGGTGGTCGTCGAGGTCGAGCACCCACAGCCCGCCCTCCCGGTCGGTTCCGGACACCGAACGGATAAAGACCACACGGGAGCCGTCCGATGCCACCGTGAACGAGCGTGGTGCACCCAGGGAAAACCGCTGGGTACGGGCGAACTGGCGTGGAAAGGAGCTGTGTTGCCTCATGGTCATGCCGTTGAACCTAGTGCGCTGTGCGCCCCCGTGTGCTGCCGTGCACCGACTGATGCGTTAGTACGGATAGTTATGATCCGTAGCGCGAGATGGGTAGGAACCATCTGCGCGTGCAACCTGCCTGTCCCGATCGAATATCTGTGGAGGTGAACCGCCGTGGCACTCTCAGTTTCGGCGGTGGTGCTGCTGGCGATCGTCGTCTTCCTGCTGGTCCGGAAGTCCGGACTCAAGGGCGGGCATGCGGTTGTCTGCGTATTGTTCGGTTTCTTCCTCGCCAGCTCGTCCTTCGAGCCGACGATCACCGATCTGACGACGAGTGTCAGCGACATGATCGGTGACCTGAAGTTCTGACCGGGCTCCCGCCCGTGTGCGGGGGTCCTTCTTTTTGGCCGCTTCCGGCTCCGCGCCGGTTCAGCGCCGGTCCTGCGCCCTGCGTGCGCCGGTCCAGCGCCGCTCCGTCCTGCCCGGCGGCCGTCCGCTCTTTTCCCGACATTCCCGACGCTCCCGACATCCCCGACCCCTGCCGACCCCGACCCCGGAACGCGCGCCGGGCCGCGACTGCGACCCCGCCGCGATCCCGACCCCGCCGCGATCCCGGCCTCACCGGCCATGGGCCACCCTCCGGCCGGGACCACCTCCGCCCCGGCCCGACCCGACCGTCCGGGCCGGGCGACCCTCCCGCGATCCGGACGTACCCGGGCGGTTCCCCGGCCGGCCCGGAGGGACCGCCGCGGGATCGCGTTGCATCCGCATCGCATGGGCTGCGAAGCCGCCCGCGACTGCGTCCGACCGCCCTCGACCGCCCTCGATCGCCTTCGACCGTCGGACGAGCGGTGCCGCCCGGATCCGACCTCCGGCGGTTCATGGACCGACCGGCCTGTGACCGGGGGACTCCACGTTCCGCCACGCGCTCCGGCCCGGCCTCGTAGGCTGTGTCCATGAAGGATCTTTCCACCCGTCGTCTGCTCCTCGTGCACGCGCACCCGGACGACGAGTCGATCACCAACGGCGCCACGATGGCCCGGTACGCGGCCGGTGGTGCCCGGGTCACCCTCGTGACCTGCACCCTCGGCGAGGAGGGCGAGGTCATCCCGCCCGGCCTCGCCCATCTCACCGCCGACCGCGACGACTCCCTCGGCGAGTACCGCATCGGTGAGCTGTCCGCCGCCATGAAGGAACTGGGCGTCACCGACCACCGCTTCCTCGGCGGCCCCGGGCGCTTCCGGGACTCGGGAATGATGGGCCTGCCCCAGAACCGCCGCGACGGCGCCTTCTGGAACACGCCCGTCGACGACGCGGCCCCGTACCTCGTGGAGATCATCCGCTCCGTACGCCCCCAGGTCATGGTCACGTACGACCCCCACGGCGGCTACGGCCACCCGGACCATATCCAGGCCCACCGCGTCGCCGTGCGCGCCGCCGAGCTGGCCGCCGAACGGGCCTTCCGGCGCGATCTCGGGGACCCCTGGACCATCGCCAAGATCTACTGGACGCGGATGCCGCGCTCCGTCGCCGAAGAGGGCTTCGCCGCGCTGAGAGCGGCCGGGGCCGGCTTCCCCGGTGTCGCGTCGGTCGACGATGTCCCGGGTGTCGTCGAGGACGACGAGATCACCGCGGCGATCGACGGCAGCGCCTATGCGGAGCGCAAGGCGGCCGCGATGCGCGCGCACGCCACCCAGATCGCCGTGGACGGGCCGTTCTTCGCCCTCTCCAACGACCGCGGCCAGCCGATCTTCACCACCGAGTACTACCAGCTGGCCGAAGGCGAGCCCGGAGTTCCCCGGGGCCGCCGCGAGGACGACCTCTTCGCGGGGATCCCGGACGGCGCAGGCCCGGAGGTCCCCGGCACGGCCGGGGTGCCCGCATGAGCACGGCGCCCGGTACGGGCCTGACCCGGGACTGGTCGGCGCAGAAGCCGCGGCCCGGCCGGATCGCCGCGTACCTCCTTCTCGTCCCGCTCGGCGCGCTCGTCGGCACCGCCGGGTCCCTGGTCCAGGCGGCCTGGTTCCCGGCCGGGCTGCTGCTCGCCCTGCTGGGCTCCGCCGGGCTCTTCTACGGAGCCCGTACGGCACTGGGCAACCAGCTCGGTGTGGCGGCGGCGGGCATCGGCTGGCTGGCCGCGATCGTGCTGCTGAGCCTCGGACGCCCCGAGGGCGACGCACTGTTCGGCGCCGGGATCGGACCGCTGCTCTTCATCCTCGGAGGGATGGTCGTCGCTGTGATGTGCGCCACCCTGGGGGGAGCGGCGCAACCGGGCCCCGGTGCGGGGCGACTTGAGAAGTAGGGCGCCCCGTCCACGGGACGCCGCGGGAGCGGGACACCGTCGAACCGGTGCTGCTCCCGGCGGCCCGGAGGCCGTCCGGACAGGCGGACCTCCGTCCGACGGCGGGCCGGAGCCGGTGTCGCGGCGGCCGAACCGCCGTCCGTACGGGCCGAACCCCCGTCCGTACGGGCCGCGCTGACGGCCGGAGCGATCCGGCAGTCGTACACCAGTAGTGGAAGAGGGCCGATCCGGTGCCCTTTCCACAGTCGCGGCGTGCGTGTCACCGGCGGCCAGTATGGTGGTGCGCGCCGCCGAGCCGCCCAGCGAACGAGGACACAGTAAGAGACGGGCGGCGGAGCCAACCGGGAGATCCTGCTTTGAGTCGTGAAACTGATAGTTCGTCCTCCGGGCCCCAGGGGCGCGGTGGAGCCGCCTACCCCTCCGGGACACCGCCGTACGGGTCCGGCCGCTTCGGCGGCGGCGCGGCGGCCGAAGGCGAGCCGAAGAAGCCGGACGCGGCCAAGTCCGAGCCCAAGACCGAGACGACGATCACCACCCGGATCCGGATCAACATCCCCGGATCACGGCCGATTCCGCCCGTCGTGGTGCGTAAACCGGCCCATGAGCCGGGTGCCGGGGCGGCGGACGCCCCCGCGGCGCCGGGCGGCTCCGGCGGTGAGGCCGAGGCGGAGCGTACGGCTGCGATGCCGGTGGCGTCGTTCGGTGGTCCTGGCGGTCCTGGTGGCCCCGGCGGTCCGGTGCCCGCGGACGGCGGAGCGCCCGCGGGCGACAAGGCGGCGAACGACTGGTTCGCGCCGCGGAAGTCCGGGACCAACGGCGCCGGCATCAAGGTGCCCGGCGATCCGGGCGCGGGCGTTCCCGGCGGCGCCGGTGCGCCAGTCGGTGCGGGGCCCGCCCCGGGCGGACCCGGTGCGGCCGGCACCCACAGCGCCCTCAGCGACCTCTCCGGAGGGGCGCCCGCCGGAACGGCCGCGCCCGCCGGTTTCGCCCCCGGCTCCGACGCCCCGTCGCACGGTGTGCGCCCGTCGGCCGGTGCCGGCCCCGACGGGCCGACGACGGGCCCGGCCCGCGGAGCCATGCAGACCGGTGCGCCGGTGCACGCGGGCGCTGTCGCGGCCCCGCCGCGGCTGTCCGACGACACCGCCGTCCTGACCCCGCAGCGACCCGTACCGGGCCGCCCCGCGGGTCCCGGCGGCCCCGGGGCCCCCACAGATCAGGGCGGGCCCGGGGACCATGTCTCGGGGGATACGCTGACCAGCGGAGTGCCGGCCGTCCGGCCCGATACGGAGTCGCCGTTCCCGGCGGGTCCCGGCGCCGCCGCCAAGCCCTCCGGCCCGGCGGGCCCGCCCGCCGCTGCGTCGTCCGCGCCCGCTCCGGCCTCCCGTCCGGCGCCCCCGCCGCCCGCCAAGAAGGGCCGCTCCAAGACGGCCCTGATCGGGGTCGCCGTGGTCGGCCTGGCCGGTATCGCCTACGGCGCCGGACTGCTGCTGAACCACTCCGATGTGCCCAAGAGCACCACGGTCCTCGGCGTCGACATCGGCGGCGGTACCCGCGACCAGGCCGTCGACAAGCTCCAGGGCACCCTCGGCAAACGTGCCGCAACCCCGCTCCAGCTCTCCGTCGGCGGCAAGAAGATCACGCTCGCCCCGGACAAGGCGGGCCTGTCCTTCGACGCCCAGACCACCGTGCGCAATGCGGCGGGCAGCGACTACAACCCCATGTCGGTGATCGGCTCCCTCTTCGGCGGCGCGCGCGTCGCCGAGCCGGAGATCGTCATCGACGAGGAGAAGCTGCGGGTGGCCCTCGCCGATCTGGCGGGCAACTCCGGCTCGGCCGTCGAGGGCACGATCAGGTTCGAGCCCGGGAAGATCGTCGTCGTGCCCGGCAAGGCCGGTCAGGGCATCGACGTCAACCGCTCGCTGACGATGGTCAAGGACGCGTACCGGGCCCAGGTCGAGTCCGGCCGTCCGAACGCCGTACAGCTTCCCGTCGCCGGTCTCCAGCCGTCGATCGGCCAGGCGGAGCTGGACCGGGCCGAGAAGGAGTTCGCCGAGCCCGCGATGTCCGATCTGATCACGATCAGGGCGGGCGGCCGGAAGATCGACTTCGGCCCGCAGCGTTCGCTGCCGCGGATCCTCTCCATGAAGGCCGTGAACGGCAAGCTGGTGGAGGTCTACAACAAGGAAGCCATCGAGGAACTGGTCGGCGGCACCTTCCAGGGCGTCATGGTCACCCGGGCCGACGGCAAGAAGCAGCAGCTCGACGCCGATGACATCGCCAAGGCGATGGGCCCGGCCCTGCGCGGCGAGACCCGGCAGGAACGCACGGCGGACATCAAGTAGCGACAGCGAAGGGCCCGAGCGGCCGGACAGGCGTGCGGCCTCCACCCGGATCCGGGCGGAGGCCGCACGCCTGTCCGGAGAGGACGGCCCCCCGGAAGAGGACGGCCCCCGGACGGGCCGGAGGCGTTCCACAGCCCGGGGCCCGGTCCGGCGGGGGTGTCGCGGGGGCGTCAGTTCAGCATCGCGCGCGCTGCCCGGGCCCGGCCCCGTACCGCCTCCGCCGTCGCCGGTTCGACCATCGCGACCACATCGGCGTAGGCGTCCAGCTCCGCCGCGCCGGTCAGGAAGTCTCCGCGCCGGACCAGGAGTTGGGCGCGTTCGTAGCGCAGCCGGGCCGGGTGGGAGGGAAGGAGCAGGGACAGGTCCACGGCCCAGAGGGCCACGTCCGAGCGTTCGGGGCGGGCCGTGGCCCAGGCGCGGATGTTGTTGAGGATGCGGACCATCACGTCCTGCGCGGGCGCGGGCGTGAGCATCGACGGTTCGAGACGTGTCCCTGTCGCACCCGCGACCAGCTGCGACGCATCCGACTCCGACAGCACCCGGCCACCGTCGAAGGGGTCGGCCAGAACCTGCTCCTCCGGCTCCCCGAAGCCGATGACGAAGTGCCCGGGGAGCGCGACCCCGTACACCGGTGCACCCGCCCGCCGGGCCACCTCCACCCAGACCACGGAGAGCAGGATCGGCAGTCCGCGCCGCCGCCGCAGCACCTCGTGGAGCAGCGACGAATCCAGGCGTCCGTAGTCCGCGGCGGTGCCGTGGAAGCCGAGTTCACCGCCGAGCAGCCGCTCCAGGGCGCTCGCCCAGGCATGGGGCGTACGGAGTCCGTACGGCAGCAGCCCGGCCAGGCGGTCCAGTTCGATCTGGCCGGCGTCGACCGCCGTATCGTCGTCGGCGCCGTCCGCGACCGCCCCCAGCAGCAGGCAGAGCAGGGACAGATCGGGCCGGTCGGCACGGGCCTCTTCGGCGAACCGGCGCAGATGGCCCGCGGGGTCGGCGGAGGCGGCTGAGTCGTCGTGCATAGGCCCACAGGTACCCAACGAGCCCCTGCCGCGTCCACTCGCCGCGAGAGGGATTCCCGGCGGAACCGAGCGGACGGGACGGTACGGAGCCGAATGCGCCGGACGGTACGGAGCCGGACCCGGCCGGAGCGGTAGGGGGCCGGACGCGCCGGACGGTACGGAGCCGGACCGGACCGGAGCGGTACGGGCCGAGCGGACCCGACCGGCTCGGCCCCGGGGTGCCACGGCCCGGGCCGGGTCGGGTCGGGTCGGTACGGAACCGAGCGGACCGGTTCCGCTCCGTACCGTCCCGCTCCGTGCCGTACGGCTCAGCCCCGCGGCCCGCGGTAGTGGTGGTAGCTGTGGTGCGTGGTGAAACCCATGCCCGCGTAGAGCGCGCCCGCCGCCGTGTTCTCCCTCTCGACCTGGAGCCACGCCGCCGACGCACCCTCCTCCAGCGCCCGGTCGGCCAGTGCCGCCATCACGGCCCGCGCCAGACCGCGGCGCCGCTGCGCCGGGTCGACCTCGACCGCCATGAAACCGGCCCAGCGCCCGTCGACGACGCACCGCCCGATCGCGACCGGAGTCCCGCCGTCCGCGTCCCCGGGCCCGGACTCGGCGGCCACCGAGGCGAACCAGACCGAAGGGCCGCTCTCCAGAACCCGCAGCAGGTGCGGCGCCGGGCCGCCCGGGGCCCGCTGGTACCGCCGGAGCCAGCCGCCGCCGGGCCCGCCCGCCGACCGGGACAGGGTCACCCGGCCCCGGTCCGCGTCGAGATCGGCGACCGGGGCCAGTCCTCCGATCCGTACATCCGCCGACACCTCCCGCGTCCAGCCCCGCTCCTCCAGCGCCGCGCACAGCGCCTCCTGGGTCCCGGCGGCGCCCGTGGCCGCCTGGACGTACGCGGGCAGGGACCGCTCCGCGTACCACGACCGCACCCGGTCGAGCGCCTCGTCCAGGGGTACGCCCGGATCGCCGAGGGCCAGCGCCGAGTTGGCCCGCCGGGTGAAACCGGACGCGGCCCGCAGCTCCCACTCGCCGAGCCGTTCGCTCTCCACCGGCCGCCAGGCGCGGGACGCCACCCGGGTCAGCTCCGCGAAGTCGGCGGCGGGGCCGCGGCGTCGGGCCGGGGCGGCGGGGACGGTCTTCCCCGCGACCAGCGACGCTGCCGGAACGCGGACCACCTGGCCGGAGCGCCGTGTGATCACCAGCACACCGCTCTTGTCCCATGATGTGAGAACCCCGACCACATCCGTGAACGCCCCCGCCCCCTCCGAGGGATCGACCAGGCGTCTGATTGATACCCGTTTGCCCACGTCAAGGGGTGTAATACGGACTTCGAGCCGTCCCGCGCCGATGATTTCCACTGCTCTCTACGCCCCTCCTGTTCGGATCGTCCCCAAGAACGGAGATACTAGGGGCGGGCATCGACGACGCCGCGCTCCCGCGCAAGCCACAGCCCTACCGAGGAGGAACGACAGCGTGACCTACGTCATCGCGCAGCCTTGTGTCGACGTCAAGGACAAGGCCTGCATCGAGGAGTGCCCCGTCGACTGCATCTACGAGGGTTCCCGGTCCTTGTACATCCACCCCGACGAGTGCGTCGACTGTGGTGCCTGTGAGCCGGTCTGCCCCGTCGAGGCGATCTTCTACGAGGACGACACGCCGGAGGAGTGGAAGGACTACTACAAGGCGAACGTCGAGTTCTTCGACGAGCTGGGCTCGCCGGGCGGTGCCTCCAAGCTCGGGCTGATCGAACGCGACCACCCCTTCGTCGCCGGTCTGCCGCCGCAGAACCAGTAACCGGCGGTCGGCGGTCCGCCGATCACCGCACTGCCGGTCCCGTACGGTCGACGTCCGTACGGGACCGTTGCGTTTCCGTTCCGGCCGTCCCACCCGGTACGGGTTCGTCCGCACCCGGTACGGCCCGTCCCCACCCGGTACGGGCCCGTACGAGCCCGTACGAGAAAGAGAACAGCCCGTGTCCGCAGCCTCATCCGCACCCTCGACCGGCTCCGACTCCGGCCTCGGTTCCGGCTCCGGTTCCGGCCCCGGGGGCGATCCACGCCGGGTCTCCGCGCGTCTGCCCGTCTTCCCGTGGGACCGGCTGGAGCCGTACAAGGCGACCGCCGCGGCCCACCCGGACGGAATCGTCGACCTCTCGGTCGGCACTCCCGTCGACCCCGTTCCGGAGCTGATCCGCCAGGCGCTGGTGGCCGCGGCCGATTCACCCGGCTATCCCACCGTCTGGGGTACGCCCGCGCTGCGCGACGCGCTGGCGGACTGGGTCGGGCGGCGGCTCGGCGCGACCGGTGCCGGGCACCGCAACGTCCTGCCCGTGGTGGGCTCCAAGGAGTTGGTGGCCTGGCTGCCCACCCAGCTGGGCCTGGGCCCCGGCGACCGGGTCGGCTACCCGCGGCTGGCCTATCCGACGTACGAGGTCGGCGCCCGGCTCTGCGGGGCGACGCCCGAGGTCTACGACGACCCGACCGCACTCGACCCGGACGGGCTGAAGCTGCTCTGGCTGAACTCCCCGTCGAACCCCACCGGACGGGTGCTCGCCAAGGACGAGCTGATCCGGATCGTGGCCTGGGCCCGGCGGCACGGCGTCCTGGTCTTCAGCGACGAGTGCTATCTGGAGCTGGGCTGGGAGGCCGAGCCGGTCTCGGTGCTGCACCCGGAGGTCTGCGGCGGTACGTACGAGGGCCTGGTCGCCGTCCACTCCCTCTCCAAGCGGTCCAACCTGGCCGGATACCGGGCCGCGTTCATCGCGGGCGACGAGGCGGTGCTGGGCGAGCTGCTGGCGATCCGCAAGCACGGCGGGATGATGGTCCCGGCGCCGGTACAGGCCGCGACGGTGGCCGCGCTCGGCGACGACGTACATGTGGCGGAGCAGCGGGCGCGGTACGCGGCCCGGCGCGCTGCGCTGCGGACCGCCCTGGAGGGCCACGGCTTCCGGATCGAACACTCGGAGGCCAGCCTCTATCTGTGGGCGACCCGGGGCGAGTCCTGCTGGGAGACCGTCGCGTACCTGGCGGAGCTGGGGATCCTGGTGGCGCCCGGCGACTTCTACGGCGAGGCGGGGGAGTCCTTCGTCCGGGTGGCGTTCACGGCCACGGACGAGCGGGTCGACGCGGCCGTGAAACGGCTCGCGGCAGCCGGCTGAGCAGCCCCGGCCCGCGGTGGTCCCGGTGGTCCCGGTATCGGGGGAGCGGATACGCGGGTACGGCGAAGGGGCCCGGGGAGCGGACATCCGCTCCCCGGGCCCCTTCGCGCCTCCCCGGATCAGGTGAGCGGCAGGCTCTCCGTCGGCAGGGCGCTGACGGGCAGGCTGCCCGACGTCAGACCCTCGGTGGGCAGGCTCTCGGTCGGCAGCCCGCCCTCCAGGGAGCCCGCCGTCAGACCGCTTTCGCCCAGGGCCGTCGTCGCCCCGTCCGCGGTCTTGCCGAGCAGACCGCCCGCGTTGCCCGCGGCCTCGCCCGCGGTCTCCTGGGCGGCGGGGGCCGCCGTCCGGCCCGTACCGCCGACCGCCCGGCCCGCGGCGGGGACGGTCTGCTTGACGGCTTCGCCGCCCGTCTGTCCGGCCAGTTCGGAGGTCTGCCGCGCGGCGCCGTCCAGGGTGCCGCTGACGCCGTCGGCGTCGAGCGCGGTCAGCCCGGCGACCGGTACGGCCTGCGCGAGGTCGGCGGCGCTCGCGGAACCGGCCGCACCGACCACGGGGGCTGCGCCGGCCGCGATGAGCAGTGCGGCGCGGGCGATCCGACGGGTCAGGGGGAGGGACATGATGCTCCTTGAGACGAGGGGGCATGGGGTGTTTCGCCGTGACAACCGTGGTGAGGGCGGGGGAAGTTGCGGCACCCCGAGGTAAAGAGTTGGTAATGCATCGCATTATCGGTCTCGGATGAAAGCGGGCGAATGCCGCTCGCTGCGACCGGCTGCTGAATCGTCACTTCGCTGGTTTCCCAAGGGCTGGGGAGGGGGTGGGAGGGGGTGGCGGCCATACGTCGCGCCCCTGGGGACGGGATACCGACGCTCACCCCTGCGGGGGACCTCCAGAATCAGCGTTCGAGTCGAATCCGGACTGCACCGGTGTCTGTACCCGTGGGTTGGGCGGTGCCCGGCGTCGCCGCGGAGCCCGCCGCCTCCATCCGCCCGCCGCCGTCCGGCCCGCCCCTGCTCCAGCCGTCGTCCGCATCATCGGCGCGCCACACCCGGCCGCCGTACGAGACCTCCGCGATCCGCAGCTGCTGGGCCCGTGCCACGGCCCAGTGCGCCAGCTCCCAGCCCCGCGCGGCCCCGCTGCCGGCGGCCGCGGCCCCCGGGCGTACCGGCACGGTCATCTCCCGGGCACCCCGCCCCGCCGCGGCCTCCTCCGCACCCGCCTTCGGCAGTACGGCCGGGCCGAACGCCCGCACCAGCTCGGTCCGGACCCGGGCCGGATCGCCCGCCGCCCCCGTACCGCTCCCCGGTACGCAGCTCAGCGCCGCGCCCGCCCGGCCGGTCAGCGCGGCGGCCAGCAGCGCCGCATTCGTCTCGTGCTTCGCGTACGCCTGCGGGAAACCGCTGCGCTGCACCTTCTGCGCGGCGACCGTCAGCGGCAGCCGCGAATAGCCCGGCACCGCCGCCAGACCGTCGTAGAACTTCCCGGCCGAGTACACCGGGTCGAGGATCTGCTCCGGCGTGCCCCAGCCCTTCGACGGCCGCTGCTGGAACAGGCCGAGGGAATCGCGGTCGCCGTGCGCGATGTTCCGCAGCCCCGACTCCTGGAGCGCGGTCGCCAGCGCGATGGTGACCGCACGCTCCGGCAGCAGCCGGGTGGTGCCGACCGCGGAGATCGTCGCCGCGTTCGCCGCCTGCTGATTGCTCAGCTCGTACGCGGGACCGCCCCCGCCCGAAGCGGCCCGCACTGTGCAGCCGGGGGCGCCGTTGCCGGTGGACTGCTGCACCACGACATAGCCGATCAGCGCGGCGAGCACCGCGAACCCGGCGGTGATCCGCGGAAGCCGGCGGTACGGACGGACAGCGGGGACGTTCTCTGACACAGGGCCACCGTACTAAGGGCTGTCCCGTAGTCCCCGGCGGGCGCGCGACGACAGCTACGGCCCTCCCCCTGGGCCTGGCGGCCCGGGCGGTACCCCCACGCTGCGTTGTCGGAATACCCGAATACATCCAGTATGCGGATACCCCTCCGCCTTGCGATGCACCGCATCTGACGCCGCGCGCTGATCCGCCAGGGATTACGGGACAGCCCTTAGGCAGTAGCCGTTTTGCCCCGGGTCGTGACCTCTCGCCGCGGCTCCTTCCCCGCCGCCGGTAGGGTCGCTCCCATGCGCCCCACCACGCTCGACCTCCGCCTCGACGGCCCCGCCCTCACCGCCGCCCTCGTCGATTTCCCCTCCGTCAGCGGCGACGAGAAAGCCCTCGCGGACGCCGTCGAGGGCGCACTGCGCGCGCTGCCGCACCTCTCCGTCGACCGGTACGGCAACAACATCGTCGCCCGTACCCATCTCGGCCGGGCCGAGCGGATCGTCCTCGCCGGACATATCGACACGGTGCCGATCGCGGACAACGTCCCCTCCCGGCTCGACTCCGACGGCGTCCTGTGGGGCTGCGGCACCAGTGATATGAAGTCCGGGGTCGCCGTCCAGCTGCGGATCGCTGCCACCGTCCCCGCGCCCAACCGCGATCTCACCTTCGTCTTCTACGACAACGAAGAGGTCGCCGCCCATCTCAACGGCCTCGGCCGGATCGCCGACGCCCACCCCGAATGGCTGGCGGGCGACTTCGCCGTACTGCTCGAACCCTCCGACGGCGAGGTCGAGGGCGGCTGCCAGGGCACGCTCCGGGTCCACCTCCGTACCAGCGGCGAACGCGCCCACTCCGCCCGGAGCTGGATGGGATCCAACGCCATCCACGCCGCCGCCCCGATCCTCGCCCGCCTCGCCGCGTACGAGCCGCGCCGGCCGGTCGTCGAAGGGCTGGAGTACCGGGAGGGGCTCAACGCGGTCCATATCGACGGCGGAGTCGCGGGCAATGTGATCCCCGACGCCTGCACCGTCGTCGTCAACTACCGCTACGCCCCCGACCTGGACGAGACGCAGGCGCTGGCCCATGTCCGGGACGTCTTCGCCGACTGCGGGGTCGCCGAGTTCATCGTCGACGACCACAGCGGCGCGGCCCGCCCCGGCCTCACCCACCCCGCCGCCCTCGCCTTTATGAAGGCCGTCGGCGGCACCGCCCGCCCCAAGTTCGGCTGGACGGATGTGGCCCGCTTCAGCGCACTGGGCGTGCCTGCGGTGAACTACGGGCCCGGCAATCCGCTCCTCGCCCACAAGCGGGACGAGCACGTGGCCGTGGAGCGGATCACCCACTGCGAGGAGAAGCTGCGCCAGTGGCTCACGTCCTGAGCAGCCCGCACGGCGAAAGAACGATCTACGCTTGATCAAGGTACGGCCAACGACGACGTCCGCGGTGCGGACGTCCGGCGGAGGGAGCAGGTCCATGGGCAATCCCGATGGTGCGCGCGGCTGGGAAGAGCAGCGGCAGGGGCCGGTACTGCGCCGCAGAGACCAGGTCCAGCCCGGCACCACCGACCAGCGGCTGCTGGACACCGAAGGCGACTCCGAATGGGTCCACACCGACCCCTGGCGGGTCATGCGGATCCAGTCCGAGTTCGTCGAGGGCTTCGGCGCGCTCGCCGAACTGCCGAGCGCGATCAGTGTCTTCGGCTCCGCTCGGACCCCGCAGAACACCTCCGAGTACGAGGCGGGCATCCGGATCGGCACCGCACTGGTCGAGGCGGGCTTCGCGGTGATCACGGGCGGTGGGCCCGGTGCGATGGAGGCCGCCAACCGGGGCGCGAGGGAGGCGGGTGGCGTCTCCGTGGGGCTCGGTATCGAACTGCCGTTCGAGCAGGGGCTCAATCCGCATGTCGATATCGGGGTGAACTTCCGCTACTTCTTCGTCCGGAAGACCATGTTCGTGAAGTACGCCTCCGGCTTCGTGGTGCTCCCCGGCGGGCTGGGGACCCTCGACGAACTCTTCGAGGCGCTCACCCTCGTCCAGACCGGCAAGGTGACCCGCTTCCCGATCGTGCTCTTCGGCAGCGCCTACTGGAGCGGTCTCGTCGACTGGCTGCGGGACACCGTCGTCGCCCAGGGCAAGGCGTCCGAGCGCGATCTGCTGCTGTTCCACGTCACGGACGACGTCGACGAGGCGGTGGCGCTGGTCACCAAGGAGACCTCGCGCTGAGAACGTGAACGGCGAGGGGGTACGGGGCCGGGCCCGTACCCCCTCGCCGTCATGACCACCCGCGGGTCAGGCGAGACCGCGGCGGGCCACCCGCGGTGCGCGGTGTCCGGCGATCGCGGCCACCATCTCCAGCACCTGGCGGGTCTCCGCCACCTCGTGCACCCGGTACACCTGCGCACCCAGCCACGCCGACACCGCCGTCGTCGCCAGGGTGCCGATCAGCCGCTCCTTCACCGGCCGGTCCAGGGTCTCGCCGACGAAGTCCTTGTTGGAGAGGGAGACCAGGACCGGCCAGCCCGTGTCCGCCATCTCACCGAGCCGGCGGGTGGCCTCCAGGGAGTGCCGGGTGTTCTTGCCGAAGTCGTGGCCCGGGTCGATCATGATGCCGTCGCGCCGGACCCCGAGGTCCGCCGCCCGCTCCGCGAGGCCCACGGTGACCCGCAGGATGTCGGCCATGACATCGTCGTACGCGATCCGGTGCGGCCGGGTCCGCGGCTCCACCCCGCCGGCATGGGTGCAGACCAGGCCCGCCCCGTAGCGGGCCGCGACCCCGGCGAGCTTCGGGTCGAAACCGCCCCAGGCGTCGTTGAGCACATCCGCGCCCGCCTCGCAGACCGCGGCGCCGACATCGTGACGCCAGGTGTCGACGCTGATCACGACCGAGGGGAAGCGGCGCCGTACCTCGGCGACGAAACCGACGGTACGGCGGATCTCCTCCTCGGCGGTGACCTCCTCGCCCGGTCCGGCCTTCACCCCGCCGATGTCGATGATCGCCGCACCCTCGGCCACCGCCTGCTCGACCCGGGCCAGCGCGGGTTCGTCACGGAACGTGGCCCCCTGGTCGTAGAACGAATCGGGGGTACGGTTCACGATCGCCATGATCACCGGCTCGTGCGCGGCGAATTCGCGCGTTCCCAGCCGCAGCATCAGCGGTTTCCTCCTCTGGTGGTCCGGCTGCGACCCTAACTGTCGGACCGGCGTGGCACGATCAGCACCGGACGCATCGGCCCTCGGGTCATTCCTCGGTCCTCGGGTTCCACGGGAAGGGACGCTCGCTCGTGTTCTTGTTCTTGCTGATCGCGATGGTCGTGGTCGTCGGCGCGGTGACGCTCGCCGTGCTCGGCGGCGGCGACAGCACGGCGCTGCCCGAGGCGGCGCCCGAGCGGCTGGTGGATCCGCTGCCGGAGAGCAGACCGGTGGGACGGGCCGATGTGGAGGCGCTGCGGCTGCCGGTCGCGGCCCGGGGCTATCGGATGGCGGACGTGGACGACGCGCTGGCCCGGCTCGGGGCGGAGCTGGCCGAGCGGGACGCGCGGATCGCCCGGCTGGAGTCGGCGCTGGCGGGGGCGCGGGCGACGGCCCTCGGGGGCCGGGAGCTGTTCGCCGGGGCGGCGGGGCCGGACCCGGACGCGGTGCCCGGTGCGCCCGGCGGCCCGGAGCACCTCCCGCACACCGCCGCCGGCCCGGGGCCGGATGCGGACCCGGACGCGGTGCCCGGTCCGGACCGCGACCCGACGCCGGATCCGGAGCCCGGCCCGGCCGTCGGCGCGGACGCCGGTGCGGACGGGAAGCCGGCCGGGAGCGCCGTACCGGACACCCCCGGAGAGGCATACGGGGCGGGGCTCACCGCGCCGGATCCCGGGGGCCCGGACGCCGCGGCCGAGGGGCGCGACCGATGACCGCCGGCGGAGCCGTCCCCGGGCCCGACGGGCGGCCGCGCTGCCCCTGGGGGCTGTCGACGGACGACTATCTGCGCTACCACGACGAGGAGTGGGGGCGTCCGGTCCACGGCGACGACGCCCTGTTCGAGCGGCTCTGCCTGGAGGCCTTCCAGTCCGGCCTGTCCTGGCTGACCATCCTCCGCCGCCGCGAGGGCTTCCGCCGCGCCTTCGCCGGATTCGCCATCGCCGAGGTCGCCGCCTTCACCGATACGGACCGGGAGCGGCTCCTCGCCGACGAGGGGATCATCCGCAACCGGGCCAAGGTCGACGCCACCCTCGGCAACGCCCGGGTGCTGGCGGGCTGGGCCCCCGGCGAGCTGGACCGGCTGATCTGGTCCCACGCACCCGACCCGGTGGACCGCCCCGCCCCCGCGACCCTGTCCGACGTGCCCGCCGTCACCGACGAGTCCAAGGCCCTGGCGAAGGCGCTCAAGAAGGAAGGACTGCGGTTCGTCGGACCGACGACCGCCTATGCCCTGATGCAGGCGTGCGGACTGGTCGACGACCATCTGGCGGAATGTGTGGCCCGGGGCTGAGGGCGCGCGGTGGTCGCCGGCGGCGGGGACCGGCCCGTCAGCGGCCCTCGAAGACGGGCTTCTGCTTCGCCGTGAACGCCACCACCGCGTCCCGGTGGTCCCGGGAGGCGCCCGCCCGGGTCTGCAGCTCGTCCTCCTTGGCGAGGGTCTCCTCCAAGGAGTGGGAAGCGGAGTGGGCCAGGGACTCCTTGATCGCCGCGTAGGCCAGGGTCGGGCCGTCGGCCAGGGCGCGGGCCACCGCGCGGGCCTCGGCGGCCAGGGCGTCCGCGGCCACCAGCCGGTTCGCGATACCCAGCTCGTACGCCTCCTGAGCGGTCAGGCTCCGGGGGAAGAGCAGCAGATCGGCGGCGCGGCTGTGGCCGATCAGCCGGGGCAGGGTCCAGGACACTCCCGAGTCGGCGGTGAGTCCCACCGCGGCGAAGGCGGTGGTGAAGGACGCGGTGTCGGCGACGACCCGGATGTCCGCGGCGAGCGCGAAGCCCAGACCCGCGCCCGCGGCGACCCCGTTCACCCCGGCGACCACCGGCTTCGCCATCCCCGCCAGGGCCCGGACGATCGGGTTGTAGTGGTCGCCCACCGTGCTCATCACGGCGCGGGAACCGGACTCCTCGTCCCGGGCCAGCAGCCCGGCGTGCTCCTTCAGATCCTGGCCGACGCAGAAGGCGCGGCCGTTGCCGGTGAGCAGCACCGCCCGGACGGCCCCGTCCGCCGCGGCGGCCCGGACGGCCTCCCGGAGGGCGACCTTGGCCTCGGTGTTCAGCGCGTTCATGGCGTCGGGCCGGTTGAGCGTGATGGTCGCGAGCCCGTCGGTCACGTCGTAGAGCACGGAGTCGGCCATAGCGGGATCCCCTTTTTTCGGCGTCTCGGCACGTCGGTGGCGGTGTCGCGGATGGTGGCGCGACGGCGCTCAGCTCAGCATGGCGGAGATCGCCGGGAACAGGGCCGCGGGCTGTGAGCTGTTTCAAAGAAAATTCCCGGGCGGTTCCGGTCCGGTTTCCCGTCCGGTTTCCGGTCCGCTTGCCCCCGCGTGCGGAGAAGGCCCCGGAACGCCGGAGAGGCCCGGAGGCGGGGCGGGAAGGGGTACGAGAGGGCCGCACCAGGCCGGAGACCAGCGGAGAGTCCGGTCCGGCCGATCACCGAATTGAGTGGTTTTGGGAAAGTGCGTTGCCCAAGCGATGCCGACCGATGTTGGTCATCGGGTCCCGCCATGCGGGATAATGACCTGGAAGCAATGTGTTCGATGCCGTGATGACGGGCGCCCGCGGGGCCGCCGGTCGGCAGTCGATGAGCTGGTTTCAGGAAGGGGAACGAGCATGGCGGCCATGAAGCCGCGGACGGGCGACGGCCCGCTCGAGGTGACCAAGGAGGGGCGGGGCATCGTCATGCGCGTTCCGCTCGAAGGCGGCGGTCGGCTTGTCGTCGAGCTGACTCCGGACGAGGCCGAGGCCCTCGGCGACGCCCTGAAGCAGGTCGTCGGCTGACGCGTCGGTCGTTTGAAGACCCTGGTCACTGCCCCGGTACGGTCCCGTGCCGGGGCAGTGGCACATCCGGGTCCGCCTGTGCCCGTCGGTGTCTATTCGGGTCCGCCCGTCGGTGTCTATCCGGTTCCGTTCGGGTCCGTCCGGTCCGGCAGGGCCGGTCTCAGCCCCGGCGTACCGCGCAGAGCAGTCCGTCCCCCACGGGCAGCAGCGACGGCAGCAGCTCCGGACTCTCCCGGACCGCGCGCAGCAGCTCCCTCAGTCGCAGCACCTCGGCCGGCTGGGCCGCCGCGTCGACCGTACGGCCCCGGGCGAAGACGCCCTCGAAACAGACCAGGCCCCCCGGCCGCAGCAGGCGCAACGATTCGGCGAGGTAGTCGAGGTACTCCAGCCGGTCGCCGTCGCAGAACACGAGGTCGTAGCCGCCGTCCGCGAGCCGGGGCAGGACGTCGAGGGCGCGTCCCGGTATGAAACGTGCACGGTTCCCGGCGAAGCCCGCCTCCCGGAAGGCCTGCTTGGCGAACTGCTGCCGCTCCGGTTCCGGGTCCACGGTGGTCAGTACGCCGTCGGGCCGCATGCCCAGCAGCAGATAGATACCGGAGACACCGGTTCCCGTCCCGATCTCCGCCACGGCCTTGGCGTCCGTGGCGGCGGCCAGCAGGCGCAGCGCGGCACCGGTGCCCGGTGACACCGAGGGGACGCCCGACTCCCGGGCCCGGTCGCGGGCCCGGCGCAGCGTGTCGTCCTCGGCGACGAAGGCATCGGCGAATGCCCAGCTCGTCTGCCGGTTGGCGGTAATGGGCCTCTCCTGTCCCCGTAGTTGAACGCGACGTTGACTGTATCCGCTGGAGCCGGGAACCCGCAGATGGGACCGTTCGTTGAGCGGGAGGACACCGCAAGAGGCGGAACGGCAGCGGAACAAAGGGCAACAGCCGCCGGGGATATCGCGGGATGACGCCGGGGCGGTCGCTTTCGACCGGGTGGACGGGGGAGCGCATGGAGCCGGGCCATGAGCGGGAGCGCTATCCAAATTCGCGTAAAGATTCTTATCCTGAGCTAACGGGCGAGGTGGCTATGGTAGGGGCTCCGCTGGACACCACCAGAGCCGATAGGGGAGGTGCGGCTGCACCTGCGGATCGTCGGGGAGCGCTGCGGCGTTTTCTCGCCAGGTCACCGGGTGAGCCGAAATCCGTGACCGACATTGCTGACCGTTCCACCGCCGCCACGACCGCAGCCGCCACCGCGACCTTCGCCTCGGACGCGGAATCACAGGCGTGGACACCCCCTTCGTGGGAGGAGATCGTCAGCACCCACAGCGGACGCGTCTACCGTCTCGCCTACCGCCTCACCGGCAATCAGCACGATGCCGAGGATCTGACCCAGGAAGTCTTCGTCCGGGTCTTCCGCTCCCTGTCGACGTACACGCCGGGGACCTTCGAGGGCTGGCTCCACCGCATCACCACCAATCTCTTCCTGGACATGGTCCGCCGGAAGCAGCGCATCCGCTTCGATTCGCTGGGCGACGACGCGGCGGAGCGGCTCGCCAGCCGTGAGCCCTCGCCGCAGCAGGTGTTCAACGACAGCCACTTCGACGCCGATGTGCAGCAGGCGCTGGACACCCTCGCGCCCGAGTTCCGGGCCGCGGTGGTCCTCTGTGACATCGAGGGTCTGTCGTACGAGGAGATCGCCGCCACCCTGGGCGTGAAGCTCGGCACCGTCCGCAGCCGGATCCACCGTGGCCGCTCGCATCTGCGCAAGGCCCTGAAGCACCGTTCGCCCGAGGCCCGCGCCGATCAGCAGCGTGCGCTCGCGGGGGCCGTGGGGCTCGCGGGGGAGGGTGGACCGGCGTGAGCGGATCGACCCCCCTTCCGAGGACCCCGCAGTCCTCTCGTACGTCGCGTACCTCCCCCGCCGAGCACCACCTCGGGGACCGGCTCGCCGCGCTCGTCGACGGAGAGCTGACGCACGACGCCCGCGACCGGGTGCTCGCCCATCTGGCGACCTGCCCCCGCTGCAAGGCGGAGGCCGATGCCCAGCGCATGCTGAAGGACGTCTTCGCGCGGAGTGCGCCGCCGCCGCCGTCCGCGGGGCTGCTCGCCCGGCTCCAGGGGCTGCCCGCCGGGCCCGGACCGCTGGGCTCCGACGGGGACGACCCCCGCGGCGGTCCGTTCGGCGGGGGCCGGGACCGGGGTTCCGTCTTCGCCGCGCCCGTCCCGGCGGACGGCCGCCGGCCGGTGCCCTTCGGCTATCTGCCCGGCGGTCACGGCCTCGGCGGTGCCCCGGCACCGCTCGGTGCCGGTCCCCGGGGCTTCGGGGTGCACGAGGTCGGCAGGCCCGAGGGCGAGCGTTCGCCCTGGCGCGGCCGCCGCTTCGCCTTCGCCGCCGCCAGCGCGGTCTCCTTCGCCGCGATCGCCCTCGGCGGCTCCATGCCCGTGGACGGCTCCGCCCAGGCAGGGCCGCGCTCCGGCGGTTCCGGCACCGGCGGTACGACCGCGGTGAACACCGGAGCGGGCAGCGGCACCGCGGGTACGGCCCAGGGCACCGCGACCGGATTCGGCACCTCCGCGGCGGCGAACCGGGCCGCGGAGTACGAGCGCCGCAGAAACAGCGGCCACGGGCCGACCCGCTCCGAGGAGCGCACCGCCGGCCGTTCCGTGCCCGGGGAGCCCGAGGTGCCGCTCAATCTCGCCTCCCTGCCCGCCCCGGTCGCACTGAACGCCGCCTACCCCGCGTTCCCCGCCTTCAAGGAACCGCTGATACGCCCCCTGGGGTACGCCTTCCACCTCCGCGCCCCGCACGGCTTTCTGCCGTCGGTCGCCTCGCCCGCGCCCGTGGCCCCGGCGGCTGCCGCCTCGCCCGCGCCCGGCCACCGGCTGCCGGCGTCGCAGGGCCCGGTGACCAACACCCGGTGAGCCCGGTCCCCCGGGGCCTCCTGCCGGTGATTCGCAAACCTGGTTGAATCTCCGGGGGTGTCCGCCGGGGCGCCGCCCAGGCCGGCAGTTTGCGGGGAGAGTATGGACGACGGGAAGCACACCGGACCGAGGGCGGCATGGTGGAACCGGGCCGGTGCCCGGCGCCGGGCCGAAGCGGCGTCCGCGACACCGGCCGACAGCGGTCCGGGACCGGTCGACGGCGTGCCCGGCGTCCCGGGAGCCGCGGCCGGACAGCCCCGGCCGCTCCACGAACCCGACGAGTACAGCACCCCGCCCTACGGCGGCCCCGGACCGTGGGCGCCCGCCCCGCCCGTCCAGCGGCCCGTACCGACCCCCGCGCACGGCACCGCCGTACCACCGGCCCATTCGCCCCACGACGCCCCCGGGCGGCCGCCGACGGCCGCTCCCGGGGCCCTGGGAGCGGCCGTCGTCCCGCCCGTGACGCCCGCCCCGCCCGTGACGCCCGCCCCGGCCGTGCCCGCAGCGCCCCCCGCCCCGGCCGGACCTCCCGCCGCCGGGCAGCCGGCGGACGGCGCCGGGTTCACCGCCGCACCCGCCGTGCCGGCGCAGCCCGTACCGCCGCAGACGGCGTTCGCGCACCCCGCCGCCGAGCCGCCGCCCGCCACCGGTGCGCAGTGGCTTCAGTACGACCCCTGGGGCGCCCCCGCCGGCTCCGGCGACGGCCGTCCGCCCGCCGCCCCGCTGGACTATCCGGACGGACCCGGCCCCCGCCGCAGCAGCAACCGGGGCCCCCTGGTCGCCGGGGCGGTCCTGCTGGCCCTGGTCTCCGGAGTCATCGGCGGCGGCATCGGCTCCTACACCGAACGCAACGGCGGCTTCGGCACCGACCGCGTCGAACTGGACCAGGCCCCCAGGGAGGACCGCGACCGCGCCCCCGACAGCGTCGCCGGGATCGCCGCCCGCGCCCTCCCGGGAGTCGTCACCCTCCATGTCGGAGGGGGCGGGGAGCAGGGCACCGGCACCGGCTTCGTCCTCGACAAACAGGGCCATATCCTGACCAACAACCACGTCATCGACCCGGCGGGCGGCTCCGGCCCGATCTCCGTCACCTTCAGCAGCGGCGAGACCGCCGCCGCCACCCTCGTCGGCAAGGACAGCGGCTACGACCTCGCCGTGGTCAAGGTGACCGGAGTCTCCGGGCTGACGCCGCTGCCCCTCGGCAATTCGGAGAACGTCCGCGTCGGCGACCCCGTCGTCGCCATCGGCGCCCCCTTCGACCTCCAGAACACGGTCACCTCCGGCATCATCAGCGCCAAGGAGCGCCCCATCACCGCGGGCGGGGAGAAGGAGGGCAGCGACGTCAGCTATGTCGACGCCCTCCAGACCGA
Source organism: Streptomyces sp. NPDC094448 (assembly GCF_044763775.1). NCBI lineage: Bacteria > Bacillati > Actinomycetota > Actinomycetes > Kitasatosporales > Streptomycetaceae > Streptomyces > Streptomyces sp. NPDC094448. The sequence goes on along the minus strand of NZ_JBIWGU010000002.1, from coordinate 435,860 downwards.
CGCCCCCATCAACCCGGGCAACTCCGGCGGACCGCTGATGGACTCCCGGGGCCGGGTCATCGGTATCAACAGCGCCATCCGGGCCGCCGACAGCGGCAGCGGCCCCGAGGGCAGCCAGTCCGGCTCCATCGGCCTCGGCTTCGCCATCCCGGTCAACCAGGGCAAACGCGTCGCCGAAGAGCTGATCAACACCGGCCGGGCCACCCATCCCGTGATCGGCGTCAGCCTCGATATGCGCTATAGCGGCGAGGGCGCCCGGATCAGCTCGAAGAACAGCGACGGCTCCCCGTCCGTCGTCCCCGGCGGCCCCAGCGCCAAGGCGGGCATCCGGCCCGGCGATGTGATCACCAAGGTCGACGGCCAGAAGGTGAACGGCGGTGAGGAGCTGATCGTCAAGATCCGCGCCCACCGCCCCGGCGACGAACTGGAGCTGACCGTCATCCGCGACGGCCGGAGCATAACCAAGCAGCTGACCCTGGGCTCCGCCACGGGCGACTGACCGGTCCCGGACGGCGGTGACCGGCCGCGGGGCACCCGGATGAACGGCGGATGGACGGGACGGTTCCGCGCGGATCACCCCTTACCGGCACGTGACGCGCGGAACTTCCGCCGGGTACGGTGGATCGGATCCCGTACCCATGGGAGCCGCGGGCCACGGAGAACACGAGGAGTAGCAGGGTGTTCAGTGACATAGGCGTACTGGAGCTGGTGGCCCTCGTCGTGCTCGCCGTGCTTGTCTTCGGCCCCGACAAGCTGCCCAAGGTCATCCAGGACGTATCGCGCACGATCCGGAAGATCCGCCAGTTCTCCGACAGTGCCAAGCAGGACATCCGCGATGAACTCGGACCGGACTTCAAGGACTTCGAATTCGAGGACCTGAATCCGAAGACGTTCCTGCGCAAGCAGCTCGACCAGAACGACGAGCTGCGCGAGCTGAAGGAGCTGGGCGACTCCTTCGATTTCCGCAAGGACCTCAACGATGTCGCGGACTCGGTCAACGGCACCGGGCCCGAGCCCGCGGCCGTGGCGGGCACCTCCGCAGCGAAGACCGCGCCGCCCTCGCCCGGCACCCCGGACCTGCTGAAGAAGCCCGAGCCCGGGCGGGAAGAGCGTCCGCCGTACGACGCCGACGCAACCTGACGTACCTGACTAGCGGACGGTCCGAGCGGCCGTACCGCCGGGGCCCGGAGCGCACTCACAGCGCCCCGGGCCCCGGCGCGTACCGGCATCCGCTCCGGACCGGAGGCTCCGGCGCACAGAGCCGTGAGCGACCGCGCGCGACCCGCCGCGGAGCGCGCCGAGACGCGCCCCGGCCGAGCCCCTCAAGGGTCCCTGCGGGGCTGTACGGGTCCGTACGGGGCTTTCCGGGCCGTTGGGCCAGGCGGCCGCATACCCGGGCGGGCGGGGGCGGCAGTCGGGTCCTACACGCCTCCCGACAGCGGTCAATCCCGTTGCTCCGGGGCGGGGTGGTTATTCTCTCCATCGGCCAGGACGCGAGGACGCCCGAGGGGGGCGGGTCCGCTCCCGGCCCCGGACACGGAGGAGGCGGCCCGATGGAGACGACGAGCCCCGAGGCGGACCGGACCGCGCCCGAGCGGCGGAGGCAGCAGGCGGAGCGGACGCTCGACGACTACGGCCGGGCGTCCTTCCCCTGGTACGGGCTGGACGCGGCGTTCACCGGCCCGCGCCGGCTGATGCAGGTCGGCGCCGCCGCCGACGGCATCGTCCAGCACGGTTCACTCGGCCACGGCGACACCCCGTCGATACGGTCCGCCGCCGTGGGGGACGAGGAGAGCAAGGAGCGCTTCGCCGTCGTCGTCACGGTCGCCGCCAGCCCGGTGCGCCGCGACGGTACGGGGGTGCTCGACGCGACCTCGGTCTCCTCGGCCGCCTGGCTGGCGGGCTCCGGTCTGCTGGCCCACACCTGGCCGCCGCAGATGGACCACGCCCTGCGCGACGACTGGCTGGACCAGCAGACCGAGACGGCCTTCGAACTCGCCGACGACCTCGACGGGCCGGTCTGGACGGTGCTCTCGCTGCCGGTCGACGGCGAGCCGACCCCGTTCCACTACCGCGAGACCGACTTCGGGTGGATCCTGGCGGGCTCGGCCACCGGCGGCGTGCACCTGGGCGCGTACGGGCGGGGCATGAGCGCGTACGGCCTCGGCTTCGCGGTCGTACGCGACCTCGAACCGTACGTCTGAGCCGGTCCGCCCCGGCGCCGCCCGGGGCGGACCGGCCCGCGCACCCGGCCGGCTGCCCGGACCTCTGTGCCGTACCGCTGCGGACCGGCCGGACCCGGCCCGGATCCCGGGGACCTCAGGGACCTCCGCGGGGCCGGTGGCCGGGGCGTACCGGCCGCCGCCCCGGCGGTGCCGTCAGAACTTGTTCCGCGGAGTGATGCCGAGGCTCAGCCCCGAAAGCCCCCGCTGCCGCCCGCCGAGCTTGCCCGCGATGGCCCGCAGCGCGGAGCCCGCCGGGGAGCCGGGGTCCGTGAGGACGACCGGCCGGCCGTCGTCCCCGCCCTCCCGGAGCCGTACGTCGATCGGGATGGACCCCAGCACCGGCACCGTCGTCCCGGTGGTCTGCGAAAGGCCCTCCGCGACCTTCTGGCCGCCGCCGGTGCCGAACACGTCCACCATCTCGTCGCAGTGCGGACACGGCAGCCCGGCCATGTTCTCCACCACGCCGACGATCTTCTGATGGGTCTGTACGGCGATGGACCCGGCGCGCTCCGCGACCTCCGCCGCCGCCTGCTGCGGGGTGGTGACGACCAGGATCTCCGCGTTCGGCACCAACTGCGCCACCGAGATCGCGATATCGCCGGTGCCCGGCGGCAGGTCCAGCAGCAGCACGTCCAGATCGCCCCAGTACACATCGGCGAGGAACTGCTGGAGCGCGCGGTGCAGCATCGGTCCGCGCCACACCACGGGCGCATTGCCCGGGGTGAACATGCCGATGGAGATCACCTTCACGCCGTGCGCCGACGGCGGCATGATCATGTTCTCGACCTGGGTGGGCCGGCCGTCCGCGCCCAGCATCCGCGGCACCGAGTGGCCGTAGATATCCGCGTCGACGACGCCGACCTTCAGACCGTCCGCGGCCATCGCCGCGGCCAGATTGACCGTGACCGACGATTTGCCGACCCCGCCCTTGCCGGAGGCGACCGCGTACACCCGGGTCAGCGAGCCCGGCTGGGCGAAGGGCACCTCGCGTTCGGCGGTCGTCCCGCGCAGGGAGGCGGCCAGCTCGCGCCGCTGCTCGTCGCTCATCACATCCAGCGTGACGTCGACCCGGGTCACGCCGTCGACCCGGGAGACCGCTTCCGTGACGTTCCTGGTGATCGTCTCGCGCATCGGGCAGCCGGAGACGGTCAGACAGACCGTGACGGCGACCGCTCCGTCCGCCCCGATCTCCACCGCTTTCACCATGCCGAGGTCGGTGATCGGTCGGTTGATCTCGGGGTCGTTCACCGTCGCCAGTGCCGCGAGCACCGCGTCTTCCGTAGCCATACGGAGATGGTACGGCGCGGCCCGCCGACCCGGGAAAGCCCGTCAGCGGTCGCCTTCGTCACGCCCCGGACCGCCCCGGTCCGGGAATACCCCGGGGCGGCCCGGAGCCCCCGGGCGGGCCGTGCGCTCGGGTTGCCCCGGCCGCCGGCCGTCGCCCGTGCCCAGATCCCGGAGCAGGTCCTGGAGCTCCGAGCGGATCCAGTCGCGGGTGGCGACCTCGCCCAGGCCCATCCGGAGCGCCGCGATCTCCCGGGTCAGATACTCGGTGTCCGCGATGGACCGCTCGTTCTGCTCCCGGTCCTGCTCGTGGGTGACCCGGTCGCGCTGGTCCTGCCGGTTCTGCGCCAGCAGGATCAGCGGCGCGGCGTAGGAGGCCTGGAGCGACAGCATCAGGGTGAGGAAGATGAACGGATACGGGTCGAACCGCAGTTCCCGCGGGGCCCAGATATTCCACAGCACCCACACGATGATGACCGCGGTCATCCAGACGATGAACCGGCCCGTCCCCAGGAAGCGCGCGATCCGCTCCGACAGACGCCCGAAGGCCTCCGGGTCGTACTCCGGCAGGATCGTCAGCTTCGGCACCTGCGGCATGTCGAGCCGGGCCCGGGGCCGTACCGTCGTACGGTCCTTCGGCTCGCCCCGGTCGAGCGGAGGGCCGTAGTCGCCGCTCACCGCGCCGTCCGCCCCGGGGAGCCGTCCGCAGCGCCGCCGCGGGCGGTCGCGTCCTCGTGGAACGCGGACTCCTCGAACTCGGTCTCCCGCCAGTCCTCCGGCAGCATATGGTCGAGGACGTCGTCCACGGTCACCGCGCCCAGCAGCGACCCGCCCTCGTCCACCACCGGCGCGGCCACCAGGTTGTAGGCGGCCAGATAGCCGGCCACCGCGGGCAGCGCGGAGCCGGGGGCCAGCGGCGGCAGGTCGCTGTCCACCACCGAGGCGACCAGCGTGTACGGCGGCTCCCGCAGCAGCCGCTGGAAGTGGGCCGTCCCCAGATACCGGCCCGTCGGCGTCTCGTCCGGCGGGCGGCAGACGTACACCTGCGCCGCCAGTGCCGGGGGCAGATCCTGCTGCCGCACCCGGGCCAGCGCGTCCGCGACCGTCGCGTCCGGCCGCAGCACGATGGGCTCCGTCGTCATCAGACCGCCCGCCGTGTGCTCCTCGTACGACAGCAGCCGCCGCACATCGGCCGCGTCGTCCGGGCGCATCAGCGTCAGCAGCCGCTCCTGGTCCTCCTCCGGCAGCTCGGAGAGCAGGTCGGCGGCGTCGTCGGGGTCCATCGCCTCCAGGACGTCGGCCGCCCGCTCCTGGTGCAGTTTGCCCAGGATCTCCACCTGGTCGTCGTCGGGCAGCTCCTCCAGCACATCCGCCAGCCGGTCGTCGTCGAGGGCCGCCGCCACCTCGGCCCGGCGTTTGGGCGACAGATGGTGCATCACATTGGCGAGGTCCGCCGGGCGGAGCCGTTCGAAGGTGGCGACCAGGCTCTCCGCACCCTGGGCGTCCTCCTCCAGCGAGAAGCCGGTGACCGCCGACCACTCGACGGTCAGCGTCTCGCCCTTGCGGCGCAGCGCCCCGCCCTTGCCGCGGCGGACGAAGACCCGGTCGATCTCCCAGTCGCGGCGGGCCGGAAGCCGCCGTACCGAAACATCCAGCACCGTCACCTCCTCGCCCGGTTCACCGTCTCCCGTGCCGCCCCCGACGAGCTGCACCCGCCGGTCCAGCAGCTCGCCCAGCACCAGCCGCTCGGTGGGCCGCTGCTCGAAGCGGCGGACGTCGAGCACCCCGGTGGTGATGACCTGGCCGGACTCGATACCGGTGATCCGGGTCATCGGCAGGAAGATCCGCCGCCGGGTCAGCAGCTCCACGACCATGCCGAGCAGCCGCGGCGGCCGGTGGCCGACGCGGAGCATGGCGACCAGATCGCGTACCCGGCCGACCTGGTCGCCGTTCGGGTCGAAGACGGGGACACCGGCGAGATGGGAGACGAAGACGCGGGAGGTGCTTCCGGCCATGCTGCTCTTTCGTCCGGTTCCACGGTGAACGCTGCCGTTCAGGGGTTTCAGGCTAGCCCGTACCGATTGTCGCCGCCGGTGATCGGCGTCCGTATGGCTGCGGTACGGCTCCGGTGCCCGGCCCGCGCGGCACCCGCGCGGCTCCGGCGCACGGGTCGCTCGCCGCCCCCGCGGCCGCGGAACCGAACGTACGGGCCCCTGGCCCGGGTACCGGACGAGGCCGATGCACGACACCGGTACGCTGCGCACTGCCACCCCATCAGACGCCGTCGAGAGGCAGTGTGCAGGTGACCCTTCGCGCCTCCGTTTTCCGGACTTCCGCCGCCCGGCCCCGGCCCCCGTTCCGTGCCGCCGCCCGGCCCCGGCGGGCCCTGCTCGCCGTGGTGCTGAGCGCGGGGCTCATGACCGGACTCGTGTCCTGCGCGGCGGAGGAGGACCCCGACCAGGGCACCAACGGCGTGGGCAAGCTGACCGCCGTGGAGATCGAGACCCGGGCGCGGGCCGCGGCGGACGAGGCCAAGGCGGTACGGCTCTCCGGGACGCTGGTCAGCAAGGGCGGAACGTACAAGCTGAACATGCGACTCAAGGACGGCGGCGGCAGCGGCTCGGTCACCACCGACGACCACGCCTTCGAACTGCTGCGGATCGGCGACGACCTCTATCTGAAGGCCGACGCGGCTTTCTGGAGCAACCGGGGCACGGGCGGTTCCGAACCGGCGGAGGCGGACGCGGACGCGGAGGCGGCCGGGAAGCTCGGCGGCAAATACGTCAGGGTGCCGCGCGGCGACGCGGCGTACCAGCAGTTCCGCGGTTTCACGGAGAAGGACGGGATGCTCGACGGCTTCCTCGGCATGGAGGGCGAGCTGAGCAAGGGAGACCGGACGAAGATCGGCAATGTCCGCACGGTCAAGGTCACGGCCGAGGAGGGCAAGGGCGGAGTCCTCGACGTCTCCCTGGACGGGCAGCCCTATCCGGTCCGGTTCGCCCGCGCGGGGGGTGCGGGTGTGCTGACGCTCGCCGAGTGGGACGTCGACTTCCCGCTGGCGCCCCCGGCCCGGGGCGCGGTCGTCGACTACGGAAAGGATCTGCGGGGCGGGAGCGAGGGCAAGAGCGGCGAGAGCGGCGGCAGCGGTGAAGGCGGCGGTGGCGACGGCGAGGGCGGGCAGGGCGGGGGAAGCGGCTGAGGCCCCTCCCGCCGGACTCCTCCTGCGCCCCGGTGGGCCGGGGCCTTGCCCGCCGGGCTCCTTCCGGCGCGCCCGGCGCGGCGGGTTCAGCTCCGGCGGCGGCGCAGCAGCAGTCCGGGCAACGACGCCGGAATCGGCCGGCGGGTGGTCACGGGGGTGGCAGCGGGCGGTACGGCCAGGGAGCCGTCGGGCAGCGACCCGGCCACCGACACCGGGGTGAGCCTGAGCACCCGGCAGGACCCGGCCCACAGCTCCGGCAGCCCCTCGGTGTCGGCCGCGTTCAGCCGTTTGGACTTCAGCTCGGCCACGGCGGACTCCCAGGCCTCGGAGCGGGGCGCCAGTTCGGTCACCGACGCGCTCCAGGACACCAGCCGGCCGCCCTTGTCCTTGCTGCGGACGGTGATATCGGCGGTGCCGCCCGCGACGAGACCGGGCAGCGGCTGCTCACCGGGGCCGTCGCCCACGACATGGGCCGCGCCCTCGTGCCAGATATGCCACAGCGCCCGCTCGGGAGCGTCCTGGCCGGTGCCGCGGACCCAGATCAGACCGGACTTCTTCACGGCCTCCTCGACCAGCGCGAGGGGGAAGTCCGCATCCGCTTCGGTGCCGGAGCTGCCGGAAGTGGCGGAGGCGGCGGCTTCCGGACGGGCCGCGGCGGACTGGGCGTCTGTCATGGCCGCAGCCTACCGGCGCCCGCCGCCGCGGCCGGAGCCCCCGGCCCCGGCCCGTTCTGACGCCCCGCGGTTCAGAGCCAGCCGTTCCGCTTGAGCGTGCGGTGAATGGTGAAACAGATGACGCCGATGGAGGTCAGCACCATCGGATAGCCGTACTTCCAGGTCAGTTCGGGCATGTATGCGAAGTTCATCCCGTACACCCCGCAGACCGCCGTCGGTACGGCGATGATCGCAGCCCAGGAGGTGATCTTGCGCATGTCCTCGTTCTGGGCCACGGTCGCCTGCGCCAGATTGGCCTGGAGGATGGAGTTCAGCAGCTCGTCGAAGCCGAGGACCTCCTCCTGGACCCGGGCGAGGTGGTCGGCGACATCCCGGAAGTACTTCTGGATGTCCGGGTCGATCAGCCGCATCGGCCGCTCGCTGAGGAGCTGCATCGGCCGCAGCAGCGGCGTCACGGCCCGCTTGAACTCCAGCACCTCCCGCTTCAGCTGGTAGATCCGGCCCGCGTCGGTGCCCCGGGCGCTGCTGCCCTTGGAGGGCGCCGAGAAGACTTCGATCTCGACCTCGTCGATATCGTCCTGCATCGCTTCGGCGACCGCGATATAGCCGTCCACGACATGGTCGGCAAGGGCGTGCAGCACCGCGGAGGGGCCCTTGGACAGCAGCTCCGTGTCCTTCTGCAGACCGTGCCGGAGGGCGCGCAGCGACCCTTTGCCGCCGTGCCGGACCGTGATGACGAAGTCCCGGCCGGTGAAGCACATCACCTCGCCCGTCTCGACGACGTCGCTGGTCGCGGTCAGCTCGGCGTGCTCGACGTAGTGGACGGTCTTGAAGACGGTGAACAGGGTGTCGTCGTACCGCTCCAGCTTGGGCCGCTGGTGGGCGTGGACCGCGTCCTCCACCGCCAGCGGGTGGAGGCCGAACTCGGCCGCGATCCCGGCGAACTCCTCCTCCGTCGGCTCGTGCAGCCCTATCCAGGCGAATCCGCCGCCCTCGCGGACCCGCAGCATCGCCTCCCGCGGGGTGAGACAGGCGTCGCTCTCCAGCCGGCTGCCGTCGCGGTAGACGGCGCAGTCGACGACGGCACTGGAGGCGGAGGGGTCGCGGGGGGTGTCGTATCCGGCCGGGTAGGCGGCGGTCGTGGGGTGGGTGGCATCGCCGGTCCGGCGCCGGGAGGGGCGGACGGCGGCGCGCAGGTCACGGATCATCGACATGGCTGACTCCGATCATGGAGAGCCGCCGGTGCGGGGACGGCACAGCCCGGAATGGGGACGTGGACTCACGTCCGCAAAGCGGGCGGCACCGAGGGTCGGCACGGTGACGGCGTTCGCAACAGACAGACGGACTTCGCAACAAGCAGGGTCGAGCCGGTGTGGACCGGAACGGCCGGCGGTACCGTGCCCGGAGCGGGCGCCGGAGCCGGAACGGGCCGGTGGACCGGTACACCCGGTACGAGCGGGGTCGATGCTCTTCCGCCGTGCAAAGTCGCCACCGGCGACCGGGGAACCGCCGTACGCGGGGGTACGGGGCGGCTCCGCGATCCCGTCAGCCGGACAGGCCGGGACGGGCGGGAATCACCTGGTGGGCGCGGGCGCGAACGTGGCGCCGGGACGGGGCCGTACGGAAGAGCGGCTGGTACTACACGGTCGACTTCGATCCACCGTGGATCCCACCTCCTCCGGCCGGTCCCCCGTGAGGGACGACGTACCCCCGTGAAGGGGGCTCAGATCGTCGATCGGGACACGGTTGCGCCGTATGTGACGCAACGGCCTGCTGATGTACCGACCAGCCGCCAACACTATCAGCCGACCGACGGTCAACAGGTGTCTTTGCCCGTTCCCTACGCGTTTTATGCTCCCGGCATGGCTGATGTTCTCGTTCTGGTCGAAGCCCGTTTGCGCGACGCCCTCGGGGAGCCGGACGCCCGGGCCGCGGTGACCTTCCTGGGGACGGACCGCTTCGAGGTGCTGCGGTTCCGCGCCGGTACGGAGGAGCCGCCCGCCGCCAAAGCATCCGGCGCATCCGGCGCGGCCGGAACGGGGGACGGCGGCCCTGACGGCCTGGTGCGCTACGCCACCCTCGGGATGTCCGCCCGTCCGATGGCCGAGCCGACCGCGGCCTTCGCCGATCCGGTGGCGGGGCCGCGCGCCGAACTGCTGCTGACGGTACGGTCCGGGCTCGCCGATACCGACAAGGTCCTCCGCGCGCTCACGGTGCTCGCCGCCTCCCCGCAGGTCGAGGGGGTGGTGGTGGCCCCGGGTGCCTCCCTCGACCTCGGTGCGCCGCTCTGGCCCGGCGCCCCCTTCTCCTCCGTCCTGGCCGGAGAGCCGGGCGGTCTGGTACCGGATCTGGAACTGGACAGCCCGCTGGACCCCGTCCGCTTTCTGCCGCTGCTGCCGATGACCCCGAACGAGGCGGCCTGGAAGCGGGTCCACGGCGCCGCGGCGCTCCAGGAGCGCTGGCTGCGGTTCGGCACGGACCTCCGGGACCCGCTGCGGGCCCCGGTCCGGCTCGACGACTGACGTACGGAGAGGTCCCGGGCCCCTCTCCGTACCGCGGGCCGCGTCGCTACACCGGCCGCCCACGGTCCGCAAGCGCACACGCCGGAAAGAGTGATCGTCCTTGACGCGGCGACGGCCTGGTAGGACCGTTGGGCCCTATGAGGGGCGAACCCAGTTGCCCGAAGTGCGGTGGCCGGGTCAGGGCGCCCGGTCTCTTTGCCGACTCGTGGCAGTGCGATGTGCACGGCGCCGTGCACCCACTGCAACCGGTGATCCCGCCCAGTGTCGAAGCCCTCGGCGTCGCGGTGCACCGCGCCCGGGTGCCCGTGTGGATGCCCTGGCCGCTGCCCGTCGGCTGGCTGTTCACCGGGGTGGCGTACGCGGGTGACGACCGCAGCGGCGGCCGGGCCTCCGCGGTCGCCTGCACCGGCCCGGGACCGCTCGGCGGGGTCGGTGAACTCCTGCTGATCGCCGAGGAGCTGGGCGTCGGACTCGGGGCACGCTACGCCGGAATCGACGGCCCCGACCCGGGTCCCCACCTCAGCACCGACCGCGCGCCGCAGGCGAAGATACTGGCCGCCGGCCGCCCCACCCCGCTCTGGCACGTCCTGGCCGCCCCCGACGACCGGGCGGTCTTCGCGGGCGAGGCCCGCGGGCTCTGGCTGTGGGCGATCGTCTGGCCCGGCCGGTCGGGACTGCTGATGTACGACGAACTCGTGCTGACCGATCTGCGGGATGCGGGCAGCGAGGTCGAGCTGGTGCCGTGCGGCGCGCTGTCGCCCCGGCTGCTCTCCTGAGCGCTGTCCGTGACCCGGGGGCCACATACCCCCCGGAGCGACTGCGGGATGTGACCGGAGCGACGTCCGGGGCGGCCGGTCCCGGTGGGGTCGGCCGATACACTGGAGCGCCCCCTGTCCGCCCGTCCCCCGGAGTCCGCGTGCGCATCGACCTGCACACCCACTCCACGGCGTCGGACGGTACGGACACCCCCGCCGAGCTGGTGCGCAACGCCGCCGCGGCCGGGCTCGACGTGATCGCCCTGACCGACCACGACACCACCCGGGGCCATGCCGAGGCCATCGCCGCGCTTCCCGGCCTCGACCGCCCCCCGACCCTGGTCACCGGTGCCGAGCTGTCCTGCGCCGTCGACGGAATCGGGCTCCATCTGCTGGCCTACCTCTTCGATCCCGAAGAGCCCGAACTGCTGGCCCGCCGCGAGCTGCTGCGCGACGACCGGGTGCCGCGCGCCCGGGAGATCGTGGCCCGGCTCCGCGAGCTGGGCGCCCCGGTCACCTGGGAACAGGTGGCCCGGATTGCCGGGGACGGCTCCGTAGGCCGACCCCATATCGCCGCCGCGATGGTCGAGCTGGGTGTCGTACCGACCGTTTCGGACGCCTTCACCGCCGAATGGATCGCCGACGGCGGCCGGGCCTGGGTCGCCAAACACGAACTCGACCCCTTCACCGCGGTACGGCTGGTCAAGGCCGCCGGGGGAGTGGCCGTCATCGCCCACCCGGCAGCGGTCAAACGAGGCCGGACCATCTCCGACGCCACCATCGCGGAGCTGGCGGAAGCCGGTCTCGACGGTATCGAAGTCGACCACCTGGACCACGACGAGCCGACCCGCGCCAGGCTCCGCGGTCTCGCCGCCGAACTGGGGCTGCTGACCACCGGCTCCAGTGACTACCACGGCAGCCGCAAGGACATTCCGCTCGGTCACTTCACCACCGACCCGGAGATCTACGGCGAGATCACCCGCCGTGCGACCGGGGCGTTCCCGGTCCCGGGCGCCGGGGGATCCGCCGCGTAACCGCAGACCCGCTCTGCTCCGTTCCGTTCCGCGTTCCTTACGACGGGCCCGCCGCTCCCCGGCGAGGGCTCCGGCGGATCCCGCCCACGGGTACCGGACCGCGCCCTTCCGCGCACGGTCGGCCGTGCGCCTCCCGCTCCCTTTCCGCGCTTCTCTCTCCCCCTAGGCACCACCGTGTTCGACGTCGCCGTCTTCGGCTCCCTCTTTCTGACCCTCTTCGTGATCATGGATCCGCCGGGGATCACCCCGATCTTCCTCGCCCTGACCTCCGGACGGCCCGCCAAGGTGCAGCGCCGGATGGCCTGGCAGGCGGTGGCCGTGGCCTTCGGTGTGATCACCGTCTTCGGGCTGCTGGGCCAGCAGATCCTCGACTATCTCCATGTGTCCGTACCCGCGCTGATGATCGCGGGCGGTCTGCTGCTGCTGTTGATCGCGCTGGACCTGCTCACCGGCAAGACCGACGAGCCCAAGCAGACCAAGGACGTGAACGTCGCGCTCGTTCCGCTGGGCATGCCGCTGCTGGCCGGTCCCGGTGCGATCGTCTCGGTGATCCTGGCGGTCCAGAACGCCGACGGTGCCTCGCAGCAGGTCGCCGTCTGGACGGCCATCGTGGCCATGCATGTGGTGCTCTGGCTGACCATGCGCTATTCGCTGGTCATCATCCGGCTCATCAAGGACGGCGGTGTGGTGCTGGTGACCCGGCTCGCGGGCATGATGCTGTCCGCGATCGCGGTCCAGCAGATCATCAACGGCGTCACCCAGGTCGTCCAGGGCGCCTGACGTCACCGGCGGCAGAACACGACGGTGCCCCCGCGGATCTCCGCGGGGGCACCGTCATGATGCCGGGGTCTGCCGGTGCGCCGGCCGGCGCCGTCCGGCGGCCGACGGAGCTATGAAGCGGGAGTGTCGGCCGGGCGGATGTAGAGGCGCTGGCCCTTGGCCGCCGCCTGCTGAACGATCCGGTTGACGGAGGCGGCGTCCACGACCGTGCTGTCCACGGCGGTGCCGTCGACATCGTCCAGTCGCATGATCTCGAAGCGCACGGCTTCTCCCTTCGTCTGATCCTCCTGCCGGAGGGTGATCCTCCTGCTGAAGAGCTGAGTGCTGGTACAGCACGCACAACAGACCTGGGCCGGGCAAATATTCCCTACGCTAAAGAAAACTTTTCGCTGCCTAACGAGTGCCGGGCCGCGGCCGCGCACGAACGGGCCCGCGGGGATACGCGGCCTGCGTCAGTGCCGGTCCCAGAAGGCCGCGAGCGCGGCGGCCGTTTCCGCGGGCCGGTCGGTGTTGGGCGAGTGTTCGGCGCCGCGGATCACCGTACGGAACGCTCCGAGCCGTACCGCCATCTCGTCCATCAGCGGTACCGGCCAGGCGTCGTCGCGCTCACCGCTCAGTACCTGCTTGGGCAGCGACCGTACGGCGGCCAGCTCGTCGACCCGGTCCGGTTCGGCCGTCAGCCGGTGCCCGGTGGTGATCAACTGGAGCGGGTGGGTCCGCAGCCACCGCTCCCGCAGCCGGTCCTGGGTGGCCCCGCCGCCCGGCTCCGCGGCCTCCTCCGCGTCCGCCGGGGGCTCCAGCGCCTGCATGGCCTCCCAGACCTCCGTCATCGGCAGATTGGCGAGCGCGTCCCGGAGCAGGTGGATCCGCTTCTGTTGGGCGGGGCCGACCGCGGCCGGTCCCGACGCCATCAGCGTCAGGCTCCGGAAAGGGGACGCGTCCATCAGCACGGCGGCGCGGGAGATCAGCCCGCCCAGCGAATGCCCCATCAGATGCACCGGTCCGCCGCCGTCCTCCCCGGCCACCGCCGCGGCCTGCGCCAGCAGATCCCGGGCCAGCTCGGGCTGCTCGTAGGCCCCGGGCTCGTCGGGCCCCGCCGACTCGTACTGTCCGCGCCCGTCGACCGACACGACCCGGTAGCCGGCTTCGGTCAGCGGCTGGAGCAGGGCGATGAAATCCTCCTTGCTGCCCGTGAAGCCGGGAACGAGGAGGGCGGTGCCCTTCGGCTCCGCCGCCGCGGCTCGTCCGCGCCCACCGGGCCGGGCGTCGAGAACGGCGAAGTCGCCCCGGGCGGTGCGCAGGGTCCGGGAGCGGGCGCAGGCGGGCGTGGTGAAGGTGGGTGGGCGGCTCATGCGTCGAGCCTACGGCCCCGGGCGAGGGGGAACGCCGACGGCCCGCTCCCCGTGCGGGGGGCGGGCCGTCGGCGGTGCCTTCGGATCAGCTCTCGGGCTGTGCCACGGCTGCCTTGCGGGCCCGGGGGGCACGCTTCGGCTTCTCGGCGGCGGGGGCCTCCGCGGCCTCCGCCGTCTTCTTCACCGTCCGCGTCCGCTTCGGCTTCTCGGCCACCACGGCTTCCGCGGCCGCTACGGCCTCGGCGGGTGCTTCGGCCACGACCTTCTTGACGGTCCGCTTCCGCTTCGGCTTCTCCGCGACTTCGGTGGCCGCGGTGGCGACGGCGGCCGGGGCGGTGGCCGCGGTCTTCCGGGCCCGGGTCCGCTTCGGCTTCTCGACGGTCTCAGCGGTCTCAGCGGTCTCGGTGACCGTGGCGGCCGCTGCGGCCACCACGGCTTCCGCGGCTTCCGCGGCCGCTACGGCCTCGGCGGGTGCTTCGGCCACGACCTTCTTGACGGTCCGCTTCCGCTTCGGCTTCTCCGCGGCCTCGGTGGCCGCGGTCGCCTCGGTGGCGACGGCGGCCGGGGCGGTGGCCGCGGTCTTCCGGGCCCGGGTCCGCTTCGGCTTCTCGGCAACCTCGACGGTCTCCGTGGCCCGGGCGGCCTCGACGATCTCGGCGGGGGCTTCGGCGGTGGCCTTCCGGACCGTCCGGGTCCGCGTCCGCTTCGGCTCCTCGGCCACGGCTGCGGTCTCGACGGCAGTGACCGTCTCCACTGCTTCCACCGTCTCCACCGGCCGGGCCGTACGCGTCCGGCGGCGGCGCGGCTTCGCCACGGTCTCCGCGACCACGGTCTCGGCCGTCACGGCCTCCGCCTGCTGCGGTACGGCCGGCGGAGCCACCGGCTCCACGACCGCCGCCACGGCCACCGGGGCCTCGGACGACGCACCCGCACCCGCACGGGTACGGCGACGGCGCCTCGGCGTCCGTACGGCAGAGGTGTCCGCGGCGGTGTCCACCGCGGTCTCCCCGCCGGCCGGACCCTGAGCGGGCGCCACGGACGGCACGGCGGCGGCATCGGCCGACGAGCCGCCACGGGTACGGCGGCGCTGACGCGGCGTACGCGTACGGGCCGGACGCTCGGCCGGGGCGGCGGGCTGCTGCTTGCGGCCCCGCCCACCGGTCTCGCCGAGATCCTCCAGCTCCTCCGCGGCCAGTCCGGCCCGGGTGCGCTCGGCACGCGGCAGAACGCCCTTGGTGCCGGCCGGGATATTCAGCTCCTCGAAGAGGTGCGGCGAGGTGGAGTACGTTTCGGCGGGCTCGTGGAACTTGAGGTCGAGCGCCTTGTTGATCAGCTGCCAGCGCGGGATGTCGTCCCAGTCGACCAGCGTGACCGCGGTACCGGAGGCGCCCGCGCGGCCGGTGCGGCCGATGCGGTGGAGGTAGGTCTTCTCCTCCTCCGGCGACTGGTAGTTGATCACATGGGTGACGCCCTCGACATCGATACCGCGCGCGGCGACATCGGTGCAGACCAGCACGTCGACCTTGCCGTTGCGGAAGGCCCGGAGCGCCTGCTCGCGGGCGCCCTGGCCGAGGTCGCCGTGGACCGCCCCGGAGGCGAAGCCCCGGCGCGCCAGCTGGTCGGCGATGTCCGCGGCCGTCCGCTTGGTCCGGCAGAAGATCATCGCCAGTCCGCGGCCCTCGGCCTGGAGGATCCGCGATACCAGCTCCGGCTTGTCCATCGAGTGCGCGCGGTAGACGCGCTGGGTGATGTTGGCGACGGTCGCACCCTCGTCGTCCGGGGAGGTGGCCCGGATATGCGTGGGCTGCGACATATAGCGACGGGCGAGCCCGATGACCGCGCCCGGCATCGTCGCGGAGAAGAGCATTGTCTGCCGGCGGGCCGGCAGCAGCTGGATGATCTTCTCGACATCGGGGAGGAAGCCCAGGTCGAGCATCTCGTCGGCCTCGTCGAGGACGAGGGAGCGCACCTTCGACAGGTCGAGCTTCTTCTGCCCGGCCAGGTCGAGCAGCCGCCCGGGGGTGCCGACGATCACGTCGACACCCTTCCTCAGGGCCTCGACCTGGGGCTCGTACGCCCGGCCGCCGTAGATCGCCAGCACCCGCACATTGCGGACCTTGCCCGCGGTGAGCAGGTCGTTGGTGACCTGGGTGCACAGCTCACGGGTGGGGACCACGATGAGCGCCTGCGGGGCGTCGGTGAGCTGGTCGGGCCGGGCCCGGCCCGCCTCGACGTCCGCGGGGACGGTGACGCGCTCCAGCAGCGGCAGCCCGAAACCGAGCGTCTTGCCGGTGCCGGTCTTGGCCTGGCCGATGACATCGGTGCCCGAGAGGGCCACCGGGAGCGTCATCTCCTGAATGGGGAAAGGGTGGAGGATGCCGACGGCTTCAAGCGCCTCGGCGGTCTCCTGAAGGATCCCGAGATCCCGGAAAGTCGTCTTCTGCGTAGTCAGGATGTTGCCTCTTCTGTGAGACGCGGCGCGAGGCGAGCGAAGGGGGTCGTACCGCACCTGGGTATCGCACCGGGGTGCTGTCCGGCCGCGGGTTGGCCGATGGCGCGGGACCACTGCCGTCGCTCGAGCGCTCGTGCCGCTGAGGGGGCCCCTCGTCTGCGGTCGTACGCGAGGGCGCACGGTCCGCGCGGAGGGCGGTCGGTTCGGAGCCGATCGTGCCACCGACCGGGCATCCTCATGGGGTCAGAAGGACCACCGGAGCCCGGCCGGACCTGGAAAAGCCCGGAGGATCGGCACAGAATCCTTCATCCCTCAGTCAAACACTGCGATCGCCCGCCGAACCGTTGTGCAGTCGCAGACACAACTCTCTCAACGCTCCAGCAGGCGCCATACCACTGTACCCCGGAATCGCGCATGTGTGTTGGCGGATGTCACGGAAACCGGGGGGGTCGCCGGTGGAACGCGCCCCCCGGACCGGCGGCCGACCGCTTCCCGCGGGGGTGCGGCGGGCTATTGTGCGGTTCATGGAGACGCCTGATCACGCCCCTGAACCCGATAACGCCGCGAAGGCGGAGGACGCCCCCCGGGCCGCGGGTGCCGCGGCCGGTGCCGGGGCCGATCCGAGCGCGGAGGAGGCGGCGGCGCCCACCGGGATCGCCGCTCAGGACTGGGCCACGGCCTCCGCCGACCCCCGGTACCGCGCGGCCGTCGTGGATCTGCTGGGCGCGCTCGCCTACGGCGAGCTGGCCGCCTTCGAGCGGCTCGCGGACGATGCCAAGCTGGCGCCGACCCTGGGGGACAAGGCCGAACTGGCGAAGATGGCGTCCGCCGAGTTCCACCACTTCGAGCGGCTCCGCGACCGGCTGGCCGCCATCGCGGAGGAGCCGACCGCGGCCATGGAACCCTTCGCCCGGGCCCTGGACGACTTCCACCACCAGACCGCCCCGTCGGACTGGCTGGAGGGCCTGGTCAAGGCCTATGTCGGTGATTCCATCGCCAGCGACTTCTACCGCGAGGTCGCGGTCCACCTCGACTCCGACACCCGCGCGCTGGTGCTCGCCGTGCTCGACGACACGGGCCACGGCAACTTCGCCGTCGAGAAGGTGCGCGCGGCCATCGAGGCCGACCCCCGGATCGCCGGACGGCTCGCGCTCTGGGCCCGCCGGCTGATGGGGGAGGCGCTCTCCCAGGCACAGCGGGTGGTCGCCGAGCGGGATGCGCTGTCGACGATGCTGGTGGGCGGGGTCGCGGACGGGTTCGACCTCGCGGAGATCGGCAAGATGTTCTCCCGGATCACCAAGGCCCACACGCTGCGGATGGCCGCGCTCGACCTGGCGTCCTGACTCCCCGTCCGCCGTCCGGCCCGGCCTCGGGGTCCGGGCCCGGGGGCGCGGTCAGGAGGGGATCGCGCGGCTGCGCAGCCGCCGGCCGGTGGGGCGCAGCAGCAGCGAGAGCGTGACGGCCCCGATCAGCAGGGCCCCCACCAGCGTCCCCACGGTGTGTCCGGGGCCGAGGGCGACATGCGTCACATGGGCGCCGAACAGGGCGCCCAGCGGGCCGGTGAGGATGACCGCGCGGCGCTCCGGGAGCCGGTCGGCGAAGAGGCGGACGGCCGCACACGACAGGGCGAGGCCGAGCAGGACGGAGCCGATTGCTTCCAGCAGCACTGCTGATCACCTCACGGACGGAGAACGGGGGGTGCGGTCACAGCCCGTACTACCCCCTGACCCGGTGGAACAACCCTCCGTGCCCCCTCGGTACCCCTCCGGTGCGGTCCGCTCCGGAGCCGGTTTCGCGGGCGCGGGCGGTGCTCCCGTACCCCCGTGGCTCCGTACGGTCACCACCCGGATGCCGGTCCGGGGCGGAGTTCGCCGGAACGCAGCAGGGCCCCGGCGGAGTATCCGCCGGGGCCCTGCCGGAGCGTCGGGTCAGAGCGCGCCGAAGCCCACGCGCCGCGTGGCCGACTCGCCGATCTCGACGTAGGCGATCCGGTCGGCCGGCACCAGCACCCTGCGGCCCTTCTCGTCCGAGAGGCTGAGCACCTGCGCCTTGCCCGCGAGTGCCTGGCCCACGGCGTCCTCGACCTCGGCGGCGGTCTGCCCGCTCACCAGAACGATCTCCCGGGGCGCGTGCTGCACGCCGATCTTGACCTCCACGGCTATGTCCCTCCGAACGGTCAGTGCGTTGCGCGATCACCGCGCCGTACCCAGCACACATTAGCCCGGCGGTGGGCCCCCTCGGCCACGCCGGAGCACGCCATCAGCGAACAGCGGCGCGGGGACGGCCCCCGGGCGCCGCCGGGCCGGGGGCCTCGGCAGGCCCGTGGTCCGGAGCGTGCCCCCGGCGATGTACGGCGGCCGCGGTCCGGCCCGGATCAGCGCTGGGGGCCCTCGGCGCCGTCCGCGCCGTGCAGCGGGAAGCCCGCGATACCCCGCCAGGCCAGCGACGTCAGCAGCCCCACGGCCCGGTCGCGCGGAATGCCCGTCTCACTGGAGAGCCAGTAGCGCGCGACCACCTGCGCCACCCCGCCGAGCCCCACGGCCAGCAGCATCGACTCGTCCTTCGACAGATCGGTGTCCTCCGCGATGACGGCGGAGATCGCCTCCGCGGTCTGCAGCGACACCCGCTCCACGCGCTCGCGCACCGCGGGCTCGTTGGTCAGATCCGACTCGAAGACCAGCCGGAAGGCGCCGCCCTCGTCCTCGACGTACGCGACATAGGCGTCCATCGTGGCCGCCACCCGCTGCTTGTTGTCCGAAGTCGACGCCAGTGCGGTACGCACCGCCTGGAGCAGTGCCTCGCAGTGCTGGTCCAGCAGTGCCAGATAGAGGTCGAGCTTTCCGGGGAAGTGCTGGTAGAGCACCGGCTTGCTGACGCCCGCCCGCTCGGCGATATCGTCCATCGCGGCCGCGTGGTACCCCTGCGCCACGAAAACCTCCTGGGCGGCGCCCAGAAGTTGGTTCCTGCGGGCTCGGCGTGGCAGGCGCGTGCCCCGCGGGCGCGCCGCCTCTGTCTGCTCGATGGCTGTCACGCCGCCTCCCAAAATCGTTCCGTGCGCGGTCGTCGCCGCGCCCGCCATCGTACTTTTGGGTAACCCGCCCGTGCGCGCCGCGGACGCAGAATTTCACGGACCGGACAGCCGCGGTAGCTCCCGATTCGGGGGCAAAAGGGGGCACGCCACGGGTAGCGCCGCATCCGCGAGGCCCGCTGTCACCTGCAGTCGGCGGAGGGTCACCGATAGTCGTCCTCGTCCTGGGCGGCCGTCCTGGCCTGCTCGACGGCGTCGGCCTCGTTCGCCCGGTCGCGGTCGATCCGCGGTGGTTCGTCGTGCTCGGGACGGACCTCGGTACGCTGCTCGGCGGCGTCGGCCTCCGGAATCTCCTCGTCCGGCCGGTCCGCCGTACCCGCGCCGCCGGACGCGGCTCCGGTCCGGGCCCCGTCCTCTTCCTCTTCGCCGCTCTCGCGGCCCTCGTACGCCGCGAAGGCTTCCGGATCGCCGGCATCGACGACAGCCATTGAGGCACCTTCTCCCCGGTTCGCTCTCCTGGCCCGTCCGCCCGTCCCGTGGTCACGGTCCGCCGTCGCGGGCGAGTGCGGTCCCCTTCCCCGTTCCTTGTCCGCTCCTCTCGCTGCTCTTCTTCTTCCCCGTTCCCCTTCTTCCCTGCTCCCCTGCTCCTCTGCTTCCCTTCACCTCCCTCTGCCTTCTCCCCTTCTTACGAGCGTAGGAGCAGACCTTCGGAGGCGCTATGCGATCCGCTGCCTCTTGTGACGCCGAACACACGTTTCGCGGTGTGATCCTCTCGTAACATTGCCGCATGTCTTCGACCGAGCTGCCCGGCGCCCGCGCACCCCTCGTGCCCGTGGTGCCCGACCTCGTCGCCGTGCGGATCGCCGAAGGGGAGGAGCTGCGCACCGTCACGCTCCCCGGTCTCGGGCTGGCCGTCCGGGCCCGGCCACCGGCCCGCACCGGGCTGCCACCCGCCCTCTATCTGCACGGGCTGGGCGGCTCGTCCCAGAACTGGTCGGCCCTGATGCCCCTGCTGGCGGACGTCGTCGACGGCGAGGCGCTCGACCTGCCCGGCTTCGGTGCCTCACCGCCGCCCGACGACGGCAACTACTCGCTCACCGGGCATGCCCGGGCGGTGATCCGCTACCTCGACGCCGCCGAACGCGGGCCGGTCCATCTGGTGGGGAACTCCCTCGGCGGTGCCGTGGCCACCCGGGTCGCCGCCGTCCGCCCCGATCTGGTGCGCACCCTCTCCCTGGTCTCCCCGGCCCTGCCCGAACTGCGGGTCCAGCGCAGCGCCGTACCGGCCGGACTGCTCGGCCTGCCCGGTGTCGCCCGGCTGTTCGGCCGGATCAGCCGCGACTGGCCGGCCGAGCGCCGTACGCGCGGTGTGATGGCGCTCTGCTACGGCGATCCCGGCCGGGTCTCCGACGAGGCCTTCGGTCATGCCGTGGCCGAGATGGACCGGCGGATGAAGCTGCCCTACTTCTGGGACGCGATGGCCCGCTCGGCGCGCGGTATCGTCGACGCGTACACATTGGGCGGCCAGCACGGGCTGTGGCGTCAGGCGGAGCGGGTGCTCGCGCCGACGCTGCTGGTGTACGGCGGGCGGGACAAGCTGGTTTCCTACCGGATGGCCGACAGGGCGTCCGCCGCCTTCCGGGACTCACGGCTGGTGACGCTCCCGGACGCCGGCCATGTGGCGATGATGGAGTACCCGGAGACGGTTGCGCAGGCGATCCGGGACATGATCGACGACTGCGGCAGGAGCTGATCGGGGCCCGTGGGACGACACAGCCGTAAGGGCCCCGCGCCCAAGTCCTCTCCTCGTACGGACTCCTCCGCTCCGGCGGATGCGGGGCAGGCCGCGCAGCCCGGTCCGGACACGGCACACGGTGCCGGCCCCGGGACGGACGCCGCCGCCTACGACGCCTATGACCCGGGCAGCGGTCCTTCCGGTGCGTACGGCACCGGGGGGCAGCCGGGGCAGCAGCCCGCGGGCGGATACGGCCCCGGTGGCCGTCCTCCCGTAGCCGACGGCTACGGCAACGGCGGCAGCGGCTACGGCGCGGGCGCGCAGTCCGGTGGCGGCCGCGAACGGGGCGGACAGCCGGCCGCCCGTTACGACGCGGGCGGGCAGCCTGCTCCCGGTTACGACGCGGGCGGGCAGCCTGCTCCCGGTTACGACGCGGGCGGGCAGCCGGCCGCCGGATACGGCGTGGGCGGGCAGTCCGCTCCCGGCTACCACCGGAGCGCCCACCACCCCGGCGACTACGGCACCGGTGCACACCACTCCGCCCCCACCGGTCCGGGCGCCTTCACCACCCCGCAGCAGGGGCAGGCGGGTCCGGCCGCACCCCTCGGCCACGGCGCCGAGCACACGGCCACCGGGTACGGGGTTCCGCAGGCCCGCGGTGGCCACCCCGAGCAGCACGAGCCCGGGGGCGGCTGGGGGGCCGGCCCCGGGACCGCCGTACCGCCGCACGATCCGGCGACCGCCGTGCCCCCGCACTCCGGCGCTCCCACCGGGCCGCTGCCGCGGCCGTCCGGTCCGCAGGCCCCGCCCGGGGCCGCCGCGACCGGATCCCGGATACCGGGCCCGCGCCGCGAGTTCGTCGACGCATTCGACCCGTCCGGAGCCGCCTCCGGCCCCGGGGCCGACTCCGGTACCGCCACGCTTCAGGGGGCCGAGGCACCCGGTGACCGGCCCCGGGACGCCGCGCCCGGCGCCGTACCGGACCAGCGAACTCCGCTCAGCGGTACCAAGAGCCGCACCGTCACCGGTATCGCCGCCGCGGCCGTCACGACCGTGCTGGCGATCATCGTTGCCGGGCAGGTCGCCACGGAGAACGAGCGCCGCGAGGAGACCGGGACCACGGGCGACGAGCGCGCCGAGGACACCGGACCGGCCTCGCGCTCCGACAGCCGCACCCCGCCGCAGCCCGCCGTGCGCGACACCAAACCCCAGGCCCCCACATACGAGCAGCTGATGGCGACCCGCTTCCCCATCGACCGGGAGTTCACCGGCAGCGGCACCTTCCAGGCCGTCCCGGGCTTCGACAAGGCACCCGGCAAGGGAAAGAAGATCCCCTACCGGGTGGACGTCGAGAAGGGCCTGAAGATGGACGGCCTGCTCTTCGCCACCGCCGTCCAGCGGACCCTCAACGACCGGCGGAGCTGGGCCGGGAACGGCGAGATGGCCTTCGAGCGGATCTCGTCGGGCGACCCCGCGTTCGTGATCACCCTCGCCAGTCCGGGCACCACCGACGTCTGGTGCGCCAAATCCGGGCTCAACACGTCCATCGACAAGGTGAGCTGCGACTCCGCCTCGACGAGCCGGGTCATGATCAACGCCTACCGCTGGGGGCTGGGCTCGGAGACGTACGGGCCGGGCGCGATGTTCGCGTACCGGCAGATGCTCATCAACCACGAAGTCGGCCACCGGCTCGGCCACGGCCATGTGAGCTGCCGGACCGAAGGCGCCCTGGCGCCCGTGATGCAGCAGCAGACCAAGTCCCTGAACATCGATGACATCCGCTGCAGGCCCAACCCCTGGGTTCACCCGAAGGGCTGAGGCCGCCCGCAGTCCCCGCCCGAAGGCATGGCCTGCGCTTCACCGCTGGTGACAGAGAGCGTTCATAGCGCGACAGAACGCTATCGCGCCAGGAAAGTTACGGGTTTTCACCCCTTCCGGTGGCGCGGCGGACAACCGTCCGCCGTACCCCCGTCGCACCGGCTTACGGTCGTTCCGCCGCGTGCCGCCGAGTCCAACGGCGGTGGTCGACAAGGGAGATCGGGGGTGCGTTCATGCGGATCGGACTGCTCACGGACGGTGGCTGTCAGGATGCGTTCGGTGGCTCGGCGGGCTGGTGCGACCGGCTTGTGCGCGGGCTCGCGCAGCACGAGTTCGATGTCTACGCAGGCCACGCCGTATGCGCCGGGGGAGCCTCCGGCGCAAGTGGTACGGGGCGGGCCGCGGACCCCGGCGCCCGGTGCTCTTCGCCGGCCCCGTCCCGTTCGGAACTGCCGCCGCAGGTCCGGACGGTCCGGACCGCGCCCGCGGGACCGGCGGACCGTGACGGGGGTGCCGCGCTGGGCCGCCGGGAGCGCAGACGCTTCCTCGAACACTTCTCGGATCTGGTGACGGCTGTCCGGGGTGCGGGTAACTCCCCGGCCGGCTCGGCCGGCCCGGTGGATTCGGCGGGTTCGGTGGATGCGTCGGGTGCGGCGTGGTTTGCCGAGGGGCTGTACGGGCTCGCCGAACTCGCCCGTGAACACGGCGGGCTCGCCGCCGCCCTGCGCTCCGAACCCGCCGTAAGGACCGTGGAATCCGTCTGCCGCACCCCCGGCGCACAACGGAGCGTGCACACCGCCGCCGTCACCGACTACCTCGCCTTCGCCGGGGAGTTGGAGCGGGCGCTGCGCCCCCTGTCCTTCGACTGGTACGGCGACGAGGCACTCGGCGCCGTCGACCTCTGCCATGCCGTCTCCGGCGGCACCACGGCGCTGCCCGGCCTGTTGGCCAAACGCTTCTTCGGGGTTCCGCTGCTGGTCACGGAGTACGGAGTCGATCTGCGCGCCCACTATCTCGCCACCGGAATCGCGTCCGGAAACGCCGTCGGGAGCGCGGTCGGCCACTCCGGAGGGGCGGGCACTTCCGCAGGCGTCGACACCCTCGGCAGGCCTGGGGCGCCCGCCGGGCCGTACGCGCCGGGCGTATTCGGCCCGCCCGGGGTCTCCCGTCCCCGGCTGAGCGCGCCGGTCCGCGCCCTGCTCGCGGGCTTCCGGCGGGCGCTCGCCGCCGAGGTGTACTCCCAGGCGGCCCTGATCACCCCGGGCGACGCCCGGATCCGCCGCTGGCAGCGGAAGTGCGGCGCCGATCCGGCGAAGCTGCGCACGGTCCACCCGGGCGTGGACGCCGACCGGTACGCCGCCGTCGGCGAGGCCGCCGACCCCGGCGACCCGTACACCCTCGTCTGGATGGGCCGGACCGGGCCCGGGAAGGATCTGGTGGGGCTGTTGCACGCCTTCGCCGATGTGCACCGGCGCGAACCGCGGGCCCGGCTGCGGCTGTTCGCCCGGCCCGCGGCGGGGGAGGAGGCCGGCTACCTCGCCCACTGCCGGTCGCTCGCCGCCCATCTCTTCGCCGACGGGGGCGTCGACGTCCTTCCGGCGGCCGACAGCCCGGTCTCCTTCGAGCCGCTCGGAGGAGACGGCGGTTGGACGACCGCCGAGGCCTGCGCGAGTGGTGCCGTCGCGGTTTCCGCCAGTTCCGTCGAGGGCTTTCCGCACACCCTCGTCGAGGCGATGCTCTGCGGCCGGGCCACCGTGTCGACGGACGCGGGTGCGGTCGTCGAAGTCATCGGGGGCACCGGGCTCGTCGTACCGCCGCGCAGCCCGCGGGCCCTGGCCGACGCCTGCCTCGCGCTCCTCGGCGACCCCGCGCGGACCGCCCGGCTCGGCGCCGCCGCGCGCTCCCGCGCGCTCGAACTCTTCACCTCCAACCGGAACACGGCCGCCTTCCGCGCGCTGTATCTGGAGGTGATCTCGCGTGCGCCGGTCCATCGCGACACGGTCGGTGCGTACGGCGAACCGCTGCCCTTCGCGCGTCCGGCGGAGACTCTCGTTCCGGTGAGGTGGGGCGGCAGTGCGCCGTATGCCGGCGGGGGTTCGCTGCCGCGCCCGTCGACGGTTGTCGGGGACCCGGGGGCCGGACCGGTGGGGACGGGGGGTACGTGGCCGGGGACGGTGGTCGGTGCCGGTCCCCTGTCGGGGGCGAGGCCGGGATCCGGATCGGGGTCGGAGGGTGCCGAGGGCACGCGGTCCGGTGCCGTGAGGGGCGGCGGAGGCGTGCGGTCCGGTCCGGCGCGGGCCGGGAGTCCACGGCCCGGGGCGGCGGCCGGCGCGGACACGTGGCCCGCTGGTGCGCCGGCCTGGAGTCCGGTGCCCGTGCCCGACCCTGCGCCGGACGGGAACGTGTGGCCCGGTTCTCTGTCCGGCGGGAGCGCGTGGCCCCGTCCGGCGGGTGGCGCGAGCGCGTGGCACGGTCCGGTGCCGGACGCGAGCGCGTGGCACGGACCGCTGGGCGTCGTGGTGAAGGAGGCCCGTACATGACCGCCCCCGGGGCCGCAGGACGCGGCGGAGCCTCGCAGGCAGCCGGGAGCACCGGGAGCACCGGGGGCGTCGGGGTCCGGGGAGCCTCCGGGCGCCCCGGCGAGGGCGGCCGTACCGCAGCCGTACCGCCGTCTTCCACCGCTGCCCGCACCGCCGTTCCCCGCTCCACCGCCCCCCGTTCCGCCGCGGATGCGCCGCGGCCACCGGTCAGCCACGGCGGCTGGGACGCCCGTTCCCACGCGCTCCTCGGCCCCCGCGGCGGATCCGGGCCGGCCCCCGCCCCCGTACCCGCAGCGGTATCCGCGCCGGGGAAGCCGACCGCGGCCGGGCCCCGGCCGGCCGGTGGACCCCACGGGTCCGCCGACCCCGTCAAGGCACTGCTCCACCGCCACAAGGACCTGTGCGAACGCGCCGTCGACCCGCTGGAGATCGCCGCCGGACTGGAAGCCCACGGAGTGACCGACCGGATCGCGGCCCGCTTCCGGCACCGGGACGTCTTCTCCCTCGCCGAGGAGCTGTACGCCCGGGTCCCCGGGAACACCGCCGAACCCGCCCCCCGGCCCGGCCCGGCGAACCGTCCCGCCCGCGGCGCCGCCCTCGCCCTGCTGCCCGGAACGGCCGCCGTGCTCGCCGCCACCGGCTGGGCCCTCCTCGGCGGACCCGCCCGTACGGCGGCCGCCCTGCTCGGCGCGGCCGCCGTCACCACCGCCGTCCTGCTCTGCCTCCGGCAGGGACCGCTGCGGGCCCGGGGCCGGCGGCCGGTCCGCGCCGTCCGGTCCGGAGCCGTGCGTACCGCCGTCCTGATCGGCTTCGCCGCCTGCGGTCCGGGGCTGACGGCCCGGCTCACCACGGGCGGCCCCGGGGGAGCGGCGCTGTTCGCCCCCGGCCCGTCGGTCGCCCTCGCGGTCTCCGTCGCGCCCGCTGCCTGGTGCGCCGGACTGCTCGCGGCCGGGGCCCGGCGCAGGCTCGGTGACAGCCGCAGGCTCGACGACTTCGCCGCCGGAATGCGGCCGCTGCTGCTGAGCGTTGCCGGGCTCTACACCACGGCCCTGGCCGCGGTGGCCGTGGCGACCGGGCTGCTGCTGACCGACGGCAGCACCCCCGCCACGGCCGTAACCCTCGGCCTGCTGCTCTTCACCGCCCGGCTGCTGGCGATCCACGGCTTCCCGGAGGCCGCGGCCACCGGGCTCGGCGCCGCCTGTGTCGGGCAGGCGTTCGTCCTCCTCCTGCCGCTCGCCGGACGGCTCCCCGGACTCGGCCTGCCGGCCCGCCCTGTCGACGCGGTGACGGCGGCGTGGGGTCCGGGCGCGGCCTGCGCCCTGGTCTGCGGAGCGGCGGCGGGCGGACTGCTCGTCCACACCACCGCCGTACTGTCCCGGGCTTCGGCCCACACCTGACGCCGACGGTTCCGGCGGACGGACGAGAACCCCCGGCAGGGGATCCGGAGCCCCCGCTCTCACCACGAGGCCCGGCCCCCTCCGTACCCCAGCACCTGACCGCCGCCCCGCCGTCCCCGACCGCCCGGCCCTCCCGACCGCCTGTCCACCCTGCCGTCCGCATCCCGGACCGCGCCCCGCACCGCCGAGGCACCGAACGTGTCCCGCGCGGCAGCACCGCGCACCACCCCGCACCACCCCGCACCACCTCGTACCGCCCCGCACCATTCCGAACGACCTCTGTGCGCCGTACCACCGGCTCCACTGGATCAGCCGTCGCCGCCACGAGCGCGACACCGAAGGAGAAACGCCAACATGATCCGCCAATCCCCAGCCAGGACCCGTCGTCAGGAAGGGGCCGCGCGATGAGGGTGCTGCTGCTCGGAGCCAACGGCTTCCTCGGCCGCTTCGTCGCCGACCGGCTGCTCGCCGACCCGGCCGTCCACCTGACCACTCTCGGCCGAGGCGACGACGCCGATGTGCGCTTCGACCTCGCGGGCGGCAGCCCCGGCGCCCTCACCCGCTTTCTGACCGCCGTCCACCCCGGCGTCGTCATCAACTGCGCCGGTGCCACCCGCGGCGGCGCCCGCGAACTCACCCGGCACAACACCGTCGCCGTCGCCACCGTCTGCGAGGCGCTGCGCCGCAGCGGCTGCGGGGCACGGCTGGTCCAAGTGGGCTGCTCGTCCGAGTACGGACCCTCGCAGCAGGGCTCGTCGACCGCCGAGGACGCGATCCCGCGGCCCGGCGGACCGTACGGAGTCAGCAAGCTGGCCGCGACGGAGCTGGTCCTCGGTTCCGGTCTTGACGCGGTCGTCCTGCGGGTGTTCTCCCCGGTCGGACCCGGTACCCCGGCCGGATCCCCGCTCGGGCGGCTCGCCGAGGCGATGCGGCGCGCGATGCAGTCCGGCGACGGCGAGCTGAAGCTCAGCGGCCTCGGGGTGCAGCGGGACTTCGTCGACGTACGGGACGTGGCCCGGGCGGTGCACGCCGCCTCCCTCTCCGCCGCCCAAGGCGTGGTGAACATCGGCACCGGGCGGGCGGTACGGCTCCGGGACGCGGCGGCGGTCCTCGCCAGGGTCGCGGGGTACGCGGGTGCCCTCCACGAACTGGACACCCCGCCCGGACGGCCGGGACCGGGCGCGCTCGGCGGCCCCGGCCCGCTGGGACACGGCGGCCACTCGGGCCCGGTCAGTCACGGCGGTCACGGCGGTCACGGTGGGCCGGTGGGGCACCCCGGTCACGGCCCCCTCGCCGGTCATGGCATCGGAGCGCCGCGCTCCGAATCCGTTCTGGAACAACTCGCCGCCACCCCCGTCCCCTACCCCGACGGCTGCGGCAACTGGCAGCAGGCGGACATCCGCACCGCCCGCGACCGGCTCGGCTGGCGGCCCCGGATCAACCTGGAGGAGTCACTCGCCGATATCTGGATGGAGGCGGCATGCCGCATCTGAGCACCGGCGGCGGAGCGGCCCGGTGCACCGGACGGCGCGGGGCGGCAGCGGGGCCGGGCTTCGGGGGCGATCAGGGAACCACGGAACTGCCGGGCTCCCGGGGCCCCTCGGGCGATCCGGTGGATCCGTCTGCTCCTGTCGGTCCTGTCGGTCCTGTCGGTCCTGTCGGTCCCGTCGGGGCCGGTGCTCGGGGTGCTCGGGGTTCTCAGGGTGCTCCGGTGGCTCCGGATTCGGCGGGCTTCCCCGGCATCTCGGGTGGCACGAGTGGCACGAGTGGTGTGAGTGTCCCGAATGGCCCGGGTTTCCACGGTCACCATGGTCACCACGATCACCATGGGCTTCATGGGCTTCATGGTCTTCATGGTTTACACGGTGCCCCGGTGGGCGGGCGTGGCCGGGAGGCGTCTCCGGATCCGGGCGGCGGTGCCGGTGCCGGGGCCTGGGGCCGGTTGCGGATCGGGGTGCCCGGATACGCCCATCCGCTGCTCGCCGCGGCCGAGTGGGCGGAACTCACCCGGCCGGGCACCCCGCTGGACTGGGTCGTCCTCACGGTGGCCAACGGGCCCGGCGACCGCCCGGACCCGCACTGTCTCGCGGCCGCCGGAAGGCTGGTCAACGCCGGGGTACGGGTCCTGGGCCGGGTCGATCTCGCCGGAGGCGCCCGGCCCCTCGGGGAAGTCGTCGCCGACGCCGACCGCTATGCCCAGTGGTACCGGGTCGGCGGATTCCTGCTGGACCGCTGCCCGGCCGACCCCGCCGCTCTGGAGGCGGTACGGCTGGCGGTGACGGCCGTGCGGACGGTCGTCGAGGGTGCCGGCACCCGGGCCGTGAGCGGCTGCGGACGGCGCCGGACCGGGGGCGGAGCCGGGAGTACGGGCCGGACCGGGGCCGGTAGCCCGGACGGGTACGTCGTCCTCGGCCACGGCAGTCATCCGCACCCCGCCTACGCGGACCTCGCCGACCAACTGATCACCTTCTCCGGGCCCTGGGCCGACTACCGCTGGTCGCAGGCGGCCCCGTGGACGGCCGACCATCCGCCGGAGCGGTTCGCCCACTTCGTCCACGGGGTCCCGCGCACCCATCTGGAAGAGGCCGCCCGGATCGCCCGCTGGCAGGGCGCTGCGACGGTCTTCTTCACCGACCGGCCGGGCGGCGACCCGGCCGGATTCGGCACCACGCACCCGGCAACCGCCGGGGCCCCCGGAGCCTCCGGCGGACATTCCGGGGCATTCGAGAGCCTGCCCGGCTACTGGGACGAATTCGTCTCGCAGATCGGACCAGGTGTCTCGGAATGAGGAGGTGCGTGGCAGTGTTGACGGGAGAACAACCGTATTGACTTACCCACGCAACGGAGTCCCCGTGTCGCTGCCACCCCTGGTCGAGCCCGCCGCAGAGCTCACCGTCGACGAGGTCCGCCGGTACTCCCGCCACCTGATCATCCCCGACGTCGGGATGGACGGGCAGAAGCGGCTGAAGAACGCCAAGGTGCTCTGTGTGGGCGCGGGCGGCCTCGGTTCCCCCGCGCTGATGTACCTGGCCGCGGCCGGGGTCGGGACGCTGGGCATCGTCGAGTTCGACGAGGTCGACGAGTCGAACCTCCAGCGTCAGATCATCCACAGCCAGGCCGACATCGGCCGGTCCAAGGCCGAGTCCGCGAAGGACTCGGTCCTCGGGATCAACCCGTACGTCAAGGTGGTCCTTCACCAGGAGCGGCTCGAAGCCGACAATGTGATGGACATCTTCAGCCAGTACGACCTCATCGTCGACGGCACGGACAACTTCGCCACGCGCTACCTCGTCAACGACGCCTGTGTGCTGCTGGGCAAGCCGTACGTCTGGGGCTCCATCTACCGCTTCGACGGCCAGGCTTCCGTCTTCTGGTCCGAGTACGGCCCCTGCTACCGGTGCCTCTACCCCGAGCCCCCGCCGCCGGGCATGGTCCCGAGCTGCGCCGAGGGCGGGGTACTCGGTGTGCTCTGCGCCTCCATCGGCTCCATCCAGGTCACCGAGGCCATCAAGGTCCTCGCCGGTGTCGGGGAGCCCCTCGTCGGCCGGCTCATGATCTACGACGCCCTGGAGATGCAGTACCGCCAGGTCAAGATCCGCAAGGACCCGGACTGCGCGGTCTGCGGCGAGAACCCCACCGTCACCGAGCTGATCGACTACGAGGCGTTCTGCGGGGTGGTGTCCGAGGAGGCCCAGGAGGCGGCCGCCGGCTCGACGATTACTCCCAAGCAGCTCAAGGAGTGGATCGACGAGGGCGAGAACATCGAGATCATCGACGTCCGCGAGGTCAACGAGTACGAGATCGTCTCGATTCCGGGCGCCAAGCTGATTCCCAAGAACGAGTTCCTGATGGGCACCGCGCTCGAAGGACTGCCCCAGGACAAGAAGATCGTCTTGCACTGCAAGACGGGTGTCCGCAGTGCGGAAGTGCTGGCGGTCCTCAAGTCGGCGGGATTCGCGGACGCCGTCCATGTCGGTGGCGGTGTCATCGGCTGGGTGCACCAGATCGAACCGCACAAGCCCGTCTACTGACCGGCCCGTACGCACCGTTCCGAGGTTCGTCCCGCCCCGGTACTGCCTGTCGGCCCGTCCCGCCGCTCCGGGCGGCCGGGTCGGCGGGGACGTGCGAAGGAATCTGTCCGGGCCCCCGGGGCGCATCGGCCGATGCGCCCCGGGGGCCCGCTCCCTGCCGGCTCCGTACCGGGACGGGCCGGACCGTCAGGCAGAGCAGACGGTTCCGCTCCGGGGGACCGTGCCTTTCAGCAGATAGTCGTCCACCAGCCGGGTCGCGCACTTCGAGAAGCCGTACGAGCCGTGGTTCTCGCCCTCGCTGGTGACCAGCACGCCGACCCCGGTGCCCAGACCGTCCGCCATCTTCTTCGCGCCCTCCACCGGCGTCGCCGGGTCGCCCGTGGTGCCCACGACCAGGATCGGCGCCGCACCCTTCGCCGACACCGGCGGCTTCTCCCACGCCCCGTCGACCGGCCAGTCGGCGCACCAGCCCGCGACGTCCCAGGCGAGATACGGGCCGAAGACCGGGGAAACCGCGGTGAAGTCGGCCAGATGGCGCGAGGTCACCTCCGCGGCCGTCGGCCGGGAGGCCGAATCGGCGCACGATATCGCCCGCTGGGCATGGTCCTGGGTCGAGTAACGGCCCTTCTCGTCCCGGCCGGTGTACATATCGGCGAGGGCGAGGAGTTCGGAGCCGTCACCCTTCCCGGCCGCCTTCAGCGCGTCCGTGAGATAAGGCCAGTACTGCTCGGAGTAGAGCGACTGGATGATGCCGGTCCGGGCCATGTGCTCGGTGAGGGTGCGGCGGTCCCCGGCGGGTATCGGCCGGGCGTCGAGCCGCTTGAGGAGTTGCACCGTACGCGCCGTACCCTCCGCGGCACCGATGCCGCGGCTCTTGTAGTAGTTCTCCAGGGCCCGCTGGAAACCGACGGCCTGGTTGCGCGTACCGCGGGCGAGATCGGCCGTCGGGTCGACCACACCGTCCATGGCCAGTCTTCCGACCTTCTCCGGGAAGAGATGGGCGTACACGCCGCCCAGCTCCGTCCCGTACGAGAAGCCAAGGTAGTGCAGCTTCGTATCACCGAGGACCTGCCGCATCAGGTCCATGTCGCGGGCGGTGTTCGCCGTCCCGACATGGGGGAGGACCTTCCCGGACCGCCGGGCGCAGTCCGCCCCGAAACCCGCCGACGCAGCCATGAACGCGCGCTGCTCGGCCGGGCCGTCCGGGGTGCTGTCGACCCGGTGGGAGGCCGCGATGGCCTTGTCGTCGCGGCAGACGACGGCGGAGCTTTCGGCGACCCCCCGCGGATCGAAGCTCACCAGGTCGTAGGCCCCGCCGAGCTTCTTCACGATGTCGTCACCGCCGGGCAGAGCCGCGACTCCCGAGCCGCCGGGGCCGCCGAAGTTGAACAGCAGCGAGCCGATGCGCTTTCTGGAGTCCTTCGCCACGCTCCGGATCAGGGCGATGCCCAGCGTCTCCCCGTCCGGCTCCGTGTAGTCCAGGGGCGCCTTCAGGGTCGCGCACTGCCAGCGGGCGCCCGGCTTCTCCGCGTACATCCCGTCGGCCTTGACCGGCGCCTTGCACGCCGACCAGCCGAGTTTCTGCCCGGTCAGGGCGGCGGGCAGCGCGGCGGTGGTGACGGGCGCCCGACCGGGATCCGAGGGCGGCGACGCCGGCGCGCTCGGTGCCGCGCTCGGAGCCGTACTGCCGCTTCCGCCGCCCGCAGCGGTCCCGGCGCGCTCGCCGGGACCGCCGCCTGCGCTGCCGTCCTTCGTACAGCCGAAGACCGTCCCGGCCAGCAGCAGGGCAGCCGCCGTCAGGGCGCTCGCCCGGAATCGGCCGTGCCCGATGTGCCCGATGTGCATGCTGCGTCCCCCCGTCGGGCCCGGACCTTCACGGCCCGCCGCCCGGATGTCGTACCCGTGCCGCCATCCTAGGCACCCCTACTGACAGACGGTTCCGGCCGCCGGAACCCTGCCCTCCAGCAGATAGGCGTCGACCGCACCCTTCACACAGGTGCTCGTCGCGTTGTAGGCGCCGTGGCCCTGGCCGCGATAGGTGATCTCCACCCCGACACCCGGGCCGAGGGCCTCCACCATCGCCCTGGCGCCCTCGTACGGCGTCGCGGGGTCACCGGTGTTGCCGATCACCACGACCGGGGCTGCGCCCGGGGCCGAGACGTCGGGGTGTTCCCAGGTGCCGGGCACCGGCCAGTTGGTGCAGCCGAGCATGCCCCAGCCCAGATAGTCCCCGAAGACCGGCGAGGCCGCGCGGAACTCCGGGAGCTTCGCCCGGGTCTGCGCCACCGAGTAGCGGTCCTTGGTGTCGACGCAGCTGATCGCGTTGAACGCCGCACCCATATTGTCGTACCGGCCATCCTGGTTCCGGCCGTTCATCGCGTCGGAGAGTGCGAGCAGCAGGGAGCCGTCGCCGCCGTCGGCCTCGTCGACGCCCTGCTCCAGCAGCGGCCAGAACTGCTGCGAGTACAGCGACTGGGCGATGCCGTTCAATGCCTGGGTCTGGGTCAGCTCGCGGCCGCCGCCGGCCGGGACCGGCCGGGCGTCGAGACGCTTCAGCAGATCGGTGATCTGGCCCTCGACCTCCGCCCGCGTCGTACCGGCGATCAGACACTGGTCGCCGCGGTCCACGCAGTCCTGGGCGAAGTTGTCGAGGGCGAGCTGGAAGCCCTTCGCCTGGCCGAGCGACCCCTCTTCGGAGTCCTTCGTGGGGTCGACGACCGCATCGAAGACCGCGCGTCCGACGTTCTGCGGGAAGAGGTGGGCGTACACCCCGCCCAGCTCGGTGCCGTAGGAGATACCGAAGTAGTACAGCTTCTCGTCGCCGAGGACCTGGCGCATCAGGTCCAGGTCCCGGGCCGCGTTCAGGGTGCCGACATGGGGGAGTGCGCCGCCCGAGTGCTGTTTGCAGGCGGAGGCGTACGACTTCAGTGCGTCCGAGTAGGCGGTGACCTCGGCGTCGGTGTCGGGGGTGGCGTCGAGGGAGTAGAAGGCGTCGAGCTGTTTGTCGTCCTCGCACCGGACGGGGACACTGCGGCCGACTCCGCGCGGGTCGAAGCTGACCAGGTCGTAGCGGGTGTTGAGGGCGGTGTAGTCGGTCGCGGCCGCGGGCAGCGTGGTGATTCCGGAGCCACCGGGTCCGCCGAAGTTGAAGATCAGTGAGCCGATACGTTTCTGCGGATCGGTGGCCCGGGCCCGGATCAGGGCGAGGTCGAAGGTCTTCCCGCCCGGGTCCGCATAGTCGAGCGGCGCCTTGACGGTCGCGCACTCCCAGGCCGAGCCGCCGGGCGGCGGTTGGGGCGCCGCGCCGCCGCCTTCGGTGCCGGAGGGTGCCGGACACGTCTTCCACGCCGGTTTCTGGCCGGTCAGCTCCTTGCCGAGGGGCGGGACCGGGTTCGAGGTGCCCGGTGAACTCGTCGTACCGGGGGTACTGGACGAGCCGGTCGGGGCGGCGGACCGGGACGTTCCGGACGCGGCCGCGGAGGCCGTGCTGGTCGTCCCGGCGGCCGGGTCCTGCGCCCGGTCCCGGTCACCGCCGCCGGAGCAGCCCGCGGCCAGCAGGACGGACAGGGAGGCGGCGAGGGCCGCGGCGTGTGCGGTCGCGGTGCGCACGGCGGTGGCTGAGGGAGGCATGCCGCCATCGTGCGCGCCGTGCGCCCGGCCCGCCCCCGCGGTGGTCCGGTCGGGTGGTATTCCGCAGTGATGACGGCGTGGCTCCCGCGCCCCGGCCCACTCGCAGCTCGCAGCTCGCCGGTTACGCCGGGCCGCCCCGGGGGTCCGCCGGTCCGGCGTCCCGGGGCGGCCGGATCGCGCCGGGCCCCGAGGGGCGTCCCGGCCCCGGCCTACAGGGCGCCCTTGCGCGACAGACTGCTGAACGCCAGCCAGCCCGGCAGCACCGGCAGCCACAGCGTCAGGATGCGGTACAGCAGCACCGACGCCGTCGCGACGTCCTTCGGCACGCCCGCCGCGATCAGACCGAGGATCAGCGCGCCCTCGACGGCGCCCACACCGCCGGGCGTCGGCGCGGCCGACCCCAGCGCGTTGCCGGCCAGGAAGACCACGGCGAGGCTGGCGTAGCTCAGTGGCTGGCTGCCGTCGTTGAACGCCCGGATCGACGCGTCGAGGCACATCACGAAGGCGAAGGTGAGCAGCAGCTGGCCACCGATGCCGGTGAGCAGCTTCACCGGCCGCTGGAGCACGTCCAGCATGCGCGGTACGACTCCGGCGAACAGCGACCGCAGCCGGGTGGAGACGAACTTCCGGAGGAACGGGATCGCCGTCACCACCAGTACCAGCACGGCGACCGTCAACAGGCCCGCGATCACCGTTCTGGACGGGCTGAGGGACGGGGTCTTCTCCGTGCCCGTGAGATAGCCGAAGGTCAGCAGCAGCAGGATGTGCGCCCCGAGCCCGAAGAGCTGGGCCGCGCCCACGCTCGCCACCGCGAGGCCGGGCCGGACACCCGAACGCTGGAGGAAGCGGGTGTTCAGTGCGACTCCGCCGACCGCCGCCGGGGCGACGATCTTCACAAAGGACCCGGCGACCTGGGCGAGGACGGTCCGTGGGAACGGCACCCGTTCGGGTACGAAGCCCAGCAGGCTCATCGCCGCGGCGACATAGCTCAGTGCGGAGAACGCGGCCGCGACCGCCACCCAGACCCAGTGGGCGCTGCTGAAGTCGGCGCCCAGGTTGTTGCCGGCGATCTGCGAGAGCAGGAAGTACGCGGCGACGGCACCGGCGATCAGGCTGACCAGGGTCCGCGGCCGGATCCGCTCCAGCCGGACGGGCTCCACCGGGGCCTGGGGCCGGATCAGCAGCACCTGGTGGCGGATCTGGGTGAGGAGGTCCTCCTCGCGCGCCGCGTCGAGCGCCTCCTCGACGGCGCGTTTGTCGGCACGCCGCTCCGCGTGCGGGGCGGACTTCGCCGGGTGGCCCGCGGCGGGTCCGGTGGGGGCCGTGACCGCGGGCGGGCGCGCTGCCGCTGCCGGGGGGGTACGGCCGTCCTCCGGACGGTCGCCGGCCGCGGCGGACGCCGGGGCTCCGGCGGTCCCGGTCCTGTCCGGACCAGTGCCCGCGCCTTCGGCGGTCCGGCCTGCGTCCGGGCCGGTCTGTGCTCCGGTGCGGTCCGTATCCGGTTCGGTCTGCGCTCCGGTGCGGTCCGTATCCGGTTCGGTCTGCGCTCCGGTGCGGTCCGAATCCGGGGCGGCCTGCGCTCCGGTCCGGTCCGTATCCGCAACGGTGTCTGTGATGGCGCGGTCCGTGTCCGGACCGGTCGCCGATTCTTCGGTGGCCGGTCCGCTTGCCTGGGCCGAGGCCTCCGCGCGGGCCCTGCGGGCCGCCGCCGACGCCTTCAGAACGGCCTCGCGCTCCCGCTCGGCCCGCTCCCGTGCCAGTCTCCGCAGGGTCGCACGGGTGGAGCGGCTGAGCGCGATCGGCTGAAGCAGCGGCAGACAGTCGGCGACCGCGTCCGGCCCCAAGACCTCCAGCGCCCCCGACACCGCACGCTCCGCGCCCACCCGCAGGCCCATGGTGACCAGGAGCTGGGCGACGTCCATCCGCAGCACCAGATCGCCCGCGGCGATCTCGCCGCCGCGCAGATCGGTCAGGATGACCTTGCCGGAACGATCCACCAGGATCGCGTCCCCCGTCAGCCTGCGGTGTGCGATCCGGCGCGACTGGAGCGATTTGACCTGCCGCCAGGCACCGCGGACCACATCGTCCGTGATCTCCGTGTCCTCCAGGTTGTCCAGGGACCTGCCGCCCAGGTGCTCGTAGACGAGCATCACGGCGTCCGGACCCAGCTCGGAGGTGGCGATCAGCTTGGGCGCGTTCGCTCCGGCGGCGATCGCCGCGTAGGCGAGGAGCGCCTCCTGCTCCAGCGCCTGGCGCAGCGACTGGAGGGAGGAGCGGCGGGTGGTGATGGAGCGCAGCGTGAGCCGGCGCCAGAGCCGGTAGAAGAAGCCGTGCGCCTGCTGTTCCCGGTCGACGACGGTGACGTCGAGGGGCGGGCCGTCCTCCAGGGTGACCAGATAGCGGCGTCCCCGGTCGCCCTGCTCAACCGTGCCGTCCGTGCCGTCCGGTACGTCCTCGGTGCGCATTGCGGTGACCGGGCGGAAGCCGACGTGGCGCAGGCCTGCCAGCAGGGTCTGGCCGGTGGGCCGGACATTGGGTGA
The DNA here is from genome assembly GCF_044763775.1 of Streptomyces sp. NPDC094448. Classification (NCBI taxonomy): domain Bacteria; kingdom Bacillati; phylum Actinomycetota; class Actinomycetes; order Kitasatosporales; family Streptomycetaceae; genus Streptomyces; species Streptomyces sp. NPDC094448. Next base: position 398,864 of record NZ_JBIWGU010000002.1, on the reverse strand, counting down.
GCCGACCGCGTACAGCGTGCCGTACGCCACGGTCCAGCCGAGGAGGACGGTCAGGATGATGGAGAACGGGGTGGTGTATCCGCCGACCAGCATCGCGAAGGCGTCCAGCAGCAGCACCACCCAGAGCACGACCCGCCAGCGGGGTCTGCGGGCCATGCCGACCGCTGTCATATAGGCGATGACGGGGGCGAGATAGCCGTGCACGGGGTCCGTGAGCCCGCTGCCCTGGGAGCGGGTGAGGGCTTCCTGGATGCTGTCGGGCGCCGCCTGGGCGACCCAGAGGTCGGTGGCGAGGGTGATGCCGTGGGCGAGGACCGCTGCGAGCACGCCGTCGGCGATCCGCAGTCCATCCCGTTTGATCAGCCGTTCGATAGCGAAGGCGATGGGGACGAGGAGTACCGCGATGGAGGAGACCAGCCCGGCGAGCTTCACCAGGAGTACGGGTGCCTGCTCGGTGCCCTTGCTGATGTCGTGTTCGAGGCCGGTGGTGGTGCCCTGGGCGAATGCGGCGATGGCGAGGAGGACGGCGATCGCGAGGATTCCGCCGAGGAAGCGCATGAGGTCCGAGGGGCGGTGCACCCGGGCGGCGAGCAGGGGCTCGTCACCGGAGACCCGGTCGGCATCGGTGCCGGGGGCGTCGCCGTGACGGTCCGCGTGTCCGGCCGCGGACCGCTCTTCGGAGCCTGTACCCGGGGGCCCGGCGGGCTCGCCTTCGGATGCTGCCTCGGGCTTGCCTTCGGGTGCTGCCTCGGGCCGGTGCGCGGGAGCGCCCCCCGCGCCCGTTCCCCCGTCTCCGTCCTTCGGGGCACCGTCACCGCCGCCGGACCCGTCACCGGAGTCGATACCGGGACCGCAGCCGGAGCCGTCACCGGAGCCGGTGATGTTTTCGTCCGCGCCGGGGGAGGAGCCGGGAACCCTGCCCCGGCCGTCCCCGTTCCCGTCCCCGCTGCCGTCCCCGCTGCCGTCCCCGTTCCCGTCCCCGCTGCCGTCGCCGTTCCCGTCTCCGTCGCCGTCCGCGCTCTCCGCCGGGCCGTTCCGCCGGGCGTTGCGCGAACCGTTCCGCGGGCTGGCGCCCGGACGGTCCGCCGGACCTGCGCCGGCGCCGCCCGCAGGGGGACCCGACCGGGCACGGGCACGCCGACGGCCGTCGCCGGTGCTGCCGTCGCGCCGGTCGCCGTCGTCGTCTGCCTGCTTCTTGTCCTCGATCGGTTCTACGTCCTTGTCGATGGGCATCGGGCCGTCCGTGGACGGCGCTGGTGCGCCGGCACCGTCCGGGCACGGCCCCGTACCGAAGGCGTCAGCCGCCGTGCCAGGCCGCACACCCCGCTCCCTTCCCCGCCTGCTCGGTCTCTCCCCGGTCACGCCTCACCCGTCACCGTCCGCGCACGATGGTGACACGAGCGGGCGTCCGAGAAGGTCATCAGGGTCGTCGGCGCGGGCGTGACCTGCGCAATAGTTCGCGATGAGTCGGTCATGGTCACCCTATTCGCCCCGTTTCATCCGGTCTGCCGTGGTCTGCTGCGGCCTGGCTGAGCTATCCGCTCCATCTGTTCCACCTGCTCCACCTGCTCCACCTGCTCCATCTGCTCCATCTGCTCCGTCGACGGTTCGTGGCGGGTCCGCCCGTAGTGGTCTGCCTGTCGTGGTCCGCCGTGCCGTCCGTCCATCCTGGCCGCCCGCCGCGTCCCGCGCACGGAGTTGTCCACAGGCCGGGCCGCTTGTCGGTGCGGTGCGGCAGGATGGCGGGATGGAACAGCTCGCGGAGATCCCCGACTACGCGGAGCGGGTGCTCGATGCCGCCGAGCGGATCCCGCCCGGGCGGGTGATGACGTACGGCGATATCGCCGAGTGGCTCGGTGAGGGCGGTCCGCGCCAGGTGGGCCGGGTCATGGCGCTGTTCGGCGGTGCCGTGCCCTGGTGGCGGGTGGTCCGGGCCGACGGCACCGTACTGCCGGGCCACGAGCCCGAGGCCCTGGCGCACTACCGCACGGAGGGCACCCCGCTGCGTGCCGCGCCCCCGAGCGCCGACGGCCATGTCCCGCGCATCGACATGAGGCGGGCCCGCTGGGACGGCGCCCATACGGACACGGGCCACGGCCCCGGTGCCGGTGGTGCCGGTGGTGCCGGTGGGGTGGACGGCAGAGGTGCGGCGGACGGTAGCGGCATATGACGGTGGCCGCCGGACCCTGCCGCGCCGGAGGCCCCGGGCGGGCGGGGTAGCGTCGTCGGCGTGCGGTTCCGGCCGCAACTGCTCCCTCAGCACCACCACACCCACCAGGACCGGCGATCCACGTGAGCTCCTCCTCCACCACCGGGCGTACGCCGTACCGGCAACAGGCACGGCAGGGGGATTCCGCGCGCCCTCCCAAGGGGCGCCGGGGGCGGAATCCGGGTGCCTACCGGTTGGTGCGTACCCCGCCCGAAACCCCGGATCCCCCCCTTCTGGACGCCGCCCAGCGTGCCGTGGTTGACCACGAACACGGCCCCCTGCTCGTGCTCGCGGGTCCCGGCACCGGGAAGACGACCACCCTCGTCGAAGCGGTGGCCGCCCGGATAGCCCGTGGCACCGACCCCGAACGCATCCTCGTGCTCACCTTCAGCCGCAAGGCCGCGGTGGAACTGCGAGACCGGATGGCCCTGCGCCTCGGCGGTGTGCGCGGCCCCCGGGCGACCACCTTCCACTCGTTCTGCTACGCCCTGGTCCGCTCCCACCAGGACGCCGAGCTGTTCGCGGAGCCGCTGCGGCTGCTCTCCGGTCCGGAGCAGGACGTCGCGGTCCGGGAACTCCTCGCCGGGCAGATCGGTCTGGAGGCCGACGGTCTCGCCCGCAACGAGTGGCCCGATGAGCTGAGGGCCTGTCTGACCACGCGCGGCTTCGCCGACGAGGTGCGGGCGGTTCTCGCCCGCAGCCGTGAGCTGGGTCTGGACCCGTACGCGCTGAAGCGTTTCGCGGACCGCACCGGCCGGCGCGACTGGCGGGCGGCCGCGTCCTTCCTCGCCGAGTATCTCGACGTCCTCGACATGCAGGGCGTTCTCGACTACGCCGAACTGGTCCACCGGGCCGTCCTCCTCGCCGAGAGCACGGCACCTTCGCGGAGCTTCCCGCACGACTTCCCGTACGACGCGGTGTTCGTCGACGAGTACCAGGACACCGACCCCTCGCAGGTCCGGCTGCTGCGGGCACTGGCGGGCGGCGGCCGGACCCTGGTTGCCTTCGGTGACCCCGACCAGTCCATCTACGCCTTCCGGGGCGCCGATGTGAACGGCATCCTCGGCTTCCCCGCGGCCTTTCCGCACGCCGACGGGAGACCGGCGGACGTCGCCGTGCTCACCACGTCCCGCCGGAGCCGCGAGGGCCTGCTGACGGCGACCCGGCTGCTGACCCGCCGCATGCCGCTGACCCGGCTGCCCGCGGAGAAGGTCAGGGCGCACCGCGAACTGGCCGCGACCCGGGAGGGCGGCACGGTTGAGGCGTACACCTATCCCACCTCGTCGGCCGAGCTGGACAACATCGCGGACATTCTGCGCCGGGCCCATCTGGAGGACGGTGTCCCCTGGCACGATATGGCGGTCCTGGTCCGGGCCGGCAGCCGTACGATCCCTGCCGTCCGCCGGGCGCTGACCTCGGCCGGGGTCCCGCTGGAGGTCGACGGCGCGGACGTCCCGCTGCGGCACGAGCCCGCGGTCGCCCCGCTGCTGACGGCGCTCCGGGCGGTGGCGGCCCCGATCGCGGACCGGCCGGAGGAGGAGACAGCTGCCGAAGCGGGGGCCGAGGCCGACACCGGAGCCGGAGCGGGAGCCGGGGCCGACACCGGAGCTGAAGCGGAAGCGGGAGCCGAGGCCGACACCGGAGCCGGGCACCCCGGCGGGTCCGCCGCCGGCTGGCTCGATACGGAGACCGCCCTCACCCTCCTCGCCTCCCCCCTCGGCGGGATGGACGCAGCCGACCTGCGCAGACTCGGCCGTGCCCTGCGCGACGAAGAACGTGCCGCGGGCAACCGGCTGCCGCCCCCGTCCGATCTGCTCATCGCGCGGGCCGTCGCCGAACCGGAACGCCTCGTCGTCCACGACCCGGCCTATGCGCGCCGCGCCCAGGAACTCGGCGCGCTCCTCGCCCGCGCCCGCTCCGTCCTCGACGGCGGCGGCACCGCCGAGGACGCACTCTGGGAGCTGTGGAACGGCACGTACTGGCCGCAGCGCCTGGAGAACGCCGTGCTGCGCGGCGGCGCGGCCGGGCGGAACGCCGACCGGGACCTCGACGCCGTCTGCGCCCTGTTCGACACGGCAGCCCGCGCCGAGGAACGGACCGGCGGCCGCGGCGCCCTCAACTTCATCGAGGAGATCGAAGCGCAGGACATCGCCGCCGACACCCTCTCCTCGCGCGAGACCCGCCCCGACACGGTCCGGCTGATGACCGCCCACCGCTCCAAGGGCCTCGAATGGGGCCTCGTCGTGGTCGCCGGGGTACAGGAGGGCCTCTGGCCCGACCTGCGCCGCCGCGGCTCCCTCCTGGAGGCCGACCGCATCGGCCGCGACGGGCTCGCCGAACCGCTCACCCCCGGCGCCCTCCTCGCCGAGGAGCGCCGGCTCTTCTACGTCGCCGCCACCCGGGCCCGCGACCGGCTCGTCGTCACCGCCGTCAAGGCCCCCGCCGACGACGGCGACCAGCCCTCCCGCTTCCTCACCGAACTCGGCATCGAGCCGGTCGCCGTCGCGGGCCGGCCCCGGCGGCCCCTCGCAGTCTCCGCGCTCGTCGCCGAGCTGCGGGCCACCACCGTCGACCCCGCCGCCCCGCCCGCGCTCCGCGACGCCGCCGCCCGCAGGCTGGCCCGGCTCGCCGCGCTCCGTGACGACGAAGGGCTGCCGCTGGTCCCATCGGCCCACCCCGACCGCTGGTGGGGTCTGTACGAACCCACCCACAGCAGCATCCCCCTCCGCGACCGCACCCGGCCCGTCGCCCTCTCCGGCAGCGCCTTGGACCAGCTGGCCAACGTCTGCGCCCTCCAGTGGTTCCTGGGCCGCGAAGTACGCGCCGAGGCCCCCGCCACCTCGGCCCAGGGCTTCGGCAACGTGATCCACGTCCTCGCCGACGAGGTCGCGTCCGGCCGTACGCCCGCCGATCTCGCCGTACTGATGGAACGTCTCGAATCGGTCTGGGGCGGTCTCGCCTTCGACGCGCCGTGGAAATCCGAACAGGAGAAGCGGAACGCCAGGGCCGCCCTGGAACGCTTCCTCCGCTGGCACGTGATGGACCGCGGCGGCCGGGTGCCCGCCGCCACCGAGCGCGCATTCGACGTCGTGCTGGCGGCGGGGGAGTACGAGGTACGGATCCGGGGGTCCATGGACCGGGTGGAGAAGGACGCGGAGGGCCGGGCGTACGTCGTCGACTTCAAAACCGGGAAACAGGCCCCGACCGGGGACGAGGTCGCCCGCCACGCCCAGCTCGCGGTGTATCAGCTCGCGGTACGGGAGGGGGCGGTCGACGAGTCCTTCGACGGCAGCCGGCCCCTGCCCGGCGGCGCCGAACTCGTCCAGCTACGGCAGCCGGCACCCGCCAAACAGGGTGGCGAAGCGCTGCCCAAGGTCCAGGCGCAGCAGCCCCTGGAAGGCGAATGGGCCGGAGAGCTGCTGGCCACGGCGGCGGGCCGGGTCCTCGACGAACGCTTCACCCCCACTTCGGGCGGCCACTGCGCGAACTGCACCTTCCGCGCCTCGTGCAGCGCGCGGCCGGAGGGCCGCCAGGTGGTGGAGTAGCGCCCGCCGCGCTTCGGCACCCGGACCCCGGTCCGGAAGCCGCAGCCGTACGACCGGCGGCGGTCCGGTCCCGGTCCGCGCGCCCCCGGCCCGCGCCCCGCTGTCGGTGGGGGACCGTAGCCTTTTCGTGTGACCGCGCGTATCAGTGACCCCGAAGAGCTGAAGGAGCTGCTCGGGATCCCCTTCACCCCGGAGCAGACGGCCTGCATCACCGCGCCGCCCGCCCCGCAGGTCGTCGTCGCGGGCGCCGGGTCGGGAAAGACGACGGTCATGGCGGCCCGCGTCGTCTGGCTCGTCGGCACCGGCCAGGTCGCCCCCGAGGAAGTCCTCGGTCTCACCTTCACCAACAAAGCCGCCGGAGAACTCGCCGAACGGGTCCGCACCGCCCTCGTCCGGGCCGGGGTCACCGACCCGGACACCATCGACCCGGACAACCCCCCGGGTGAGCCCCGGATCTCCACCTACCACGCCTTCGCCGGCCGGCTCCTCGACGACCACGGCCTCCGGATCGGCCTGGAGCCCACCGCCCGCCTCCTCGCCGACGCCACCCGCTACCAGCTCGCCGCCCGCGTGCTGCGGGAGGCCCCCGGCCCGTACCCCGCGCTGACCCGCTCCTTCCCCACCCTCGTCAGCGACCTCCTCGCCCTCGACGCGGAGCTCTCCGAACACCTCGTCGACCCGGCTCGGCTCGCCGCGTACGACGCCGAGCTGCTCCGGGTCCTCGACGGCACCCGCCTCGGCAGCGCCGAACTGCGCAAGGTCCCCGAAGCCGTCGCCGCCCGCCGCGAACTCCTCGACCTCACCGTCCGCTACCGCGCCGCCAAACGCTCCCGCGAACTGCTCGACTTCGGCGACCAGATCGCCCTCTCCGCCGAGCTGGCGCTCACCCGCCCCGAAACGGGCCGGATCCTGCGCGACGAATTCAAGGTCGTCCTCCTCGACGAGTACCAGGACACTTCCGTCGCCCAGCGGCTGCTGCTCTCCGGACTCTTCGGCCGTGCCACCCGCCCCGGCGCCGCCGGACCGGCCCCCACCGGCCACGCCGTCACCGCCGTCGGCGACCCCTGCCAGGCGATCTACGGCTGGCGCGGCGCCTCCGTCGCCAACCTCGACGACTTCCCCGACCACTTTCCGCACCGCGACGGCACCCCCGCCACCCGGTACGCCCTCAGCGAGAACCGCCGCAGCGGCGGCAGACTGCTCCGGCTCGCCAACGGCCTCGCCGCCCCCCTGCGCGCCCGCCACGAAGGCGTCGAGGCACTGCGCCCCGCCCCCGGCGCCGAACACGACGGCACCGTCCGCATCGCCCTGCTCCCCACCCATCAGGAGGAGATCGCCTGGACCGCGGACTCCATCGCCCATCTGGTGCGCACGGGCACCGCGCCCGGCGAGATCGCCGTCCTGTGCCGGACCGCCGCCGACTTCCCCGAAATCCAGGGCGCGCTGGTCGCCCGCGATATCCCCGTCGAAGTCGTCGGCCTGTCCGGTCTGCTCCATCTGCCCGAGGTCGCGGACCTCGTCGCCGTCTGCGAAGTCCTCCAGGACCCCGGCGCCAACGCCTCCCTGGTACGGCTCCTCACCGGACCGCGCTGGCGGATCGGCGCCCGCGACCTCGCGCTCCTCGGCCGCCGCGCCCGGCTCCTCGTCCACCGGCAGGGCGACGGTGCCGATCCTGCCGATGCCGACGAACGGCTCGCCGCGGCCGTCGAAGGCACCGACCCGGCCGAGGTGATCTCCCTCGCCGACGCCCTCGACACCTTCATCGACCCGCCCGGAGCAGCCGCCCCGGGCGGCAGCGGCGGTCCCGGCGGCACCGATGACGGGCTGCCGTTCTCCGCCGAGGCCCGGGTCCGCTTCGCCCACCTCGCCGCCGAACTGCGCGAACTGCGCCGCGCCCTGGGCGACCCCCTGATGGACGTCCTCCACCGGGTCCTCGGCGCCACCGGCCTCGACGTGGAGCTGTCCGCCTCCCCGCACGCCCTGGCCGCCCGCCGCCGCGAGACCCTCGCCAACTTCCTCGACACCGCCGCCGCCTTCGCCGGCCTCGACGGCGAAGCCACCCTCCTGGCCTTCCTCGGCTTCCTGCGGACCGCCGCCCGGTACGAGAAGGGCCTGGACAACGCGCTGCCCGGCGGAGAGAACACCGTCAAGGTCCTCACCGCACACAAGTCCAAGGGCCTGGAGTGGGACGTCGTCGCCGTACCCGGACTGGTCGCCGGACAGTTCCCGAACGACCGCGGGCGCGAGGCCTGGACCTCCCACCCCCAGGTGCTGCCCCACGCCCTGCGCGGCGACGCGGACACCCTCCCCTCCGTCACCGCCTGGGACTCCAAGGGGCTCAAGGCCTTCAAGGACGGAATGAAGGACCACCAGCACACGGAGGAGCTGCGCCTGGGCTATGTCACCTTCACCCGTCCCCGCTCCCTGCTGCTCGGCTCCGGCCACTGGTGGGGGCCGGTCCAGAAGCGCCGCCGCGGTCCGTCCGCGTTCCTGACGGCGCTGTACGACCACTGCGCGGCCGGGCACGGTGAGATCGAGGCCTGGGCCGACGAGCCCGCCGAAGGCGAGGAGAACCCGGCCCTGGCGGAGACCGGGCCCGACCACGCCTGGCCGCTGCCGCTCGACCCGGCGTCCCTCGCCCGCCGCCGCCGCGCCGCCGAGACGGTACGGGCCTACCTCGACCGGGAGCCGGACCCGCAGCCCGCCCCGGTCCGGGCCGGCGGTCCGGGTCCGGAGCCCGGGAGCGAGCTGTTCCCCGAGGGCCTGGACGATGCGGAAGCGCCCGACGCCTTCGACGAGGAGTGGGCCGGCCCGCCGCCGTACCCGGAGGGCGATCCGTTCGAACACGACGATCAGTACAGCGAACGCGACGATGCGTACAGCGAGTACGACGATCCGCACAGTCGGTGCGGCTCCGCGCACGCCGCACCCGGCGCCGTACTGCCGCACCAGCCGACGGGCCCCCCGCCCCCCGCCGGCCCCGAGGACGGCCTCACCCCCGAGGAGCGGCGCACGATCGCGTCGTGGGACCGCGATCTCGACGCCCTCGCCGGGGAACTGCGCCGTACCCGAGCCGCCGTCCGGGACGTGAACCTGCCCGCTTCCCTCACCGCTTCCCAGCTCATCCGGCTCGCCGCCGACCCCGACGGCTTCGCCCGGGAGCTGGCCCGCCCCATGCCGCGCCCTCCGCAGCCCGCGGCCCGCCGCGGCACCCGCTTCCATGCCTGGGTCGAATCCCGGTTCGAGGAGTTGCCGCTGCCCCTGCTCGGCCCCGACGAACTGCCCGGCGGCGATCCGGCGGACGCCTCGGACATCGAGGACGAGCAGGACCTCGCCGAACTGAAGGAGGCCTTCGCCCGCACGCCGTACGCCCGTCGCACGCCGTACCGGGTCGAATCGCCTTTCCAGATCACCCTCGCGGGCCGGGTGATCCGGGGCCGGATCGACGCCGTCTACCGGATCCCGGCCGGCGACGGAGCCCCCTCGCGGTACGAGATCGTGGACTGGAAGACCGGCCGGACGGGTACCGCCGACCCCCTTCAGCTGGCGATCTACCGCCTCGCCTGGGCGGAACAGCACGGACTGGCGCCGGAGGACGTCGGCGCGGCCTTCGTCTTCGTCCGCGACGGAGAGGTCGTCCGGCCGTCCGCCCTGCCCGGCCGCGCCGCACTGGAACGCCTCCTGCGTGACGAACACGACGAGGGCAGCGAGCGGGACGAGTGGGACGAGGGCGGAGGGGACCCCGGGCACCCCCGCAGACCCGGCGCCGGTGGGAAAGCCGGACCGGGCGCCGGACCGGACGCCGGAGGGGGCGTCCGTACGGGGACGGCGGAGGAGCCCACCCCCGGCGCCGGTTAGGCTCATACACATGAGCGACACCTCGGACAGCGCCGTCCGTACGTACATCCGGCAGCACCGCGACGCCTTCATCGGCGACCTCGTGGAGTGGCTGCGGATCCCCTCCGTCTCGGCCCAGCCGGAGCATGCGGAGGACGTACGGCGCAGTGCGGACTGGCTGGCGGCCCGGCTGCGGGAGACCGGCTTCCCGGTCACCGAGGTCTGGCCGACGGCGGGCGCGCCCGCGGTGTTCGCCGAATGGCCCTCCGACGACCCCGGTGCCCCCGTCGTGCTGGTCTACGGCCACCACGACGTCCAGCCCGCCGCCCTCGCCGACGGCTGGTACTCCGACCCGTTCGAACCGCGGCTCGAAGGCGGCAGGCTCTACGCCCGGGGCGCCGCGGACGACAAGGGCCAGGTCTTCTTCCACACCCTCGGTGTCCGCGCGCACCTCGCCGCGACCGGCCGGACCACCCCCGCCGTCCATCTCAAGCTGCTGATCGAAGGCGAGGAGGAGTCCGGTTCGCCGCACTTCCGCACCCTCGTCGAAGAGCAGGCGCACCGGCTGGCCGCCGATGCCGTGATCGTCTCCGACACCGGGATGTGGTCCGAGACGACCCCCACGGTCTGCACCGGGATGCGCGGACTCGTCGACTGCGAAATCGCGCTGTACGGCCCCGGGCAGGACATCCACTCGGGCTCCTTCGGCGGTGCCGTGCCCAATCCGGCGACCTTCGCCGCCCGGCTCGCGGGCGCCCTCCACGACGCCGACGAACGCGTCGCCGTCCCGGGTTTCTACGACGGCGTCGTCCCCATCGGCGCGGCCGAGCGGGAACTCTTCGCGGAGCTGCCGTTCGACGAGGCGGAGTGGCTCGGGACCGCGAAGTCGTCCGGCACCCTGGGCGAGGCGGGCTACACCACCCTGGAGCGGATCTGGGCCCGGCCGACCGCCGAGGTCAACGGCATCGGCGGCGGCTACCAGGGCGCCGGAGGCAAGACGATCATCCCCTCGTCCGCCCTGCTGAAGCTCACCTTCCGGCTGGTGGCCGGGCAGGACCCCGATGCCGTGGAGGTCGCCGTCAGCCGCTGGGTCGCCAGCCGGGTCCCCGACGGAATCCGCTACGACCTCACCTTCGCCGCCTCCACCCGGCCCTGTCTCACGCCCCTGGACCATCCGGCCCTCCAGTCGGTCGTCAGGGCCATGGGCAAGGCGTTCGACGGGCAGAAGATCCGCTTCACCCGGGAAGGCGGCTCGGGACCTGCCGCCGATCTCCAGGACGTCCTGAAAGCACCGGTCCTCTTCCTCGGTATCTCGGTACCCTCCGACGGCTGGCACGCCCCGAACGAGAAGGTCGAGATCGACCTCCTCCTCAAGGGCGTGGAAACGGCCGCCCACCTCTGGGAGGACCTCGGAGGGGCCCTGCGCTGACCACTCAGGACCGGACCGCCCCGGGACCGCCCGGGGACGTACCGGGCCGCCGAACCGTCCGACCGCCGAACTGGAACCCGTCCGGGGGAGTTGCACGTACGTGAGCACCGAGAGCCATGCCACCGCCGATCAGCCCATCAGCCTGACCGCGCCCAGCGGGATCGACCGCGCGGCCCACCACCGGCTCGACGAGGCGTGGCTCGCGGCGGCGTGGAGCCACCCGACGACCCGGGTGTTCGTGGTCTCCGGCGGCCGGGCCCTGGTGGACGACACCGCCGACGGCCGTACCGAACTCGTGATGACCCCCGCCTTCGACGCGCCGCTCACCGAGACCCACCGCTACTTCCTCGGGACCGACGGGAACGGTGTCCGCTACTTCGCCCTGCAGAAGGACTCCCTGCCCGGGCGCATGGACCAGTCCGCCCGTCCGGCGGGGCTGCGGGAAGCCGGGATGCTGCTGTCGCCGCGCGACGCCGGACTGCTGGCCCACGCCGTCGCCCTGGAGAACTGGCAGCGGCTCCACCGCTTCTGTTCGCGCTGCGGCGAGCGCACGGTCATCGCCGCAGCGGGCCATGTCCGCCGCTGCCAGGCCTGCGGCGCGGAGCACTACCCCCGCACCGACCCCGCAGTGATCATGCTGATCACGGACGAGGATGACCGGGCCCTGCTCGGCCGCCAGCTCCACTGGCCGGAAGGGCGCTTCTCGACCCTCGCGGGCTTCGTCGAACCCGGCGAGTCCGTCGAACAGGCCGTGCGGCGGGAGGTCCAGGAGGAGGCGGGGGTCACGGTCGGCGATGTCGAGTACGTGGCCAGCCAGCCCTGGCCGTTCCCGTCGAGCCTGATGCTCGGCTTCATGGCCCGCGCCACCTCCGCCGGGATCACCGTCGACGGGGAGGAACTGCACGAGGCCCGGTGGTTCTCCCGCGACGAGCTGAGGGAGGCCTTCGAGTCCGGCGAGGTCCTGCCGCCGTTCGGCATCTCCATCGCGGCCCGTCTTATCGAGATGTGGTACGGCAAGCCGCTCCCGAAGCCCGGAACGGCGCCCGCCGCCTGAGGGCCCGCAGTCCGGGGTCCGGGGTCCGGGCGCGCCGTCCGAGACCGGAAGGCCCCCGAGACGGCAGGCCCGCCGGTCCGCGGGGAACGTGAAGGCAGCCTCCGCGGGGAACGCGAAGGCCGCCCGGTCCGCCGTGGCGGCGGGACCGGGCGGCCTCCGTATGCGGGGGGCGCCTTTCGGCGCCCGCCCGTCAGGCGCCGAGCGCCTGCTTGACCTGTGCCAGGCTCGGGTTGGTCATGACCACCTCGGCCCCACCGCCCACGGGCACGATTTGCACCGTCGGCACGGTGTGGTTGCCGCCGTTCGCCTTCTCGACGAACGCGGCCGACTCCGGGTCCTGCTCGATGTTGATCTCGGTGTACGCGATGCCCTCGCGGTCCATCTGGCTCTTCAGCCGACGGCAGTATCCGCACCACGTGGTGCTGTACATCGTCACAGTGCCCGACATCGTCCTCAGACTCCTCTGCTGTCTCACCGGGGTGTCGAAGCACCCGCGCGGCGCGGTCCGGTCCGGTGCGATCCGTACCGACAGAAGAACGTACGTGACGAAGCCGCCATTCCCGTACCCGGTACCCGGTAGACGGCCCGCCCGACCCTCCGGACACTCCCGTGACCTCGGCCACAGGAGTCCCGGGCGGGCCCGGTCCGGCCGTCTCCCGGACGGCCCCCACGGCGCACCGATACGACAAACCTCCGCCTCCTGTGGACAACCCGCCGCACCCGCCCCGCGCGACCTGGCAGCATGGCGGGGTGACAGCAGCAACGCACTCCTCACTCTTCCCGCAGGTCCCCGAGTCGGCCGACGCGGTGCTCGACGGGCTCGACCCCGAGCAGCGCGAAGTCGCGACCGCCCTGCACGGCCCGGTGTGCGTGCTGGCAGGCGCCGGCACGGGCAAGACGCGCGCGATCACCCACCGCATCGCCTACGGTGTCCGCGCCGGAATCCTCCCGCCCGCCAGTGTGCTGGCCGTCACCTTCACCAACCGGGCCGCGGGCGAGATGCGCGGGCGGCTCCGCCAGCTCGGCGCCGGCGGAGTCCAGGCACGGACCTTCCACTCCGCCGCCCTCCGGCAGCTCCAGTACTTCTGGCCGAAAGTCATCGGTGGGGAGATGCCCCGGCTGCTGGAGCGCAAGATCCAGCTCGTCGCCGAGGCCGCCGCGCGCTGCCGCATCCGGCTCGACCGCAATGAGCTGCGCGATGTGACCGGCGAAATCGAATGGGCCAAGGTCACCCAGACCGTACCGGCGGACTACCCCGCCGCCGTCGCCAAATCCCTCCACGACGCCCCCCGCGACCCATCGGAAATCAGCCAGATCTACGGGCTGTACGAGCAGCTCAAGCGCGATCGCGCGGTGATTGATTTCGAGGACGTCCTCCTGCTGACCGTCGGCATCCTCCAGGACCGCCATGACGTCGCCGATCTGATCCGCCGCCAGTACCAGCACTTCGTGGTCGACGAGTACCAGGACGTCAGCCCCCTCCAGCAGCGCCTCCTCGACCTCTGGCTCGGCGACCGCGAGAACCTCTGCGTCGTCGGCGACGCCAGCCAGACCATCTACTCCTTCACCGGAGCCACCCCCGACCATCTGCTGAACTTCCGCACCCGCCACCCCTCCGCGACCGTCGTCAAACTGATCCGCGACTACCGCTCCACCCCCCAGGTGGTCCACCTCGCCAACGGCCTCCTCGGACAGGCCCGCGGCCGCGCCGCCGAGCACCGCCTGGAACTCGTCTCCCAGCGCGACCCCGGCCCCGACCCCGGCTACACGGAGTACCCGGACGAACCCGCCGAAGCCGAGGGCACCGCCCGGCGCATCCGCGAGCTGATCGCCGCAGGCGTCCCCGCCGGGGAGATCGCCGTCCTCTACCGGATCAACGCCCAGTCCGAGGTCTACGAACAGGCACTGGCCGACGCCGGAGTCCCCTACCAGCTGCGCGGCGCCGAGCGGTTCTTCGAGCGCCAAGAGGTCCGGGAGGCCGGAGTCGCCCTGCGCGGCGCCGCCCGCGCCGGATCCAACGACGCCCTCCTCGATGACGCCGAAGACCTTCCCGCCCAGGTCCGCGCGGTGCTCTCGACCAAGGGCTGGACCACCGAACCGCCGACCGGCTCGGGTGCCGTCCGCGACCGCTGGGAGTCCCTGGCCGCCCTCGTCCGGCTCGCCGAGGACTTCGCCCGGTCCAGGGCCGGGGCCACCCTCGCCGACCTCGTCACCGAACTGGACGAGCGGGCCGCCGCCCAGCACGCCCCCACCGTCCAGGGCGTCACCCTGGCCTCCCTCCACGCCGCCAAGGGCCTCGAATGGGACGCCGTGTTCCTGGTCGGGCTGACCGAGGGCATGATGCCGATCACCTACGCCAAGACCGACGAGCAGGTCGAGGAGGAGCGCCGCCTGCTGTACGTCGGCGTCACCCGCGCCCGGCTCCACCTCACCCTCTCCTGGGCGCTCTCCCGGGCTCCCGGCGGCCGTGCGGGCCGGCGCCCCACCCGCTTCCTCAACGGGCTCCGCCCCGGCTCCACCGCCCCCGGAAACCGGGCCGCCGCGGGCGGGTCCGGCGCCGGCGAGAGCGGCCGCCGCAAGCGCCGCGGCCCGGTCCTCTGCCGGGTCTGCGGCAAAACCCTCACCGACGCCGGCGAGATGAAGCTGATGCGCTGCGAGGACTGCCCCTCCGATATGGACGAGGCCCTCTACGAACGGCTCCGCGACTGGCGCTCGGGACAGGCCCGGCTCCTCGGCCAGCCGGCCTACTGCGTCTTCACCGACAAGACCCTGATGGCGATCGCCGAAGCCGTCCCCGGGGACGAGCGCGAGCTGAGTGCCATCTCCGGAGTCGGCGGCCGCAAGCTGGACCGCTTCGGAGCCGATGTCCTCGCCATCTGCGCAGGCCAGGACCCAGAGGAGGACCAGGAGGAGGACTGAGGAAACTCGTCGGAAAAATAGTTTGCGCATGCCCCGACCGTCCCCATAGGTTCTTAACCACGCGAACGGGAGCTTCTCCGAAGCCCCGTCCTCGTGATGTACTTATCCGAATACAGCGACCGGCTCCGGCCGGTCCCCCGAGACGCCGAGAGGAGGCGAGTGCAGTGATCACTATCAAGAACGTCAAAACCGTCAGCAACCCGATGGCCGATCGCCCGGTCGCCGCCTCCGCCTGCTCGCTCGGCTTCTCCGTGTCGCTCCTGACCGTCGGCCGTGGTGTCGGTAAGGGCACCGGTGTGTCCGGTGGCCTCGTCGCCGCCGCTGCCACCTCCATGCCTGCCACCGGACTCCGTGTCCTGGGCCTGGAGCGGATTGAGCGACCGACCTCGGCACCGACTGCCGTCGCAGCGAAGACGCAGGCCAAGGCCTATGCCTTCGCGGCAGCCAGTGCCCCGACCACGACGCAGAACGAGCAGCACCTCACCAAGTGGGCCTTCCGTGGGCTCGAACCCTGGAGTGATCCAGCCTGATCCGATCAGGCCGGCGCCTTCAGGGCCGCGGAATCCCACTCGGGATCCGCGGCCCTTCTGTTTTCCCCGCACCGGGGACAACGGAGCGAAGGGGCCTCGGGACAGCACCACCCGGTACCAAAGCACCCCGGCCCGGCCGGGGAACCGCCACCGGCCACCGGCCGGACCGACAAGACGAGGAAGACACACCGTGCAACTCGAAGCGCACGCCCCGTCCGTACCGCCTTCCCAGACGATCTCCCCGCCCGCGCACACGGAGGACTCCCTCTTGACCACCCCCACCGCGCTCACCGCGCTCGACGACGCCATCGAGAACCTCGGCGTACCCGTCCCCTGCCGCTCCTACGACCCGGAGGTCTTCTTCGCCGAGTCGCCGGCCGACGTCGAGTACGCGAAGTCCCTCTGCCGCACCTGCCCGCTGATGGAGGCCTGCCTCGCGGGCGCCAAGGACCGCCGCGAGCCGTGGGGTGTCTGGGGCGGCGAGCTGTTTGTCCAGGGAGTCGTCGTTGCCCGCAAGCGGCCGCGTGGCCGCCCGCGCAAGAACCCGGTCTCGGTATGAAAACCCTCGGAACCATCGACCGCCCCCACGCGCACGACCCCCAGAAGCAGGACCCCATGCCCACTTCCGTGAACGAGCTCCCGGGCTCGGCAACCCCAGATGTGAACACCACCGGCGCGGCCGTCTCGCGCCAGAACAGGACCCACGCCATGCAACTCATCCCAGAAGCCATGGCACGTGCACAGATGCACGACCGGCTTCGCCAAGCCGACGCGGAACGACGGGCGACGCGCCTGATCACCGCACGGCGTATGCAGCGCCGCGCCGAGCGCGCGTCCCTGCGCGCCCGGCGTGCGCTCGCCATGGCCGTCATGAACTGACGTCGCCTCCGAGAACAGCGACAGCAATACCGCGGGTGCCGGTCCGGACGGACCGGCACCCGCGGTGCGTTCAACCCTCCCCGGCCTCCGACGGGTTATCGTCACCGGGTGGACCAGCAGAAGACTCCCCGCCCGGACGGTACGGGCGCCGAGCGCACCGTGTGCTCCCGCTGCGGCAGCACAGCCGCGGGCACAGCCCCGCTCATCTGGACCTGCTCCATGGAGAACGGCACCCGCCGCTACTTCTGCGACACCTGCGCCCGCACCCATCTCCGCTCCATCGAAGGCCGCCTTGACTCCACCTGGTGGTAGGGCCCCCGCCCCTCCCCCCCCGCCCCCTCCCGCGCCCTTGTCTCGTTCCCCGGGTCAGACCATGGTCAGAAGATGGTCCGTGGGGGCGTAGTCGATCTTCCAGTCGGCGTAGAACCCGCAGAATCCGTCCGTGGTGCACCGCAGGCCCACGGTCACCCAGCGGACCGTGCCGTCGCCGCCCAACGAGAACGCCACCGCGACCTCGAACTCCCCGCTCCCGCAAGGGCAGCAGGCCGTGCCGGGTTCGTCGTCCTCCCAGTACTCCTCGGTCCAGTACTCCCCGGAATCCGCGATAAACGCCCGGCCGCCGCAGCCGGAGCACTCCCGTTCCGCCCCGGACGCATTGACCAGCACCGAGAACACCCGGCCGCCGCAGCCCCGGCAGACAGACGGAACGATCTTCACGGGACGGCGGTCATCGGCATCCCGCAGGAGCGCCACGAGTTCCGCGGGCACACCCCCGCCCACCTGATCATCAGCATGCACGGGCCCATCGTTCCAGACCGCACGGTGCCGTTCGCCGCCGCAAGGCCGGGTGCCGCCCGGTCTCAGACCGGGGTGCCCACCGGCATCTGGTCGTCGTCGGCCTCGTCTGCCTCGTCGACCTCGTCCGTCTCGTCGATGTATCGCGCCAGGAATCCCGGCAGCCAGTCCTCCAGTTCGTCCCGGAGCCTGACGGTCGCGTTCAACTGGCACAGCACCCCGATCGTGCTCAGCGTCACCCGGTGGATCAGCAGATAGGACGGCGGCAGATTGAGCTGCTTGCCGAGCTGGTGGGCGGGTGAGCGGATATCGGCGATCCGGGCGGCCTGAGCCCGTATCCAGCCGCGGGTGAAAGTGAACTCGTCCACCTCCGCCGGCTCGATGATCGGCACCAGATACTCCAGCACCGCATCCGGGTCGAGATCGATCTGCTCCTTGACGAAGCCCTCCTCCCGCAGCACCTCGTAGACCGCTTCCGCCTCGCCCTCCAGCGTCAGCCGCAGACAGTCGCCGATCTGCGGCGGCAGCCCACCGGGCAGCCGGTCGACCGTGCCGAAGTCGAGGACCCCCAACCGCCACTCCTCCCCGTCGGCCCCCGGCACCAGCCGGAAGTTCCCCGGATGCGGATCCGCGTGCAGCAGCCCCGTACGCGCCGGGCCGGAGAAGAGGAACCGCGCCAGCAGCTGTCCCGCGCGGTCCCGCTGCTCGGGGGAGCCCCGGTCGATCACCTCGGCCAGCGGCACCCCGTCCATCCACTCCGTCACCAGCACCTGCTCCGACTGGTGCACCACCCCGGGGACCAGCACATCCGGATCGTCCTCGAATTCCTCCGCATGCGCCCGCTGCGCCTCCGCCTCCAGCCCGTAGTCCAGCTCCTCCGCGATCCGGTCGCGCAGCTCGCCGATCAGCGGCTTGATGTCCATGCCCGGTATCAGCGGGCCCAGCAGTCTGGCGAACCTGCTCAACTGGGTCAGATCGGATAGCAGCGCCTCACCGGCCCCCGGATACTGCACCTTCACCGCGACCCGGCGGCCGTCGTGCCAGACCGCCCGGTGGACCTGGCCGATCGACGCCGCGGCCGACGGCTTCTCCTCGAACTCCAGAAACAGATCCCGCCACTGGTCGCCGAGCCGCTCCGTCAGCACCGCGTGCACCGTGCTCGTCGGCATCGGGGGAGCCGCGTCCTGGAGTTTGGTCAGCGCCACTCGGTACGGGCCGGCGATCTCCTCGGGGAGGGCGGACTCGAAGACGGACAGCGCCTGCCCGAACTTCATCGCCCCGCCCTTCAGCTCCCCCAGCACCTTGAACAACTGTTCCGCCGTGCGCTGCTGCAGCTCCCGGGCCACCAGCTCCGCCGGTCTGCCCCCGATCCGCTTGCCCAGACCCCAGGTGGCCCGGCCCGCGAACCCCAGGGGAAGTGCGGCCAATTTGGCGGTCCGGGTGACCGCCTTCCGGGGAAGATCAGACATACGCCCCTCCTCACAGCCGTGCCGCGTGAGCCCGCCGGTGTGGCCCTGTGACGCGTTACCCCGCCATTGTCTCGTGAGACCCCGCCGCTCCAGGGGTGTCCTCCCCCTTAGTTTTCCCTGATGCTCCCGATCCCCGGCCGGCTCCGCAGACACAGCGCGGATGCGGTGCCAGCGCTTCCCGCCGCCAGTCCAGCAGGGGGAGGGAAGTCTCCCAGCGGGCGCCCGTGGTCAGCGGCAGCTCGCCGTCGAGGAAGGAGAGCGCATGCGCGGCGGCCAGCCCGGCCACCGCGGACGCGAGCGCCAGATCACAGGCGGGCACCGGAATCCGGCGGCCGCCCGAACGCCACTGCGCCAGCAGCCTCGGCCGGCCCGGGTCGCGGTCCGCGCGGCCCAGCTCCAGACAGCCCGCGCAGGCCGTCCCGCCGGGCAGCACCAGCGGACCCACCACCCCCGTCGCCTCGACCACCCCCGCATACAGATGGGGGACCCCGCCTTCGACCCAGTCGGCCGCCGCCCCCGGATCGGGCGCATAGGCACCCAGCCCGTCCCGGGGACAGACCAGCACCAGCGAGAGCCCCGGATCCGCCGCCCCCGCTCCGGGCGCCGCGCTCGCACCCGCGGCCGGACGGGGCGGCCGCTGCGGGGCGCTCCTGCGCACCAGCCCGCGGGCGGCCTGCTCACGGCGCTCACCGACCGCCCCGACGGGCAGACCACCGGGTGTCACATCCCCCGGTTCGACGTGGCCGCCGTCCAGGACGTCCACCCGGCCCACCCCCGCCGCGGACAGCAGCGCCGCGACGGACGCGCCCACCCGTCCCGCGCCACGCACCTGGACCCGTATGCCCCGCCGGGCCGCGAGGCGCCGCATTCCGCCGCCCGGCTCGCGGTCGACAACCGACAGAGCGGCCGCGTCCGGCCGCAGCCGGTCGAGGACATCGGCCCGCCTGCGGAGCGCGTCGGCCGCGGGGCCGCCGCAGGTCGCATCGTCGATCAGGCCCGCTGCCGCGAGCCGGCGCACCAGTGCCCCGGCCAGTCCGTCCGGCAGCCCCATCGCCCGCGCCTGCGCGTCCAGCAGCTCCAGCCCACGGGTCCCGTCGATGAGTTCCAGCAAGGAACCGGTCGCCGGGTCCACCGGGCCGATCGACACCGCATGCGCGGGCGTCACCCCGAACTGAATCGTCTGCCGCTCCCGCCAGGCCCGCCGTAAGGCAGGTTTCACCATCGGATGCATACGGAATCCCCCCGTCTCGGTCTGAGGCGGCTCCGGCGCGGCACCCCGCGCCGTCCGCGGTGAGATCAGAATGCCCGGCCGTACCGGGTGGCGGAAAAAGTTGTCCACAGGGCCTGGGTATTAGTCGTTCAAATGGTGCAGCCGTGGGGTGGTTCATGGAGCGGTTCAGCGGAGAACCGACGCGGAGCCGGTGCTTCAGGGGCATTCAGCGGGTAACGTCGTGGCGTGTCCGCCGAATCTTCTTCCCGTATCGCCGGGCGGACTCCGCCGGGTGGCGGGGAAAGTCCGCGGCGCACTGCGGTCGGCCGTGTTCCCCGAGGCGCGGGGACGAGCGCGGTCGAGGTCCGCAGGAGCGCCCGCCGCAGCCGGACGGTCTCCGCCTACCGCGAGGGCGACCGTACGATCGTGCTGATCCCCGCCCGGATGTCGGAGGCCGAGGAGCGCCGCTGGGTGGGGGTGATGCTCGACAAGCTCGCCGCGCAGGAGAGCAGGCGGATTCCCGGCGACGGTGAACTCGCCGCGCGCGCCGAACGCCTGTCCGACCAGTATTTCGACGGCCGGGCCAGGCCCGCTTCCGTGCGCTGGGTGACGAACCAGAACACCCGCTGGGGCTCCTGCACCCCCGCCGAGGGCAGTATCCGGCTCTCCCACCGTCTCCAGGGCATGCCCGAGTACGTCGTCGACTACGTCCTCGTCCATGAGCTGGCGCATCTGCTCGTCCCCGGACACGGTCCCCGTTTCTGGCGGCTGCTGGAGGCGTATCCGCGCACCGAGCGGGCCCGTGGCTATCTCGAAGGCGTGGTCGCCGCGCAGCGCCTGCCCCAGGTGCATCCCGAGCCCCAGGACTGACACCCGGCGAGCAGCGCACCACAGCCCACCGCGGCCCACTGAGGCCGCGGCGGTCGCAGCGGTCCGCCCCGGTCCGCCGCCGCTGCTGCCGAGAGCCCGCCGTCGCTGCGCCGCGAGACCCGCCCCACCCGGCCCCGCCCGTCCGCCGTCCGGGGAACGCGCCGATATCACCGAACGTTGATCAGCATGTATCGAATGTGTCCCGGGGCGGCTTCAACCCTTGGCCGGATCCCGTAGGCAGCCGTTAGCCTGGCGCGACGCATTCGTAAGTTTTTCGGGATGGGGGACGGTCGTTACGCATGGCCAGGGAATTCCAACGCGGCCACAAGGCCAAGATCAGTGATCTCACCGCGGGTACGGATCTGTACGTCGGCGTATCCATCGCCGCCCCCGGTCTGACCTTCGACATCAGTTGCTTCGGACTGGACGCCGCCGAGAAACTCTCCGACGACCGGTACTTCGTCTTCTTCAACCAGCCGAAGTCGCCCGAAGAGTCCATCCAGTTGCTCGGCGCCCAGTCCGGGGACACGGAATCCTTCCGGGTGACCCTGGACCGTATTCCGGCGCACATCACCAGGCTCAGCTTCACCGCCACCATCGACGGCGGCGGGCAGATGTCGCAGATCGGACCGGGCTATCTCCGGATCGTGGCCGGTGGTGAGGAAGTCGCCCGCTATCCCTTCACGGGAGCGGAGTTCAGCACCGAGCGCGCGGTCATGCTGGCCGATTTCTATCTCAAGGACGTCTGGCGGTTCGCCGCCGTCGGCCAGGGCTTCGACGGCGGTCTGGACGCACTGCTGCGGAATTTCGGCGGAGAGGTCGCCGAGGACCAGCCGGCCGCCGCCGCACCGCCCGGGGCTTCCGCCGCGACCCCGGCGCCCGCGCCCGCGTTCGCCGCGCCGCCCCCGCTCCAGCCCGTGGCGCAGCCGCCCCAGCCGTACGCCCCTCAGGCCACCCCGGCCCCTCAGGCCCCCCAAGTGCCGCCGCCCCCGCAGCCCGCACCCGCGTTCGGCGGCCCCGTCGGGGTACCCGTCCCTCCGCCCGTCACCGCCCCGCCCGCCCCGCCCGCGGCGCCGATGCCCCCCGGCGCCGTACCGCCGCCCGCCCAGCCGCCGTTCGGCCAGGTCCCGGGCCAGGCTCCCGGACCGTTCCCGGGGCAGCCGCCGTTCGGACAGGTCCCCGGCGGGCTGCCCGGTACGGCCCTGCCGCCGGGCGCCGGTGCCGCCCCCTTCGCCCAGCAGGCCCCCTTCGCGTACGGACAGACCGGCATCCAGGGACAGCCCGCCGGTATCCCGCAGGGTGTGCCCGCCGCGGGCCCCGGGCTGAACGCCGCCCTCCAGGCCTATCGGGAGACTCCCACCGGCCTGCGCTGGACGCCGCAGAACCAGCACCTCATACGCGTCGACGTCGCCATGGGCGGCACCGGGATCCTCGCCCGCAGCGGCAGTATGGTGATGTACCAGGGGAAGATCGACTTCAGTCACAAGAGCGGCGGCTTCGCCGGCCGGGTCGTCGGCAACGCCACCGGCCAGGAGATGCAGCTCATGCGCTGCACCGGCCGCGGCCAGGTCTTCCTCGCCGAGAACAACGCCCATCTGCACCCCATCGAACTCCAGGGCGACGCCATCTGCGTCTCCGCCGAGAACGTCCTCGCGTTCGACGAGTCCCTCCAGTACGAGGTCCGCCGTATCGAGGGCCACGGGATCCCCGGCGGGGTGCTCTTCACCCTCCAGTTCCAGGGCACCGGCACCGTCGTCGTCACCACGCACGGCACGCCCGTCGTCCTCCCGGTGAACAACGCCACCTTCGCCGACACCAACGCGATCGTGGCCTGGTCCGCCGCCTCCCAGGTGAAACTCGCGTCCCAGGTGCGGCTGCGCCGCAACTCCTACCCCGGACACAGCGGCGAGACCGTCAACCTCCAGTTCCGGGGCGCCCCCGGCAACTTCATCGTCGTCCAGCCCTACGAGGTCTGAGGGAGCCCGAAGCCATGAACCAGCAACTCGCGGGCTACGCCCCGACCCCCCTCGCGGCCCGGATGGAGAACCACGGCCGCACCATGCTCAAGGTGGCCATGGCCACCGGCCACGATCTGTACGCCCGTACCGGCTCGATGGTCGCCTACGAGGGCTTCGTCCAGTACGAGGCCAACCCGCCCTCCGCACAGCAGGCCCTGGCGCAGTGGGCGACCGGCGAAGGCGCACCGATCATGCGCTGTCACGGCGACGGCGTTCTCTACCTCGCCGACTACGGCGCCGATGTCGTCGTCATCTATCTCAACAACGACTCCCTCTCGGTCAACGGCTCCAACGTCCTCGCCTTCGACGCCCACCTCCAGTGGAGCGTCCAGAAGGTCAAGGGCATGGCCAAGCTCGCCGGCACCGGCCTGTGGAATGTGGAGATCGCGGGCACCGGCTGGGTCGCCCTGACCTCCCGCGGCACCCCGATCGTCGTCGACTGCGGCCGCGGCCAGGACGAGACCTATGTCGATCCGGACGCCCTCGTCGCCTGGTCGCCGCATCTGAAGGTGAAGGCGAAACGGAGCATGAAGGCCGGTGCCCTCATCGGGCGCGGTACCGGCGAGGCGTACCAGATGGCCTTCTCCGGGGAGGGCATCGTCGTCGTCCAGCCCAGCGAGGACAACACCGACCGGCTGCGGATCCGGGGCTGAGGGGGAGCGGGAAACACCATGCAGAGCCCACTTTTCACCTATGGCGAGCAGCAGACCCAGGAACGCTTCGCCGTCCAGAACCCGCAGTTGCTGCGGATCACCCTCCGGGGCAACGACGACATCCTCGCCCGCAAGGGCGCCATGGTCGCCTACCAGGGGCTGATCGACTTCGACGGCGAGTACCAGAACACCAGCGAACGCCGTAAGCGCGAGCGGACCGGGGAGGGCCTCGACCTGATGCGCTGCTCCGGCCAGGGCACGGTCTATCTCGCCAACCTTGCCCAGTTCATCCATATCGTGGACGTCGACAGCGGTGGGCTGACCGTCGACAGCGCCTATGTCCTCGCGCTCGACCCTGCGCTGCACACGGAGATCCTCGCGGTGGACAGCGAGTACGGGATCTCCGGCTCCGGCAAATACCAGCTGAACATCACCGGCCACGGCAAGGTCGCCCTGATGACCTCGGGTCAGCCGCTGATGCTCCCGGTGACCCCGCAGACCTCGGTGAACGTCGACTCCGACGCCATCGTGGCCTGGTCGACCCGGCTGCGTGTGCAGATGGAGGCGCCCATGACCTCCACCAGCGTCCGCACCCGCCGCGGCAGCACCGGAGAGGGCTGGGAACTGAGCTTCCTCGGCCAGGGCTTCGTCCTGGTGCAGCCCAGTGAGGTGATGCCGCCGCAGAACGCGCAGATCGGCGAGGGGATACGGGGCCAGTTCGGCGCCGACGGACGCAACCGCAACAACGCCTGGAGCTGACCGGGCCCCGCCGGATCCGGTCCGTCCACCGGCACCGGTACGAGTGCCCGTGGCACCGGCACAACAAGGGCGCCTGCGGCCCCGGAATCCTCCGGAACCACAGGCGCCCTCGCCTTCCCCGACCGTGGTACGGCCACCGGGGCGCGGCCCGGTCGGCTACAGCGCGGCCCGGGTCCGTTCCAGCAGCCGTACCACGGAGGTGTCCGCAACCCCCGCCACCTCGTCGTAACCGAACCAGCGCAGGTCGAGCGACTCCTCGCTGATCCGGGCGGCCGCTCCCGCCGGGGCCAGCGCCGCGTACTGCACATCCAGATGCCAGTGGCACGGCGCCGGAATCGGATGCCGGTCGAGCCGCACCGGCTCCGGGGCACCGTCCGGCAGCAGCGTCAGCCCGGCGATGCCCGACTCCTCCGTGGCCTCCCGCAGCGCCGCGGCGGCCAGCGTCGGATCGCCCGGCTCGCAGTGGCCGCCCATCTGGAGCCACATGCCCAGCTTGCGGTGGAGGGTCAGCAGCACCCGCTCCCGCTCCGGATCCACGATCAGGGCGCTCGCCGTCAGATGCCCCGCCCCGCAGGCCTTCCACATACCGTCCGGGTGGGCCGTGAGATGGTCCAGATAGCGCTGCCGCAGCTCCTCCTGGCCCGGGTCGCCCCCGCCCTCCCCGGCCTCGTAGGACTTCAGTACGAGGACGGCGTCGTCGTGCAGGCTCACCGGCCCGGACCTCCCGGGTCCGACCCCGGCGCGCCCTTCCCGCCGTCGCCGTCGGAGCCGCCGTCGCTCTCCGTAGCAGACCCGTCGGAGCCCGTGGAACCCTCGGCACCCTCGGAGCCCGTGGAACCCTCGGAGTCCTTGGAGCCCTGGGATTCCTTGGAACCGTCGGGGCGGTGTCCGCCGCCGTCGCCGGACGCGGCCTCGCCCAGTATCCGGTCCAGCTCCGAGAAGTCGAGCTGCTCCCGGTGGACGAAACCGTCGGGGTCGTCGAGGTCGGTGGCCGTCGGCAGCATGTCCGGGTGCTCCCAGAGCGCGTCGCGCCCGTCCACCCCGCGGGCGTCCGTCAGCGAAGCCCACAGCCGCGAGGCATCCCGCAGCCGGCGCGGCCGCAGCTGGAGCCCGATCAGCGTGGCGAACGTCTGCTCCGCGGGACCGCCCGAAGCCCGCCGTCTCCGCAGGGTCTCCCGCAGCGCGGAAGCGGAGGTCAGCCGGTTCGACGCGGCCTCGTGCACCACCGCGTCCACCCAGCCCTCGACCAGCGCCAGGGCGGTCTCCAGCCGGGCCAGCGCCGCCTTCTGCTGCGGAGTGTCCTCCGGCTGGAACATGCCCTGCTGGAGGGCCTCCTGCAACTGCTCGGGATGGGTGGGATCGAACTGCCCGACGACGTCCTCCAGCTTCGACGTGTCGACCGTGATCCCGCGGGCGTACCCCTCGACGGCGCCGAAGAGATGCGAGCGCAGCCAGGGAACATGGGCGAAGAGCCGCTGGTGGGCCGCCTCGCGGAGGGCCAGATAGAGCCGTACCTCGTCCTTCGGGACACCGAGGTCCTTGCCGAGCGCCTCCACGTTCAGCGGGAGGAGGGCGGCCTTCCCGGCCGGGCCGAGCGGCAGGCCGATATCCGTGGAGCCGACGACCTCGCCCGCCAGCACCCCCATCGCCTGCCCGATCTGCTGCCCGAACATCGCGCCGCCCATGGAGCGCATCATGCCGATCAGCGGGCCCGCCATGGCCTGCATCTCCTCGGGCAGCACCCCGCCCATGGCCGTGCCCACCCGCTCGGCGACCGGGTCGACCAGCTGCTTCCAGGCCGGAAGCGTCGCCTCCACCCACTCGGCCCGGCTCCACGCCACGGCCGTGCTCGCACCGGACGGCAGGGACGTCACCCCGTCCAGCCAGACATCGGCCAGCCGCAGCGCCTCCTCCACCGCCGTACGGTCGGCGGGGCCGACGGAGGCGTCCTTCACTCCGTCCGCCGTCCCCTGGGAGACGGTCTGGCGGGCGATCTGCTTGGCCATGTCCCAGTTCACCGGGCCGCCCTCGTAGCTCAGCATCTGGCCGAGCTGCTGGAAGGCCGCCCCCAGGTCCTGGGGGTCGAAAGACCCGAACACGGAAGCGAAGGGATTGTCCCCCGCGCCCCCCTGCCCCGGTCCGAAACCGAAGGGATTCTGCGGATTCTGCGGGGACGAACCGCCGGCGCCGCTGCCACCGCCCGCGGGGTCCTTCTTCCTGCCCTCGTCGCCGTCCTCCGGCTCCTCCGGCGGAAGGCCGAATCCGAATGGGGTGTCACTCACGGGTTTCCTCGGCTCGTAGGGCCGCCGGCGCCCGGCCGGCGGCGAATGCCCTCACAACACCACCCAGCGTAGACATCCCGGCCCGCATCCGGGCTCGGTGCTCCGCCTGCTCGGGGCCTGGGGCAGGATGGATGCCACCTGGTCCGTACGCGTCATCACCGTACGTACTGAAGACAACCGCTGGAGACGCCTGGTGAGTTCCCCAGATCCGCAGGTTCGCGGAGCGCGAAACCGCTCAACCCCGACCCCCGGCGACGGAGCCGCGGGCCGCGGACCCGTCATCGCGGTCACCGGCGCCGCCACCGGCATCGGTGAGCTGCTCGCCCGGCAGCTGGCCGCATCCGACGAGGTCGGGCGGGTCGTCGCGATCGACGAACGCCGGGGCGAGGTCCCCGGGGCACAGTGGCACGTCCTCGACGTCCGCGATCCGGCCATCGCCGAGAAGCTGCGCGGCGCCGATGTCGTGGTGCACCTCGCGCTCGACCTCGACCTGGAGTCCGACTCCACGGCCCGTACCGCGTACAACGTACGCGGCACGCAGACGGTGCTCACCGCGGCCGCGGCCGCCGGAGTCCGCCGGGTCGTGCTCTGCACCTCCGCCATGGTGTACGGAGCGCAGCCCGACAACGACGTTCCGCTGTCGGAGGACGCCGAACTGCGGGCCACCGCGGAGGCCACCGGCGTCGGCGACCTGCTGGAGATCGAGCACCTGGCCCGCCGGGCGCCCCGCGCGCACCCCGGGCTGAATGTGACCGTGGTGCGCCCCGCCGTCCTGGTCGGCGGCACCGACACCGCACTGACCCGCTACTTCGAGTCCCCGCGGCTGCTCGTCGTTGCCGGATCCCGCCCCACCTGGCAGTTCTGCCATGTGGAGGATCTGGTCAGCGCACTGGAGTACGCGGCCCTGGAGAAGGTCGACGGCGAACTGGCCGTCGGCTGCGACGGGTGGCTCGAACAGGAGGAGGTCGAGGAGCTGACCGGAATCCGGCGGATGGAACTGCCGTCCGCGATCGCGCTGGGCGCCGCCGCCCGGCTGCACCGGATCGGTGTCACCCCCTCCCCGGCCGGGGACCTCGCGTACACGATGCATCCCTGGGTGGTCAGCATCGGCAGGCTCCACGACGCGGGATGGCGGCCCCGGTGGACCAACGAGGAGGTGCTCGCCGCGCTCCTGGAGGAGGTCGCGGGCCGTCACACGGTCGCCGGCCGCAGGCTGGGCAGGAAGGACGCCGCGGCGGCCGGTGCGGCCGGTGCGACGGTCGCCCTGCTCGGTACGGCCGCCCTGGTCCGCCGAGCCCGCAAGGCCCGCCGCCGGATCTGACCCCTCGGGCCGCGGACTCCGGCACGGTACGGGCGCCCTCGCGCCGTACCGTGCCGGAACCCGCGCGGGGCGTGCCCCCTGCTCGCGCGGGACGGGCGCGAGCGGGGGAGGCAGCTGTCGGACCGGGCTCGGCGTGCCCCCTGCGCGCGCGGGACGGGCGGCGGTGGTCCGGCCGGGACGGTGTACGGCACGATGTGGCCATGACGATCAGGCACGACCACCCCGGCGAGCGGGCGGCCCACGACCCGCTGCGGCTCCTCGCCGTCAAGGACGCCCCCCTCTCCGTCGACGAGGTCTTCGCCGCCGTCGGTGATCCCGCCGCGGGCGGTACGGCACTGTTCGTCGGTACGGTCCGAAACCACGACGCCGGTTCCGACGTCGACGCCCTCGGCTACTCGTGCCACCCCACCGCCGAGGCCGAGCTGCGGCGGGTCGCCGAGAAGATCGCCGCGGACTTCCCGGTCCGTGCCCTGGCCGCGGTTCACCGGGTCGGCGACCTCGCGGTCGGCGATATCGCGGTGATCGTCGCGGTCTCCTGCCCCCACCGGGCCGAGGCCTTCGAAGCCTGCCGCAGGCTGATCGACGACCTCAAACGCGAAGTGCCCATCTGGAAGCACCAGACCTTCTCCGACGGTACGGAGGAGTGGGTCGGCGCCTGACACCCACCCGGGACCGTGACCGGACACGCGGTACGTCCGCCGCCGCTGCGCCCCCCGTCCGGCCGTCCGCCGATTTGCGTAACCGGGCCCCAGCTACGAGCGTTGAACCGGTGAACGATTAATCTGTTGATCACTCAGCCGGATCCGCCCGTGAGGCGTGCTCCCGGCCGTTCTTTCACGGGGTAGGGAGGCCGCGATGGCAGCACTCGCGTGGTTGCTGATTCCGCTGTTCGCTGCCGTCGGTGCCGCCATATGGGGAGGCTGGGCGTCACGGAACCGGACCACCGGGGACGTGGCCGAGCTGGCCGGGTACGCGCGGTTCCGCGACGCGATGGAGAAGACCGGCTCCGCAGGCCCCCCGAGCCGCTAGGCCGCAGCCCGCAGCGGGGTCCCGGTCCGCGCGCTCGCCATGGTCCGCCGGGGAGCCCGGGGGCGCCTTCGCGCCCCTCCCCGGGGACTCCGCGCCGCTCCGTACGGAAGCCGCCGGCCGCCCCCGTACGGCCCGGCCCGAACGGCGCGCCGACGGTCCTGTCCCGTACTGTCGTTCCATGCCACGCCGCACCGCGACGATGCTCGCATCCACGCTGATCGCCGTCGCGCTGCTCTGCGCGGGGATCCTGATTCCGGTGAACTACGCGGAGATGTCGCCGGGCCCGACGGTCAACACCCTCGGCGACGCCGGTGGCGAACCGGTTCTGCGGATCGACGGCCGGAAGACCTACCCGGCGTCCGGGCATCTGAACATGACGACGGTCCGGGTGACCGGCGCCGACTACCGGATGAACCTGGTCGAGGCCGTCCACGGCTGGCTGGCCCACGACAACGTCGTCGTCCCGCACGACACGCTCTACCCCGACGGGCAGACCGAGGAGCAGTCCACCCAGGAGAACGCCGAGGAGTTCAGCCAGTCCCAGGAGAGCGCCAAGGTCGCCGCCCTGAAGCAGCTGAAGATCCCCGTCACCTCCCGGGTCGTGGTCGCCACGGTCGTCAAGGGCACCCCCGCCGAGGACCGGCTGCACGCCGGCGATGTGATCAAGGCCGTCGACGGTACGGCGGTCAAGGAACCCGGGGACGTCGCCAAGCTGGTCACCAAGCGCCGGCCCGGCCAGGACGTCGTCTTCACGATCGTCCCGGCGAAGGAGGCGGCCGCCGCGGAGAAGGCGGGCCGGGAGCCCACGGCGACCGAGGACATCACCCTCACCACGGCCAAGGCCGAGGGCGCCGACCGGGCGATCGTCGGTATCCAGGCCGGAACCGACCACACCTTCCCGTTCACCATCGACATCAACCTCGCCGATGTGGGCGGCCCCAGCGCCGGGCTGATGTTCGCCCTCGGCATCGTCGACAAGCTCACCCCCGGCGATATGACGGGCGGGAAGTTCGTCGCGGGCACGGGCACCATCGACGACGCCGGACGGGTCGGGCCGATCGGCGGTATCGCCATGAAGCTCGTCGGCGCCCGGGCCGCCGGTGCCCAGTACTTCCTCACCCCCGCCGACAACTGCGCGGCGGCGGCCGAGGACATCCCCAAGGGACTCACACTGGTCAAGGTCGACACCATCGCCGACGCCGCCAAGTCCCTGGAGAAGATCAAATCCGGTGACCGGGCGGACCTGCCGTCCTGCACGAAGAGCTGACCCACCCCACCGCAGAGACGGCGGCGGTACGGGTACGGCCCGAGGCCACGGCGTACGGCCGAGCCCGGCCCGCCCCCGCCGCACCCCCGCTCGCCCCGGTACGCCCGCCCGCAGGCACGACGGCGGACGACCACGGAGTACGAGAACCCCGCGCCCACCCGCCGCCCGCGTCCGCCGCTACGCCTCGAAGGTCGCCGCCAGCGCCTCCGACAGCCCCGGCACCAGGTCCCGGCCGGTGAGCACATCGGTGGCCGA
Source organism: Streptomyces sp. NPDC094448 (assembly GCF_044763775.1). Lineage (NCBI taxonomy): Bacteria > Bacillati > Actinomycetota > Actinomycetes > Kitasatosporales > Streptomycetaceae > Streptomyces > Streptomyces sp. NPDC094448. Next base: position 368,534 of record NZ_JBIWGU010000002.1, on the reverse strand, counting down.
GTCCTTCTCGCGCAGCCGCAGCGCGGACTCCCGCGCCCCGTCCCGCAGCACCGCCACGGTCATCCGGACCTCCTGCCGGTCCGGGTGCTTCGCCACCCAGCGGGCGAGGGCCGCCTCGTCCAGATTCTTCGGAACCGCCGCCTCCGCCGACGGGGGCAGCATCTGGCGCTCCACCGTCAGGGCGCAGCCCGCCACCGCTCCGGGCCAGGCGATGGTGGCGAGGAACTCGTCGAGCGGGGTGCCGGCCGGGATCTCGTCCTGCTCGACCGGCGTCAGCGGAGACGCCGCGTCGTCGTCGCCTTCGATACCGAGCTGCTCGGCCAGCGCGGGCTCCTGGGCGCGCAGGGCGGCGGTGTCGACCAGGGCGAAGAGCCGGGCGGGCTGGTCCCAGCCGAGCGTGGCGGCGTACTCGTCGATCTCCAGGACGGCCCGGGTCAGCGGGCTCGCGGCGATCGGTCCCGGCGAGGAGGGCGAGACGGGGGAAGCGGAGGAGGATTCATTGGACATGGTTCCTATCCTGCCCCGTCGGCGCCGCCCGGCGGGAACCGGCCGGTCCGGCAGGGCGGGCCCCCGCACCCGCGGCGGACCGTCCGCCCGCGCCCCCGGGGCCCCTTCGGGCCGGCCCCGGCAGCGGGCTACGAAACGGCTACGAACCGGACACGGGCGGAAGGCCGGATCGGGCCGGATCGTGACCCCGTGACGGGAACTAGGTAAAGCCTCAGTAAGTTGCACCAATGGGCTCTACGATCGCGGGGCCCGCTTCACACGGCCGCCCGGTACCCGTCCGGGCGGTCATACGATCGCGAACTTCGAGGTGCGCACGTTGGCTTTCCAGATGCCGGACCGCGGCGGAGGCCCCCCGACCGGGCCACGGATCAGGGTGGGACGGCCGTCCCGGCGTGTCCGCACCCTGCTGATGACACTGGGTGTGCTGGCGGTCCTGGCGATGGCGTTCGTCATGTTCGCCGGGTTCTGGACCGACTGGCTGTGGTACCGCTCCGTCGAGTACTCGTCGGTGTTCACCAAGACCCTCTGGACGAAAATCGGCCTCTTCGCCGTCTTCGGACTTCTGATGGCGACCGTCGTGGGCCTGAACATCTGGCTCGCGCACCGGCTCCGGCCGCCGCTCAGCGCGATGTCGCTGGAGCAGCAGAGCCTCGACCGGTACCGGATGGGCATCGCCCCGTACAAGAAGTGGGTGCTCCTCTCGGTCACCGCGCTGGTCGGGCTGATCGCCGGAGCCTCCGCCACCGGCCAGTGGAAGACCTGGCTCCAGTGGGTCAACGGGGTGCCGTTCGGTGAGAAGGACCCCCAGTTCGGGATGGACGTGTCGTTCTACGCGTTCGATCTGCCCTGGTACCGCTTCCTTCTCGGCTTCGGTTTCGCGGCCGTCGTGCTCTCGCTGATCGCCGCCGCGCTGACCCACTATCTCTACGGCGGGCTGCGCATCACCAGCCCCGGCGCCCGTGCCACCGCCGCCGCCACCGGCCATCTCTCGGTGCTGCTCGGCATCTTCGTCTCGCTGAAGGCCGTGGCCTACTGGCTGGACCGGTACGGCCTCGCGGTGAAGTCCAGCGACTTCAAGGCCACCGGCAACTGGACGGGCCTGCGGTACGTCGACGCCAACGCCTACCTCCCGGCGAAGACGATCCTGTTCTGCATCGCGGTCATCTGCGCGGTGCTGTTCTTCGCCACGCTCTGGCGGCGGACCTGGCAGCTCCCCGTCATCGGCTTCGGCCTGATGGTGCTCTCGGCGATCCTGATCGGCGGGCTGTACCCGGCGATCGTGCAGAAGTTCCAGGTCCAGCCGAACGAGCAGGCCAAGGAGGCGCCGTACATCCAGAAGAACATCGACGCCACCCGCAAGGCGTACGGCATCGACCAGGCCAAGCCCGAGGACTATCCGGGCCGGGTGACCGACCAGAGCCGCCGGGCCCAGCAGCGGGCCGACGCCGATACGGCGGCCAGCTACCGCGTGGTCGACTCCAATGTGGTGTCGCCCGCGTTCCAGCAGCTCCAGCAGGAGCGCAAGTACTACCAGTTCCCGACCACCCTGGACGTCGACCGCTACCCGGGCCCCGACGGCAAGCCGCAGGACACCGTGATCGGTCTGCGCGAGCTGAACATCGAGGGCATTCCGAAGCGGAACTGGATCAACGACCACTTCACCTACACCCATGGCTACGGCGCGATCGCGGCCAAGGGCACCAGCGTGGTCACCGACGCCGCCGAGGGAACGGTCGGCTCGCCCGACTTCACCGAGTCCGGCATGCCCACCAAGGGCACCCTCGTCGGCAAGGGCTCCTACGAGCAGCGGATCTACTACGGCGAGAAGACGCAGCAGTACTCCATCGTCGGCGGTCCGCAGAAGGAGCTGGACTACGAGGCGGCCAGCGGGGACACGAAGTACACCAGCTTCAAGGGCAAGGGCGGCGTCAGCCTCTCCAGCACCCTGAACCGCGCCGCGTACGCGGTGGCCTTCGGTGAACCGCAGATCCTCTACTCGGGCGCCGTGGGCGAAGGGTCGAAGATCCTCTACAACCGGACGCCGAAGGAGCGCGTCGAGGCGGTCGCGCCCTGGCTGACGATCGACGGCGACGCCTATCCGGCGGTCGTCGACGGCCGGATCCAGTGGATCATCGACGCTTATACGACGACCAACGGCTATCCGTACGCCTCCCGGACCACCCTGGGCGACACCACCACCGACTCGACGACCACGAGTCAGCGAGCGGTCGTCGCCCAGCAGAACCAGGTCAACTACATCCGGAACTCGGTCAAGGCCACCGTCGACGCCTATGACGGCACGGTGAAGCTGTACCAGTGGGACACCAAGGACCCGGTGCTGAAGACCTGGATGAAGGCCTTCCCGGGGACGGTGAAGAAGAAGAGCGACATCAGCCCCGAGCTGAAGTCGCACCTGCGGTACCCGCAGGACATGTTCAAGGTCCAGCGCGAGCTGCTGACCCGGTACCACGTCACCGAGCCCGACCAGTTCTACAGCGGCTCGGACGCCTGGCAGGTGCCGGACGACCCGACGAACAAGAAGGAAGCCAGCGCGGTTCCGCCGTACTACCTGAGCCTGAAAATGCCGGGAGACAAGGAACAGAAGTTCTCGCTGACGACCACGTTCACCCCCAACGGGCGGCCCAATCTGGGTGCCTATATGGCGGTGGACGCCGATGCCAACAGTCCCGGGTACGGGACGATAAGGCTGCTGAGAGTCACCGAGACGGTCCAGGGCCCCTCGCAGGTCCAGAGTGAGCTGAACGGTGTCGAGGAAGTGGCGACCTTCGTCCGTGACCTCAGAGGCACCGACTCGGACATCGAGTACGGCAATCTGCTGACGATCCCCCTGGACGGCGGGTTCCTGTACGTCGAGCCGGTGTACGCCCGCGGCGGCAGCGCGAACTATCCGCTGCTGAAGAAGGTGGCCGCGGCCTACGGCGGCGGTAAGCCGGTCTTCAAGGACAGTCTCTCCCAGGCACTGGACGCGGCCTTCGAGCAGCCGGTCAAGGAGCCGACGACACCGCCGGCCGAACAGCCGCCGGGCACCCAGCCGCCGACCACGCCGACTCCGCCGACCACGCCGTCGACCCCGCCGGCAACGGGTGACGCCGCGGTGAAGGAGGCCATCCAGAACGTCCTCAAGGCCCATGCCGAGGTCGACGAGGCCCTCAAGAAGGACCCGACCGACCGTGAGGCGGTCGGCCGAGCCGAGGACCAGCTGGATGCCGCGCTGGACCGGCTGGCCCAGCTCCAGGGCAGCGGTTCCGGTTCGTCGTCGAAGCCGCCGGCGGAGACCAAGAGCCCACCGACGTCCACCTAGGCCCTGTCCGGGGCCCGGTCCACCTCCGGGTGGACCGGGCCCCGAACGCGTTGGAGCAGGTCATTCCCCGCGTCTGATAGTGTTCGGACATACCGACGCGGGGTGGAGCAGCTCGGTAGCTCGCTGGGCTCATAACCCAGAGGTCGCAGGTTCAAATCCTGTCCCCGCTACTGAATCACCGAGGGCCCGGATCCATTGAGGATCCGGGCCCTCGGTGTGCGTATTGATGTTCGCAGGGCTGAGACACGACCCACAGCGGAAGGGGGAACCGCGCGCCGTGCCCGGGGAGTTCACCAGATAAGTGTTTGACTTATCTCTCTGTGGGCATGTCGACAAAACGCTGAAGTGACCTCACCCACTGCGGTATACCGGGTGTGAGCGGGTTGCGGGTGGTGCGACGATGGAATTTATGGGGGACAGGGCGACTCTGTTGGAAACCGGGCGGTTTGTACGGCGAGATGCCGGTACGGCGGCGCAAGCGCTGAATGCGGCGCCCTCGGCCACCGTCGCGGATTTCGCACATCTCACCGCCGGTATCCACCCGGGCGCGGGTGCGGGCACCATCGCCGGATCCGGCGCCCGGACGGTGGGCGGCCCGGTCGGCGGTCCGGCCGGGGGGCTCTCGCCGAGGCCAAGGTCCGGAGCAACTGATTCCCGTACGACATCTGGTGCGGGTGATGCTGCTGGTGCCAGTGTGGACGCCGTGGAGACGGCCGGAGCGGAGGCGCGGCACCGCCGCGCGGCCGACGCCGGCGATCCCGCCGCCATGAGCATGCTCGGTTCGATGCTGCTGCGCCGGGGCGATCTCGAAGGTGCCGAGCCCTATCTGCGCGGTGCCACCGCCGCCGGTGACCGGGCCGCGGCCAATAATCTCGGTGTTCTGCTCCATCAGCGCGGCCATCCGGAGGAGGCGGCCGGCTGGTGGCGGATCGCCGCCGTCGCCGGGTCCGCCGCGGCGGCCCACGCCCTCGGGCGCCATTTCCGGGAGCGCGGCGACGAGCCGGCCGCCGAGTACTGGCTGCGCCAGTCCGCGGAGCAGGGCCACGCGCTGGGCGCGTACGCCCTCGCGGAGCTGCTGGAGCACCGCAGCGACGTGGGCGCCGAACGCTGGCTGCGGGCCGCGGCCGAGCAGGGCCACCGGGAGGCCTCGTACCGCCTCGCCCGGATGCTCGACCTCCGTGCCGCGGACGAGGCCGCCCATCCCGGGAGCGCCTCCCGCGGCGGCGGGAGGGGCCCCGACACCGGCACCGGCGCCCGGACCCTGTCCGCGCTGGACGAGGCGGCCCAGTGGTACCGGCAGGCCGCCGCCCGGGGCCATCGGCGGGCCGCGCTGCATCTGGGCGGGATCCTGGAGAAGCGCGGCGAGCTGAAGGAGGCCGGCCGCTGGTATCTGACCTCCGCCAAGGACGGCGAGACCAAGGCCGCCTGCGCGCTCGGCTTTCTGCTGCGGGACGCGGGTGATGTGGAGAGCGCCGCGATCTGGTGGCTGCGGGCCGCCCAGGAGGGCGACGGCAACGCGGCCAACGCCCTGGGCGCGCTGCACGCCGCCCGCGGCGAGGCCCAGACCGCGGAGCGCTGGTACCGGGCGGCGATGAGCGCGGGCGATGTCAACGGCGCCTACAACCTGGGGCTGCTCTGCACCGCCCAGGACCGTACGGCCCAGGCCGAGCAGTGGTACCGCAACGCCGCCTACGCCGGGCACCGGGAGGCCGCCAACGCCCTGGCCGTACTGCTGCTCCAGGCCGGGGACCCGGTCGGCGCCGAGCCGTGGTTCTCCAAGGCCGCCGAGGCCGGCAGTGTGGACGCCGCCTTTAATCTGGGCATCCTCTACGTCGGCCGGGACGACGACCGCACGGCTCTGAAGTGGTACGAGCGGGCCGCCGCCGCCGGGCATACGGAGGCCGCGCTCCAGGTCGGCATAGCCCGGCTGCGCGACGGCGACGAGCAGACCGCCGAGCGCCATCTGCGCTGTGCGGCGGGCGGCGGCAGCGCGGAGGCGGCCTTCCGCCTTGCGACCCTGCTGGACGCCCGCCAGCCGCCGCCCGGTCCGCCCGCGCTGGGTGAGACGACGGCGGAGAAGACCGAGTGCGAGGAGTGGTACGAGCGGGCCGCCGAGCAGGGGCACCGCCGTGCCCAGGTGCGGGTCGGCATGCTGGCCGCGGCGCGCGGGGACCTGACCGGTGCGGCCCGCTGGTACCGGGAGGCGGCGGATGCGGGCAGCCGCAACGGCGCGTTCAATCTCGGACTGCTGCTGGCCAGGGACGGCAATGAGCGCGAGGCCGCGCTCTGGTGGAGCCGTGCCGCGCACGCGGGCCACGGCCGCGCCGCGCTCCGCCTGGCGCTGCTGGCGGCCCGCCGCGGCGAGCTGGCCGAGGGCAAGCGCTGGTGCGCCCGGGCGGAGGAGCTGGGTCCGGCCGAGGTCACCGAGCGCGCCGCGAAGCTGCGGGATGCGCTGCACCAGGAGCTGACGGCGTAGTCGCCTGCCGTCGTGGCGCAGGATGCGGCGGCAGGCGTACGCGGGTTGCCCTCCGGGCTGCCCTGCCGGCGCACCCGGCGGATCGTCCGGGGCGGACCCCGAGAGAGGCCCCGGCCTTGCCCTCCGGGCCGCCCGCGGTCCGGCCCGTGCTCCGGCTGGGATGCTGCCGGGGTGCGGGCGGGGCCGAAGGGCCGGTCGTGAGGACCCGTCCGCCCGGGTCCCGCGGGGCTCGTGGGGCGGGATTTGCACTGACCGGTCGGAACCCCGTAGAGTGAGGTCTACCGACGCGGGGTGGAGCAGCTCGGTAGCTCGCTGGGCTCATAACCCAGAGGTCGCAGGTTCAAATCCTGTCCCCGCTACTCAAGATCGAAGGCCCGGATCCCTTGGGATCCGGGCCTTCGGCGTTCCCGGACGCAAAGCGCATCCCGCGAAGCCGCCGGAAGTCCCCGAGGTTCCCGGAAGTCCGATGAAGCTGCGGGCCGCCGACGCCGCTCCGGACGGCCGGGCTGCGGCCATCGGCCGTCGCGCGGCACACACAGCAGTCGGCAGATGTGTCAGGCGGCGCAGTTCGGGCAGATGCCCCGGTACGTGACCTCGACATTGGAGACCGTGAAGCCGAAACGCTCGGAGTCCGGCAGATCCGCCAGGGGATTGCCCGCCGGGTGGACATCGCGGATGGCGCCGCAGCCGGCGCACACCAGATGGTGGTGGGGGCGGTGCGCATTGGGGTCGTACCGCTTGGCGCGGCGGTCCGTGGCGACCTCCAGCACCTCTCCCAGTGCGACCAGCTCGCCGAGGGTGTTGTACACCGTCGCCCGGGAGATCTCCGGGAGTCTCTCCACCGCCCGCGCGTGCACCTCGTCGGCGGTCAGATGGACATGGTCGCCGTCGAGGACCTCGGCCACGACACGCCGCTGCGCCGTCATGCGCCAGCCGCGTCCACGGAGTCGTTCCAACAGGTCACTCATAAGGGCCAGCCTAACAGTGGGGGGACCAGATCCCGAACGGGTGTGACTTTGGAAGTGGACTTGACTTAGACAAAGTCTATCGTAGGATCGGGTACCGGCGAACGCCAAGGGACAGGACAAGCAGGGATGACGCAGGAGGCGCACGTGACGCAGGGACCGCTCACCACGGAGGCCGGAGCCCCGGTCGCCGACAACCAGAACAGCGAGACCGCGGGCGTCGGCGGTCCTGTTCTCGTTCAGGACCAGCTGCTGCTGGAGAAGCTCGCGCACTTCAACCGCGAGCGGATCCCGGAGCGCGTCGTCCATGCGCGCGGCGCCGGCGCGTACGGCACGTTCACCCTCACCCGGGATGTGACGCAGTGGACCCGGGCGGCCTTCCTGTCCGAGGTCGGCAAGGAGACCGAGACCTTCCTGCGCTTCTCGACCGTCGCGGGCAACCTCGGTGCCGCCGACGCGGTGCGCGACCCCCGCGGTTTCGCGCTGAAGTTCTACACCGAGGAGGGCAACTACGACCTCGTCGGCAACAACACCCCGGTGTTCTTCATCAAGGACGCCATCAAGTTCCCGGACTTCATCCACACCCAGAAGCGTGACCCGTACACGGGCTCGCAGGAGCCGGACAACGTCTGGGACTTCTGGGGTCTGTCGCCGGAGTCGACCCACCAGGTGACGTGGCTGCACGGCGACCGCGGCATCCCCGCCTCGTACCGTCATATGAACGGCTACGGCTCCCACACCTACCAGTGGACCAACGAGGCCGGCGAGGTCTTCTGGGTCAAGTACCACTTCAAGACCGACCAGGGCATCAAGACCCTGACGGCGGCCGAGGCCGACCGGCTGGCCGGCCAGGACCCGGACAGCCACCAGCGGGATCTGCGCGAGGCCATCGAGCGCGGTGACTTCCCGAGCTGGACCGTGCAGGTGCAGATCATGCCCGCGGCGGAGGCGGACGGGTACCGCTTCAACCCCTTCGACCTGACCAAGGTCTGGCCGCACGAGGACTACCCGCCGATCGAGATCGGCAAGCTGGAGCTGAACCGCAACCCGGAGAACATCTTCGCCGAGGTCGAGCAGTCCATCTTCAGCCCCGCCCACTTCGTGCCGGGCATCGGCCCGTCCCCGGACAAGATGCTCCAGGGCCGGCTCTTCGCCTACGGCGACGCCCACCGCTACCGCGTCGGCATCAACGCCGACCATCTGCCGGTGAACCGTCCGCACGCCACCGAGGCCCGCACCAACAGCCGGGACGGCTTCCTCTACGACGGCCGTCACAAGGGCGCCAAGAACTACGAGCCCAACAGCTTCGGCGGTCCGCACCAGACCGACCGGCCGCTCTGGTCGGCCACCGCGGCCGGCGGCACGACCGGTACCCACCCGGCGGCGATCCACGCCGAGGACAACGACTTCGTGCAGGCGGGCAACCTCTACCGGCTGATGCCGGAGGACGAGAAGGCCCGGCTGATCGAGAACCTCGCCGGTGGTATCGCCGGGGTCTCCCGCGACGATATCGCCGAGCGGGCGATCAACAACTTCCGTCAGGCCGACGGAGACTTCGGCAAGCGGCTGGAAGCCGCGGTCCAGGCCCTGCGCGGCTGACGGACGCCTGCCGCAAGGCGGAGGGCCGGTCCGGCCGTCGATCACGACGGCCGGACCGGCCCTCCTGCATATCCACCGGTCATGTTTTGGCGTTCCCGGCGTTCCCGGCGTTCCCGGCGTCCCGCCGGTGGTGTGGGCGGCCGCGGTGTTACGGCCGTTCCGGTGTCCCTGCTCTGCTCAGCCGACCAGGGTCTCGCGGTGGCGGCGGGCCGGGGCCCAGCAGCGGACGATGTCCCGGACCGAGACGATGCCCACCGGGCCCGCCTCGTCGAGCACGACCAGATGCCGGAATCCGCCGCGGGACATGGCTTCCGCCGCTTCCTCCAGCGTCCAGGAGGGCGCGGCGAAGACGACTTCGGTGGTGGTGTGGGCGCCGGCGGTCTCCCGGTCGGGATCCTGGCCGGTGCCGACCGAGGTGAGGATGTCGCGCTCGGTGAGGATGCCGGGGCCCTCGGCGTCGCCGTCGAGGACGACGGCCGCGCCGACCCGGCGGGCGGCCATCAATCCGGCGGCCTGCCGGAGGGTGTGGGTGGGGCCGATGGTGAGGACCACCGTGCTCATGGCGTCACGGACGAGCATGGCCGGAGCCACCTCCTTGGGGAACCGGCCCTTTCGAGAACCGATTCACAAGTTCACAAACGGGGGCATCTTCAGAGTCGCAGCCCGGGGCGGTCGCATCAAGGGGCGCGGCAGGGCCTTGTTCCCGGGATCTTCGCCCGGCCCCCGGCCCCGGCCAGGTCCCCGCCCCCGGCCCGCAGCCCTCGGCGCGGTCCGCGGTCCGCGGTCGGTGGTCAGCCGTTCGCGGAGGGTGCGGGGGCCGGTCCCGGAGGGGGTGTCACGGCCGTGCGGACCAGTCCGGCCACGCCCTCGCGGTCGGGGGCGACGACGAAGGAGAGCGCCAGCCGGACCGTCAGTTCGCACCGATGGGCCAGGGCGGCCGCCTCGTCCGGGTGGGGCGGGCCGTTGCTCCTGGCGCGCTCCAGAGCGGCCAGGGAGCGCTCCCGTACCGCCGCGGCGACATCCGCCGGAGCCGGAGGCCCGGCGTCCGCCCGGCGCTGGGCGGGGGCCGCGGCGAAGGGCGCGCCCTGTTCGGCGGGCCGGGGTACGGGCAGCCGCTCGCCCCAGCAGCCGGTCAGCAGCGCCCGCAGCAGGGGCCGGGCCCGAGCGCGGGCGACGGTCCACTCGGCGAGGGCGACGAGCTGCTCCGCCGCGCTCGGCCCGGCGCGTTCGGCCAGCAGCTGGTCGACACCGTGGAAATAGGCGTCCGCTTCCCGGCGCACCAAGGCGCGGGCCATCCCGTCCTTGCTGCCGAACTCGTTGTAGAGGGTCTGCCGGGAGACGCCGGCCGAGGCCGCCACGTCCACCATGCGCACCGCGGACCAGGGCCGTTGGTCGAGCGCCCGCAGGGCGGCGCTCAGCAGGGACTCTCGGGCTGTGGGCACGGTCACCTCCGGGCCGCGGGGCTCGCTGCCAGAGTTGACGTGCCCCCCTCGGGTGTCAAGGGGCCGGGGCGGCGGCCCCGCGGCATGGCCGGATCCGGTGCGGGGGCGCACCGATAGGGTGAGGATCATGCCCGAGTACGACGATGATCTGCGCCTCGCCCATGTCCTCGCGGACGCCGCCGACGCGACCACCACGGCCCGGTTCAAGGCGCTCGACCTCCAGGTCGAGACCAAGCCCGATATGACCCCGGTGTCCGAGGCCGACCGGGCGGCCGAGGAGCTGATCCGCGGACAGCTGGCGCGGGCCCGGCCGCGGGACGCGATCCTCGGCGAGGAGTACGGCGTCGAGGGCACCGGCCCGCGCCGCTGGGTGATCGACCCGATCGACGGGACCAAGAACTACGTCCGCGGGGTGCCCGTCTGGGCGACCCTGATCTCCCTGATGGAGCAGGGCGAGGGCGGCTGGCGGCCGGTCGTGGGCGTCGTGTCCGCCCCGGCCCTGGGGCGGCGCTGGTGGGCGGCCGAGGGTTCGGGTGCCTTCACGGGCCGGTCGCTGACGTCCGCGACCCCTCTGCGGGTCTCCTCGGTCTCCCGTATCGAGGACGCGTCGTTCGCGTACTCCTCGCTGACCGGCTGGCGGGAGCGGGGAGGCCTTGACGGCTTCCTCCGGCTGAGCGACGACTGCTGGCGCACCCGCGGGTACGGCGATTTCTGGTCGTACATGATGGTGGCCGAGGGTTCGGTCGACATCTGCGCGGAGCCGGAGCTGTCGCTGTGGGACATGGCGGCGGTGGCGGTCGTCGTCCAGGAGGCGGGCGGTACGTTCACCGGCCTGGACGGCCGCCCGGGCCCGCACGGCGGAAACGCGGCGGCTTCGAACGGCCTGCTGCACGAGACGCTGCTGGGTTATCTGGGGGACTGACTGCCGTGACCTGCCCTGATGGGCCCTCCGGGGCCCCGGCGCACGATCCGCGGGGGCCCTCCGGGGCCCCGGCCCCTGATCCGCGGCCCGTTCAGTGCGCGGAGCCGGAGAGCTGGAGACCGATGACGCCCACGATCACCAGGCAGATGGAGACGATCTTCAGGGTGGACACCAGATCGCCCAGGAAGACCATGCCGTAGATCGCGGTCCCCGCGGCGCCGATGCCGGTCCAGACGGCGTACGCCGGGCCGACGTCCAGTTTCTTCAGGGCGAGCGTCAGCAGGCCGAAGCTGCCGAGGGCGAAGGCGGCGAAGGCGACCGTGGGCCAGAGACGGGTGAAGCCGTGGGACAGCTTCAGACAGACGGCGAATCCCGTTTCCAGGATTCCGGCGACCACCACGAGCAGCCACGCCATGTGAGTGCCTCCCCAACAGTCGGTGACTGCTTCGTCGGACTTGTTGCGATTATGCATGTGCCGACGGGGGTGCGCCGCAAACGTCATCACGGTGTCCGGCTGCGCGTCGCCCGACTGCGGGGGTGGGGGGCGAGGGCCGGGATCAGTCGCCTTCGCGGCGCTCCCGGGAGGCGAGGAGCCGGCGCAGGGAGTACAGCCGGGCGGGATCGGCGTGCCCTTCGGCGACCCAGTTGTCGAGGGCGCAGTCGGGTTCGTCGTGGCTGCAGCCGCGGGGGCAGTTCGCGGTGCCGGGTTCCAGATCGGGGAAGGCGAGGATGACGCGCGCCGGGTCGACGTGGTGCAGGCCGAAGGACCGTACCCCGGGGGTGTCGATGACCCAGCCGCCGCCCTTCCCGGCCAGCGGCAGCGCCAGCGCGGAGGTGGTGGTGTGGCGGCCGCGGCCGGTGACCGCGTTGACATGGCCGGTGCTGCGGCGCCGGTCGTCGGGGACGAGGGCGTTCACGAGGGTCGTCTTGCCGACGCCGGAGTGTCCGACGAAGGCGGTCGTCCGGCCGGTGAGGTGTTCCAGTACGAGGTCGGCGGCCCGGCCGTCGACGAATTCGTCGCGGGTGGTGACGATGTACGGGACGCCGAGGGCGCCGTACAGCTCCAGCAGTCCGTCCGCGGCCGCCAGATCGGATTTGGTGAGCACGAGGAGGGGTTCGAGTCCGCCGTCGTAGGCGGCGACCAGGCAGCGGTCGATGAGCCGGGGCCGGGGTTCGGGGTCGGCGAGTGCGGTGACGATGGCGAGTTGGTCGGCGTTGGCGACGACCACGCGCTCGTACGGATCGTCGTCGTCGGCGGTGCGGCGCAGGACCGAGGTCCGCGGTTCGATACGGACGATCCGGGCCAGGGTGTCCTTGCCCCCGGACAGATCGCCGACGATGGCGACCCGGTCCCCGACGACGGCCGCTTTCCGGCCGAGTTCGCGGGCCTTCATCGCGACGACGATCCGGTCTTCGACGAGGCAGGTCAGCCGGCCCCGGTCGACGGTGAGGACCATTCCTTCGGTGGCGTCTTCGTGTTTGGGCCGGATGTTGGTCCTGGGCCGGTTGCCCTTCCGGTTGGGCCGGACGCGGATGTCGTCCTCGTCGGGGTTCTTGCCGTAGCGCCGCATTGCCTCAGATCCCGTTCAGCTGTCCGCGCCCGTTGCGTCGGGCAGGCCGAGCATGGCGGCCCACATCGCCGGGAAGTCGGGGAGGGTTTTGGCGGTGGTCGCCACGTTCTCGATCTCGACGCCCTTGACGGCGAGACCGATGATGCTGCCCGCGGTGGCCATGCGGTGGTCGTCGTAGGTGTGGAAGACACCGCCGTGCAGGGTGCGGGGCCGGATGTGGAGGCCGTCCTCGGTTTCGGTGACGTCGCCGCCGAGACCGTTGATCTCGCGGGTGAGCGCGGCCAGCCGGTCCGTTTCGTGGAGCCGCAGATGGGCGACGCCCCGCAGGGTGGAGGGGGAGTCGGCGAGGGCGGCGACGGCGGCGATGCCGGGGGTCAGCTCGCCGACCTCGGAGAGGTCGACGTCGATGCCGTGGATCCGGCCGCTGCCGGTGAAGGTGAGTCCGAGGTCGGTCAGCTCGCAGGCGCCGCCCATCTCGGTGAAGATGCGGCGCAGCGCGTCACCGGGCTGGGTGGTGCGCTCGGGCCAGTCGCGGACGGTGACCCGGCCGCCGGTGATCAGCGCCGCCGCCAGGAACGGCTGGGCGTTGGAGAGGTCGGGCTCGATGACCAGATCGCGGCCGAGGAGCGCGGAGGAGGTGACCCGCCACACATTGGGCTCGCCGCCGGTTTCGGGCTCGTCGACCTGGGCGCCGACCGCGCGCAGCATATCGACGGTCATCCGGATATGGGGCATCGACGGCAGCCGGGAGCCCACATGCCGTACCTCGACGCCCTGGTTGAAGCGGGGGGCGGAGAGCAGCAGCGCGGAGACGAACTGGGACGAGGCGGAGGCGTCGATCTCCACGGAGCCGCCGTCGAGGGCGCCACCGCCGTGGACGGTCAGGGGGAGGGCGCCGCGGCCGTCGTCGTCGATGCGGGCGCCGAGGGTGCGCAGGGCGTCGATCACGCCGTGAAGCGGCCGTTCGTACGAGCGGGGGTCGCCGTCGAAGCGGACGGGACCGTCGGCGAGGGCGGCGACGGGCGGCAGGAAGCGCATGACGGTGCCCGCGTTGCCGACGTCGACGGTGGCGGGGCCGTGGAGTCCGGCGGGGATGACACGCCAGGCTTCGCCCTCGCCGTCGGGGCCGACGCCTTCTTCGATGCCGACGCCGAGGGAGCGCAGCGCCTCGGCCATCAGCAGGCTGTCGCGGGAGCGGAGGGGGCGGCGCAGCCAGCCCGGCTCGGCCGCCAGGGCGGCGAGGACGAGGGCGCGGTTGGTGACCGACTTGGATCCGGGCACGGTCACCGTCGCTTCGACGGCTCCGGTCGCGTAGGGGGCGGGCCAGAGGGCGGGGGCGGGGTGCGCCGGTGCTTCGGTCATGGCCATTACTTTAGTGGCTCGGCCAACACCCCGATCTTGATCAAATATGCCGGAACCTGGGCGTAATCGTTCTGTGGTACGTCTCCGAGCGCGGGCCGGGCGGGGAATCCGGGCCGTTCGGGCCCGGGGCCCGCCACCGGGTCAGCGGAGGCCGAGCAGCCACCGTCCGCCGCCGATCAGCGAGCAGAGCGACACCGCGTGGAAGAGGAGGAGCCACAGGGCGGCCGGTACGTGGGTGAGCCGGGAGAGCTGGTCGGCGTCGGAGCCGGGGGCACCGCCGCGGCGGCGCCCGGCCTGGAGTTCGAAGACCGGCCGGACCCCGCCGAGCAGCAGGAACCAGACCGCGGTGGTGGCGAAGCCCGCCTGGACGTCCGGTTCGGCCAGCCAGGAGATCAGCAGGAAGGCGGCGCCCGTCAGGACGACCGTGAGCACCCCGTACACGTTCCTGATCGTCACCAGCATCGCCAGCAGAAGGCCGGTGGCCAGCCACAGCAGCAGGGTGGTGCGCCCGGCCGAGAGCAGCGCGGCGCCGCCGAGGCCGAGCAGGGGCGGGGCGGTGTAGCCGGCGGCGAAGGTGAGGATCATGCCGATTCCGGTGGGCCGGCCCCGGCTCACGGTCAGTCCGCTGGTGTCGGAGTGGAGCCGGATGCCTTCCAGTGTGCGGCCGGTGAGCAGGGCGATCAGCCCGTGGCCGCCTTCGTGGGCGAGGGTCACGGCATTGCGGGAGAGCCGCCATATCGGGTTGGGGACGACCGCGATCAGGGCGAGGGCGCCGGTCAGCACGATGATCCACTGTTCCGGCGCGGGCTGGACGCCGGTGAGCCGGTCCCACAGGTCGGCGGGGGAGGCGCTGCTCAGGAGCAGGCCGGTCGTGGCGTCGGAGAGTCCGGCGACGGGGGTCCTGTCCATGGCGGGGCGGCTCCTGGGAGAGAGGGCGCGGGGGAGAGTGCAGTGTGGCATCCGAAGGTGCGCACCCGGGGAGACGCCCGGGCGGAGCGGATCGTTCCGCGGGTGCCCCGGGGCCGGTTTTCCGGCCGGCGGCCGCTCGGCCCGGCAGACTGCACGGCACCGCGGAATCACAGGGCACGGCCGCACGGTTGTGCAGAGCGAAGGGGTGGTTGGCAGATGTGTGGACGGTACGCGGCCGGTCGGGGGCCCGAGGAACTGGTCGGGCTCTTCGGCGTGCAGAAGTGGGAGCCCGAGGAGACCCTCGCCCCCGACTACAACGTCGCCCCGACCAAGCAGGTCCACGTCATAGTGGAGCGCCCTCTGAAGGACTCCGGCGATCCCGCCCCGGTCCGGCAGCTCCGGACGGTGAAGTGGGGGCTGGTGCCGTCCTGGGCGAAATCGCCGGAGGGCGCCGCCCGGATGATCAACGCCCGGGCGGAGACCGTCCACGAGAAGCCTTCGTTCCGCCGGGCCTTCGCCGCCCGCCGCTGCATCGTCCCCGCCGACGGCTACTTCGAGTGGGTCACCGGCGCCGAGGAGCGGGAGCTGGAGGAGAAGGGCCGGAAGAAGCGGCCCCGTAAACAGCCGTATTTCGTCACACCCGCCGACGGTTCGGTCTTCGCCATGGCCGGGCTGTACGAGTTCTGGCGCGACCGCACCCTGCCGGACGACCATCCGCAGGCCTGGTGGGCCACCTGCACGGTCATCACCACCGAGGCGGAGACGGGCCCGCTGGGCGTCGCGCCCGCCGGCGGACCGCGGACACTGGCGGAGATCCACCCCCGGATGCCGCTGATGCTCACCCCCGACCACTGGGACGACTGGCTGGACCCGGCGCATACGGACCCCGCCGGGCTCAGGTCGCTGCTCGCGCCGCCGCCGGAGGGGCTGATGCGCGCCTATCCGGTCGCCACGGCCGTCAGCAACGTCCGCAACAACGGCCCCGAGCTGCTGACCGAGCTGGAGGCCCCGGAGGAGGGCACGCTCTTCTGAGCCCGCCCGGCGGCCCCGGCCTCCGGGCCCGTCGGTGCCCCGGGCCCGGGGACCGGCGCGGCAGGATGGGCCCGTGACCCCGGTGCCCGGACCGGGGCCGGAACGGAGGACGTCGGGATGGAGCACGGCCACAGGGACGGCACCGGACGCGGGCCCGGCGGCACGAAAGCCCCCGCAGCAGCCGAGGCGGCAGAGGCCGAGGAGGTCGGGACGGCCGCCGGGCCCGCCCGGATCCACTGGCACCGGGCCCGCAGCCCCCGGCTCGTGCTCGCCCTCGGCCACGGCGCCGGCGGCGGTACGGGCGCCCGCGATCTCGCCGCCCTCGCCCGGACCCTGCCCGCCGACGGGGTGACCGTCGCCCTGGTGGAGCAGCCGTGGCGGGTGGCCGGAAAGAAGGTGGCCCCCGCCCCGAAAACCCTGGACACGGCCTGGCGCGGCCTCTGGCCCGCCCTCGCCCGCCCCGGGCTCCCCGTTGTCGCCGGTGGCCGCAGCGCGGGCGCCCGGGTCGCCTGCCGGACCGCCGGGGAGCTGGGCGCCGCCGCCGTGCTCGCCCTCGCCTTCCCGCTCCATCCGCCCGGCCGCCCCGAGCGTTCCCGGGCCGGCGAACTCCTCGGCACCGGCGTGCCCACCCTCGTCGTCCAGGGCGGCAACGACTCCTTCGGCCGCCCCGGGGAGTTCCCCGACGGCCCGTACACACGCGTCGAGGTGCCGTACGCCGACCACTCCTTCGCCGTACCGAAGCGCTCCGGCCGGACCGAGGAGGAGACCGTGACGATGATCACGGAGACGGTACGGGGGTGGCTGCGCACCGTACGGGAATGACCCGCGCCCGCGCTCTGTTGTGCGGAGTACCGAGGCCACTGCGGAGAGTCGGCGAGGCCGGTCGGGGAACGGCCGTCACGCCGACGGCACAGCCGCCACCAGAGCATGGAGTAGGGAGTCCGACGCATGGGATCGACCATCTGCCCCCGCCGTACGCACGGCGCTGACCTCGGCTGGACCGTGCTCAGGCCGGAGGCCGCGGCCCCCGGGCGGGCGAAGGCCGGGGTCGGTCACCGGGAGCCCGCCGCCGAAGGTCGACTATTCTCCGATTCGAGCGGGTCCGCATTCGGCCTCGCAGGAGCGTTGGAGGAGGTGGGTCCGGTCACTGGGACCGACGCAGGGACCGACGGCGGCCAGGCACCCAAGGCGGACGCGGCCGGACGGACGGCGGAGCGCGGCGCGGAGACCCCCGCCGAGCGCAACGCCCGATTCGAGCGCGACGCCCTGGCCTTCCTCGACCAGATGTATTCGGCGGCCCTGCGCATGACGCGCAATCCGGCGGACGCCGAGGACCTGGTCCAGGAGACGTACGCCAAGGCGTACGGGTCCTTCCACCAGTTCCGCGAGGGCACCAATCTCAAGGCGTGGCTGTACCGGATCCTCACCAACACCTTCATCAACTCGTACCGCAAGAAGCAGCGCGAGCCCCAGCGCAGTGCGGCCGAAGAGATCGAGGACTGGCAGCTGGCGCGCGCCGAGTCGCATATGTCGACCGGTCTGCGTTCCGCCGAGTCGCAGGCGCTGGACCATCTGCCCGACTCGGACGTGAAGTCCGCGCTCCAGGCCATCCCCGAGGAGTTCCGGATCGCCGTCTATCTCGCGGATGTCGAGGGCTTTGCGTACAAGGAGATCGCGGACATCATGGGAACACCCATCGGGACGGTGATGTCCCGCCTGCACCGGGGCCGGCGCCAGCTGCGCGGTCTCCTGGAGGACTACGCCCGCGAGCGCGGCCTGGTCCCCTCCGGTGCGGGGGAGTCGGACGAAGCGAAAGGCTCGGGCTCATGAGCTGCGGAGAGCCGCACGAGACGGACTGCTCGGAGGTGCTCGACCACCTCTATGAGCTTCTCGACGGCGAGATGCCCGACGCCGACTGCACCAAGTTCGAGGTGCACTTCGAGGAGTGCTCCCCCTGCCTGGAGATGTACGGGCTGGAGCAGGCGGTGAAGAAGCTGGTCAAGCGGTGCTGCGGATCCGACGACGTACCCTCCGATCTGCGCTCCAAGGTGATGGGCCGGATCGACCTGATCCGCGCCGGGCACCCCGTGCCCGACGAGGACGTCACCGTCGGCGGACCGGAGTCCCCGGACCGCGAGTGACGCCACCGGGCCGGACGCCCGGGGCCGCACCGGCTTCCGCTTCCCGGCCCTGAACGCGCTGACGGGCGCGCCGCGACGATTCAAGGCGGCGCGCCCTTCGTCTGCCCTCCACCACCCGTACGCCGCCCGGGATTCACCCGGATGCGGGAACCGTCGGGCGCCCCGTCACTCCTTCGCCCGCCGCTCGTTAGCGTGACACCCGGGTGCACCACCGGCGCGCGGAGCACGAAGGAGGGGTGGCGACGTGCGGTCCGTTCCGGCTGCGGCCTACGCCTATGTCCTGGGTGCCGTCCTCGGTACCGTCTGGTGCGTCCTGCCCGCCCTGCGTACGCATCTCTCCTGGACCACGCTCGGTCTGCTCGCCGCCCTGTACGCGCTCTGCGAACTGCCCGGCCACTGTCCGTACACCGGTGACGCGATCCCGGTCCGGCCCGGCTCCTTCTTCCCGGTCCTGCTGGCGGCCTCGTTCCTGCTGCCGCCCGCCGCGGCGGCGCTGGTCGCCGTGCCGGGCGCGCTGCTGTCCCGGGTGGACCGGCGGCCGGCCGCGGTACGGCGGATCTGGCGGGCCGCGCAGCTCGCGCTCGCGACCTGGGCGGCGGCCCGGACGTACGAGCTGCTCGGCGTCGACCACATCCCCGGACCGCCGGACTTCCCCTATGCGCTGCTGCCCGCGGCCGCCGGGGCGCTCACCTTCTGCCTCGTCCTCGGGCTGCTGGAGTGCGGTGTGCTGGCCACCGCGGAGCGGCTGCCCGCGCGGAGCGCCTGGCGCGCGGCGGGGTCCGCGGGCGCCGCCGGGTCCGCGAGTGCCGGACGGCCCGGGGGTCCGGGCGGCCCGCTGGGCGCGGCGGCCGTGCCGTACCTGGTCCACGGGCTGGCGGGGCTGATGATGGCGGTGCTCTGGCGCAGCCCGTACGGCCCGGTGTCGGCGGTCTTCGTCCTGCTGCCGATGTACATCTCCTGCTGGCTGTTCGCCCAGTACCAGCGCGAGTCCGCCGCCCATCGGGCCACCATCCGCTCCCTGGTCCAGGCCGTCGACATCAAGGACCGCTACACGCGCGGGCACGGCGAACGGGTCGGCCGCGCCTCCGTGCTGATCGCCCGGGAGCTGCGGATGGGCGAGGAGCGGCTCGAAGCGGTCCGGTTCGCCGGGATCCTGCACGATGTCGGCAAACTGGGCGTCCCCACCCGGATCCTCCGCAA
Source organism: Streptomyces sp. NPDC094448 (assembly GCF_044763775.1). Taxonomy (NCBI): domain Bacteria; kingdom Bacillati; phylum Actinomycetota; class Actinomycetes; order Kitasatosporales; family Streptomycetaceae; genus Streptomyces; species Streptomyces sp. NPDC094448. The sequence continues at coordinate 349,086 of NZ_JBIWGU010000002.1, read as the reverse complement.
GGACGGGCCGCTGACCCCGGAGGAGCGGCGGGTGATCGAACTGCATCCCGAGTACGGCCACGAGATCACCCGGGACATCGGCTTCCTCCGCGAGGCGCGGGACGCGATCCTCCACCACCACGAGCGGCTCGACGGCACCGGATACCCGCACGGGCTGGCCGGGGACGCGATTCCCGAGTTCGCACGGGTGGTCGCGGTGGCCGACGCGTTCGACGCGATGACCTCCACCCGCTCCTACAGCAGGGCCCGGCCGGTCCAGGTGGCGCTGAAGGAACTGGAGCGCTGCGCGGGCTCCCAGTTCGACCCGCGGATGGTGACGGCGCTGGTCAGGGCGCTCGCCCGGCACGGCTGGGAGACCGCGGTGACCTCTGACGAACCGTTGCTGCCGCCCCAGCGCGGCGCTGCTCCGGACACCGTCGCGGTCCGTCTGCCACCGAACGCGGGACCGAACGGGCCGGCGGACGCGGGACCACCGGGCGCCGACCGGAGCTCCGGCCCGCGGGACGGCCGGCGGTGATCCGCGGAGCCGCCCCCGGCGGATGGTTCCGCGGACACGGGCTGTCCGACGGCCGCCGCGCCGCCCCCGGCGTACCGGGCCGGAGCCGCCGTGCCCCCTCCGAGGCCCGGCCCCCGGAGCAGGGGCCTGTCCCGGGCCGCCGCACCGCTCCGGCGGCGCGGCTCCCGGACCGCGTGCCGTGGTGGAACCACCGCGGCTCCGGGGCACCGGCCCCGGACCGTATGCCGTTCTTCCGCGGCCGCCGCGCCGCCCCCGGCACCCGGCCGCCGGGCCGCGGCCCGTTCCGGATCCCGGCGGCGGTGGGGTACGGCGTCGCCGCGGTCCTCGGCTGTGCCGCGATCGTCCACTGCCTCGGCCACGGGATCGCCGAGCCCGGGATCGCCCTGGCCTTCGGGGCCCTCGTCGCCGTCGGCGAGGCCGCCCGCAGACCGGCCAATCCCGGGGCGCGCGAGCCCGCGCCCCTCGGAACGGCCGGTGTGCTGGCGTACGCCCTGCTGGGCGAATGCGCCGGGCGGGCGACCACCCACGGCACGCTCCAGGTCGTCTTCGTGGTCCTGGCCGCGACGCTCGCCGGAGCCGTGGCCCGGCCGGCCCGGGACCGCCGCGGCCTCCGGCGCGAACTGCCCGGCCATCTCGCCCGCCGTATCCTCGTCGCCGCCTTCGCGGCCGTCTGCTTCCAGCCGCTGCACGCGTCCGGCACCCCCGATGGCCCCGCCGCGGGCGCGGCGTACGCCCTGTTCCTGCTCCTTCTGCTGGCGCTGACGGCCCTCTGCGACACCGTGCTGCGCGCCGCCTTCCGCCGCTCCCGGACCGGTTTTCCGTACGGCCCCCTGCTCCGGGACGAACTGCGCGCCCTGCCCTCCATCGGCTCCGCGGTCTGCGCCACCGGGGTGGTGATGGCCCTCGCCGTCACCACCGCCGGACTCTGGGCGCTGCCGGTGTTCAGCCTGCCCCTGCTGCTCACCCAGCTCTCCCTGAGCCGCTACGAGGCCGTCCGCGCGACCTATCGGCAGACCATCGCCTCCCTCGCCCGCGCCACCGAGATCGCGGGATACACCCCGCCGGGCCATGCCCGCCGGGTCGCCGCTCTGGCGGTCGCCGTCGGCCGTGAGCTGGGCCTCGGCGGCGCCGATCTGACCGTGCTGGAGTACGCGGCCCTGATGCACGACATCGGGCAGCTCTCCCTCGTCGATCCGGTGCCCGACGGGGCCACCGCCCGGCTCCCGGCCGCCGAACAGCACCGGATCGCGCTGCTGGGCGGTGCGGTGGTCCGGCAGACGGGCGTACCGGCGGCCGTCGCCGTCGTCGTGGAGCGGCAGGCCGATCCGTACCGCGACCAGCCGCTCACGGCCCGTATTGTCCGTACCGCCAACGCATACGACGATCTGACCGGGGGAACCGCTAGGGAGAGCGGCGTCGGCGCGGACACGGACTCCGGCGTGCGATCCGGCGCACGGCGTGCGGTGACCGCGCCGGCCGCGCTCGAAGAGCTGCGGCTGGCCACCGGCCGGGACCATCAGCCCGAGGTCGTGGAAGCCCTCGCCCGGGTGCTGGCGCGGGGCGTCCGGGGCCGTGCGGTGCCGGACCAGGACCGCAGGGGTCACAGCCCCCGGGTCTCCCGGTAACCCCGGGTCCGCCTGGTGACCCATGGGTAATGAGCCGGTCCCCGGCGCGGCATGGTTGGATGCGAAGAGGAGCAGAAACAGAGGAGAGGCAATCGGACGGCAGCGTCCGCGACGGCTGCCGGGACCCGGGAGCCGCCGGGAAGGGCACGACGGCACAGGGCGGCACCGGGAGCGGCAGCGCCGCCGACGGCGGAACGAGACAGCGTCCGGGGGAACTGACCCGAGCGACCGGCAGGCGGGAATCGTGAGGATCTTCGGGAAGGTACGGCATCGGCCCTCCGCCTCGTGGCGGCAGGCCACCGACCGCGCGTTCACGCTGATCGGCGACGGCCGTTACGAGGACGCGGGCGCCCTGCTGACCAGGGCCGCGGACCTGGAGCCCTGGCTGGCCGAGTCCTGGTTCAATCTGGCCCTCCTGCACAAGTTCCGGCACGACTGGGAGCAGGCGCGGGCCGCCGGGCTGCGGGCGGTGGCCCTGCTGGACCGGGACGCCGGAGCCCCGGACTGGTGGAACGTCGGTATCGCGGCGACCGCGCTCCAGGACTGGCCGCTGGCCCGCCGCGCCTGGCAGGCGTACGGGCTGAAGGTGCCCGGCGCACCCGCCCGGACGGGCGCCGCCGGTACGGGCCTCGGGGCCGTCGGCGAGCCCCTCGACATGGACCTCGGCAGCGCGGCCGTACGCCTGTCGCCCGAGGGCGAGGCGGAAGTCGTCTGGGGCCGCAGGCTGGACCCGGCCCGGATGGAGGTCCTCTCCATTCCGCTGCCGTCCTCCGGCCGCCGCTGGGGCGAGGTCGTCCTCCACGACGGCGCCGCGAACGGCGAGCGCATCACCTCCGCGGGCCCCGCGTACCCCGTTTTCGACGAGATCGAGCTGTGGGCGCCGTCACCGGTGCCGACCTGGGTCGTCCTGCTGGAGGCCGCGACCGAGGACGACCGGGACGCCCTGGAGCGGCTCGCCTCCGACGCCGGATTCGCCGCCGAGGACTGGTCGTCGTCGGTACGGCTGCTCTGCCGCACCTGCTCCGAGGGGTCGATGCCGAGCGCGGAGGGCGAGGGCGAGCACCTCGACCCCCACGACCACAGCGAACCGGGCCATCCGGGGCCGCTGGGCCACCGGACCGCGGGCGAGCTGTGGTCACCGGAGCGGGAGTGCGGTATCGCGGCCCCGCCCGGACTGGTCCGCGGACTGCTCGACAGCTGGGTCGCGGACCGCCCGGACGGCCGGGAGTGGCGGGATCTCGAAGAGGTCTGCTGACCGCGCGGCCGGAAAGTGCCGCTGACCGCGGTCCGCGGAAGGGCCGTAGGCTGTATCCCCGCACGTTCCGTACGCCGCCCGGCGCAGGGAACGCTCCAGAACCGTCACCGGTCACCGACCATCACCCGGGGTATCGAGGAACACATGGCGTCGCAGCAGGGCATTGACGAACCGGCCGTCGAGGAGTTCATCAACGACACGGAGGACGCCGAAGAGCGCGAGCGGGCCCACCGCGAGCGCGGCACGTCCCGCCCCATCACGGTCGTCGGCAATCCGGTCCTGCACCGGGAGTGCCAGGACGTCACCGTCTTCGACGAGGAGCTGGCGGCGCTGATCGACGATATGTTCGCCAGCCAGCGCACGGCGGAGGGCGTGGGACTGGCCGCCAACCAGATCGGGGTCGACCGCAAGGTCTTCGTCTACGACTGCCCGGACGACGAGGGCGTCCGGCATGTGGGTGTCGTCTGCAACCCGGTGCTGGAGGAGCTGCCCGCGGAGCGCCGGGTGCTGGACGAGTCCAACGAGGGCTGCCTCTCCGTCCCCACGGCCTACGCCTCCCTGGCCCGCCCCGACTACGCGGTGGTCAGCGGGCAGGACGCCGAGGGCCATCCGATCCGGGTCCAGGGCACCGGCTACTTCGCCCGCTGCCTCCAGCACGAGACGGACCACCTCTACGGCCGGCTGTACATCGACCGTCTGTCCAAGCGCGACCGCAAGGACGCGTTGCAGCAGATGGCGGAGGGCACCCCGCGGTACGAGACCGTCCCGAACGAGTGACGTTCCGCCCGTCCGCAGACCGTGAGGCCGCCCTTCAGGGCGGCCTCACGGCGTTCCCGGCTCTGCCGCGGCGCTGCGTACGGCCCCGTCACGACGGTGCGGCCGGGCCCGGGAGATCCGGACCCGGCCGCACCGGGGCGCCTCTGCCGAGGCGGGCTCAGAAGTCGTCGTCGAAGCCGACCGAGCCCTCCACCGCCACCTGGTAGGCCGAGGGGCGGCGCTCGAAGAAGTTGGTCAGCTCCTGCACGCCCTGCAGCTCCATGAAGGAGAAGGGGTTCTCCGATCCGTACACCGGGGCGAAGCCCAGCCGGACCAGCCGCTGGTCGGCGACGCACTGGAGGTACTCGCGCATCGACTCCGTGTTCATGCCCGGCAGACCGTCGCCGCACAGGTCGCGGCCGAACTGCAGCTCCGCCTCCACGGCCTCCTTCAGCATGTCGGTGACCTGCTGCCGGAGTGCGTCGTCGAACAGCTCGGGCTCCTCCTTGCGGACCGTGTCGACGACCTCGAACGCGAAGTTCATATGCATGGTCTCGTCCCGGAACACCCAGTTGGTGCCGGTTGCCAGACCGTGCAGCAGACCGCGCGAGCGGAACCAGTACACGTACGCGAAGGCGCCGTAGAAGAACAGCCCCTCGATACAGGCCGCGAAGCAGATCAGATTGAGCAGGAAACGGCGGCGGTCGGCCTGTGTCTCCAGCTGGTCCAGCTTCTCGACGTGGTCCATCCACCGGAAGCAGAACTGGGCCTTCTCCCGGATGGAGGGGATGTTCTCGACCGCGGCGAAGGCGGCCGTACGGTCCTCCGGGTCGGGAAGGTAGGTGTCCAGCAGCGTCAGATAGAACTGGACGTGCACCGCCTCCTCGAAGAGCTGACGGCTCAGGTAGAGCCGCGCCTCCGGGGAGTTGATGTGCTTGTAGAGGGTGAGCACCAGATTGTTGGCGACGATGGAGTCACCGGTGGCGAAGAACGCCACCAGCCGGCCGATCAGATGCTGCTCGCCCGGGGTGAGCTTCGCCAGGTCGGCGACGTCGGAGTGGAGGTCTACCTCCTCCACCGTCCAGGTGTTCTTGATGGCGTCGCGGTACCGCTCGTAGAAGTCGGGGTAGCGCATCGGCCGCAGAGTGAGTTCGAAGCCCGGGTCCAGCAGATTCTGTACACGGGCGGGCGTTTCCGGGGTGGGCATTACTGGCAGGCCTCGCAGGACTCGGGGTTCTCCAGGGAGCAGGCGACCGCCTCTTCGGGGGTGACCTGCGCCGGAACGGGGACGGAGCCGGCGGTCGAACCGGTCGCGGCCCGGGCGATCCGGGTCGCGGGCCGGGACCGCAGGTAGTAGGTGGTCTTCAGCCCCTGCTTCCAGGCGTACGCGTACATCGAGCTGAGCTTCCCGATGGTCGGCGTCTCCAGGAACAGGTTCAGCGACTGCGACTGGTCGAGATAGGGAGTCCGGGCCGCCGCCATATCGATCAGACCGCGCTGCGGGATCTCCCACGCCGTCCGGTACAGCTCGCGGACATCGGCCGGGACCCAGGAGAAGCCCTGGACCGAACCGCTGGCGTCGCGCAGCGCCTCCCGGGTCTGCGCGTCCCAGACGCCGAGCTTCTTCAACTCCGCCACCAGGTAGGAGTTCACCTGGAGGAACTCTCCGGAGAGCGTCTCGCGCTTGAACAGGTTGGAGACCTGGGGCTCGATGCACTCGTACACGCCGGCGATGGACGCGATGGTCGCGGTCGGCGCGATTGCGAGCAGCAGGGAGTTCCGCATCCCGGTCCGGGCGATCCGGGCGCGCAGGGCCTCCCAGCGGTCCGGCCAGGCCGGCTCGGTGCCGTAGTGGTCGGGGTGCAGGACCCCGCGGGCGGCCCGGGTCTTCTCCCAGGCGGGGAAGGTGCCGTGGCGCTCGGCCAGATCGGCGGACGCCTCGTACGCGGCGAGCATGATCCGCTCGGCGATCCGGGTCGACAGGGCGCGGGCCTCGGGGGAGTCGAAGGGCAGCCGGAGCTGGAAGAAGACGTCCTGGAGGCCCATGGCGCCCAGGCCGACCGGCCGCCAGCGGGTGTTGGAGCGCCCGGCCTGCTCGGTCGGGTAGAAGTTGATGTCCACGACCCGGTCGAGGAAGGTCACGGCGGTACGGACGGTGGCGTCCAGCCGCTCCCAGTCGATATCGCCGCCGACGACGAAGGCGCCCAGATTGACCGAGCCCAGATTGCAGACCGCGGTCTCGCCGTCGTCGGTGACTTCGAGGATCTCGGTGCAGAGGTTCGACGAGTGGACCGTGTGGCCCTTCTCGGCGGTCTGGTTGGCGGTGCGGTTGGCGGCGTCCTTGAAGGTCATCCAGCCGTTGCCGGTCTGGGCGAGGGTCCGCATCATCCGGCCGTACAGATCACGCGCGGGCATGGTCTTGCGGGCCAGGCCCTTCGCCTCGGCGGCCCGGTAGGCGGCGTCGAACTCGTCGCCCCAGAGGTCGACCAGCTCGGGGGTGTCGGCGGGGGAGAAGAGCGACCACTCGGCGTCGTCCGCGACCCGGCGCATGAACTCGTCCGGGACCCAGTGCGCCAGATTGAGGTTGTGGGTGCGCCGGGCGTCCTCGCCGGTGTTGTCGCGCAGCTCCAGGAACTCCTCGATGTCCGCGTGCCAGGTCTCCAGGTAGACCGCGGCGGCGCCCTTGCGGCGGCCGCCCTGGTTCACCGCGGCGACCGAGGCGTCGAGGGTCTTCAGGAACGGGACGATGCCGTTGGAGTGCCCGTTGGTGCCGCGGATCAGGGAGCCGCGGGCCCGGATCCTGGAGTACGACAGCCCGATACCGCCGGCGTGCTTGGAGAGCCGGGCGACCTGGTGGTAGCGGTCGTAGATGGAGTCCAGCTCGTCGAGCGGGGAGTCCAGCAGATAGCAGGAGGACATCTGCGGGTGGCGGGTGCCGGAGTTGAAGAGCGTCGGCGACGAGGGCAGATAGTCCAGCCGGCTCATCAGCCCGTACAGCGCGACGACCTCGTCCAGGGCGCGTACCCCGTCGTCCTCCGCGAGCCCGCAGGCGACCCGGAGCATAAAGTGCTGCGGGGTCTCGATCACTTGGCGGGTGATGGGGTGGCGCAGCAGATAGCGGCTGTAGAGGGTGCGCAGCCCGAAGTAGCCGAAGCGGTCGTCGGCGGCCGGGTCGATCGTCGCGTCGAGCCGCTCCGCGTACCGCTCCACGAAGGCGGCGGTACGGTCCGCGATCAGGCCCTCGGCATGCCCCACCCGCACCGAGGCGGTGAAGGAGACGGAGCCCTGGCCCGCGGCCTCGGCGGCGATGGTCCGGGTCAGCAGCCGGGCGGCCAGCCGGGAGTAGGCGGGATCCTCGGAGATCAGGCCCGCGGCGGCGTCGGTGGCGAGCTGATGGAGTTCCGCCACGTCCGATCCGGGGTGCCGGCCGCGGAGCGCGGCGGCGGCCACCCTGCCGGGGTCGGTGTCCGGCAGATCGGCGGTGAGGTCGGTCAGGGTCCGCAGCAGGGCGGTCCCCGGCCCGTCCTCGGGCGTCGCGGCAGGGGTCCCGGGGGTCTGCCCGGGAAACTGCTGGGCGGTGCCTGAAGCCGGATCGGCTGGCGCGATGGTCACGTGGTGCTCTCCCTCGCTCGGCTCGCGGGCCGTCGGCGGGGGAGGGGTGGGCAGGCCGGGTGTACCCGGAAACGGGCAGCACGCACGGCGTCCACCGGCCCAACCGCGAGGCCCGGACGTCTCGGCACCCGGGTCGGACGATCCGGGTGCGCTGTCGGCAGACGGCCGGACTTGCCCTGGCATGACAAAGCACGCAGAAGCACACCGTTGCGGGACAGTTCCGGATTCGCACCGGATTCCTCTGCGGTGACAGCGAGATGAGCATACATGTGGGGGCACCGCCGAAGCGGTGCCCCCACATGTTGTGTCGCGCCTCTCATACTCCCGTACGGTTCGGGGCCGCCCGCGCCCGTGTCCGGGCGCCTGCGGGGACGGCCGGTCCCCTGCCCGGGACGGCCCGCCCGAGCCCCTCCAAGGGGCACGGTGCTCCTTCCCGGGCTGGGCGAGGTGAAGGTTCTAGGGGCAATGGGGGGACCCCCAGCGCCCCTGGGTACCCGGCCTTGCCCACCCCGGGAAGGGGACCGGCCCCGGAGCGGGAGGCTTCGGGGCCGGGCGGGTCGGAAAAGGAACTGCTCAGTCCTGGGGGCGGCGCAGACGGGCGACGAACTTGTAGCGGTCGCCGCGGTACACCGACCGCACCCACTCCACCGGCTCCCCCTGCGCGTCCAGCGAGTGCCGCGACAGCATCAGCATCGGCAGCCCGACGTCCGTACCGAGCAGCCCCGCCTCGCGCGGTGTCGCCAGGGACGTCTCGATGGTCTCCTCCGCCTCGGCGAGACGGACGTCGTAGACCTCGGCCAGTGCCGTATAGAGGGAGGTGTACTTGACCAGGCTGCGCCGGAGCGCCGGGAAGCGCTTGGCCGACAGATGGGTGGTCTCGATGGCCATCGGCTCACCGCTGGCCAGCCGGAGCCGTTCGATCCGCAGGACCCGGCCGCCGGTGGAGATGTCGAGCAGCCCCGCGAGGGTGTCGTCCGCGGTGACGTACCCGATGTCGAGGAGCTGGGAGGCGGGTTCCAGGCCCTGGGCCTTCATGTCCTCCGTGTACGAGGTCAGTTGAAGTGCCTGGGAGACCTTGGGCTTGGCGACGAACGTTCCCTTGCCCTGGATGCGTTCCAGCCGGCCTTCGACGACCAGCTCCTGGAGCGCCTGGCGCACGGTGGTGCGCGAGGTGTCGAATTCGGCCGCGAGCGTACGCTCCGGCGGTACCGGCGTGCCCGGGGGCAGGGTCTCCGTCATGTCCAGGAGGTGCCTCTTGAGGCGGTAGTACTTGGGTACGCGCGCGGTCCGGGTCGGTGTCCCGGTCTCGGTCTCCGTACCCACCCCGTCCGTCGTCATGGCCCGCCTTCCCGTTCCCGACTGCGCTGCTGCCGTCACCGGCTCCTCCGTCTGTAGCGGATCACATCGTGGCACGGGCCGGTCCCGGGGAGTGACCCTGTCCCTCCTGTTTTTCTGCCTTCAGGCTGGACACCACTGCTTCTTATACACCGAGGGGGCTAGGGTTGGTCTAGTCCAAGGGAAGGCCTCAAGCCTGCCCGGATCATGCCCTGATGTCGGTCCGATAACGGACTGGACAGGCATGTTTATCGAGCCTTGACAGCCCGAAAGGTCTAGGCCAAGCTCCGGGTACTGGTCTAAACCATTTAAGACCGGGTCCCAGCCCCAGGCAGTACTTTCGCGTATGGCTTCGTTTTGGGCGGGGTGGCAGGCATCCCTTAGGAGGGTGGCGTGAAGCGCAAGCTCATCGCGGCGATCGGTGTCGCGGGCATGTTGGTCAGTGTTGCCGCGTGTGGCTCGGACGACAAGAAGGACAGCGAGGGTTCCGGCAAGGACGGCTTCAAGGGTCAGACCCTGACGTTCTGGGCCATGGACGGCTCGACGCCGGACAAGTGGCTCGCTGATCTGACCGCCGAGTTCGAGGCCAAGACCGGCGCCAAGCTGAAGTACGAGAAGCAGGCGTGGAACGGTATTCAGCAGAAGCTGACGACCGCTCTCTCCGAGGACACCCCGCCGGACGTCTTCGAGATCGGCAACACCCAGACCCCCGCCTACGCCAAGACCGGCGGTCTGGCGGACCTGGGTGACCTGAAGAAGGAGATCGGCGCCGACTGGTCCGAGTCCCTCAACAAGGCCTCCGTCTTCGAGGGCAAGCAGTACGCCGCCCCCTGGTACTTCGCGAACCGCGTCGTCGTCTACAACAAGTCGGTCTTCGCCGAGGCCGGCATCACCGCGCCGCCGAAGACCCGCGCCGAGTTCTACGCCGCGCTCGACAAGATCAAGGCGAAGGGCAAGGAGCCGATCTACCTGCCCGGCCAGAACTGGTACCACTTCGTGGGCCTGGTGATCGGTCAGGGCGGCGAGCTGGTCAAGAAGGACGGCGACAAGTGGGTCTCCAACCTCGCTGACCCGAAGGTCCAGGCCGCGGCCGCGGAGTACAAGAAGCTCCAGGCCTACTCCAAGGCCCCCAAGGACAAGGACGAGGCCACCCCGCAGCAGGCCGACATCTTCGCCCAGGGCAAGACCGGTGCCTTCATCGGCATGGGCTGGGAGGGCGCCACCGCCATCAAGGCCAACCCGGCCATCGAGAAGGAGCTCGGCTACTTCACCATCCCCGGTGAGACCGCCGACAAGCCCGAGGGCGTCTTCCTCGGCGGCTCCAACCTCGCCGTCGCGCAGAACAGCAAGAAGCAGGCGCTCGCCAAGGAGTTCCTGAAGCTCGCGCTCTCCGACAAGTACGAGGGCGGCCTGGCCAAGGCCAGCGGCGTCATCCCGAACAAGGAGTCCCTGAACTCCAACCTGACGGGCAACCCGGTCGCCGAGGCCGCCGCCCCGTCCGCGAAGTTCGGCGGCACGACCCCGCTGATCGCCGAGTGGGCCGCCGTCGAGAACGCCCCCAACCCGATCAAGACCTACCTCACTGCCGTGGTGAGCGGTAAGTCTCCGGCGGACGCCGCCAAGCAGGTCGAGGGCGAGTTCAACAAGCGCCTGGCTCAGAAGCAGTAACTGTCACGGCGGCCGGGGCGGGGGCGAACGCCCCTGCTCCGGCCGCTGACTGCTGTCCCCAAAGCGCCTAGGAAGAGATGGCGAGCATGACCGTGCAGACCGAACGGGCGCCGTCCGGCCCCGCGGAGGCGCCCAAGCCTCCGGTCAAGGGCAAGGGCAGGCCCTCCGCACCGCGTAAGGCGGGCGATTTCGTTCCTTATCTGCTGCTGCTTCCCGCGGTGGCCGCCACCCTGGTCTTCCTGGGCTGGCCCCTGGTCAACAACGCGATTCTGTCGTTCCAGAACCTCAATATGAGACAGCTGATCCAGCGTCTCACCGAGTGGAACGGCATCGACAACTACCGGGATATCCTCACCGGTCCGGACTTCTGGCGGGTCACCGGCCGTTCGATCGTCTTCGCGGGCGTCAACGTCCTGCTGATCATGGTCCTGGGCACGCTCGTCGGTCTGCTTCTCGCCCGCATCGGCAAGAAGATGCGCGTCAGCCTCATGGTCGCGCTCGTTCTCGCCTGGGCCATGCCGGTCGTCGCCTCCAGCACCGTCTACCAGTGGCTCTTCGCCCAGCGGTTCGGTGTCATCAACTGGGTCCTCGTCCAGCTCGGCTTCGAGGGCATGGCCAGCCACAACTGGTTCGGCACCCAGTTCTCCACCTTCTTCGTGGTAACCCTGCTGATCGTCTGGCAGTCCATACCCTTCGTGGCCCTCAGCCTCTACGCGGCAACCACCACGATCCCGAAGGAACTGTACGAGGCCGCCGCACTGGACGGCGCCAACGCCTGGCGCAGCTTCACCTCGGTGACCATGCCGTTCCTGCGGCCGTTCCTCTACGCCACCACATTCCTGGAGATCATCTGGGTCTTCAAGGCGTTTGTCCAGGTCTACACGATCAACGCCGGCGGTCCGGACCGGCTCACCGAGATCCTCCCGGTGTACGCGTACATCGAGGGCATCGGCAACCAGCACTACGGCATGGGCTCCGCCATCGCGATGCTCACCATCGTCATCATGCTGCTGCTGACGGCCTACTACCTCCGGATCGTTCTCAAGCAAGAGGAGGACCAGCGATGAAGCGCTCCCTGTTCGGCCGCTTCTGGCCCAATGCCACCGCCGTATTCCTCGTGCTGGTCTTCATCTTCCCCGTCTACTGGATGTTCTCGACGGCGTTCAAGAAGACCACGGACATCGTCACGGACACCCCGGTCTGGTTCCCGACCAATCCGACGACGCAGCACTTCAAGACCGCGATCAACGCCGACAACTTCTGGAGCTTCGTCGGCAACTCGCTCACCGTCACCCTGCTCGCGGTGATCTTCTCGCTGATGATCGCCCTCGCGGCGTCCTTCGCCCTGGCCCGGATGCGCTTCAAGGGCCGGCGCGGCTTCATCATCGGCTTCATGGTCGCCCAGATGGCGCCCTGGGAAGTCATGGTCATCGCCATCTACTTCATCGTCCGCGACGCCGACATGCTCAACAGCCTGGTGCCGCTGACGCTCTTCTACATGGTGATGATCCTGCCCTTCACGCTCCTCACGCTCCGCGGCTTCGTCGCCGCCGTGCCGAAGGAGCTGGAAGAGGCCGCCATGGTGGACGGCTGCACCCGCCGCCAGGCCTTTGTCAAGGTGATCCTGCCGCTGCTCGCCCCCGGTCTGATGTCGACGTCGATGTTCGGCTTCATCACCGCCTGGAACGAGTTCCCGATGGTGCTGGTCCTCAACAAGCAGGTCGAGTACCAGACCCTGCCGGTGTGGCTCGCCAGCTTCCAGTCCGTCTTCGGCAACGACTGGGGCGCGACCATGGCGGCGTCGACCCTCTTCGCCATCCCGGTCCTGCTGCTCTTCCTCTACCTCCAGCGCAGAGCGGTCGGCGGGCTGAGCGACGGCGCTGTGAAGGGATAAGCAGGAATGACCTCCATGACCAACGACGTCCGGGCCACCGACCGGCTCAGCCGGGACGCCCTCGCCGTCCTCCAGCCCGGATTCGAGGGCACCACCGCCCCCGACTGGCTGCTCCGGCAGATCGCCGACGGGCTCGGCGCGGTCGGCCTCTTCGGGCGGAACATCACCACCCCCGAGCAGTTGACCGCGCTCACCGCGCAGCTCCGCGCCGTACGTGACGACCTCCTCGTCGCCATCGACGAAGAGAGCGGCGACGTCACCCGGCTGGAGGTCGTCGACGGCTCCTCCTTCCCCGGCAACTACGCGCTCGGCACCGTGGACGACACCGCGCTCACCCGCGACGTCGCCCATGAGCTGGGCCGGCGGCTCGCCGCCTGCGGGGTGGACTTCAACTGGGCGCCGTCCGCGGACGTCAACGCCAATCCGGACAACCCGGTCATCGGCGTGCGTTCCTTCGGCGACGACGCGGCCCTGACCGCGCGGCACACCGTCGCGTACCTCCAGGGCCTCCAGGACGCCGGTGTCGCGGCCTGCGTCAAGCACTTCCCCGGCCACGGGGACACCAACGTCGACTCGCACCATGCGATGCCCCGTATCGACGTCGGCCTGGAAACCCTCCACGCCCGGGACCTGCTGCCGTTCCGCGAGGCCATCGCGGCCGGCACCAAGGCCGTGATGAGCGCGCACATCCTGCTGCCCGCGCTCGACCCGGACCGTCCGGCGACCCTCAGCCCCCGGATCCTCACCGGGCTGCTCCGCGAGGAGCTCGGCTTCGACGGGCTGATCGTCACCGACGGTATGGAGATGCAGGCCATCGCGGCGACGTACGGAATCGAACGAGGTTCCGTCCTCGCGCTCGCCGCCGGTGCCGACGCGATCTGCGTCGGCGGCGGACTGGCGGACGAGGGGACCGTCCTGGCCCTGCGGGACGCGATCGTCACCGCGGTCCGGGAGGGCGACCTGCCCGAGGAGCGTCTGGCCGACGCGGCGGCGCGGGTCCGCGCCCTCGCCGACTGGACGCGCCGGGCACGGGGGGCCGCCGTGGCGCCGGGCGCGGAAACGCAGGAGGGGACCGCGCCCGGCGTCCGCGGCGGGGCTGCGAACGGTGTCGTACGCGATCTGTCCGGCATCGGCCTCGTCGCCGCCCGCCGGGCCGTCCAGATCACCGCCGGTGCGGAGCCGTACCGGCCGGTCACCGAACCGGCGTACGTCGCGGCCTTCGCCCCCCAGGCGAACATCGCCGTCGGTGACGAGACCCCCTGGGGTGTCGCCGGGGAGCTGGCCGCGCTGCTGCCGGGCACCGTCTCCGTGACCCGTACCGACGTGCCCGTCGACGAGGCCGCCGGTCTCGCCGGCGAGGTGCTGGCCGAGGCCGGGGACCGTAGGATCGTCGCAGTGGTACGCGATGCCCACCGCCACGACTGGATGGCGGCGGCCCTCGAAGCGCTCGTCGCCGCCCGGCCGGACACGGTCGTCGTGGAGATGGGCCTCAACGGGGCCGAGCCGAAGGGGGCGCTGTACATCGCGACCCACGGCGCCGCCCGCGTCTGCGGACGCGCCGCCGCGGAGGTCATCACCGGCGCGAGCGCGGGTGTCTGACCGAAGCTGACCGTTTGCCGTATCGGGGGGCCGCTCCGGGTGTTCGACGCCCGGGGCGGCCTTCGCGGTACCCGGACCGGCTGCTGGAGGCGCGAGATATGGCTGCGACGGACTCGGTGCCGGGGGACGGTGACCACCGGGAGCGGCCCGGACGCATCATGTCCGGCGAGATGGCGGAACAGCCCGCCGTACTGCGGCGCATCCTCGAACAGGGCGCGCCGCGCATCCGCGAGACCGCGGCCGCCGTCGCGGCCCGCGCACCGCGGTTCGTCCTGCTGACGGCCCGCGGCACCTCGGACAACGCGGCGCTCTACGCCAAATATCTGCTGGAGATCAAACTCGGCCTGCCCTGCGGGCTGACCTCGATGTCCACCACGACGGCATACGGGGCCAGGCCCGAGCTGCGGGACGTCCTCGTGATCACCGTCAGCCAGTCCGGCGGTTCACCCGACCTCGTCGCGTCGACCCGGGCCGCGCGGGACGCGGGCGCGGTGACGCTGGCCGTCACCAACAACCCCGACTCGCCGCTGGCCGCGGTCTCCGAGTTCCACATCGACATCCTCGCAGGCCCCGAGAAGGCGCTGCCCGCGACCAAGACGTACACCGCGTCCCTGCTCGCGCTCTACCTCTTCGTGGAGGGCCTGCGCGGCGCGGACGGGGCGGCCGCCGGGGCCCTGCCCGAACTGGCCGAACGGATCCTGGCGCGCGGCGACGAGGTGCGCCGGCTGGCGTCCCGCTACCGCTTCGCCGAACGGATGGTGATCACCTCCCGCGGGTACGGCTACCCGACGGCCAAGGAAGCCGCCCTCAAGCTCATGGAGACCAGCTACATCCCGGCCCTGTCGTACTCCGGCGCCGATCTGCTGCACGGTCCGCTGGCCATGGTCGACAACATCTCGCCGGTTATCGCCGTGGTGACCGCGGGCCGCGGCGGCGAAGCGCTCCAGCCGGTCCTGGACCGGCTCCGGGGCCGGGGCGCCGATCTGGTGGTCGTGGGCCCGGCGCCGCAGGTCGCGGCGGCGTCGGCGGGCTTCGTCCTGCCGGTGGACGGCCTCCCGGAGGAGCTCCAGCCGGTCCTGGAGATCCTGCCGCTGCAACTGCTGGCGTACGAGGTGACGCTGGCGAGGGGCCAGGACCCCGACGCGCCGAGGGCTCTCGCCAAGATCACGGAGACCCACTAGCCCCCGGGGCCCTGACCGCCGGAGAGGCCCGCACACCACGGGCAGGGCCAGGAACGAGAGGCACTGGAGAGCCCGCATCTTGAAAGGGAGCGCACCACGCGGAGCGGCCCGGCCTCAAGGGCCCTGGCACGCACCCCGCTGGGGACCCGCGGGCCGCGGCGCCTGGCGGGACCCTCAACCCGCCCGGCACCGCAGCCCGGAGTGCTCCGGCCGGGCGAGTGTGCGGGCCCGCTCGGCCGATGGGGAGGGTCGCGGTGCAGTCAGGGCAGAGAGCACGCGTCCCTCACTCCGCCCACCTGTGCGGGGAGGGCGGAAGTTCTTGATACATTCATTGTGGACTAGACCATTCGCGGATGTCCATGCGTCGGCACCGAGATGTTCGAAGTCTCATGCGGGCTCTCATCTTCCTCATCACCCGCGGGTACGCTCGCAGACGTGCCCTCCATGAACGACCTCGTACGCCAGCACACCGCCCTCAGCGATTCGGACCTCGAATGGCTCCATCTGCTGGTCTCGGAGTGGCAGCTGCTCTCCGACCTGTCCTTCGCCGATCTCGTCCTCTGGGTCCCTACCCGGGACGGGACCCGGTACGTCTCCGTCGCCCAGATGCGGCCCAACACCGGGCCCACGTCCTACCAGGACGATATGGTCGGCCATCTGGTGCCCCGCGGCCGGCGCCCCCTGCTGGACGCCGCCCTCGACGAGGGCCGGATCGTGCGCGAGGGCGACCCCGAGTGGCGCGAAGAGGTGCCGGTACGGGTCGAGTCCATCCCGGTACGCCGGGAGGGCCGGGTGCTCGGGGTGATCGCCCGCAACACCAATCTGCTGACCGTACGGACCCCCTCCCGTCTTGAGCTGACCTATCTCCAGTCGGCCTCCGACCTCGCCCAGATGATCGCCGCCGGTTCCTTCCCCTTCCCGGGGCAGCAGGTCGACATGGACGCCTCACCGCGCGTCGGTGACGGGCTGATCCGGCTCGATGCCGACGGTGTGGTCCAGTACGCGAGCCCCAACGCCCTCTCCGCGTACCACCGCCTCGGTCTCGCCTCCGATCTCGTCGGGCACCATCTCGGCCAGGTCACCGCCGAGCTGGCACCCTCCCGGGGTCCGGTGGACGAGGCGCTGGTCAAACTGGCCAGCGGTTACGCCCCCCGGGAGACCGAGGTCGAGGGCAACGGCGGGGTGATTCAGCTGAGGACGATCCCGCTGCGTCCGAAGGGCACCCGGATCGGCTCCCTGGTGCTGCTGCGCGACGTCACCGAACTCCGGCGGCGGGAGCGCGAGTTGATCACCAAGGACGCCACCATCCGGGAGATCCACCACCGGGTGAAGAACAACCTCCAGACGGTCGCCGCGCTGCTGCGGCTCCAGGCCCGCAGAATGGATTCGGTACGCGGCCGGGAGGCGCTCAACGAGGCGGTACGGCGCGTCGGGTCCATCGCCATCGTCCATGAGACCCTCTCCCAGAACCTCGACGAGCGCGTGGAGTTCGACGAGATCGCGGACCGGGTGATCGCGATGGTGGCGGAGATCTCGCCGGGGAAGGTGGAGTGCCGGCGGACCGGCCGCTTCGGTATTCTCGACGCCGAAGTCGCCACCCCGCTGTCGATGGTGCTGACCGAGATCCTCCAGAACGCGCTGGAGCACGCCTTCCCCGCGGGGGAGCGGGGCTCGGTCGAGGTGTCGGCGGTCCGCGGGCCGCGGCGCCCCGAATCCCGGCTGCTGATCACCGTCCAGGACGACGGCTCCGGGCTGCCCGAGGGCTTCGACGCCCATACGGCCGGGAATCTCGGGCTCCAGATCGTCCGTACGCTGGTCGAGGGCGAACTGGGCGGCAGTTTCGACATGCTTCCGGTCCCGGCGCCCGGACGCGGTACCCGGGTCGTCCTCGATATCCCGGTCCGGTCCCAGAAGTAGCGGAAGGCGCGCCCCCGGCCGCACCGCCCCCGGCCGCACCGGACACCACGGCCCCCGGCCGCCCCGCCCCGACGGGGCCCGCGGCCACAGAGCAGCGAGCCCCGGAAGCGAAGGCTTCCGGGGCTCGAATGCTGTGGGTTTGTCCTGCTGCTGCGCGCTGCGGCTCGGTGGCGGTGATTGCGTACGCTGCGTACGCGCCGCCGGTTGCCTCGGCTCGTCGCGGGGGCGATCAGGCGCTGGCGTTACGCGCCCGGTTGCGGGCGGCGCGGCGCTTCATCGCACGGCGCTCGTCCTCGCTGAGGCCACCCCAGACGCCGGAGTCCTGGCCGGACTCAAGCGCCCACTGCAGGCACTGCTCCATGACGGGGCAGCGACGGCAGACGGCCTTGGCTTCCTCGATCTGCAGCAGCGCAGGACCGGTGTTGCCGATGGGGAAGAACAGCTCGGGGTCTTCCTCGCGGCAAACGGCGTTGTGACGCCAGTCCATGGCTGCTACCTCTCTTGTGTGACATGCAGGTTGCTTGTGAATGTGAACGCTTTCACGAATCCCCCCGCAAGGGAAGGGCCGAACGCCGATGCCACACCGGCGTGGTCCAGGGTTTGAGGAGGGGTTCGACGATCCGTGGGGCCGCTGTTCCGCAGGCTGTCCCGATCGCCATGAAGAGACTCGCAAACCTCGGCGGCGGATACAACCCCTTCTGGAAAGTTTTTTTTGATTCCTCGGTGTCGACTAGGTCACAGCCGTACTTCCATGGGGTGGATCCTGGTCCGTACGTTCGAGATAAAGGCGGTACGGCCCTTCCACTCACACAATCACACGCAGTGCACGGCGTACGCCTGTGAACGTCACGCTGGTCCGCAGTCCGAGATGGTCACCGTCCATCTGAAAGGGGAGCGGAACCTTTGAATTCAAGGTGAACCCGTCCATGTCGTGGACTGTCACCGCATGCTTGCCGTCCGGACCGCGTTCGGGTGTCGAACGCAGCAGCTGGGTCGCGTAGCGCGCGACCGCCGGGGTCGACAGCTTGGAGAGTCCCAGCAGGTCGAGGCCGGTACCGAAGGACGCCTTCGGGGATGCGTACAGCGGACGGCTGCCCAGATAGGTCCAGGGCGAGGTGTTCGCGACTATGGCGACCACGAGATCACGGACGGTCTCGGCGCCGGGGCGTTCGAACGCGATCGTGCCGTGATGCCGGTGGGGGTACTGGAGGAACTGGCGGACCACCTGGCGCACATAGAGAGGATGCGTGGAACGCTTTCCCAGTTCCCGCTGTTGTTCGACCCGGCCGATCACACTGGCGTCGAATCCGTATCCCGCGCAGAACGTGAACCAGCGTCCGGGAACTCCCTCGTCCGGGGTGCCCGGGGTGCCGGCCGCCAGACCGAGTCCGACGGTCTTTTCACTCCGTGAAGAGAGCGCGTCGAGAATGGCGCCGGTCGCTTCCACGGCGTCGTTCGGCAGTCCGAGCGCACGGGCGAAGACATTCGTCGAGCCGCCGGGCACCACGGCCAGCTTCGGCAGCCGGTCGGGGTCGGGGCCGCTGTGCAGCAGCCCGTTCACGACCTCGTTGACCGTGCCGTCGCCGCCGAGGGCGACGACCAGGTCGATCTCGCCCGAGTCCGCCGCCCGGCGGGCCAGGTCCCGGCCGTGGCCCCGGTACTCGGTCGTGACGGCCTCCAGCTTCATCTCGCTGGCCAGCGCGTGGATCAGTACGTCACGGGTGCGGGCACTGGTGGTGGTTGCTGCCGGGTTGACCACGAGAAGTGCGCGCATGAAGTGCAGCGTACCCAGGCGGCGACGGCGGCGGTAATGGCGGTCCCCGGATCGGGACGCGGCGGGCCGGGCGCGGTCCGTGGGGCCGGCGGTGGCGGGGTACGGGAGGCGGGGCCCGCGCGGTCGTACGGCTCCGGATGCCGCGGCCCGGCCCGCGGTCGTACGGCCCCGGACGCCCGCCGTGCGGTACGGGCCCGCCGCGTGCGGGCCGTGCGGCCGGTGTCCGGGGCACCGGCCGCACGGACTACCCTGCTGGGGTGAGTGCTGAGCCGACCCCCCGCCCCAACCGCCTGACCGCCGCCGCGGCGGTCTCCGGAGTGGAGGGCGTGGTCCTGGCCGGGTACGGCGTCTACATGCTGGTGATGGGTCTGCTGGGCAGCCCGGAGAGCCCCACCCAGGCGGAGATGGGCGGGCTGACGCTGATCGCCCTGGGCGCGCTGCCCCTGATCGCGGCGCGCGGACTGCTGATGCGGAAGTCCTGGGCCCGCGGCCCGGCGCTGATCACCCATCTGATGGCGCTGATCCCCGCGTGGACGCTGCTGCGGTCGGAGTCGCAGGCCCTGATCCCGGTCGGGATCGCGGTGGCCGTGGTCGCCGTCGCCGGTCTGGTGCTGGTGGTCAGCCGGGAGACCACGGAGGCCCTCGGGATCCGGCCGCCCGGCAACGGCGGCTGACCCGGACGCGGCCGATGCGGAACGGACCCGGCCGGTACGGACCCGGGGCGCACTGCCACGGAGCCCGGGGCGCCGCGACGGCGCGCCCGTGCCCCGGGGCCGTGCCCCGGACAGGGGCTACTCCTCGACGAGGAGCTTGTCGCGCAGCTGGGCGAGGGTGCGGGCCAGCAGCCGGGAGACGTGCATCTGGGAGATGCCGACCTCCTGTGCGATCTGCGACTGGGTCATATTGCCGAAGAACCGCAGCAGCAGGATCCGCTTCTCCCGCGGCGGAAGGTCTTCCAGCAGCGGTTTGAGGGACTCCCGGTACTCGACACCCTCCAGCGCCTCGTCCTCCGCGCCCAGGGTGTCCGCGACGGCGGGCGACTCGTCGTCGGTGTCGGGGACGTCCAGGGAGAGCGTGGAGTAGGCGTTGGCCGACTCCAGCCCTTCGAGGACCTCCTCCTCCGAGATGCCGAGCCGCTCGGCCAGCTCGTGGACCGTGGGGGAGCGGCCGTGGAGCTGGGACAGCTCGGCCGTCGCGGTCGTCAGGGCGAGCCGCAGCTCCTGGAGCCGGCGGGGGACCCGGACCGCCCAGCCTTTGTCCCGGAAGTGGCGTTTGATCTCGCCGACGACCGTCGGTGTCGCATAGGTCGAGAATTCGACGCCGCGATCCGGGTCGAACCGGTCCACGGATTTGATCAGGCCGATCGTGGCGACCTGGGTGAGATCGTCCAGCGGCTCCCCGCGGTTGCGGAACCGCCGGGCGAGGTGCTCGACCAGCGGAAGGTGCATCCGGACGAGCCGGTTGCGCAGCTCGGCGCGTTCCGGTGAGCCGTCCGGCAGTTTCCGCAGCTCGATGAAGAGCGCCCGGGCGCCGCCGCGGTCCGGGGCTTCGCGCGAGGTCTCCCGCTGGGGTCCCGCCGCCCGTTCCGGCTTTCCGCCCGGCGCTTCGTGCGGGTCCCGGCCCGGGGTCCGGTCCGCTGCCCCGCCCGCTGTCTGGTCCGCCGCCTGGTCCGGTACTCCGTGCGGCGGCGCGGGCCGTTCCTCGTGCCCGTCCGCCGGCCGGTCCCGGAGCTGTTCGTTCCCGTGCTCGTGCTCGGTCATATGATCCGCCCTCGCCCCGGGCTCCGCCGCAGTGGCAGCCCCCGCCTGCTCAGCCGCGGCCCGGCGGCCGCCGGGTCCGTCGCCGTCGAATCCATGGAGTCCGTCGAGTCCGTGGGCCTGCTGTTCCGGGAAGCCGGGAGGCGCGGCGGGCTGCCCGTCCCGCTCGCCGTCCCGCACCGGACCGTTCCCGCTCCTCACGCCGGCCCGGGTCCCGCGCCGCGCTGTTTGTACAGGCTGATGGAGACCGTGCGGTCGTCGGCGACCGACGACTCGACCTTGCCCGCCAGCGCGGAGAGCACCGTCCAGGCGAAGGTGTCGCGCTCGGGGGCCCGGCCGTCGGTGGTCGGGGCCGAGACCGTGACCTCCAGGGAATCGTCGATGAGCCGGAAGACACAGCTCAGCACCGAACCCGGCACCGCCTGCTGCAAGAGGATCGCGCAGGCCTCGTCGACCGCGATCCGAAGGTCCTCGATCTCGTCGAGGGTGAAGTCCAAGCGTGCCGCGAGGCCGGCGGTGGCCGTACGCAGCACGGACAGATAGGCACCCGCAGCGGGCAGCCGGACTTCGACGAAGTCCTGGGTCCCGGGCTCGCCTGCGATCTGGGACACCCTCACCTCCAAGGTGACACATGCTCTTTCGGGGCCCGCGGGGCAGATCCCGGGGCCGTCGGGGACGCGGTCCGGTACGACGGGTCTGAGACGACAACCGCGCGCAGCCGGTACCGGCCCGGCGACGCTATCGCGATCCATGGTGCCCTGTCGCAGGGCCCCCTCAGGTCACTGTCACTCATGGTAGGCATATGAGTACGCACAGTGGCTAGGGGTATGCGGGACGCAATTGCGGGGAGCGGGCGGAGGGTTGACGTACCCACTGTTCGAACAGGCGAATCCCCCCGGGCGCCGCCGGCACCCGGGGCAGGACGGGCCGGCTCAGACCAGGGCGCCGTCCACGAAGCACCAGCGCCAGTCCTCGCCCGGCTCGAAACTGCGCATCACGGGGTGGCCCGACTCGTGGAAGTGCGCGGTCGCGTGCCGTAGCGGCGAGGAGTCGCAGCAGCCGACATGGCCGCAGTCGAGACAGAGCCGCAGATGCACCGGTGTCGTTCCGGCGATCACGCATTCCGGGCACGTTTCCGACCCGGGCGCAGGCTCCGGGCGGGGCAGAGCCGCTGTGTGCGGACACTCGCTCATGATGGCCAGGTTACGGCGTCGGCGCCGGAGCTTCCCGTCGAGGCGTCCGGCCCGGCGGGGAGCGACCGGACGGAGTGGGTGGGTATGGAGGCCTTGTCCCTGGTGGCGCTGATCGCGGTCAGCGCTGCGGTGGCGGGCGCGGCCCGCCGGACGCGCGTACCGGCGCCGCTGCTGCTGGTGGCGGCCGGGCTCGTGGCCTCGTACCTCCCGGGCGTCCCGGACTACACCCTCGACCCGCATACCGTGCTGCCGCTGGTGCTGCCGCCGCTGCTGCACACCGCGGCGCTGGACAGCTCCTATCTCGACCTGCGGGCCAATATCCGGCCGGTGGCGCTGCTCTCCTTCGGCTACACCCTGTTCGCCACGGTCGCCGTGGGGTGGCTGGCGTATCTGCTGATCCCGCAGCTTCCGCTGACGGCCGCGCTGGTGCTGGGCGCGGTGGTGGCGCCGCCGGACGCGGTCGCGGCGACCGCGATCGCCCGCCGGCTGGGCCTGCCGAACCGGATCACCACCATCCTCCAGGGCGAATCGCTGATCAACGACGCGACCGCGATCACCGCCTACCGGGTGGCCGTCGCCGCGGCCGTCGGCGAGGGCGCCAGCTGGCTCGGGGGGATCGGCGAGTTCGCCGTGGCGGCGCTCGGCGGGGTCGCCGTCGGGCTGGCGCTGATGGTGCCGATCCACTGGCTGCGGACCAGGCTGCGGGAGCCGCTGCTGCAGAACACGCTCTCGCTGCTCATCCCGTTCGTGGCGTACGCGGCGGCTGAGCAGCTCCATGCCTCCGGGGTGCTCGCCGTGGTCGTGGTGGCGCTCTATCTCGGCCACCGCTCGTGGCAGGTCGACTTCGCCACCCGGCTCCAGGAGGCCGCGGTCTGGAAGATGGTCGCCTTCGTGCTGGAGTCGGCCGTCTTCGCGCTGATCGGACTCCAGCTCTCGTACGTCCTCCGGGGGCTCGGCGACTACGGTGTGCCACAGGCGCTGGGGTACGCGGTCGGGGTCTTCGTCCTCGTGGTGGCGGTGCGGTTCGTCTGGGTCTTCCCGGCGACCTTCCTGCCGCGGATCTCGCCCCGGATCCGGGCCCGGGAACCGGAGGTCACCTGGAAGGCGCCGCTGGTGGTGGGCTGGGCCGGGATGCGGGGGGTGGTGTCCCTGGCGATCGCCTTCTCCATCCCGCTGACCACGGCCGCGGGCGAGCCCTTCCCGTCGCGGAACCTGGTGCTCTTCCTGACCTTCACCACGGTCATCGGCACCCTGGTGGTCCAGGGGCTGACCCTGCCCGCGCTGATCCGGGCGCTGAGGCTGCCGAGGCCCGACCCCTACGCAGAGACCCTGGCCGAGGCGGAGGCCCAGAACGCGGCATCCGAAGCGGCCGAGCGGAGACTGGACGCCCTGCTCGCCGACGAGCGCAACGCGCTGCCGGAGCCGCTGGAGGAGCGGCTGCGGACCGTGATGGAGCGCCGCCGGAACTCCGTCTGGGAGCGGCTGGGGGCAGTGAACGAGGCGACGGGCGAATCGGCCGACGAGACGTACCGGCGGCTGGCCCGGGAGATGATCGGCGCCGAGCGGGCGGTCTTCGTCCAGCTGCGCGACGCGCGCCGCATCGACGACGAGATGATGCGGACGCTGCTGTTCCGCCTGGATTTGGAGGAGGCCGCGGCCTACCGCGAGGAGGACGCCGACTGACGCCTCCCGCGGGGGGTAAGGGCCCCGGGCGGGCCGACCCGGAGTGGCCCCGGGGGGCAAGGCGCGGCCCTTGCGGCGGCCGGGACCGGGGCCGCCCGAAGTCCGGGGCCCCGGTCCCGTCCGATCCGGATGCCTCCGGGCCGGGGGAGCCGGGGCCTTCCGTACACCCGTGTCCCGGTCCCGAGGCCTGGTGTCCCGGCCCCGGGCGGGGTACGGGCGCGGCCTTTCGGGCCCTCGCGGGTGGCCTGCGGCCGGCGGGAGGCGTCGCGGGCGGGTCTCCGGGCGGGGCGGGATCGCCGGTGAGCCGGCCCGGGCGGGGGCCGGAAGGAGGGTGGGGCCTGCGGCCGGCCGCAGGGACCCCCGGGCGCGGGCCACCGCAAGGCGGTGGGGTCCTCGGCGCCAGGGTCCCCGTACACCTGCGGGCCCCGCCCGTGCCCGAGGGCACAGGGGGAGAGCGGGCGGGCCGGGGCTTTCCGGCCCCGGCCCGGGGCAGCAGGAGGGGGCCGGTGTGCCTCCGGGGCGGGGAGCCGGGGGCTCAAGGGTGTTGCGCCGGGCCCGGACGGGCGGCTACGCCGCCGGGGGCGGCGGGCCGGTGATCACGGCCGCGAGGGTGGTGCCCCGGCGAAAGGCGCCCTCCGCGGTCAGGGTGACCAGGGCCAGCAGCAGCTTCGCCACGTACAGCCGCTCGACGGCGAAACCGTGCCGGTCCTCGAAATCGTCCGCGAAGGCGAGCAGCTCGGGAGGGGTCCGGGCGTATCCGCCGCAGTGGAAGCGGTCGTCCAGCGACCAGTCGCCCCGCCGGGTCCCGAAGGCGGCCCGCTGGAGCCGCTCGACCTCGCCCGCCAGGAAGCCGCCCCTGAGCACCGGGACGCCGAGGGCGCGGCCGCCCGGCCCCAGCCCGGCCGCAAGGCCCGCGAGCGTACCGCCGGTGCCGCAGGCGACCGCCGCGATATCGGGGACGGCGCCGTCCGGGGTGCCCGCGCGCAGCTCCTCGCCCAGGGCGGCACAGCCGCGGGCCGCGAGGGCGTTGCTGCCGCCCTCGGGGACCACGAGGACCGGGCCGCCGCCGGGTATCAGTCCGGTGGCCGTGCCGGTGATCCGGGCGAGGACCGCGGGATCGTCCTTCGCGCGATACGTCGCCCGGTCGACGAAGAGCAGCCGCATCCCGTCCTCGACGCAGCGCGCCAGAGAGGCATTGAGCGGGCGTCCGGCCAGCTCGTCGCCCCGTACCACGCCGACCGTGGGCGTCCCGATGAGCCGGCCCGCGGCGGCGGTGGCCCGCAGATGGTTCGAATAGGCGCCGCCGAAGGTCAGCAGCGGGCGGCCCGCAGCGGCCCGCAGATTCGGGGCGAGCTTGCGCCATTTGTTGCCCGGCAGCTCGGGGTGGATCAGATCGTCCCGCTTGAGCAGCAGCCGGACGCCGAAGCGGTCGAAACGGTCGTCGGCCACGGCCACCAGCGGCGAGGGCAGCCGGGGCCGCAGGGCGGTGGTGGGATCCGGCGCTTCCGGGAACATGCCCCCATTGTCACCGGCGTCCCCGGCAGCGGCCCCACCCCTGTGGACAACCCCGCCGCCGCGGCGGGGCCGCGGCCACGGATCCGGGCGCATTCCTTCGGACCGTGCCGGGATCGCGGGCCTTCCCCGGTTAGCGCCGGAGTGTCCGCGGAGCGCCGCGCACCCCCCTTGGCCCGGCGCCCCGGTCGAGGGCCCTCCCCGGGGGCTACCGCCCGGGTACCCCACCGGGCGGTAGCCCCGGGGAGTGCGTCCCGCGCCGCGATGCCGTCACCCGCCGCCGGCCCCCTGCGTGCCGGAGGACACGGGCGGGGCCCGCCCCTGGGCCGCGGCTCAGCGGACCCGCCCCGGGGGCGGCGGATACCGGCCGCGCGGACTCGCCCCATGGGGGCCCGGCTGCCCGGCCGGACCGCCGTAGGGCCCGCCGACCCGAGGGGCCCCTGGCCCCGGCGGCCCGGGGGCCTCCATCCTCCGCCTTGCGGACCACGGCACCGGACCCTCCCCCTCCACCCCCAAAGGCCCGGGAGGGCCACGGGGCGGAGCCCGAGGCACGCGCCCCGACGCACTGATCCCGCCCGGTCCGCACGAAAGGACCCCGGACCCCGGGCCGCCCCCGGGGCGAGATCGGGTACGGAGAATTCCGTATGAACATACTTACTCGCATCGCCGGACGGAGCCCGTCCGTTCGGACCGTGTGCGAACGGATCCGGTCGCCTCCCCTCACCCCACCTGGTGGATTGCCGAATGCGCCGGCCTGTGCCCCGTACCCGCCGATTCAGTCCCACCAATTCGTGTGATGGCGCCGGAACTTCACCCGCTGGAAGCTTCTTGCCGCGCGGGCCGGGCGGATGTTCGGGCAGGACACCGGCCGTACCCGCCGCTCTCACGCACACCGAGGGGGAAGGACCGCACGTGACCATGGAGGAGACCGTCGAGGGCCGTGAGGCGCTCGCCCTGCTGGACCGCGCGCGTGCGGCCGTCGACCCCGGGCTGCGGGCGGCCCTCGGGTCGCTGCCCGGCCCGATGCGCCGGGTCGCCCTCTACCACTTCGGCTGGGAGAACGCCGACGGCAGCCCGGCCGCGGGCTCGCCGGGCAAAGCGATCCGCCCGGCGCTCGTCATGGCCGCGGCCGAGGCACTCGGCGGGGACCCGGCCGCCGTGACCGGCGCGGCCGCGGCCGTCGAGCTGGTGCACAACTTCACCCTGCTCCACGACGACGTCATCGACGAGGACCCCACCCGCCGGCACCGGCCCACCGCCTGGACCGTCTTCGGCACCCCCGACGCGATCATCGTCGGTGACGCGATGCTCGCCCTCGCCTACCGGCTGCTGGCCGACGACCCGCATCCGGCGGCCGGTGCCGCGGCCGGGCGGATCGCGCGGTGCGTGATCGAACTGTGCGCCGGGCAGCAGGCGGACTGCGCCTTCGAGGAGCGCCCGCCGGAGGACGTCTCCCTGGAGGAGTGCCTGGCCATGGCGGTCGCCAAGACCGGCGCGCTGCTCGGCTGCGCCTGCGCGGTCGGCGCACTGTACGCGGGGGCCGGGGAGGCGGAGACCGCCGCGATGGACGCCTTCGGCCGGGAGGCCGGTCTCGCGTTCCAGCTGATCGACGATCTGATCGGGATCTGGGGGGATCCGGGGCGTACGGGGAAGCCCGCCGGGGCCGATCTCGCCGCCCACAAGAAGTCCCTGCCGGTGGTCGCCGCCCTGGGGTCGGGTACCGCGGCAGCCGCCGAGCTGGCCCTGCTCTACCGGGGGCATATGTCACCCGTGGCGGTGGCGCGGGCGGCCGACGCGGTGGACCGGGCGGGCGGGCGCGACTGGGCGCAGCTCCAGGCCGCGGACCGGATGGCGCGGGCGGTGCACGAGCTGTCCCGGGCGGTGCCGGACCTGGGGGCGGCCGGGGATCTGCTGTCGCTGGCGGAGTTCGTGACCCGGCGGACGCGCTGAGCGGACGGATACGGGGTTGTACGGCTGCCCCGGCGGGCGGTGGGGACCCGGGGACGGCGGCAGCGGCTCCCGGGTGTGCGTCGGCAGGCGGGCAGTGGCTCCCGGGTGCGCCTCAGGGGGGGGCGGGGGCGTGCCGTGCCGGAGTCCGGCCGCGGTCCTATCCTGGGGACCATGGGCAGCGCAGCACGAGGCACCGCGCACAGCCCGCAGACCGCCTTCCGGTGTCCGGAGTGCGGGGAGCGGGTCGACACGGTGATGCGGCGGCACAAGACCCTTGGGGCGTTCGTACCCCTCTGGGGACCGGGTCCGTGCCATAACGCGGCCTGCCCCGCGTACACCGGACCCGCGGACGGCGAGGGCGCGGACGGCGCGCCAGGCCCCACCGTGGCCGGTACGGCCTGAGCCCCGGGCCCGTTCTCGTACCTCCGTCGCGGCACTCCGCTCCGACATCACTCCTTCGCCCCCTTCCGACCCGTCCCGGCGTGGGGCGCGTGGGGTGTTTTGCGCCCCCTGCGGCGGTCCGCTTGCGCAGGTCGGAGGGGTCCGTACGCGCCGTAGAGGTATCCCTGATGCACGCCCCCGGCCGCCGTAGCGCTACAGTCCGCGCCATGTCATCGGAGTCGACTGAGGTCTGGGCGGGCTGGTACCGCGATCGGCAGGGCGCGGAAGCGGTCTCCATCGCGTCGCGCGGACGCCAACTGTGCACGCGCATCAGGGGTGTTGAGTACGAAGGGGCGGCATTCGCCGCTCTGGAGGCCATAGGGGACGAGGGGTTGCTCTCGTCCTGCGTACTGGAGTGGGACATGCCGCTTCCCGTCCATGCGGACGGACTGGTCCATCGGGCCACACTGAGCTGTCTGCTGACGCTCGGAGAGCCGCGGCCGGACGGTTCGCTGGACCGGGCCGATCTGAATCTGACGCTCCATTACGGCGGTGCGGCGTTCGAGGCCGGGGTGGCCGGGGGTGACTTCGACGACGCGCTCGACCGGCTCCAGCGGCAGTTGCCGCCCGGGGCCGAACTGGGGGTCCGCGCGCCCGTCGACGCCTGAAACCCGCCGTGCGCAGGAGCCGGGGCGCCGGGAGCCGGGACGCCGGGAGCCGGGGCCGCGTGGACCCGGCGCGCGGGGGATCTGACGGCGCGCGGGGGCGGAGGTGCGGCGCGCGGGGGCGGAGGTGCGGCGCGCGGAGTGACCGGCCTGTGCGCCGGGATGCGAACCTCCGCGCACGGACGCCGGCCCGCGCCGGGACGACGAGGAGGCGCCCCCGCCGCTCGGCGGCGGGGGCGCCGACGCGCCCGGACCCGGGTTTCACCGGTACCCGGACCGGGCGCGGGCTCAGTAACCGGCCGGGGGAAACGGCCGGTGTCCCGCGGGCCCCGGGACGGACCGCTGGCCGCCCCGGAGCCGCTGGAACGGGACCGTCCGGTGGGCCGGAACGGTCAGGAGGTCCGGCCGAGGCCCGCCCAGATCTGGTTCACCCGGCTGCGCTCGGCGGAGTTGGGCACATCGTTCTGACAGGACGGGCCGGGGCCTCCGCCGGACATCAGCTCGCTGCACGGGCCGCTGTAGTTGTCCCGCAGTCCGAGCACGTGCCCGGTCTCGTGCGAGGTGACGCGGTTGGAGTTGTACTGCTGGTTCTGCCGGTAGTCGAGGAAGATGAAGCCCCGGCCGCGGCCGTCCGTGGAGGCGTACGAGCCCCGCGGGTCGTTGCCCTCACGGTAGGTGAAGCTGGGGCTGGGGCCCTCCTGGAGACGGACGTTGGTGACGGTGCTGTTCCACACCTGGGTGCTTCTGGCTATCTGACTGCGGAAGGACGGCGCACCGGAGGTGCCGTAGTTGACGGTGACGACACGGGCGCCGGGGTTGGCGGCCCGCTTCTCGGCCACCGACTTGACGACGGCCTGGAAGAACGCCTCGGTGGCGCGGGCATCGGCGGCCGAGCCCTCGTAGGCGGCCCAGGCGGCGGCCGCCGCCTGGGCGTTGAGGGCGGTGCTCGTGGTCGCGGCGGCGGGGACGCTCGCGGGGGAGGGGGCGGCGGATGCCGGGGTGGCACCGAGGGCCGCGGCGAGGCCGATGCCGATGGCGGCGGCGAGGACGGATCGGGGGTGACGCATGGGGGGACTCCTACTCGTCCGGTTGAACGGGTTCGGTACGGAGTTTCGAGGAACCACCCCTGCTTGGGATGATGCCAACCCCCGATAACACCGAGGCATCACCCTCCGGCGGAGCCCCTGCGGGCCGCCGTTCCGCAGACCGCTCGTTCTGCTGTCCGCCGTCGGCCGGCCGCCCGTCGGCCCCCTGTTCGTTCCGCGTTCGGCACGGACCCCGGCGAGGGGTTCGCGGCCCTGTTCACCCCGTGTCGGTGCCCCCGTCGGCTTCCGTACACCCGGGCGCGGCCGGGCGGTTACGGCACCGTCCGCTATCCGGTCCAGGGGATTCCGTTTGTTGTTTTCTTTGCCGGTCTTTGTGTCGGTGCGCCGGGACTGTGCGTCTGGTGGTGCCGGGCGTCGCGGTCCTAACGTCTAGTCATGGAGCTTGAGGTGAGACACCTCCGCGCGCTGTGCGCCATCGCGGATACGGGCAGTCTGCACAAGGCGGCCCGGCGATTGGGCGTCAGCCAGCCTTCCTTGACGACACAGTTGCGCCGGATCGAGAACTCCCTGGGGGCCGAGCTGTTCCTGAGGGAACGTTCCGGCTGCCGGCCGACACCGGTCGGGCGGGCGGTACTGAGCCGGGCCCGCCCGCTGCTGGCCGATATGGGTGCCCTGGTGGCCGAGGCGAAGGCCGCGGCGGCCCGGGAGTCGGGGCCCCGGCTGCGCATCGGGTCCACCGCGAGCCGGGCGCTGCCGGGCTGGCTGGGGCGGCTGCGGCGCCGGCTGCCCGGTACCGATATCTCCCTCCATATGGACGTCTCGCCCAATGCGCTGCTGCGGAAGGTCGCGGCGGGCGGGCTCGACGTCGCCTTCGTCCACGAGGTGGAGGGCTGCCCGCTGACCGTCCCGGACACGCTCGCGGTCCGGGTGCTGGTCGAGCGGGAGCCGCAGTTCGTCTCCATGGCCAGGGACCATCCCGCCGCCGCGGCGGCGGTCGTCGAACTGGCCGATCTGGCCGACGACCGGTGGATCGTCGACCCGACGGTCGACGGCGAGTGGGAGGGCGTCCTCAGGGTGCTGTCCGCCGCCGGGATCGTCCCGCAGCTCCTGCACGGTGACTACCACACCGCGGCCGCGCTGATCGCCGTCGGCGAGGCCGTCGCGCCCTGCCAGCCCACCTCGGACCCGCGCGGCGACATGGCCATCCGGCCGCTGCGCGGCGATCCGCTGGCGGTCCGGCTGCTGCTGGTCTCCCGGCCGGGGGAGCCGGAGCTGTACGGGTCGGTGTACGGGGATCTGGAGGCGGCCTACCGGGATGTGGCCGCGGGCTCGGTGGCGTACCGCCAGTGGCTGCGGAAGCAGAAGGCGGTGACCGTGCCGTAGCGCGGCCTGCCCGGAGGGCGTACGGCGCCGGACGGCCGCGGTCGGAAACGGCGCCGCGCCCGGCCCCCGGGGGTGCCGGGGGCCGGGCGCGGTGCGGGGACCGGTGCCTACTTCACGTACACCAGGCCGTCCGTGGTGATGGTGGGCCGCCCGGCGGTGCCGACGACCACGATCTTCACGGTGTGCTTGGCGCTGGTGGCCCAGGTCTGGGTCCAGATCGCGTCACGGTACTTGGTGGCGGTGGACTTCAGGTCGACCGTCTTGACCAGCTTGCCGTCGACGTAGATGTGCGCCTGTCCGGAGGTCGCGGCCCGCGACACCACCCAGGCGGCCGAGCGGCCGGTGAAGGTCCAGGTCAGGGAGGCGTTCTTGGCGGCGCTGCTGTACGACTTGCCGCCGAGGTAGCTGCTGGAGGACTTGGTCGACCAGGCTCCCGTCTTGACCGCGTGGGCCTCCTGGAGGATCACCGGGGTCGCGGCGACGGCCGCGGTGGCGGCGTTGCCCGCCTGGTCGTAGGCGGTCAGCGACCAGGTGGTGGCGGCCGGCTTGGAGGTGTGGGACGCGGCGGTCACCGTCGGGCCGTAGACCTTGGCGAGCGGCTGCGTCAGCCGGACGTCCCGCAGGGCGCGGGCGTCGGTGGCCTTCCAGCCAAGGGTGACCGGGACGGCGGCCGCGTCGACCGTGCCGGGGCGCAGGGCGACCGCCGGCCTGGTGGAGAAGACCGGCGGCGTGGTCTCGGCGATCACGGTCCGGGCGGCGGAGGTCACGGTCTTGCGGGAGATGTGCGTGGCCCGGACGGCGATCTGGTGGCTGCCCGCGGCGAGGGTGACCTTGGCGGAGGTCGCGGTGCCCGCGGTGGACGCCACGGCCCTGCCGTTGACCAGGACCTCGTACGTGGCGATCAGCTGGGCCGGGGTGGTGGCCTTCCAGTTCACGGTGGCGCTGTTCTTGACGTACGCCGTGGTGCCGACCGTGCCGCCGCCGGTGACGGAGCTGACGGCGAGTCCGGAGACCGAGCCGCCCGCCAGTTCCCGGATGTTGCTGAGCAGGGGGTACGTCTTGGTGCCGGGGCATTCGGTGGCGACTACGTGTGCGTGCCCGTGGATGGTGTTGCGGGTGACTTTGTCGCCCGCCTTCCACTTGAGGTTGCCGAGGGCCGGGATGGTGGCGCCCGGGACACCGGCGGTGAGCACCGTGGTGCCCATCGGGTCCACGCCGTACTGGCCGAGCTTCCACGCGGCCACCCGGGCGGCCGAGTTGAGCGCGGCCTGGGTGGGCGCCACGTCCATGAAGTTGCCCAACAGGGCGATACCGCTGGTCTCGTTGTTGAAGCCGTAGGCGTGGGCGCCGACCACCGGACGGTCCACACCGCCCTTGCGGCCCTCGTAGATCGTGCCGCACTTGTCGACCAGGAAGTGGTAGCCGATGTCCTTCCACTTGGTGTCCGCGCCCAGGACGTGGTAGGCGTACACGCCGCGGACCACGGCGGGGGCCTCGGCGCAGGTGTAGTTGTTGCTCAGCGCGGTGTGGTGGATGGTCACCGCCTTCACCTTGTTGCCCGGGAGGTACGTCGGACCCTCCGGGCTGATCGACTCGTCGGCCTTCCACCCGGCGCGGGTGACGATTTCGGGCCGCGGGGCCGTCGACGGCGGACCGGGCGCCGGCGCGGTCGTCGGGGCGGTGGTCGGCGGCTTGGTGGTGGGGCTGCCGGAGGGCGCCGGACCGGTCGTCGAGGCCGGCGAAGACTGCTGGGGCCCGGTCGGCTCGGTGACCGGCGGCGGCTCCGTCGAAGCGGACGGGGAGGCGACGGGCGGCTCCGTGGTCGCGGCGGGAGCCGTCGACGGGGTCCCGGCAGCCGGGGCGTCGGGATCGGTCGTCTCGGTGTCGGCGACCGGGCGCGCGAAGGCGGCGGGCTCCATCGCGGTGACGCCTCCGGTGCCCGGGTCGATCATGTCGACCCGGATCCCGGCGGGCAGCTCGGTGACCTCGCCGCCCGCCTTCACCCGTACTTCCACGCCGTTGGACGGGCCGACCCACATCGGGTCGGTGGCGCCGCGCCCGGTGCCGTCGCCGTGTCCGGTCTCATCACCGTCCAGGCTCTGCCAGCCGGTCCACTTCCCGGACCGCGTCGACTTGGTTCGCAGCTCGATGGTCCCGGTGATCCGGGCGGCCGGGTCGTTCCAGGT
Organism: Streptomyces sp. NPDC094448; assembly: GCF_044763775.1. Lineage (NCBI taxonomy): Bacteria > Bacillati > Actinomycetota > Actinomycetes > Kitasatosporales > Streptomycetaceae > Streptomyces > Streptomyces sp. NPDC094448. The sequence goes on along the minus strand of NZ_JBIWGU010000002.1, from coordinate 316,197 downwards.
GACACCCAGCAGGCTGAACGGTTCCGTATCGCGCCGCGGCAGCTCGGCGGAGGTACGGTCGGCGGCGACCTTCAGCTCGCTGGCACGGGCCTCCGTCCGGGCGGACCCGGACTTCGCCCCGTCCTCGCCGCTGCCGCCGGACGGCCCGCCGGCCACCGACTGGAGGACGAGCACCCCGGCGACCCCGGCCGAGACCGCCGCCCCGCCTCCCCACCAACGACGAGCCCTGTTACCGCCCCGCACGATGAAACCCCCTCAGACTGGACCGGCGCGAAGTGAACACTGTGGCGCAAGTTACCTGAGTGGTTTAAGGCTTAAGCTCACGGGGCCGCTATCACGCGGTGAAGGGCGCCTTTTCCGTCGGTACGGAAGTCCCTTCGGCGGGTACGGAAGCGGGGGCGGCCCGACCTCCGGACCGCACGGCCGCAGCCTTCGGGTTCCGGTCCGACAGCTCGTCCAGCAGCAGTTTGAGCAGGCCGTTGAGGGTGGCGCCGCTGACGATCTCCCGCCGGTCGATCATCCCCGGGATCTCGGTCAGCGGAATCCACTCGATGCGGTCGGTCTCGTTCTTCTCCACCGGCGGTCCGGTGTACATCGCCCCGTCGGCGCGGAAGAGGAAATGTTCCGAGTCGGTGATTCCGTTCGCGGGCTGGGCGTACAGCAGCGGTCGGACGGACTCCACCCGCCAGCCGGTCTCCTCCTCCACCTCCCGGGCGGCGGTCTCCTCCGGCGTCTCACCCGCTTCGATCAGCCCCATGGGCAGCTCCCAGCCCCAGGTGTCGGTGACGAAGCGGTGCCGCCACATCATCAGCACCCGCTGCCGGTCGTCGACGACGGCGGCAACCGCGAGATGCCGTATCCGCACCACGTGGTGCTCGAAGCGGTGGCCGTCCGGCTGCTGGACGTCCGCCAGCCAGAGGTTGACCCAGGGGTTGGTGTAGATCTGCCGCTCGCCGTGAACGGTCCAGCGCATAGCTCCGACTTCCTTCCGGTGCCCGTTTCCGGTCCGATTTGACGACCGTGTGCCGATCCTCGCACCGGACCCGTACGGGCCCCGGCGGTTCGGCCGGGCTTCACCCGCAGGGGAGCCCCCGCCCCGCCCGCCCCCCCCGGGGACCGCGAACACGACCGCGCCCGGCCTGTACACCACCGGTGGGGGCGGAGTACGGGCCGGGCGCGGGAGACCGGGGCCGGGCGCCAGGCCTTCTTGGTCTCCTAGGAGAGGTCCTTTTCCGGGGGGAGGGTGAGTGTCAGATGATGGATAAAGATGTCGCCGGCTTCGGGGCGAGGTGAGGGCAAAAGGGCAGGCCGACGCGGTCGACAAGGGACGATGAGGACGTAGGCGTCCGTGGTGGTGGGGTATGTCAGTCATTGGCTGAGCCTCCGTGCCTCGATGGCGTCCAGCGCTTTGCGGACGGTGGTGACCCAGGCGTGGTCCTGCCCGAGCCGGTCTTCCAAAGTGGCCAGGACTGCTGCGTACGCCTCCGCAGCCTCCGCCGACGGCAGCAGGCCCAGGTCGTGACGGCACTGGGCGAGGCGGAAGCGCGTCATCAACGTCTCCTCGTGGTTGGCGCCGAGTGCGGTGCTCTCTCCCGCGAGGGCCTGCTCGTACCAGTGCAGCGCCTCGGTCCGACCTCCGTGCGCGTGCAGCATGCGGGCCAGGCAGTAGGCCGCCTTCCGGGCGTAGGCGTCGGCTGCTCCCAGGATGCCCGTGTATGACTCTGCGACTTCGCGCAGCTCGTCCTGCGCCTCCCCATGGCGTTCCAGCGCCTCCAGCGTATGGGCCAGGCAGTGGCGTTCGGACAGCACCTGCGAGTCCCGAGCGTCCACGGTGAGTAGCCGGTCCGCCAGTACGGCGCGGATCTCCTGCTCGGCTTCGGCCGGGCGGTCGCAGTGCCGGAGCATGTCGCCCCGTAGGTGTCGGACTCCGAGCGCCTCCGGGAGGGTGGGAGAACGTCTGTCCTCACTGCCGTCGAACCAGGGCAGTGACGCGTCGAGCAGAACCATGGCGTCCCGGCGACGGTCCTGGTGGGCGAGGTTGTCACACAGGCACTGGAGCATGCTCCAGTACAGCGTGTCCGCCATGCCCTCGGCGCCATACCCCTCCAGGTCGGTCAGCACCGAGCGGTACTCGGCTTCGGCCTCGGCCCACCGCTCCGCGGAGTCCAGTGCGTGCGCCAGCTGGTGTCGGTGGTGCAGCGGCAGAAAGCGGTGGTCCCCCGGCGTGCGGCTGTCAAGGTTCTCGGCCAGTGCCCGGTACTCGGCGCGCGACCCCTCTTCCCCGTGGTCTCGTGCCATCATGCGCTGGGCGACGGTGGCGTGGGTGAGAACGGTGAATGGGTCGTCGGGGCCCAGCTCCCGGCGGCGGGCTTCCAGGACAGCGCGTAGTTCCGCTTCCTCCTCGGCATCGGTGATCCGGCCGTACTTGTGACGGATGAGGGCGATGTTGTAGCGGGTGATCAGCGTCTCGGGATGGTCCGGACCCTGGACCGCCAGCTGGCCGGCCAGGATGTCCTCGTACTCACGCAGTTCCTCCTCGCCGTAGAGCAGGCTAAGGGTGGCGCGGTGACGGACGGACAGCCGCACCGGGTGGTCTTCGGGGAGGACGGCGGCCCGGCGGAGCAGCAGGCGGGCGAGTGCCGCGTCCATGTCCGATGCGGAGAGGTCGGAGAAGTTGAAGAAGGTGTAGGCGGCGAGCCCGGCCTGCAACAGCGGCAGCAGCAGCGCGTCGTCTCCTGTCCCGGCGTTCCTCTCCGGTGCGGCGTCCAGGGCGGCAGTGACATGGGGGGCCAGCAGACGCCACCAGGGCCAGTTGGCCGGCTGTTCGGGGGCGTGGGCCGCGCCCTGGGCGAGGAGTCGGGCTGCAGCATGCCACACTGCCAGACGCTCTTCAGGCGGGTCGTCGGCGAGCCGCAGAGCGTTGACCTCCCGTACCAGCCGGTGGCTGACGAGACAGGGGAACGGCTCCGTCTTGTCGGCCGGACTGTTCGGCCCGATGTCAACGACGTCGATCAGGTTCAGGCCGACCAAGGCCTCTAGGGCCCGGTCGATCCGGTCCGCCCGGTCCGCATCCGTGCTGGGCGGGCATGGCAGGACATCGGGGTCCAGCAGGTCGACGGGGAACGGAGCCGCGGCGCAGCAGGACAGCAGCCGCATAAGGGTGCGGGCCTCCGGCAGTTGCTGTTCCTCCAGCAGGTCCAGGGACAACTCCCAGGTCCGGCCGATCAGACGGCGGTGCGCGCGCTCGGCGTCGGATTCCTCGGGCCGCCAGTGCCCGCCCTGGTCGAGCAGTTCGGCGCCGACCTCGCCGAGCGCGTCGGCGTAGGCCGCGAAGCTTCGTAGCCGGCCGCCAGGCCGGTGGCCCCGGTTGCGCAGGAGTCCGGCGCCGCGCGCCGCGCGGGCAAGGTGGGAGCCGGCGAGTTTGAGCGCCAGGGGCAGTCCGTCGAGTCGTTCGGCGAGTGTCTGTGCCTCCGTCGGGCCGCCGGACTCCCCGGCGAGGTCCAGCAGGACATCCCGCCCGTCGGCGGGGCTGAGGACGCCGACCCGGTGGGTGTCGGCTTCCCGGCCCCAGACGTCGGGGTCGCCGTCCCGGGTGGTGACCACCGTCAGGCCGGAGAGGCTTGAGCGCAGCCAGCCGGTCCCGTCGCCGGGCGTGCCACCCGGCGCGGCGAGCCACGCGGGTTCGTCGGCGTTGTCCAGCACCAGCAGCCACGGGTGTTCGGCGCGGTCGAGCAGGCCCCACACCAGATCGGTGGCGCTGGTGCGACCAGACCAGGCCGCCTCGATGTCCCCTTCGTCGGCGCCCAGTTCGCGGGCCACCTCTCGCATACCGATGACGGGCCCTTCCGGGGAGGCCGCAGACAGCCAGAAGACACGGTACCCGCGATCCCGGGCCTGACGGGCCAGGTGCAGGGCCACGGCGGTCTTGCCGCAGCCACCGAGGCCGCACAGGACCTGCGGCCGACTCTCGCCCTCGGCCAGTCTGGTCTCCAGTTCAGCCAACAAGGCATCGCGGCCCCGCAGACGCGGCGGCAGCTCGCCGTAGGGCGGGCGGATGGAGAACGTTCCCGGGCCTGCCACAACGGGGGGCTGGTCCGCCCCAGGGGGCGTCTCGGCTGAGGGCTCAGAGCTGTCGGTGCGGGCGGCCCGCTTGTCCGCGTTCACCGCACGCTGGGCGGCTTCTCTGACTGCAGCCCAGTCCCGGTCGGGGGTGACGTCACAGCCGCGGAGCAGGGCGGCGAGGGTCTCCCAGGTGGGGACTCGCCGTGCGGTCAGCGCGTCGGAGACGGTGCTGCGGCCCACGCTGCTGCCGACGGCCAGTTCCCGTACCCCTGAGTACCCCGCCCCTCGGGCTACCTCTTGGAGCCGGCGCGCCAACTCCCTTGCCGGGCGGGGCGCGTTGCCGTCGACCTGTCCAAAGCCCGCTGCCACCCGTCCCCTCCCCGTGGTCACTGGTTTCGACCCGAGCTTAGGCATTGTCCGGCCGGACGTCCGCAGGACAGCGGACACCGGACGTTCCCGCAGGCACGCACCGTGCTACTCGCCAGCTGTCCGGCGGCTGTCCGATGGCCCTTCAGGACGATTCCACATCCGCCTAAACCAGGGGGCAGCGGCGGTCGACGCCGCGTCACCGAGTAGACAGGAGAACGGGAATGATCGCAGATCTGGTTTTGGCGGCGGCGGATTTCATGCGAGCGCACCACAGCGAGCTGCAGTTGGGGTTCACCGTGCTCAGGCTGGCCGTCGAGACTGCGCGGAGTGTCCGGTGGGGGATGCGGCGGCGGGACGGAAGGGCGGACATCGTCGTTGCTGAGGACACTATTCGGAGGGAAGGCGCAATGGATGTCGAACTGTTCGGCGGACGGGCGGACGAGCCATCGGAAGCGGTTGTCCCACTTGTTGTCATGGACGATGTGGACACACGGGCTCGTCGAGTTGGGTGGGATTCAACTTGTTGTCATGCCTCGTCCGACAAGTAGTACTCGTCTCATTCCAGCCGTCAAGTGACACCTGAGGAACGCCGTTGAGGTAACGATGGAGGGCGCAGGCCGTGGTGTCTACGAAGCCGACGGGGATGGAATCGGCGTCGACCCAGCAGACCTGGGCATGTTTGCGCGGTTCGCGGTTCGCGGGTTCGCCGGTCCATTCGTGAGCGGCGGCGACTTCACCACCCTCGACCACGCCTGGGCGGCGGAGCGCACCGCCCGCGGCATGGCGACCTTCCTGATTCAAGCCGACCCCGTGTTGGGCTCCACGCTGAGCACCTGGCCGAGACCCGGAAACGGGCGGCACGGCTGGTCTGCATTCGCCCTGATGAGGCGCGCTCATCGTGACAGCTCGGCCTGAAGGTGTCGGACGTCGACTTCAAGGCCGGCACCATCCGCGTCGAGCGGCAGCAGCTCCAGTCCGGGAGGATCGGCCCGCCGAAGACCTCCGAGTCCCGGCGTACGGTTCCGGTCGGCGAGGCCGTCACCGACGCACTCCTCGCGCATCTCGCCGCACGCCCCTCCAAGGAGTGGCTGTTCACTCTGGAGGAGGGCGAAACAGCCGAGAACGGGGCCGCCGAGCGTGAGGGCCGCAAGCCCGTCGAGCTGCCGCACATGGTCACCCACGACCTGCGGCACTTCTACGCCTCCGCGCTCATCGCCGGCGGCGCGAGCGTCAAGCAGGTGCTGCTCGTCCTCGGGCACGCGTCCGCCGTCATCACGCTGCGGATCTACGCGCACCTGCGGCCGGACGAAGAAGACCGCACCCGGGCCGTCATGGACGCCGTGCTCGACGGCCTGCGGACCGGGTGCGGACAGGTAGGCGACATGGCCAGCGAAACCGCAGGTCAGAACGCCTAACCAGAGATCAAGCCTTCTTGGTCTCCCAGAAGATCTTGTCGATCTGGGCGATGTAGTCCAGCGCCTTCTGGCCCGTCGCCGGGTCCGTGGACGCCTTGGCCGCCGAGAGCGCCTTCAGGGTGTCGTTCACGAGCTGGTGCAGCTCGGGGTACTTCTCGAAGTGCGGCGGCTTGAAGTAGTCGCTCCACAGCACCGAGATGTGGTGCTTGGCGAGCTCGGCGCGCTGCTCCTTGATGACGGTGGCGCGGGCCCGGAAGTGCGGGTCCTCGTTGGCCTGGTACTTCTCCTGGACGGCCTTGACCGACTCGGCCTCGATACGGGCCTGGGCCGGGTCGTAGACACCGCAGGGGAGGTCGCAGTGGGCGCTGACCTTCACCGTGGGTGCGAACAGGCGGGAGAGCATGGAGCTGTCCTTCCTCGTGATCGTCTTCTCAAGAGGGGACATTACTCCGTGGGGGGCGGGTTTTCGCGGCTGGCCCCGGGGCTTACGACAAAAGTCCGGTGCCGTCCGGGACCCGCGGCGGACCGTACCGTAGGAGTGCCGGGCAGGAAGGACGCGGAGGTGGCGGATGAGTGAGCCGGAGCGGGCGGCGGCGCCGTTCGGGCTGGCCGAGGTGGTGGGGCCGTCGATGTATCCGACGCTCCGGCACGGGGACCGGCTGCTGGTGCGGTACGGGGCGGCGGTGCGGCCGGGGTGTGTGGCCGTGCTGCGCCATCCGCTCCAGCAGGATCTGCTCATCGTCAAGCGGCTGGTCGAGCGGCGCGACGGCGGCTGGTGGGTGCTCGGGGACAATCCGGGCGCGGAGGGCGACAGCCGGGTGTTCGGCACGGTGCCGCCCGAGCTGCTGCTCGGGCGGGTGCTGCTGCGCTACCGGCCGCCGGAGTCCGGCCGGAAGCCGCCGTGGTCGACGCTCTCCTGGGCGGTGTCCGCGGTGCGTCCCGTCTCCTCCGACCGCTCGGTCTCCCGGCGTTTGCGGGCCCGGTAGGCGGCCACGTTGGCGCGGGTCGCGCAGCGGTCCGAGCAGTAGCGCCGGGAGCGGTTGGTCGAGGTGTCGAGGTAGGCGTTGCGGCAGGGGGCCGCCTGGCAGAGGCCGAGGCGGTCGACGCCGTGCTCGGTGAGATGGATGGCCAGGCCCATGGCGGCGATGGCCGCGTATCCGGCCGTGGCGTTCGACGGATGCTCGGCCAGGTGCATATGCCATTTGGGGCGGCCGTCCTCGTCCCGGAAGTCGTGGCCGGAGATCTGCGGGCTGACCGGGAACTCCAGCAGCAGGGAGTTGAGCAGATCGACGGCCCGGGTCTCGTCGCCCTCGTCCGCCGCGGTGAAGACCGCCCGCAGTTTGGCCCGTACGGTACGGAACCGGGTCACGTCCGCCTCGCCCGCCCGGCGCGCGGCCTGCGATGCCGGGCCGAACAGCTCCCGGATGGTGTCGACCGAGGTGAGAGTGTCCTTGTTACGGGCCGGCTCCTCGGTGTTGACCAGGCGCACGGCATACTCCGAGTAATAGGCCAGTTCCACTTGTAGTCCTTACCGTGGTGGTCTAGGGTCGAGTTCGATCGGGTTTAGTAATGGTCGACTCTGTATTTAGGGTATTACGTAGCTGCTGTGAGGGGAGAACGCCGTGCCGGAGTTCGGAACGGGAACAGGGGTGGCAGCGGGCACCGACTGGCGGGCCTGGCAGCAGAGCTGGGACCGTCAGCAGGAGTGGTACATGCCTGATCGCGAGGAACGCTTCCGGGTGATGCTCGACATGGTCGAGGCCACCGTCGGCCGCGCACCCCGCGTGCTGGATCTCGCATGCGGTACGGGAAGTATTACGGACCGGCTGCTGCGACGGTTCCCGGACGCCACGAGTACCGGGGTCGATCTGGACCCCGCCCTGTTGACCATCGCCCGCGGCACCTTCGACGGCGACGACCGCACCGGCTTCGTCACCGCCGATCTCAAGGACCCCGACTGGACCGCGGCGCTGCCCCACCCGACGTACGACGCCGTTCTGACCGCCACCGCGCTGCACTGGCTGCGCTCCGGACCGCTCGCGACCCTGTACGGACAGCTCGCCGGGCTCCTCCGTGACGGCGGTGTCCTGATGAACGCCGACCGCATGATCGACCGCACCACCCCCAGGATCAACGCCGCCGAACGCGCCCACCGGCACACCCTGATGGACCGGGCCAAGGGCACCGGCGCCGTCGACTGGGCCGAATGGTGGGCCCTCGCCGCGCAGGATCCCGTACTCGCCGAACCCACCGCCCGCCGCTTCGAGATCTACGGCGACCACGCCGACGGCGAGACGCCCTCCCTCCACTGGCATGCCGAGACCCTGCTCGCGGCCGGGTTCGGCGAGGCGCGGGCCGTCTGGGCCTCCCCCTCGGACGCGCTGGTCCTGGCCGTGAAGTAGCAGCCAGGACCCGTACGGACAAACGCCCGGAGAGAGCCTCCGGAAAACTTCCGGAAAAAACGCCGGGCCGCTGCAACCCCGGCAGCGGCCCGGCGCACTGACTGAAGGGGGACCGGAACCACAGGACCAGGAGGAGGGGCAGGGGGATGACGCGGACCGAGACCGATACCGCGCTGCGCGAGTTCGTCGAGGGGCGGCGCACCGCGCTGCTCCGGAGTGCGTTTCTGCTCTGCGGCGACCGCGACGAGGCGGACGATCTCGTCCAGACCACTCTGGTGAAGGTGGTGCTCGGCGGCCGGCGGCACGGCCGGATCGACAATCTCGAAGCCTTTGCGCGCAAGACGCTGGTGAATACCTTCATCGCCTCACGACGGCGTTTCTGGCGGCGTGAGCATGCCTACGAGACACTGCCGGAACACCCGCTACCGGTGACCGACCCCGACAACGGGCTGGTGATCAGGGCGGCCCTCGGGCGACTGACGGCCAAACAGCGGGCCGTGGTGGTACTGCGGTACTGGGAGGACCTGAGCGTCGCGGAGACCGCGCGTTTGCTCAATATGCGGGAGAACACCGTGAAGAGCCACGCGGCCCGGGGGCTGGCCGCACTCCGCGCCGAGGTGCACGAGGAGTACGCATGAAAGAGGACATCAGGGACCTGCTGGAACGCGCCGAGAGCACCGCAGACGGACGCGGTCGCTCCGCTGTGACGACCGAGTCGGTCTACGCGGAGGTCGCCGGGGTCCGCCGCAGACGGCGCAGGGGCCTGGCCGGGGCGGTGGCCGCGCTGGTCCTCGCGGGCGCCGCGGTCGTCCCCGTCCTGGACCGGGACCGGGACCGGGGCGGCACTCCGGCGATCGCCGCCGAGGGGCAGCACGCAGGCGACTCCGCGGGGGCGGCCCGTGCGAAGCAGGTCGCCGGGCTGCTCGCCGGGGATACGGACGGGATCGTGAGCGTGACCCGGATCCGCGACGCGCCGATTCCGACCGGCTACCGCGAGAACTCCGGCGACGAACTGGACTGGGGGGACGTCAGCACCGGACCGCTCGACGGCCACTATCTGATCCTCCGCCAGGTGGAGCGGAAGACCGTGGCGACCGGGCTGAGCCTGTCCACCATGTCGGCCACGACGGCGAGGAAGGTGAACGGCCGGATCAAGGGTGTGGAGGGCTGCGCCGCCGTCTCCGGCTGCAGCCGCGCACCCGGCCCCGCCGCGAGCACGGTCTACTCCTGGAAGACCACGAACTTCTTCGCCCTCGGCGGCGCGCCCTGGCGGAAGTTCGGTGACCAGCGGCTGGTCACCTATCCGGACGGCAGTGTGCTGCTGGCGGCGGACGGAGTCGACCTGGGGCCCTTCCTCTCGATGAAGGAGTACACCGCCAGGGGCGGGGTGAAGGACTTCACCGAGTCACGTGATCTGGCGCTCTCCGCCGAGCTGACGCCCCTCGGGGCGAAGCGGCTGACGGCGCTCGCCGGGAGTGCGGCCCTGGTGCCCCGCCCGGCTGCTCCCTGACCGCGCCTCCGGCGGCCCCGGGGGGCGCCGGGACGGGGCGGTGGAGGCGTCGGGGCCGGGCCGGGGAGGGCCCGCCCCGCGCCCCGCGCCCCGCGCCCCGCGCCCCGCGCCGCGGGTCCGGGGACGGCGACGGGGGCGGTACGGAAACCATCCGTACCGCCCCCGTCGTATCACCGCACCGCCGCGGTCAGAGCACCTTCGACAGGAAGGACTTGGTCCGCTCGTGCCGGGGGTCCGTCAGGACGTCCCGCGGATGGCCGGACTCGACCACCCTGCCGTCGTCCATGAACACCAGCGCGTCGCCGACCTCCCGCGCGAAGCCCATCTCGTGGGTGACCACGATCATCGTCATGCCGTCCTCGGCGAGACCGCGCATCACGTCCAGGACATCGCCCACCAGCTCCGGGTCGAGCGCCGACGTCGGCTCGTCGAAGAGCATCAGCTTGGGCTCCATGGCCAGGGCCCGCGCGATCGCCACCCGCTGCTGCTGGCCGCCCGAGAGCTGCGAGGGATAGTGGTCGGCGCGGTCCCCGAGACCGACCCGGTCCAGCAGCTTCAGCGCCCGCTCCCGGGCCACCGCCCGGGACTCGCCCTTGACCTGCATCGGCGCTTCCATGACGTTCTCCACCGCCCGCATATGGGGGAAGAGATTGAACCGCTGGAACACCATGCCGATATCCCGGCGCTTCAGGGCGACCTCGCGCTCCTTCAGCTCGTAGAGCTTGTCGCCCTTCTGCCGGTAGCCGACCAGCTCGCCGTCGACGGAGAGCCGGCCCGCGCTGATCTTCTCCAGGTGGTTGATGCACCGCAGGAAGGTCGACTTGCCGGAACCCGAGGGCCCGATCAGACAGAAGACCTCCCGGGGCGCGACCTCCAGGTCGATGCCCTTGAGGATATGGGCGCTGCCGAAGGACTTGTGGACGCCCTCGGCCTTCACCATGGCGTTCATCGGGTGCCTCCCGCGGGGGTGGTGCGCCGGCCGGAGCCGGAGAACAGATTGACCTTGACGCGCTGCCAGGGGGTGGGCGGCAGATCGCGCTGGGAGCCGCGGGCGTACCGCCGCTCCAGGTAGTACTGGCCGACGCTGAAGACACTGGTCATCACGATGTACCAGAGCGAGGCGACGAACAGCATCTCCATCACCGCATAGGAGGTGGAGCCGATCTGCGAGGTGGTGCGCATCAGTTCGCCGTAGGTGACCACGTAGACCAGCGACGAGGTCTTCAGCAGATTGATGAACTCGTTGCCGGTCGGCGGGATGATCACCCGCAGGGCCTGCGGGAGCACCACCCGGCGCATCGTCTTCGACTGGGTCATACCGAGCGCCTGGGACGCCTCGGTCTGGCCCTGGTCGACCGAGACGATGCCCGCCCGGCAGATCTCCGCCATATACGCGGCCTCGTTGAGGGCGAGGCCCAGCAGGGCGCACATGAACGGGGTCATCACATCGGTCATCTCGTCCTTGTAGATGCCCGGGATGTTCAGATACTCGAAGATCAGCGCCAGGTTGAACCAGAGCAGCAGCTGGACGTAGACCGGGGTGCCGCGGAAGAACCAGATGTACAGCCAGGCGACCGAGCTGGTCACCGGGTTCTTCGAGAGCCGCATCACGGCGAGCAGCACACCGAGGACCACACCCAGCGCCATGGCCAGGACACTGATCCACAGGGTCTTGCCCGCGCTTTCGACCACCTGCCGGTCGAAGGCCATATCGCCGACGGTGCCCCATTTGATGTCGCCCTGGGCGAACGCGTAGACCACGGCGGCCAGCAGGCCGATCACGATCGCGCCGCTGACCCAGCGGCCGGGATGCCGGACGGGTATCGCCTTGATGGCCTCGGGCGGGATGTACGCGGCCTCGGCCGGGGCCGCCTCCGGCGCGCCGTCCCGCCGGTCGGTCTTGTCGAACATGCCGGGTCGCGAGCTGTCGGTACTGTCAGTCACGGTGACTGCCCTTCGGGGGAGTCTCTTCTACAGAGGTACGAGATACGGGCCTGGGCCGTGGGCGTCACTTGCCGCCGTTGACGGCGGCCTTGTCGATCGCCCCGCTCTCGGCGCCCCACTTCTGCAGCACCTTCAGGTACGAACCATCCGCGATGATCGCGTCCACGGCCTCCTTCAGGGCGTCCCGCAGCGCGGTGTTGTCCTTGTTGACGGCGATACCGAAGGGGCCGGCGTCGATCTGCTCGCCGACGACCTCGAAGGCGTTGCCGCCGTCGGCCTTGCGGGACAGGTCCAGGGCGACCGGGTAGTCGTTGACCCCGGCGACCGCGCCAGCGGACTTCACCCGGGTCTGGGCCTCGGTGTCGTTCTCGAAGGGTTCGATCTTCACGGCGGGCTTGCCCGTGTCCTTGCAGGCCTTCGACTGGGTCTGGAGGGCCTTCTCGTACGTCGTGCCGCGCTGCACCGCCGCGGTCTTGCCGCACAGGTCGGCGATGGACTTGATGCCCTCCGGGTTGCCCTTCTTGGTGTAGACGGCGGTCCCGGCGAGGAAGTAGTCGACGAAGTCGACGCCCTTGCCGAGCTTCTTGCCGTTCTCGTCCAGGCCCTCCTGGCGCTGCTTGTTGTCGGTGATGGAGGACATGGCTATGTCGTGGCGGCCCGTGTTCAGCGCGGTGATCAGGCCGTCGAAGGAGCCGGAGGTGAACTCGAACTTCACCCCGAGCTTCTTGCCCAGCTCGGCGGCGATATCGGGGTCGACACCGACGATCTTGCCGTTCTCGACGGACTCCATCGGTGCGTACTCGGCGTTGGTGCCGACCTTGATGACACCGGACTTCTGGTACTTCTCGGGCAGCTTGTCGAAGAGGGGCGCGCTGTTGGACGTCTTGTCGCCGCTGCCCTTCTCCTTGGAGCCGCTGTCGGTCTGGTCGCCGCAGGCGGTCAGCAGCAGGGAACCGGCGACCGCGAGGGCGCCGACCGCGGCGAACCGGGAGGAGCGGGACTTCCGGAACTTCGGGGCGGTCGAGGTGCGCATCGTGCGTGCGGTCATGTCGGGGATCCTCCGGCGTGTCAGGGGGCAGCCATTTCTGGTCGCGTCCGATCGCGTTCCGGTCGCGTCCACGATCCCACCCGTCGCCCTTCTCCGGCCGTCTCCGCAGGTCGGGGACGTGCCATCGAGCGGGCCTTCGGGCGGCTTTCCGACCGCCGCGACCTTGTGCGTTTTCGGCATCTTGCCATTCGGGCGGGCTCCTTCAGGGGCCCGCGCATGTCAAAATCGGATAACGGGACGCTCCCGACCCCCGCAGGCCGGTACCGAACGACCGGACCATCAGCGGAAAACCTTCCTCCGGGCCGGAAGATCTGCGGCCGCCATCCGGCCATGGCCGGTATTCACTGCGTGAAACCGTCGTGTCATGATTTTTCCGAGTGAGGGACGACGTGTCGTAGTGATTCGGGTCGCCTGGCGCGATATGGACTCGTCGTCGACGGTCACGTTCCGGTAAGAAGGACTCTTACACCCCTCATCCGGGGCTCAGGGCGCGTGTGCGGCGCGCCCGCGCGTACGCAACGGCTCGGCCGGGCGGTCAGACCGCCGGGGCCGGGCGCGGACGCGGTGCCCGCTCAACCCTCCTCACCAGGAGCGGAAACCCTCAACCGATGAAGATTTAAGGGGTCAACCCAATGGCAGCGGAGATTGTCAATCCTCGCAGCGACAGCGCAACCACGGCCGCGGACGGTACGGGGACGGGGGCCGGCACCGGCTCCGGCACCCTCGTCGGCGGAGTGGCGGAGGCCGGTGCGGCGGCCGCCGAGGAGCCTTTCGATCCGGCGTTCGCCCTGCATCGCGGCGGAAAGCTGGCGGTCGCGGCCACGGTGCCGCTGCGGGACAAGGACGATCTGTCCCTCGCGTACACGCCCGGAGTCGCCAAGGTCTGCACCGCCATCGCCGAGCAGCCCGAGCTGGTCCACGACTACACCTGGAAGTCGGGCGTCGTCGCCGTCGTCACCGACGGCACCGCGGTGCTGGGACTCGGTGACATCGGCCCCGAGGCCTCGCTGCCGGTGATGGAGGGCAAGGCGATCCTCTTCAAGCAGTTCGGCGGCGTCGACTCGGTGCCGATCGCGCTCGCCACCAAGGACACCGACGAGATCATCGACACCATCGTCCGGATGGCCCCGTCGTTCGGCGGGATCAACCTGGAAGACATCTCCGCGCCGCGCTGCTTCGAGATCGAGCGCAGGCTCCAGGAGCGGATCGACATCCCCGTCTTCCACGACGACCAGCACGGCACCGCCATCGTCACCCTGGCGGCCCTGCGCAATGCGGCGAAGCTGACCGGGCGCGAGCTGGGCGAGCTGCGCGCCGTCATCTCCGGTGCGGGCGCCGCGGGTGTCGCCATCGCGAAGTTCCTGCTGGAGGCCGGGCTCGGGGACGTCGCCGTCGCCGACCGCAAGGGCATCGTCAGCCGCGACCGGGACGATCTGACGCCGGTCAAGCAGGAGCTGGCCGAGCTGACCAACAGGGCCGGGCTGACCGGGTCGCTGGAGAGCGCACTGGCCGGCGCGGACGTCTTCATCGGAGTCTCCGGCGGTACGGTCCCGGAGGCCGCCGTCGCCTCCATGGCCCCGGGCGCGTTCGTGTTCGCCATGGCCAACCCCAACCCGGAGATCCACCCCGATATCGCGCACAAGTACGCGGCGGTCGTGGCGACGGGCCGCAGCGACTTCCCGAACCAGATCAACAACGTGCTGGCATTCCCCGGCATCTTCGCCGGGGCGCTCCAGGTGCGGGCGTCCCGGATCACCGAGGGCATGAAGATCGCGGCGGCGAATGCGCTGGCGGACGTCGTGGGCGACGCGCTCGCGGCCGACTGCGTGATCCCCTCGCCGTTCGACGAGCGGGTGGCACCGGCGGTGACGGCCGCGGTGGCCGCGGCGGCACGGGCGGAGGGCGTGGCCCGCGCGTAGCCCCTCCGCGGGGCCTGGCGTTCCACGGCCCCGGGCGCGGGCCTCCCTGTCAGGGGGCCCGCGCCCGGGGCCGTTCTGCGTCTGCTGGTGCTGGTGCGGGTCCGGCTGCCGGCCGGTGGGGGCTGGTCGCACAGTCCTCCCCCTGTGCCTGGCGGTGTGGGAGGTGCCTCCACCCCTGTGCCTGGCGGTGTGGGAGGTGCACCCGGCGAACCCGGGGGAGTACCCCCAGCGCCCCTGACCGGCCTTGCCGGTCCTCGTTGGCGCGGGGAGGGCGGTGTCACACTCCGGGGTGGTTTCTCCGCGGGGGCGGGGAGCCTAGGGTCGGGCGCATGTTCGCCGCCTATGCCGCACGTATCGACCGCGACCATCCGCTCGACGGCCTCGTCCTCGGGGAGCGGCCCGCACCCGCCGCCCGGGACGGGTGGACCACCGTCACCGTCAGAGCCGCCTCCCTCAACCATCACGACCTGTGGTCCCTGCGGGGCGTCGGGCTCTCCCCGGGGAAGCTGCCGATGATCCTCGGCTGCGACGCGGCCGGGATCGACCCCGACGGCAACGAGGTCGTCCTGCACTCCGTGATCGGCCAGAGCGGCCACGGGGTCGGCCCCGCCGAGCCCCGGTCCCTGCTGACCGAGCATTACCAGGGCACCTTCGCCGAGCAGGTCGCCGTCCCCACCTGGAACGTACTGCGCAAGCCGAAGGAGCTGAGCTTCGCCGAGGCCGCCTGTCTGCCGACGGCCTGGCTCACCGCCTACCGGATGCTCTTCACCAACGCG
This sequence comes from Streptomyces sp. NPDC094448, assembly GCF_044763775.1. Classification (NCBI taxonomy): domain Bacteria; kingdom Bacillati; phylum Actinomycetota; class Actinomycetes; order Kitasatosporales; family Streptomycetaceae; genus Streptomyces; species Streptomyces sp. NPDC094448. Next base: position 300,752 of record NZ_JBIWGU010000002.1, on the reverse strand, counting down.
GGGGTACGGCCGGGTGACACCGTCCTCGTCCAGGGCGCCGGTGGCGGGGTCGCCACCGCCGCGATCGTCCTCGGGAAGGCCGCCGGGCTGCGGATGTACGCCACCAGCCGGGACGCCGCGAAACGCGCACGGGCCGTCGAGCTGGGCGCCGAGGAGGCGTACGAACCGGGCGCGAGGCTGCCCCGGCGGGTCGACGCCGTGATCGAGACGGTGGGCGCCGCGACCTGGTCCCACTCCGTGAAATGCCTGCGGCCCGGCGGGACCCTGGTGATCTCCGGGGCGACCAGCGGCGACCGGCCGTCCCATGCGGAGCTGACCCGGATCTTCTTCCTGGAGCTGAAGGTCGTGGGCTCCACGATGGGCTCCAAGGACGAACTGGAGGATCTGCTCTCCTTCTGCGCCGCCACCGGCGTCCGGCCCGTGATCGACGAGGTACTGCCCCTCGACCGGGCCCGCGAGGGCTTCGAGCGGATGGCGGCCGGCGACCTCTTCGGGAAGATCGTGCTCACCCCCTGAGCGGCGGAGACCCGTACCGGATTGTCAACGAAGGCTGACGCGACCCGGTCGGCGCCGGATCGGCGGCCCACGCGGGCGGCTCGGGCTCCGGGCGGTCCGGCTTCCGGGGGACGGGGTCCGGCTCCGGGGTCCGGGCGGTCGCGGGCTCGGGCTCGGGCCGTCCGGCGGGGTCAGGGCGCTCCGGCCCCCGGCCCCCGGGTCCCGGCGGGTGCGGACGGTGAAGCGGGCGGGGCGGAAGGCGCGGGAGGTGCAGGAGGTGCGGGCCGGGAGGGGTGGGCCGGACCGCCGGGCCGGGTCGGCAACGACCGAGCTGAACCGCGCAACGCAATGTATCGGGTCTCCCGGTGAAGGCGATATATCGCGAGTCCAGGGGGCCGGGGCTGCGCATTCCCTGCCCCCGGCCGTCCCTCCGCTCGCCCAACTGCCGGTCAAAACCGGTCATAGATGGTCAGGGTGGCCTAGCGTGAGAGATATGAACGCGACTGCCGTGGGCGCCCTCCTCCTGGTACGGGCCGAGCCCTCCGCCGTACGCTCTCCCGCCCAGCTGCTGCGCGAGCCGCAACTGCTCCTCCCGGCGGGCGAGGAGTGGAGCGCCTTGGTCCCGGAGGGCGCGGCCTGGCAGGACGGTGAGCCCGTCGACCGGGTCGTCGCGGGCTGGGCCGTCGCCCTCGCCGTCGCGGTGGGCGTCGGCAGATCCGTACTCGCGCTGTGGTGGGACGCCGACCGGGTCGGATTCACCCTGGCCTCGGGTTTCCGGCGCCCGGTCGGCTATGTCTGGCTGACCGACGGGACACCGGCCGGCGAGGACGAGGCGATGTTGACGTTCGCCGCCCGCCTCGGGCTGGACCCGGTGATCGACGTTCAGGCGCTTGCCCCGCTGACCAGGGAGAACCGCGAGATCAGCGGTGCGGACCGGCTGCGCGGACTGGTCGCGGTGCTCTCCCGCGCCGGGCTGGAACTGCCCCCGGGACTCACCCCCGGACGGGCCCCGGCCGAGCTGTACGCGGTCGCCGAGGCGAGGGATGCGCAGACCGTGGAGTGGGCGGGCTGGCGGGACGCGGTCAGGACCGAGCTGCACGCGGTGGAGGAGAGCTTCGACCACTGGCTGCGCGAGCCGCGGGAGCGGCAGGGGCTGAAGGCGCTGGGGGCGGCGCAGCTCGCAGTGGGGGTGCCGCTGACCGTCTGGGGCCTGCGCCGCCGGTCCGCAGGCGGTTCCGGCGGCCGGGCGGGTGGTGGCTGGGCCGTGGCGGGGGCGGTACTGGCCGCGCAAGGTGCGCTGCTCCTGGCCTACGAGCGCAGACGGGTACGCGAGGGCTGAACCGGGGCGCGCCCGTGCCCCCGGCGGGGCGGGGCTGCCCGGGGCGGTGTGCCCCCGGCAGCCGCCGGATCAGCCGGATCAGCCGGATCAGCTGTCTCAGTCGTCGTCGTCCTCGTCGTCGAGCCGCGCCAGCCAGGTCGCGAGCCGCTCCACCGGCACCTCGAAGTCGGGGTTGAGATCGACGAAGGTACGCAGCTGCTCGGCGAGCCACTCGAAGGTGACCTCTTCCTCGCCGCGCCGCTTCGCCAGCTCCTCGATGCCGCGATCGGTGAAGTACAAGACATGCTCCCGGGACGGATGGGGGACTACCCCATCAGGTTAAGGCCGCGCCCGCGCAACCGTACGGGGTGCTCCGGTCTTCGCCGTACCCACACCGTCCGGATATGCGTCGCGGGCCGGCTGCGCCCCTTCGCCGGGCCGGTCGGGCGGTCCGGGCCCGGTGGCCCGGCCCCGTCCTCGGCCCTGCCCCTCCGCGCTCCGCTCCCCGTCACCCGTCCGGCCCGGTGTCGTTGCTGATCGTGTCGTCGTCCGCGCACGCGGCGGACACGCGCCGGCTTCTCGGGGAAGGGACCGTACAGGATGCGGATCATGGTGTGTACGGAGCGGGACGTGGTGACGTGCACGGCGCTCAACCGGCTTCTGCCGGGGCTTGCCGGGCACACGGTCATGGTGGCGTTCCTGGACCCGGGGCCGGTGGACCTCTCGTCCGGGTCGCCGCTGCGGGCGAGTGACCGGGTCGAGCGGGAGGTGTTCCCCCAGCGGGTGCTGGATCCGCTGGACCGGCTCCCCGCCCCACCGGGTGCCCTCCTGTCCTTCGGCCACCTGCTGCGCCGGTACGGCGTCCCGTTCCATGCCCTCGACCGGGCCGACGCAGGCGACCTGCACCGGACGGCTGCCGCCTTCGCGCCCGACGTGATCCTCTCCCTGCGCTTCGGCCGGCTCTTCCGGGAGCCCACTCTGTCGCTGCCGCCGCTGGGGATCCTCAACACCCACTCCGGCGCCCTGCCCGCCTATCCCGGACTGTCCGCCCACGCCCACGCCCTGCTCGACGGCGCGACCGGCCTCACCTGCACCCTGCACCGGGTCGACGCCGGAATCGACACCGGCCCGGTCGTCGCCGAGCGCCGGCTGCCCTTCGACCGGACCCGGTCCATCCTGTGGCACCTGCCCGCCCTCTACACCCTGGGTGCCGAAATGTTCCTGGAAGCCCTCCCCGGCCTGGCCGCGGGCCGTTTGCCGGCCGCACGGCCCCAGGAGCGGGCAGCGCGCCGGTACCGCAGCGAGCTGAGCGCCGAACAGGCCCTGGAGCTTGAGCGGCTGGGGTTCCGGTTCGTGGCCGGCCGCGATGTGGACGAACTGGCCGCCCGGTTCACGGGTACGGCGACCGGAGGGACGTCCGCGGCCTGCGGCATCCGGACGTTCGACCGGGCCGTCCCCGGGCCCGTGCCGCGGACCTCGGCCGGTGCGGGCGCGTTGGAAGGGCACCGGCCGTGATCACCTCATGGCCGCTCTGCCGACGAGGAGCGTCCGTGTCCCATCCGTCCATGCCGTACCGGCCCGCCCTTCTGGTGGGTACGGCTGTGCTCACCGCCCTGACGCCCGCCCCGGCATCCGCAGCCGGGGCCCGGCTGCCACGGGCCGGGCGCCCGCTCCGAAGGAGCGGAAAGCGGGACGGGCCCGGGTGGGCCGACCCCGTTCAGGGGGTGGTCCACCCGGGCCCGTCGGGCCCTCGGCGGGAGGCGGCTACGCGTCGAAGACGTCCGCGACCAGCTTCGCCTGCTCCGCCTGGTGGCGCTTCGCCGAGCCCACCGCGGGCGACGAGCTGTGCGGCCGCGAGATGCGGCGCAGGCGCTCGCCGTGCGGCACGTCCGCGCCGACCGCCAGGTCCAGGTGGTCGATCAGGTTCAGCGCGATGAACGGCCACGCACCCTGGTTCGCCGGCTCCTCCTGCGCCCACAGGTACTTCTCGGCGTTCGGGAACTTGGCGATCTCGGCCTGGAGCTCCGCGCCCGGCAGCGGGTAGAGCCGCTCAAGGCGGAGGATCGCGGTGTCCGTGATGCCGCGCTTCTTCCGCTCCGCGTCGAGGTCGTAGTAGACCTTGCCGGAGGTGAAGACCACCTTGCGGACCGCGTTCGGGTCGACGGAGTCGTCGCCGATGACCGGGCGGAAGCCGCCGTTGAGGAACTCCTCCGTCTTCGACTGCGCGGCCTTGAGCCGGAGCATCGACTTCGGGGTGAAGACGATCAGCGGCTTGTGGTGCGGGTTGTGCACCTGCCAGCGCAGCAGATGGAAGTAGTTCGACGGCAGCGTCGGCATGGCGACCGTCATATTGTCCTGCGCGCACATCTGGAGGAAGCGTTCGGGGCGGGCGGACGAGTGGTCCGGGCCCTGGCCCTCGTAACCGTGCGGCAGCAGCAGGGTGACGCCGGAGGTCTGGCCCCACTTCTGTTCGGCGGAGGAGATGAACTCGTCGACGACGGTCTGCGCGCCGTTGACGAAGTCGCCGAACTGCGCCTCCCACATGACCAGCGCGTCGGGGCGGGCCAGCGAGTAGCCGTACTCGAAGCCCATCGCCGCGTACTCGCTGAGCAGGGAGTCGTAGACGTTGTACCGGGCCTGCTCGTCGGTCAGGTAGAGCAGCGGCGTGTAGTCCTCGCCGGTCTCCTGGTCCACCAGGACCGCGTGGCGCTGGCCGAAGGTGCCGCGCCGGGTGTCCTGGCCGGAGAGCCGGACCGGGGTGCCCTCCATCAGCAGGGAGCCGATGGCGAGGGTCTCGCCCATGCCCCAGTCGATGGTGCCGTCCTCGACGGAGGCGGCCCGGCGCTGGAGCTGCGGCAGCAGCCGCGGGTGGACGGCGACGTTGTCCGGGATGTTCACCTGGGACTCGGCGATCCGCTTGACGACCTCCTGGGAGACCGCGGTGGTCACCGCGACCGGGAAGTCCGCCTGCGGGTCCGGGACCAGGGTCGGCGCCGGCTGGCTGGTGGCCTCGCGGACCTCCGCGAAGACCTTCTCCAGCTGGCCCTGGAAGTCCTGGAGCGCCTGCTCGGCCTCTTCGAGGGTGATGTCCCCGCGCCCGATCAGCGATTCGGTGTAGAGCTTGCGCACCGAACGCTTCTTGTCGATCAGGTTGTACATCTGCGGGTTGGTGAACTGCGGGTTGTCGCCCTCGTTGTGGCCGCGGCGGCGGTAGCAGATGAGGTCGATCACGACGTCCTTGTTGAACGTCTGGCGGAACTCGAAGGCCAGCCGGGCGACCCGGACGCAGGCCTCGGGGTCGTCGCCGTTGACGTGGAAGATCGGCGCTTCGATCATCCGGGCGACGTCCGTGGCGTACATCGAGGAGCGCGAGGACTCCGGGGCGGCGGTGAAGCCGACCTGGTTGTTGATGACCAGGTGGACGGTGCCGCCGGTGCGGTAGCCGCGGAGCTGCGACATGTTCAGCGTCTCGGCGACGACGCCCTGGCCCGCGAAGGCCGCGTCGCCGTGGAGGGCGACGGGCAGCACGGTGAAGTCGGTGCCGCCCTTGTTGATCACGTCCTGCTTGGCGCGGGCGACGCCTTCGAGGACCGGGTCGACGGCCTCCAGATGGGAGGGGTTGGCGACCAGGGAGACCTTGATCTGCTCGCCGTCGAGACCGGTGAAGGTGCCCTCGGCGCCCAGGTGGTACTTGACGTCGCCGGAGCCGTGCATCGACTTCGGGTCGAGGTTGCCCTCGAACTCGCGGAAGATCTGGGCGTACGACTTGCCCACGATGTTGGCGAGGACATTGAGCCGGCCGCGGTGGGCCATGCCGATGACGACCTCGTCGAGGCGGGCCTCGGCGGCGGAGTCGATGACCGCGTCGAGCAGCGGGATGACGGACTCGCCGCCCTCCAGCGAGAACCGCTTCTGGCCGACGTACTTCGTCTGGAGGAAGGTCTCGAAGGCCTCGGCGGCGTTCAGCCGGCGCAGGATCCGCAGCTGCTCCTCGCGCTCCGGCTTGGAGTGCGGGCGCTCGACCCGGTCCTGGATCCACTTGCGCTGCTTGGGGTCCTGGATGTGCATGAACTCGATGCCGGTGGTGCGGCAGTACGAGTCGCGGAGCACGCCGAGGACATCGCGGAGCTTCATCAGGGACTTGCCCGCGAAACCGCCGACGGCGAATTCGCGCTCCAGGTCCCAGAGGGTCAGCCCGTGCTCGGTGATATCGAGGTCGGGGTGCTTGCGCTGGCGGTACTCCAGCGGGTCGGTGTCGGCCATGACATGGCCGCGGACCCGGTAGGAGTGGATCAGCTCGAAGACCCGGGCGGCCTTGGTGACGTCGTCGTCGTGGGACGCGTCGATGTCCTTGAGCCAGCGGACCGGCTCGTAGGGGATCCGCAGGGCCTCGAAGATCTGGTCGTAGAAGCCCTCCTCGCCGAGGAGGAAGTTGGCCACGACGCGCAGGAACTCGCCGGACGCCGCACCCTGGATGACCCGGTGGTCGTAGGTCGAGGTCAGGGTCATGACCTTGGAGATGCCCAGCTTGTTCAGGGTGTCCTGGGAAGTGCCCTGGAACTCGGCGGGGTAGTCCATGGAGCCGACGCCCATGATCACCGACTGGCCGGGCATCAGCCGGGGCACGGAGTGGACCGTGCCGAGGCCGCCGGGGTTGGTCAGCGAGACGGTGACGCCGGTGAAGTCGTCCATCGTCAGCTTGTTGCTGCGGGCGCGCCGGACGATGTCCTCGTACGCCTGCCAGAACTCGAAGAAGTTGAGGGTCTCGGCCTTCTTGATGGCCGCGACGACGAGCTGGCGGTCGCCGTTCGGCTTCACCAGGTCGATGGCGAGGCCGAAGTTGACGTGCTCCGGCTTGACCAGGGTGGGCTTGCCGTCCTTCTCCGTGAACGACCAGTTCATCGACGGCATGGCCCGCAGGGCCTGCACCATGGCGAAGCCGATGAGGTGGGTGAAGGAGACCTTCCCGCCCCGGGCGCGCTTCAGATGGTTGTTGATGACGATGCGGTTGTCGAAGAGCAGCTTCACCGGGACGGCGCGCACGGACGTGGCCGTGGGCACCTCCAGGGAGGCGTTCATGTTCTTCGCGACGGCGGCGGAGGGGCCGCGCAGGGTGATCAGCTCGGGCCCGGCCGGAGCGGCGGCCTCGGCCGCGGCCGGCTTCACCGCCGGAGCTGCCGGAGCGGCGGGCGCCTTCGCCGCCGGAGCCACGGGCGCTGCGGGAGCCTTCGCCGCGGGTGCGGCCGGGGCCGCCGGAGCGGGCTGTGCGGCCGGTGCCGGAGCGGACACCGGGGCCGGCTGCTGCGGAGCCGGAGCGGGGACGGTCGCCGGAGCCGGGGCGGGGGATGCCACGGCGGCCCGGGCGGCGGCAGCGCCCTCGGCCGGAGCCTCGGCGGTGTTCTTCCCGCCGGGCTTGTAGTCGGCAAAGAAGTCCCACCAGGCGCGGTCTACCGAATCGCGATCCTGGAGGTACTGCTGGTAGATCTCGTCGACGAGCCACTCATTGGCACCGAAGGCGGCGGCAGGGCCCTGGCCCGGCGTGCCTCGGTCGGCCGTGGGGGCCCCACCCGGCCGAAGGCTGGGGGAATTGGCGTTACTGGGGGACTGAGACGACACGGCGGCAACCGCCCTCTTCCGCTTCACAAGGTGATGGACAGCGGAAATAAAGGCTACGCCCCCTGGGGCCCCAGATGCAGGCCGGACCGGTCATCGTCATGTAAGTCACATCGAAAGCCGGGTTTCATTGCAAGGAATGGCGGGAAACAAGCACAGTTTGCCCGAACCTGGGGCGGGACGTACCGACCTGCGGCGCTGCCCGCCGGAGCGGCGGAACGTGCCTTCTCGCCGGTCCGGCCGGGTGTCGACCGGCTTCCCGCGGGGGGCAGCGGCCCCGGTCGTCCGGAGTGTCCCGTGCCGGATACACGCACCACGGCCGCCGACGGTTCGAACCCTACGTCAACTGACGCTCGGCCGGGATTCCCGGAAGGGTGACCCGGATCCGGCAGCCCCGGGTGGATTCGGCCACTCCGATCCGCCCGCCGTGCAGATCGACCGCCCAGCGGGCGATGGCCAGGCCGAGCCCCGTACCGCCGTCGCTGCCCTTGCCGTGCGGGAAGGCCACCTGTCCCCGGTTGAACCGTTCGAAGACCCGGTGCCGCTCCTGCTCCGGGATGCCCGGACCCTCGTCGAGGATCTCCAGGTCCAGGGACTCCGGCTGCGGGCCCCGGCGGGCCAGGACGGTGACCCGGCCGTGCGGCGGGGAATGCTTGACCGCGTTGTCGACCAGATTGGCCACCACCTGGTGCAGCCGCTCGGTGTCCGCGTAGGCGGTCAGGCCCGGCGGTGACACGTCGAGGTGCAGATGGACGTCGGTCCGGGTGTGCCGCCCGGAACCGGAGGCCAGCTTCCGGTGCGAGTCCGCCAGATTCGCCTCCTTCAGCACCCCGGACAGATAGGGCCACACCTCGAAGCGGTGCGCCCGCAGCGGTACGACACCGTTGTCCAGCCGGGAGAGGTCGAGCAGCGTCTCCACCAGCCGGCCCAGCCGCTCGGTCTGGGTCAGCGCGGTCCGCATCGTCTCCGGATCGGCCGCGGACACCCCGTCCACGACGTTCTCCAGCACCGCCCGCAGCGCGGCGATCGGGGTGCGCAGCTCGTGCGACACATTGGCCACCAGCTCCTTGCGGTGCCGGTCCACGGCCTCCAGATCGTCCGCCATGCGGTTGATGGTGGCGGCCAGGTCGCCCAGCTCGTCACGGCGGTCGGCGCCCAGCACGCGATGGGTGTAGTCCCCGTGGGAGATGCCCTTGGCGACCCGGTTCATCTCGTCCAGCGGCGCGGTCAGGCCATGGGCGAAGAACTGGGTGATCAGCAGGGTGGCGATGATGGAGAAGACCGTGATGAAGCGCAGCTCGGTGGAGGTCTTCAGGGCGACCAGGAGCAGTCCGGTGGTGATGAAGACCGAGACGACGACGAGGATGCCGAGCTTGGTCTTGATGGAGACGGGCACCGTGGTGCGCCGCCGGTCGGGACGCGGCCCCGGCCGCCCGTTGCAGGCCGGGGGCCACGGGTCGCTCCGGCGCTCCGCCCCGGGCCCGGGCCCGGACGGATGGCCGGCCGCCGTTCCCGGACCGGCCCCGGAAACGGCGCCGCGGCCGTCCTTCGTGCCACGGACCCGCCTCATGTCGCGGGCGTCTCCAGCGCGTAGCCGACCCCGTGGACCGTACGGATCCGCTCCGCCCCGATCTTCCGGCGGAGCGCCTTGATATGGCTGTCCACGGTCCGGGTCCCGGAGGCGTCGGCCCAGTCCCAGACCTCGGCGAGGAGCTGCTCGCGGGAGAGCACCGCGCGCGGGGTGTTCGCCAGACAGACCAGCAGATCGAACTCGGTCGGCGTCAGATGAACGTCGTCGGCGCGGACCCGGACCCGCCGCTGGGCGTGGTCGATCTCCAGCTCGCCGAGGCGGAGGATCCCGCTGCGCGGGGTCACCGCGGCCAGCGCGGCACGCTCCACCCGGCGCAGCAGGACGTGCACCCGGGCCGCCAGTTCGCGCATGGAGAACGGCTTCGTCATGTAGTCGTCGGCGCCGACGCCCAGTCCGACCAGCATATCGGTCTCGTCGTCACGCGCCGTGAGCATCAGGACCGGAACCGGCCGCTGGGCCTGGACCCGGCGGCAGACCTCCAGTCCGTCGAAGCCGGGCAGCATCACGTCCAGCACCATCAGGTCGGGCTGCCAGGCGTCGGCGGCGTCCACGGCGGCCGGCCCGTCGGCGGCGGTCTGCACCAGGAAGCCCTCGGCCCGGAGCCGGGCTGCGATGGCGTCCACGATCGTCGAGTCGTCCTCGACGACCAGCACCCGCCGCTGCGCGCCCGGTGTGGCCGCGACGCCGGTCTGGGTGGTGGTCTGTGTCTGTTCCATCGCCCGCCCCTGTAAGCGCTCTCGGGAGATTCACGCTTGGTTGTCGATCCGGTGTGTGGTTCAGCAGACTAAAGGCACTTCGCGCATCCCGGCTACGCAGGGCTAACGGCGAGGTGGACCACGTCCGGTACGCCTCGGGCAACCAGGATCTCTTCGGTTCTTACCCCGCTGAACCCGGCATTCCGCAATGCTTGTTCGAACTCCGGGGACGGTTGTGCGGACCAGATGGCGAGGGCTCCGCCCGGCCTCAGGGCGGCCCGGCACAGGGCGAGTCCGGCGGGGGCGTAGAGACCGGCGTTGTCGTCGGTGACGGTCCAGCCGGGGCCGTTGTCGATATCCAGACATAGGGCGTCGTAGCGGTGTGCCGCGGCCCGGAGATGGGTCAGGAGATCCATACGGAGGATCACGTTCCGGGGGTCGGCGACGGCCGCGGCCGAGATGTCCGCGAGCGGCCCCGTCCGATGCCAGTCGACGATCGCCTGCTCCCGTTCGACGACGGTGATCCCGCCCCAGCGGGGGTCCGCGGCGGCGTGGGCGAGGGAGAAGCCGACGCCCAGACCGCCGATCAGCAGCGCGGGGCCGCCGGGGCGCTTTTCGGTCGTTCTCGCCGGTCCGGGGCCGGCCGTCGCGGTAAGGGTCTCGAACGCCGCGTCGATCAGCCGCCGTTCGGACCGTCCGTCCGAGGTGTCCATCAGGAAGCAGCCGTTGGCGATGATCTCGTGGTGATCGCCCCGGCGCCTCAGGACGACTTCTCCGTAGGGGCCCTCGCGGCGGTCCAGTGTGACGGGTGCGGACATGGTGCCTCCGGTGACCTGAGGGGCGGCGGACGGGGTCATGCTCGCGCCGTACGCCGCGGTGTACGAACGAATTCGGCCAGAGTGGGCACTTCGGTACGGAGCGGGAACGATCACCCCGCCGACCGGTCCGTGGAGTCGGTCCGCCGGGTCGTCCCGCGGATCCGATCGGCCCGGCCGGTCTGCCGGGTCGGTCCGCCCGGTCGGTCTGCGGTCCGACTCGCCCGGCCGGTCCGCCAGGGCCGTCCCGCAGCGTCGGTCCGTCCGGCCGGTCCGCCGCGGCGGCCGTCCCCGTTCAGCCGCCGCCCCGCCGCGGGCCCCGCCGGAGCCAGGCCGCCGCCCCCGCCGCGTACAGCGCCACCGCCGCGGCCCACGCCCCCGCCTCCGGCCCCGGCCGTACCGCCCAGCCGACGGGGCCGGACCCGGGATCCCGGAACAGCAGATAGGCCAGCGCCCCGTAGCAGACGGTCGGCAGCCAGCCGACCCCCGCCCCGGCGGTCACCGCCGCCAGCAGGGTGATTCCGGTACAGCCCAGCAGATTGCGGATCGCCGCGGGGGAGCCGTACACCTCCGGACTGCCGGTCACGGCCAGCGCGAACGAACCGGCGGCGAGCCCGGTGAGACCGAGGAGGTGCAGCAGTCTCGGCCGCCACCAGGCGCGCGACGCCGCCCGGTCCAGCTCGTCGCTCGGTGTGTGCAGACCGGTCCCGATGGCCACGGCCGCCACCAGCGGTGCCACCAGGACCAGCGGCAGCCGGTTCGCCGGGTCCGCGAACCCGTCGGCCCGGACGATCCGGGGCGCCATCCAGGCGGTGGCCAGCGCCGTCACCACCAGGACGGCGACGGTGCCGGGCAGCCCGCGGGAGCGGCCGTACAGAACGACGGGACCGAGCGGGGTACGGCCGGAAGGGGGCGAGGGGGTCACGGCGCGGGCACCGCCTCGGGCGCCTCGCACCGGTCCGCGGCCAGCAGGCGGGTCAGATAGGCACGGGACTCGGCGGGCGTCATGGCCTTCAGCCGGTCCAGATGGCGCTGCGTTCCCGGTGCCGGGGCGTACCAGTTGTGGGTGTACGGCGCCAGCCAGTCCGATACGGCCTGGGTGATGTCGAGGGCCCGCTCCCAGCCCGGCCGCTCGGTCCTGCACAGGCCGAACAGCTCGGTGACCGACCCGTACGCATACCTCTCCGGCTCGATGAGCCGGCCGCGGAAGGCCTCCCAGCCGAGGGGCGGCAGCTGCGCCTCGCCGGGCATCAGCGCGGCCCTGGGCAGCTCCACCCAGCGGTCGGGCGCGCCGGGTACGCCCCGCAGCTTGCCGTGCACCCCGCTCAGCGCCGCCGTGAGGTCCGGCAGCAGCCGGCGGTTCTGCGCCTCCACACAGATCTCCGGGTCCTTCCCCGCGCAGACCTGCCCGGTCAGGGCCGGGCTTTCGCGCCACAGGCCGTTCCCGGTGTCCATCAGGACGGCGGCGCCGAGGACGGCGGCGGCCAGCGGCACCAGGGCGAGGGCCCGGCGCCGGGCCGCGTACAGCAGCAGGACGGTCCCGCCGACCCCGCCCGTCCACAGCAGGGCAGCCGGGGCGGACCACCGGACCGGGACCCGGCCGTAGAGGTCGAGCTGGTCGGCCGGGTTCAGCAGGGCCAGGACCGCGGCGCCCCCGCCGCCGTGGTACTGGAAACCGACCAGTGCCAGCCAGGCCGCGATGCCCAGCAGCGGCGGGGCGAGCCGCCACGGCACCAGCCTCCCGGCGACGAAACCCAGAACGCCGAAGGACGCCAGCGCGACGGCGTCGATGACGACGACGGAACCGTAGGGGCCCCCGGCGCTCGCGTACGGCCGGATCGCCAGAACCATCGCCAGCGCCCCGAGCAGATGCGCCGCGAGGGGCCACAGCACGACGGGCGCGACGGCGACCAGGGTCTGGCGCAGGGTGCCGCGGGCGGCGCCCGCCCGCAGCTCCAGGGTGCCCCGCCGCCGCTCCCGGCCGCCCTGCCAGACCCCGGCGGCCAGCACGATCGGCCCGCCGAACTGGACCGATCCGGTGCGCAGCAGTTCGGCGCCCGCCGACCAGCGGCTCTGCCAGTCGGTGGTCGGATCGGCCTTCTCGTACAGCGTGAGCGCGACGGCCAGCGCGACGGCCGCGCCCGCCCAGGGCCCGATACCGCGCAGCAGCTCGGCGCGGAGCGGGTGGCTGCGCGGGGCGCGTGGCCCGGCGGGCGGGGGTGCCGCGGCGCGGGGCGGCGCGGGGGACTTCAGGGTGGACACGGAGGGGCTCCAGCGGGTGCGGGTGAGCGGGTGCGGGACGGTGGCGTTCAGTGGTGTACGGGCACGGCGGCGCGAGCCCCTGCCGGGGCGCGGGCCCGAGGGGACGCGGGGAGGGGAGTGGCGGTGTGCGGCTCCGGTGGTGTGCCGTGGCCGCCGTCAGAGCGTTCCGGCGGAGGCGGACGTGGAGGCGGTGGCGCGGTGGGCGCGCAGGGCCGCCGTATAGCCGCGTTCGATGGCGCTCCCCTCCCCGTCCGCGCCTTCGCCGGTGTCGGTGCCGAGTGCCGACAGCTCCTGGGTCGTACCCCGCCAGGCGACCCGGCCGGATTCGACGACGGCGACCCGGGGGCAGGCGGCGGCCACGTCCTCCACCAGATGGGTGGAGACGATCACCGTCGACGTCCGGCCGATCTCCCGCAGCAGCGCCCGGAAGTCGACCCGCTGCTCCGGGTCGAGACCGGCGGTCGGCTCGTCCAGCAGCAGCAGTTCGGGTTCGTTCACGATCGCCTGCGCCACGCCGACCCGGCGCACCATGCCGCCCGACAGGGTCCGCATCTTCGCGTCGGCCCGGTCGGCGAGACCGACGCGCTCCACCGCGTACCGGACCGCTTCCGGGACCCGGGCCGCGGGCATCTCCTTCAGCCAGGCCACGTACGCGACGAACTCGCGGACCGTGAAGCCCGGGTAGTAGCCGAACTCCTGCGGGAGATAGCCGAGCCTGCGCCGGACCTCGGAACGGCCGCGGTGCGCGGACACGTCGTGGCCCAGCAGGGTGATCCGCCCCGCCGAGGGCGCGGCGACCGTCGCCAGGACCCGGATCAGGGAGGTCTTCCCGGCGCCGTTGGGCCCGAGCAGCCCGTGGACCCCGGTGCCGAAGTCGAGGTCGACCGAGTCCAGGGCTACCGTGCGCCGGTGGCGGACCGTCAGCCCCGCGACGTCGACGGCGGGGACGTGGGGGTGCGGGCCGGTGCTCATGCTTTCTCCAGTTGGTCGAAGGTGGTACGGCGCAGGACCAGCAGCCCGGTGCAGAGCGCGGCGGCGGCGGCCCAGCCCGTCTGGGCCGCGGTGCCGGAGAGCAGCGGCGCCAGCCGGGCGCCGAACCCTCCGGGGGAGCTGCCCGCGGCCGGGTACAGGGCGACGGCGAGCCAACCGCCCGCCAGCGCGGCTGCGGCGGTCCGCAGACCGGTCCAGGTGCCGAGCGCGAGGGCCCCGGCGGTGAGCGCCAGCGCGGGCAGCAGCCAGGTCGCGGCACCGGGTGCGCCCCCGTCGGCGGGCAGCAGGGCGCCCGCCGCCGTCAGCAGCGTCACGCTCAGCGCGAGGACGGCCGCCGAACGGGTCAGCAGCAGCCGCAGCCCGCCGGAGGGGGTGGCGGCGGCGATCTCGTGCAGGGGGTCGGCGTGCCGCCCGTACGAGAGGGCGACCCCGGCGGGCGGCAGAGCGGGCGCGAGGGCGAGCAGCAGCGGGCGGGCGGCCTCGGATCCGGTGCCGTACGAGACGGCGAACGCGCCCGCGACGACCGCGGCCAGCGCCCCGAGCCAACCGCGGCTGAGCGCGGGCCCGACGGTCCGGAGCAGCCCGGTCCTGATCGCGCCGGGGCGTGGCAGGCGCGCCGGACGGCCGTGCGCGGGGCCCGCTGGTGATCCGTGCGGGCTGCGTCCCGCCGCCGGGTGGGAGCGGTGGTCGCGGTTCCGGAGCCGGCCGAGGCTCACGGCGGGCCGGGCGTCTGCGGTGCCGGTTGTCTGGACGGCGCCGGATGTGCGGACGGTGCCGGATGTCTGGACAGTGCCGGTTGTGCCGACGGCGCCGAGGACGGACGCGCGGACGTCCGCGACGACGGTGCCGGCGGCCGTCTCCCGGACGGCGGCGGAGACAACACCGGCGCAAGCGCCGCAGCTTTCGAGGTGCTTCTCCAGGGACCAGGCGTCGGGTTCCCGGACGGTGCCGCGGGCGTAGGCGGCGGCGAGGGCCTGCCCGATGTGCCGGCCGCCGCGGGCGCCGGATCCCGGCGCCGCGCCGGGACCGGATGCCCGGTCGGGGCGGGGCCCGGTGCCCCGGGCCGTCTCCGGGCCGGGGCAGGTGCCGGGGGCCGTGGCTGCTGCCGGGGCGCGGTCCGGGGTCCGGGCCGCTTCCGGGCGCGGGTGGCCGCGGGTGGGTTCGGCGGGGGTGGTGGCCGCCGTCCGGGGGTGGTGGTCCGTGGGGCCGCGGCGGTCCGGGGGCCGGGCCGCGTCCGGTCCGGGGCCGGTGTCCGCGGGCGGTGTGCCCTCCAGGGGCGCCGGGTCCGGAGCCTCGCCCCCCTGCGGCTGCGGGGTTCTGTCGTTCATGCCATGCCTCCCAGGGGGTGGATATCGGGGGCGATGCTCTCCAGCGCGGCGCGCAGCTCCGCACGGGCCCGGCGCGCCCGGGTCTTGACCGTGCCCTCCGGAATGCCCAGCAGCCGGGCCGCCTCACGGGTCGTCAGCCCGTCGACGACGGTGGCCCTCAGCACCGCGCTCAGCTCGGGCGGGATCCGGTCCAGCGCGGCGCCCACATCCCCGTACTCCAGACCGGACAGCACCCGGTCCTCGGCGGACGGCACGGCCGGGGGCGGTGGTACGGCGACGGCCGCCGGGCGCTCCTCACGGGCCCGGGCCCGGCCCGCGTCCACCAGACGACGGGCGGCGATCACCCACAGCCAGCCGCCCGCCTCGCCACCGCGGTGCGAGGCGGCGGAGCGCCAGACGGCGACGAAGGTGTCCTGGAGGACTTCCCGTACGGTCTCCGGATCCCGGCAGCGGCGGGTCAGCCGGGCGTGCAGCCAGCCGGCGTGCCGGTCGTAGAGCGCGGCGAGCGCGTCGGCGTCGCCACGGGCGACCGCGCGCAGCAGTGCCGCGTCGTCCGCATCCGGTCCGACGCTCTCCTCCTCGCGGCCCCTGGGGCGTTTCAGTCTCACGTACGGTCTATCGTGCGCCGCGGGCCGTTCGGTTCTCGACACCGGGGGAGACCCCGGCCGGCAGTGATGTCAGGGACGTCAGGCGATCCACATCAGCAGGGCGTGGCCGCGCAGCGACGTCGAGCGGACGTAGGCGGCGAGCGGCTGGACGCAGGCCGTCACCAGGCCCAGGGAGTACTCGTCCGTCCACTGGGATACGGGATACACCTCCGCCGCCGAGAGGTCCGCGGCGGTCACCCCGGCCACCAGCGCCCCGGGGCTCAGCCCGGCGAAGGCGTCGGCCGCGGCCCGGACCCGCTCGGGCGACAGGAAGCGCGGCGGCCCGTACCCCCACTCCTCCGCGTCCGGTATCTCCTCCTCGCCGTGGACCACGTCGACGGGGAACCCGTGGCGGCGCAGCAGGAAGTCGAGGCCGTGCCAGGCGGTCCCGGTGCGGTGGCTGCGGGCCGTCGACGCCGGCCGCCCGCGGTCGGACTCGGCCTCCAGCAGCTCTTCGGCGAACTCCTGGGCCCAGTGGGGTTCGCGGAGCGCCCGGTCCAGTTCGGCGGGGGTGAGACGGAGGTGGATGCCATTCATGCTCATGCCCGGAGCGTAGGGCGGAGCCCCGACAGTCCTGACGGCCCCGACACCACCCACGCCCCTGGCCCGGGGGCGGGCTGCGGCGTCCGCACAGGAAGGCGCCCCGGAGCGGGCGTCCTCCTCCCGCCCTCGACCGCGGATGGGCATCCCGCCGACGGCGAAGGGTTCCCGGGACTTCCTGGGATTTCCCGGTATTGGCCGGATGAGGGCACCTATCACAAGGGGGATTTCGAACATGAAACTCTATCAACTTTATCCTCGGCATGGACCGTCTCCCCACGTCACGGTTGGGCCCGTCAGGGGTCCGCTGTTCGGAAGGGATCATTCCTCGACAGGGTGTAAGGGCCATTCCGGCCACCCGTCCCGCTAAATCGTCGACAGCGTTCGGCGCATTTGGTTAGGTTCCAACTGTCCGGCGAGCCTCAAGCGACACAAAGGCTGCCTGGACCGGCGGAGAGGGGGCTCCAGCCGAATCAGGACAATCCCTTCCCCTTTCCGTATCACCCTGCGCTGTCTTGCGCAGGTACTTCGACGGAAGGTCAAGAATCATGCTCAAACGCAAGATCGCCGCAGCCGCGCTGGGTACGGCCGCTCTGTTCGGCGGCACCCTGGCGACCGCGGCACCGGCGAACGCCGCGACGGTCGTCGGAATCTTCCACTGGAACAGCAACCACACCGGTTCCACGTTCACGGTTTCGGCTCCCGGCACGACCTCGTGCACCACCACCTTGAGCGACTCCGACTTCACCTCGGGCTTCACCTCGGCCTGGAACGACGAGGCGTCGTCGCACCGCGGCTATGCCAACTGCGCCATCAAGGTGTACGAGAACGCCGGCCAGGGCGGTGCGTCGCTCCCCTACTACGTGAGCGCGAGCAGTTACGGCGTTCTCAACGACCAGATCAGCTCCGCCAGGTATTCCTGAACGACCATCTCGGACAGCGGTTCGGTGACGGTCCGGGAAACCGCCGGACGATAGCCGTGTCCGAATCCGAGTGACGCGTGGTGAGGCCGGAACCGTTTCCGGCCTCACTGTCGTGTTCGGAGATACGAACAGCACAGAGGAGATGCGGTGAGAACGCTTCGAAAAAAGGCAGTGGCTGTCACGGCGTTGGTGGGAGCCATCACGCTCGCCGGATGCGGGGGAAGCGGCGGAGGCAGCGACGAACCGGAACTCGGTCCGACCCCGAAGGTGATGCGCCCGGCCGATGTGCCGTCCCTTCCCATGAATCAGTACGTGCTCAGCGAGAAGGAGATGCGCGCCTACACCCAGGCGCAGGCCGTGCTCTCACGCCGCTGCATGGAACGGTTCGGCATGTCCTGGCTCACCGACGCCCAGACCACGGCCGATCTGCCGAACCTCGTCGCGGACCCGGCACGCTACTTCACCATCATCGACGCCGACGCGGCCCGGCTCCACGGCTACGGAGACCCCGAAGGCCAGGACACGAAGGAGAAGGCCCCCAAGTCCGGATACGAGCCCACCGCCGCGGAACGGGCTGTGTACGACGGGTCCGCGAAGGGGGTCACCGACACCGCGGGCAAGCCGCTGCGGAAGGGCGGCTGCGCGGCGGAGGTCAAGGCGGAGATGGACAAGGGCGGGGTCCAGGGCATCAACCCCCTCACCGTCGGGAACGAGTTCTACAGCCTCTACGCCACGGTCCAGCGGGACAGCCGGGTGAGCGGAGCCTTCTCGAAGTGGTCCGGGTGCATGAAGGGCAAGGGCTTCACCTACCGGACCCCCATCGACGCGGCGAACGACTCCGAATGGAAGTCCGGAGCGTCGACCCGCGCTGCGATCGCCGTCGCCACCGCCGATGTCGCCTGCAAGCAGCAGCACAACACCGTGGGCATCTGGTCCGCCGCCATGACGGCGCACCAGAAGGCCTACATCGACCGGAAGGCCGAGCACTTCTCCGAGATCATCGCCAACAAGAAGGCGCTGGTCGAGAAGTCCGCACGCATCATGCAGGGAGCGTAATGAAGGCTGTGACAGGAACCCGCGCCCTGGTGGCGGCCCTTCTTCTCGCCGGTACGGCGCTGACCGGCTGCTCCGACGGGGACGGCGACGGGGGCGGCGGTGACGGGAGCACCGCCGCCGATGCCGGGGGCCGCAGCATCGCCGCGTACACGAACTGCATGGACGGGCGCGGTGTGAAGGTCGTCGACGGCAGGACGCGTACCGAGGGAGTGGACGCCACGACCCTGGCCAAGGCCTACCGGGCCTGCCGCCCGTCCGCGCCCGCCGGCTTATCCGTCCCGGTCACGCAGTGGGAGACGGCCCTCCTCACCGACTTCGTCAACTGTCTGAGGCAGAAGGGGCACCAAGGCTACGGCGATCCCGACCCCCGGACCGGGAAGTACACCACGCCGAAGGACTCCGAGATCAACAAGGCCGACGAGATCGCCTGTCTCACCTCGGCGGAGCAGAAGGCCGGACTGTGACCACGGAGCACTCCGCCCCGGGCGGCGGGCCGCCCGGGGCCGGCCCTCCCGGCGATGTGGACACCGCCGGGCTGCCCCGCAAGGGCCGGCACAGCGGCACCGCGCCGCGCCGCAGCCGCCGCGCCCTGATGGGTGTCGTGGCCACCGCGACCCTCTTCTCGGCGGCCGGGGTCGGCGCGGGCATGTGGATCAAATCGCCCGCCCAGCGGGCCGCCGACGCCGCGGCGCCCGAGGAGTCGGTGCTCACCCGGCCCGTGGAGAAACGCGTCCTCACCAGCGATGTGGTCACCCGCGGCAGAGTCGTGGCGGGGCAGACGGTCACCATCGCCCCGCAGGCGGGCCCGGGTGCCGAAGGCGGTGCCCCGGTGGTCAGCAGACTGCCCAAGAAGGCCGGGGAGGCGATCCGGCCCGGCGAGGTACTGGTCGAGATATCCGGCCGGCCGGTGTTCGCGCTGGAAGGCCGGGTGCCCGCCTACCGCGATCTGAAACCGGGAGCCCGGGGCCAGGACGTCCGCCAGCTCCAGACAGCCCTGCGGAAACTGGGCTTCGCCACCGGATCGGACGAACGCGACGTGTTCGGCGCCGGGACGAAGAAGGCGCTGCGGGACTTCTACGCCTCCATCGGATACGAACCGTCCCCGGCGACCGACGACGACGGGGCGGCCGCCGAGGCCGCGGCCGCCACCGCCCTCACCGCGTCCCGCGCCGTCGAGGACGCCCAGACCGCCCTCAGCGACGCCTACTACGCCCTCGGCAAGATCCCGGAGGGCACCGACCGCACCGAAGCGGCGAACGCCGTGAAAGCCGCACGCCGGACCCTGGAACGGGCCATCGACGACCGGCGGACCGCGCGGGCCGCACTCGCCGAGGCACGGGCCGCGGACGGACCGAAACTGCCCGCGTCCGAAGTCGTCTACCTGAACGGATTCCCGGCCCGTGTCGACTCCGTCGGGGCCCGCGTCGGCAGCCCCGTGGGCGATTCGGTGATGACCGTGTCCGCCGGGGCGCTCGTCGTCCACGCGTACGTCAACGCCCTCCAGGTGAAACTGCTGAAGGACGGCCGGCCCGCCGAGATCTACGCCGAACTCGACCGGAAGAAGACGGCCGCGCGGCTGGTGTCCGTGGCCACCACCCCCACCACGGCCCGCCGCGACGAGGGCGGCGAAGAGCAGCAGCAACAGCAGCCGGCCGGCGGCGAGGGATATCTCGTCGTCCTGCACCCCGGCACCCCGCTCGCGGCGAACCTGTCGGGCCAGGACGTACGCGTCACCGTCCAGGCCGCCTCCACCGGCGCCGCGGAACTGGTCGTCCCCGTCACTGCGGTGACCGCCGGACGCCAAGGCACGCTGCACGTCACCGTGGTGGCTCCGGAAGGCCGCCAGCGCCGGGTCGGGGTACGCGAACTGGCAGGCGGCGGCGGGTACGTCGCCGTCGCCCCGCTCGAAGCAGGCGCGCTGAACCCCGGCGACCAGGTCGTCACGGGCGTCACCACCCGGGAGCCCGCGGCCGGTTCCGGAACCCCGGAAGGGGAGGTGAACCCGTCGTGACCGACGGCCCCGCACCACCTGTCATCGACTTCCGGCAGGTCGGACTGGTCTATCCCGGCCGGCCCCCGGTCGTCGGTCTGCACCCGGGCGATCTCACGGTGCGCCGCGGCGAGTTCGTCACAGTCGTCGGTCCCTCCGGATCCGGCAAGTCGACGCTCCTCAACGTGATCGGACTGCTCGACCGGCCGACGACCGGCGGCTACTTCCTGGACGGCCTCGACACCGGCGGCCTCGGTGACGCCGAACGGACGGCGCTGCGCGGACACCGCATCGGATTCGTCTTCCAGGCCTTCCACCTCCTGTCCCACCGCACCGCCCTGGAGAACGTGATGCTGGGCATGGTCTACAACAGCACGGTCCCCCGGGGGGACCGAAGGGAAAGAGCCCGGCAGGCCCTGCTCAGAGTCGGGCTCGGGCACCGGCTGGACGCCCTGCCCACCCGGATGTCCGGCGGCGAGCGGCAGCGCGTGGCCATCGCCCGGGCCCTGGTGCACGCCCCGTCGCTGCTGCTGTGCGACGAACCGACCGGCAACCTCGACTCGGTGAACTCGGGGCGGGTACTCGACCTGCTCGAAGCGCTCCACGAGGACGGCATGACGGTTCTGGTGATCACACACGACCAGGAGGTCGCCGCCCGGGGCACCCGGACGGTCGCGGTGCAGGACGGCGTTCTCGTCCCGGTCGTCCCCGCGTCGGCCGTTTCCGCGTCGGCTGTCCCCGCCCCGGCCGTTCCCGCCGCGGCGGAGACGCTCCGCGACGGCGCCGGGCCCACCGCCCGCGATCTGCCGGGCGGGAGGGCCGGGTGAGGCTCCGCGCGAACGCCCGCACCCGGCCGGCGGCCCGCGCCGGGGTGCCGGTCTCCCGGCTGTCCTGGCGCGATCTGTTCTCCGAGGCACTCTCCGGGGTCCTGCAACGCCCCGCCCGATCCGTACTGACATCCCTCGGCACGGTCCTCGGCGTGGGAGCCTTCGTGGCGGTCCTCGGGCTGACCGCCACCACGTCCGCACAGATCGACGACCGCTTCAACGCCCTGACCGCCACCGAGGTGACACTGGAGGACGCCGCCGCGGAGCACGACCCGGCCGCCCCTCCGGCGTTCGGGCCGGACGCCGAACAACTGATCAAACGGGTCAACGGCGTCCGTGCGGGAGGCGTCCTCTGGCAGGTCAAGCTCCCCAAGGGGCAGCAGGTCACCAGCTCCCCGCTGGTCGACGGGGTCCACTCCGACACCGCTGTCTACGCGGCATCCCCCGAGGCGCTCGACGCCGCGCAGCTCACCCTCGCCCAAGGCCGCCTCTACGACCGCCGGCTCAGTGAGCGGCGCGAACCCGTCGTGGTCATCGGCAGGACGGTCGCCCAGCGCCTCGGCATCAGCAGCCTCGACACCGACCCGGCCGTCTTCATCGGCGACCAGTCGTTCACCGTCATGGGCATCGTCTCCGACGCCGAGCGCCGGCCGGAACTCCTGCTCGCCGTGATGGTGCCGCGCACCACGGCCGAGGCCCTCTGGGGGCCGCCCGCCGCGGGCGCCGCCGGCATGCTCGTCGCCACCGAACTGGGCGCCGCACCCCAGGTCGCACGCGAGGCCCCGGTCGCCGTGCGGGCGGACCATCCCGAGTACGTACGCGCCCAGGCGCCCCCGGACCCCCGGACCCTCCGCTCGTCGGTCGGCGACGACCTCTCGCAGCTCTTTCTCGCCCTGGCGGGGATCTGTCTGGTGATCGGTGCCGTCGGCATCGCGAACACCACCCTGGTCGCCGTGCTGGAGCGCACGGGCGAGATCGGGCTGCGGCGGGCACTGGGCGCCCGGAAACACCATGTGACCTTCCAGTTCCTCACCGAATCCGGCGCTCTCGGCATCCTCGGCGGGCTGGTCGGGACGAGCGTCGGGGTGCTGGTGGTCGTGATCGTCTCGATCGCCAAGGAGTGGTCCCCGGTCGTCCACCCCGCGGTCGTCGCATCGGCGCCCCTGATCGGCCTGCTCACCGGTGTCGCGGCCGGTCTCTACCCGGCCCGCCGCGCCGCCGGGGTCGAGCCGGTGGAGGCTCTGCGGCGCTGATGCTCCGCGGCCCCGCACCGCCCCGGACGGCCCCGGAGACCTCGGGGGCCGCCGGGGCCGCGGACTCTCCGGCCCGCCGGGAGGCCCGCCGGGAGGCGCGGCGGACCGACGCGTACCGACCCGTTCGCTCACAGTGAACACAGTCCGGGGAACAAGCGCGGGCTCCAGCGCATTGAGTCGATACAGCTCAAGTTCACTGCCAAAGGGGAGATCATGGCTGCTGAGTCCGGCACGTTCACACCGTTCACCCTGCCCGTGCTGCCGCTCGACGACGAGGTCGTGCTGCCCGGGATGGTGGTGCCGCTCGACCTCACCGACGCCGAGGTACGGGCCGCGGTGGAGGCGGCACAGGCCGCCGCCCGCTCATCAGGGGGCAGCAAGCCCGAAGTGCTGCTTGTTCCCCGGGTCGACGGGCAGTACGCGGCGACCGGTGTGCTCGGGACCGTCGAGCAGGTCGGACGGCTCTCGGACGGCGATCCCGGCGCGCTGATCAAGGGGCAGCGCCGGGTGCGGATCGGCGCCGGGACGACCGGGCCGGGGGCCGCGCTCTGGGTCGAGGGCACCTCGGTCGACGAATCGCTGCCCGATCCGCTGCCGGGACAGGTGCTGGAGCTGGCCAAGGAGTACAAGGCCCTGGTCACCGACTGGCTGAAGAAGCGCGGCGCCTGGCAGGTCGTCGACCGGGTCCAGCAGATCGACGGTATCGCGCAGCTCGCCGACAACGCCGGGTACTCGCCGTTCCTCTCCACCGCCCAGAAGATCGAACTGCTCGACACCGCCGATCCGGTCGCCCGGCTGCGGCTCGCCACCGAGCAGGTCCGCGAACACCTCGCCGAACAGGACGTGGCCGAGTCCATCGCCAAGGACGTCCAGGAGGGCGTGGACAAGCAGCAGCGCGAGTTCCTGCTCCGCCGCCAGCTCGACGCCGTCCGCAAGGAGCTGCGCGAGCTGAACGGCGGGAACGCCAAGGACTCCGTCGAGGAGTCCGACGACTACCGCGCCCGGGTCGAGGCCGCCGACCTGCCGGAGAAGGTGCGCGAGGCCGCCCTCAAGGAGGTCGACAAGCTGGAGCGGGCCAGCGACCAGAGCCCCGAGGGCTCCTGGATCCGGACGTGGCTCGACACCGTCCTGGAACTCCCGTGGAACGAGCGGACCGAGGACGCGTACGACATCCGGGGCGCCAGGACCGTCCTGGACGCCGAGCACGCGGGCCTGGAGGACGTGAAGGAGCGGATCACCGAGTACCTGGCGGTACGGAAGCGGCGCACCGACCGCGGCCTCGGGGTCGTCGGCGGGCGGCGCGGCGGCGCGGTGCTCGCCCTGGTCGGCCCGCCCGGTGTCGGCAAGACGTCCATCGCCGAATCCGTCGCCCACGCGATGGGCCGGAAGTTCGTCCGGGTCGCCCTCGGCGGTGTCCGGGACGAGGCCGAGATCCGGGGCCACCGGCGGACGTACGTGGGCGCCCTGCCCGGCCGGATCGTCCGGGCGGTCAAGGAGGCCGGGTCCATGAACCCCGTCGTCCTCCTCGACGAGATCGACAAGGTGGGCTCCGACTTCCGCGGCGATCCGGCCGCGGCACTCCTCGAAGTCCTCGACCCCGCGCAGAACCACACCTTCCGCGACCACTACCTGGAGGTCGAACTCGACCTCAGCGACGTCGTCTTCCTGGCCACGGCGAATGTGCTGGAGGCCATTCCGGAGGCGCTGCTCGACCGGATGGAACTGGTCCGGCTCGACGGGTACACCGAGGACGAGAAGATCGTCATCGCCCGGGACCATCTGCTGCCGCGCCAGTTGGAGCGGGCTGGTCTGGAGCCCGGCGAGGTCGTCGTCGAGGAGGCGGCGCTGCGGAAGCTGGCGGGCGAGTACACCCGGGAGGCGGGCGTACGGAATCTGGAGCGGTCGGTCGCCCGGCTGCTGCGGAAGGTTGCCGCACAGCACGAGCTGGGCGAGCGCGAACTGCCGTACACCGTCGGGCCCGACGGGCTCCGCGGACTGATCGGCCGGCCGCACCATGTGCCCGAGTCCGCGCAGGACCCGGCCGAGCGGCGGACCGCCGTACCCGGGGTCGCGACGGGCCTCGCGGTCACCGGCGCCGGCGGCGACGTCCTCTATGTGGAGGCTTCGCTCGCCGATCCGGAGACCGGTGCCGCGGGGCTGACGCTCACCGGTCAGCTCGGTGACGTGATGAAGGAGTCCGCGCAGATCGCGCTCTCCTACCTGCGGTCGCACGGCGCCGAGACGGAGCTGCCGGTCGCGGACCTCAAGGATCGCGGGATCCATATCCACTTCCCGGCGGGCGCGGTGCCCAAGGACGGGCCGAGTGCCGGTATCACGATGACCACGGCGCTGGCGTCGCTGCTGTCGGGACGGCTGGTGCGGACCGATGTCGCGATGACCGGCGAGGTGTCCCTGACGGGACGCGTGCTGCCG
The DNA here is from genome assembly GCF_044763775.1 of Streptomyces sp. NPDC094448. Classification (NCBI taxonomy): domain Bacteria; kingdom Bacillati; phylum Actinomycetota; class Actinomycetes; order Kitasatosporales; family Streptomycetaceae; genus Streptomyces; species Streptomyces sp. NPDC094448. Next base: position 275,976 of record NZ_JBIWGU010000002.1, on the reverse strand, counting down.
ATCGGCGGCGTCAAGCAAAAGCTGCTGGCGGCGCACCGGGCCGGGGTCACCACGGTGATCATCCCCAAGCGGAACGAGCCGGACCTGGACGATGTGCCCGCGGAGATCCTGGACACGCTGGACGTCCACGCGGTGACGGACGTCCGCGAGGTGCTGGCGCTGGCCCTGACCCCGGCGTCGGTCCCGGTGGCAGCCGCGGCGTAACCCCTCCGGGACGGTCGGCCGTACTCGGGGCCCGCCCCGGAGGGAGTACCCCTCCGGGACGGGCCCCTTTTCCGGTTTTCCGGGCTGCGCCCGGCCCGACGGCGGCCGCGCTCCGTGAAGGCATCTCGCGCAGTTCCTTCGGGAGCGGCCATGGGACGCGTCCAGCGTGGCGTGGGTTGTCAGCCGACCCCAGGCCGGTTGTGGCTGAACCGCCAACGGTCCGCGGCCGGAAGGCGGTCCCGGCCACGCCGGGCGCCGGCCGCACAGGCGGAGTGCCGGGTCTCCGGGAACGGCAACGGCCCCCGGCCTCAGGGACTCGTACCCCCGCCGGACGCGATCCCCCACAATGGGCGGATGCGCACGCCTCCGTCCCCGGACCATCCGCCCCGCCCCGCCCCCGGCGGGCCCGGCGCGCTCCGGGCCGACTGCGCGAGCTGCTTCGGGCTCTGCTGCGTCGCCCTGCCCTTCATCGCCTCCGCGGACTTCGCGCGGGACAAGGCCGCCGGCGAGGCCTGCGGGAACCTCGACGCGGACTTCCGCTGCGGGATCCACGCCCGGCTCCGGAGCAGCGGCTACCGGGGCTGCACGGTCTACGACTGCTTCGGCGCCGGTCAGCAGGTGTCCCGGGAGACCTTCGGCGGCCGCGACTGGCGGCAGGCCCCGGACACGGCCCGTGCCATGTTCGACGCATTCCCCGTCGTACGGCATCTGCGCGAGCTGCTCTGGTATCTCACCGACGCCCTCGGGCACGAGGCCGCCCGCCCGCTCCACTCCGGACTGCGGGCCCTGCTCGACGAGACCGATGCCCTGACCCGGCGCGGGCCCGCCGAGCTGGCGCGGCTGGATGTGGCGGCCCACCGCGGGAAGGTCAACGCGCTGCTGCTGCGGACCAGTGAGCTGGTACGGGCGCCCGTGCGGGGGCGGAAGAAGGACCGGCGCGGCGCCGATCTGATGGGGGCCCGGCTGTCCGGTGCGGATCTGCGCGGGGTGAGCCTGCGCGGCGCGTACCTGATCGCGGCCGATCTGTCCGGCGCGGACCTGAGGCAGGCCGATCTCATCGGGGCGGACCTGAGGGACGCCGATCTGTCCGGTGCTGATCTGCGCGGCAGTCTCTTCCTCACCCGGACGCAGGTCAACGCGGCACGGGGCGATACCGCGACCGGGCTCCCCCCGGCTCTCGACCGCCCTGCGCACTGGTCCTGACCCGGCGAGGCGCCGGTAGTGCGGAGGCGGACGGGCTCCCGGGCCCGGACGCGGCGGGGCTACGACGGCCCGCCGGAAGGTACGCGGACCGGACGGCGCGCGGACCGGACGGTTCTACCCGTTGGCCAGTGCCACGACCCGGTCGTAGGCCCCGTTGAACTTGTTGTGGTCACCGACGATCGGGCCCGACGACGTGTACTGCCACATCGTCTGGAAGTCCCAGCCGGCCGGCAGCTCCCCCGGGGTGGTGTTGTACCGGGCGATCCACAGCGGAGTGTTCGCGCCGAAGCCGCTGTAGTTGCCCGTGCACTGCTTCCACCAGCTCGTCGACGTGTAGATCACCGCGTCCCGTCCGGTCCGCGCCTTGTAGCGGGCAAGGAAGTCCCGGATCCAGGTGACCATCCCCGACGCCGTTCTGCCGTAGCAGGCGGCGCCGTACGGATTCCACTCGATGTCGAGGGCGCCGGGCAGCGTCCGGCCGTCGCCCGACCAGCCGCCGCCGTTGTTGACGAAGTAGTCCGCCTGGGCCGCCCCCGACGCGGTGTCGGGGGTCGCGAAATGGTAGGCGCCGCGGACCATGCCGATGTCGTAGGAGCCGTTGTACTGCTGGGCGAAGTAGGGGTTCTTGTAGTACGTGCCCTCCGTCGCCTTCACATAGGCCCAGCGCACTCCGCTGGTCCGGAGCCCGGACCAGTCGACGTTGCCCTGGTGGCTGGAGACGTCGACGCCCTCGGTCTGGGCGGCGCGCACCGGCACCGGCAGGCCGCCCTGCCCGTCGTGCCGGACGACCCCCATGCCCAGATACGCGGAGCCGCGCGGCGGCGGTTCGGTACCGCCCGTGGGCCCGGGGGCGGCGGCTGCGGGGAGGGCGGTGGCGGGGAACAGGACGGCGAGGAGTGCGCCCGCCGCGGTGCTGCGGGGACGGTGGGAACGGCGGGATCTCTTGGGTTCGGGGTGGGGAACGGTCGTTCCGGATCTCTGCACGGGCATAAGCGTGCCTCCGACGGACCTCGTGGGGGAGTTGGGCGATACGACGGCATGGCACCGCAATGGAGCAACATGGTGTGGACATGCCACGAATAACGCTACGCACGTAGACCTGGCCGCGGAAGGGGCGGAAGGTGATGCCGTTGGTCTAAGCCTGCGAAATACTGACCGAACTGCGGAGACGGTCGCCTTCGGCAGAAACTTTCAGGATTCGGAAAGCGTACGAGGGGTGCTGACGTGCACGGAAGCGGTACGGGGAGTGAAGCAGCCCCCAACGGTGCGAGTGGTGTGGACCAGGTGTTCCTCGCCCTGGAGCGGGAGTTGGCGGTCTTTCTGCGCCGTGCGCGGGCCCAGTCGGGGGAGATGGCGCGCGAGGTCCACCCCGGACTGGATTCCTCGGCCTATGGATTGCTGGTCCGGCTGGAGGACGCGGGCGCGCAGCGGGCCACCGACCTCGCCGCGTACTTCGGCGTCGGCAAGGCCACGATGAGCCGTCAGCTCCGGGCGCTGGAAGGCGTCGGGGTGGTGGTCCGGGAGCCGGATCCGGCGGACGGCCGCGCCTCACTCGTCCGGCTCACCGAAGAAGGCCTGGAGCGGTTCCGCCGAGTGAGGGACGCCCGCCGGGAGCGGTACGTACGGAAGCTGGCGGGCTGGGACCGCGGAGAGGTCGCCGAGCTGGGCCGGCTGCTCCGCCAGCTCAACGACCGGGCGGCCGACTGACGTACCTCCGCGGGGGTGTCGGGACGGGCGGACCGGCCCCGGCGCACCCCCGCCCGGCCCCCGCACCCGGACGGGCCCCCGCCCCCTGACCCGGCCTACGGCTCCACGAAGACCGCCGTCGCATCGTCGTGGAGCTTCCAGCGGAACGGCTCGCCCTGCTCCCGCGTCGCCGTCTCGACCGCCCTGACCCGGTCGATCAGCGTCTGCGGACCCGAGGCGCGCAACAGGGCGACACAGTCCGTCCAGTCACCCTCCTTGAACAGGTCGGTCCAGCGCGAGGCGCCGTCCGTGAGCGCGGTCAGGGAGCGCACCCCGGCGCGCGGGACCCGGCCCGTCACCGCGCGGGAGGCGACCGAAGGGTCTGCCGCCGCCGTGAAGAAACCGCCCTCCGCATTGCGCAGGGCGTCCGCCGACGCATGGGTACGCAGCGCCTCGCGCGGCAGCCGGTCGATGCGGTCGTCGAGTACCGCGCGTACCTCCCCGGACGGGGACTCCAGCAGCAGGGTGGAGTCGGAGAGCACCAGATACTCCACCTCCCCGTCCGGTCCGCCCCACCGGGCGACGACCACGGTCGCCTGCGGAGTTCGCACGTGAGAAAGGTCACAGGTTTGGCGGTGGGCGTCGGCGGTGCGGCGAATGGCCGTGGAGAGAATTCCGGTCAATTCGAGATCGCGCCTCGATGTGGTGAGTTCGAGCAGCGCACCGCCCAGTCGCGCGGTGAACCAGGGGACTCCGTGCACACAACCGTCGTCGCCCCGCGGCGGGGTCACCCCGTCGAGCAGTACCAGCGATCCCCCCTGGCCCGACGCGGGCAGGGCCACCGAAGCCCAGTCCTCGCCGGGCTGTTCGGAAAGGCCGGCCGAGGTGGCGAGTTCCATACGCATGGGCCCCAGTCTGCATCACCTGTTCACGGACCCCGCACACCTGCGGATTTCGTACGTACAGGCTGGTCAGACCGGTTGCCAGGGGATATGTGAGCCTGCTGCGGCCCGGTTCTGCCTCACTTGTGGTCATCGCGTGATTGCGGGCGGGCATCCTGCCAAAGCCGGACCGGAAGATCCAATCAGTGGCCGGTGGGCCATGGCCGCCGTCGCTCCGAGGAGTTGTTTGCCAACTCATGGGTGATGTTCACTCGTTCAGGTGGCGGAGCGGCCGAACGGCGTCTCCCTCCCAAACGCACTGGAATCGTCTGAAGCCGTGCCCGTGCCGGGGTGGGAACGTTCCGGGTGACCGGTCGTCACCTCTGCTACATGGGTCAACGGCTGGACGAGTCGAGCAGGATTGCGAGCACCGGTGCAGAACAAGCGGCCTTCCGGGGCCCCGACGGCCGCCCCAGGGGCCCCCGGAACGTTCTCGGCGCAGGACGCCCACCTTTCCATGCCCCTGCCTCCCCCCGACGTACCCGTCGCGCGCGGACGCAGCAGGAAACTGCGCAGCAGACTGGTCGTCGGAGTGGCCGTCGTCGCGCTGATCGTCACCGGCGCCGGAGCCCCCGGGCTGCTGGACAGCTCCTCGGAACTCCACGACTCCCAGCGTCTGGTGACCCTCGCCGAACTCAACCGGCAGGCCGTCACCCTCGCCCACGCCCTCGCCGACGAACGCGACGAGGTCACCGCGTACATCGCCGCGGGCCGCGACGGCGGGCCCGGCGACCGGCAGAAGGCCGTGACCGCCCCCGCCGCCCGGGTCGACCGGCAGATAGAGGAGATCCGCGGCTCCATCCCGGACGAACGGGCCGCCCTGCGCCGCGATCTGGCGACCGTACCGACCGTCCGCCGCAGCGCTCTCGGCGGCAAGGGCACGGCACTGGAAGCGCACAACGCGTACACGACCGTCATCAACGGTCTGCACGCGCTCGCCGGGGAGCTGGCCGAGAAGACCCCGCCCCGGGCCGCCGACGGCGCCCGCGCCCACGCCGACCTCGGCCTCGCCGTCGAACAGGCCTCCGCGACCCGCGGACTCCTGCTCGCCGCCCTCGCCGTGCCCACCGCCGAACCGGACGGGTCCGGGGGCACTACGGACGGCTCCGGACAGCAGGACCAGTCGGGACAGCAGGACCAGTCGGGGCAGCACGGGCAGTCCGGGGACGAGGAGAGCGAGGAGCAGAAGGCCGCCGCCCGCGTCCGCGACGCCCTCAGCGCCCTCGCCCAGCAGGCCCGGGTCCGGGAGGAGGCGGCGCTCGCCGACTTCGACCAGGACGCGGCCACATCGGCCCGGGAGTCCCTGCTCACCACCGTCACCGGCGCCGAGGTCGAGGCGGCCGAGACCTACCTCAGCCGCCTCACCGACGAACCACAGCTCTCCGCCCGGGACCGGGAGACCGATCCCCGGAAGCTCGCCGCCGCCCTGACCGCCCGGATCGAGCAGATGCGCGGCGTCGAGTCCGCGCTGGCCGCCCAGCGGATCACCGCCTTCGAGCAGCTCCGCGACGACGACGTCACCGAACTGGAACTGCGGATCGCCGTCCTCGGCGGACTGCTGCTGCTCGCCGTCGCCGTACTCGCCGCGCTGCTCCGCACCATCACCCGGCCGCTCTCCGTGCTCCGGCGCGGTGCCGCCCGGCTCGCGGGCGCGCCCGAGACGGAGGAGCCCGTCGGATTCACCGGCCGCAACGACGAGTTCGCCCAGACCGTACGTTCCCTGAACACACTCCACGGCAAGGTCCGCGAACTCACCGGACGGGCCCGCGCCCTCGACGGCGCCCGCGGCGGACTCGCCGCCGAACGGGACGCCCTCGCCGCCGAGCTGGCCACGGCCCGTGCCGACGCCCACCGGCGTACGGAGGAGCTGACCGCCGACGTCGAACGGCTCCGCCACAGCGTCGAGCACACCTTCGTCAATCTCTCCCTGCGCAACCTCGGTCTCGTCGACCGCCAGCTCTCGGTCATCGAGAAGCTGGAGGAGCGCGAGCAGGACCCGGAGCGGCTGGCCACCCTGTTCAAACTGGACCATATGGCCACCGTGATGCGCCGCCACAGCGAGAACCTCCTGGTCCTCGCCGGGGCGGAGCACAGCCACGGCCATCCGGGCGCCGTACCGCTGGTGGATGTGCTGCGGGCCGCGGTCAGCGAGATCGAACGGTACGAACGGATCGTCATCCAGTCGCTGCCGCCGCAGACCCAGGTCGCCGGATTCGCCGCGGACGACCTCAGCCACCTGGTCGCCGAACTGCTGGAGAACGCCACCGCGTTCTCCCCGCCGGAGGCCCGGGTCGAGCTGTCCGGCTGGCTCCTGGAGAACGGGGAAGTCATGCTCTCCGTCCAGGACACCGGCATAGGGATGACCGCGGGGCGGCTCGCCGAACTCAACGAGAAGCTGGAGAACCCGCTCTCGTTCGAGGAACCGGCCGAGTCCGCGGACCCCGGTACGGACGGCCGGGCCGCGGGGGCCGAAGGGAACGGCCACGACGCGACGGGCGTCCGGAGCGGGCGGACCGCCCGGAAGAACGGAAAGAGCGCGAAGAACGGGAAGGGCCCGAAGGGCGGCAGGGCCGGGAAGAACGGCAGGGCGTCCGAGCCCGAGGGGCTCGGGCTGCGCGTCACCGCGCTGCTCGCCGCCCGCCACGGGGTCCGCGTCCAGCTCCGCGACCAGAAGCAGGGCGGGATCACCGCGGTCGTGGTGCTGCCGATGGCCCTGCTGCCGCAGGGTGCCCGCACCGAGCTGCGCGATCCGCTGACGGACTCGGGCTCCATGCCCGCCGTCCGGCTGCCGGGCTCGGTCGCCGAAGCCAACTCCAACGCGCTGCCCGCCGGTTCCCGTCAGCCCACCGTCCGTACCGGTACGGATCCGGACAGCGGTACGGTCCAGGAGCCGGGCACCGCGCCCGCCGCGGGGAGCGTCTCCGTACCCGCCCCCGCCGCGCCCGCCGACGACGCCCCGCCCGCCCTGCCCGTGCGGCCCGGCGGGCAGCACCCCACCGGCGCGTACGACAGCGGTCCCGCGGGACCCGCCCCCGTACCGCAGCCGCCCTTCGCCGAACCCCTGACCGACCCGCTCGTCGAGGCCGCGGAAGCGGCCGTACGCGCGGCGGAGCCCGAGGCGCACGGCCGGACCGCCGACGGCGACCCGGTGGTCGCGGGAATCGACGAACCCACCTTCGAAATGCGGCTTCCGGACCCCGGAGCCGATCCGGCGGACCGCACCGCGCCCGCCGATCCGGCCGCCGCCGCGGCCCCGGCCGAAACCGCCGCGCCGGTCTGGGACCGGGTCACCGACAAGGGCCTGCCCAAGCGCACACCCAAAGTCGTGCGGCCCGCCACCGATCCGGGGGAGCGCAGGAGTGGCGGCGTCGACCCGGCCGAACTGAGGCGTAGGCTCGGTGGGTTCCAGAAGGCCGCGGAGGACGGCCGCCGCGAGGCACAGGCCGAGATCGCCCGTACCGCGGCACCAGAAGAAGCGGGGGACACAGTCGAGGAGGCACGCAGTTGACTGCGACCGGGACGTTCGGCCTGAGCAGTGAGGCCCGCAATCTGCACTGGCTGCTGAGCAATCTGGTGGAGGAGGTGCCCGGACTGCGCTCGGTCGCCGTCGTCTCGTCCGACGGACTGCTGCTGCTCTCCTCCGACCCGGCGCGGAACGCCGCGGCCACCGGCGGCACCACGGCGTCGGAGGGCCCCAGGGGCTCCAGCGCCGACCTCGCCACCATCGTGTCCGGTATCGGCAGCCTGACCATCGGCGCCGCCCGGCTGATGGACGGCGGCGGGGTGAAACAGACCGTGGTGGCGATGGAGGACGGCTGTGTCTTCATCATGTCCATCAGCGACGGTTCACTCCTCGGAGTGCATGCCGAAGCCGACTGCGATATGAGCGTGATCGCCTACCACATGGGCCTGTTCGTGGGCCGGGCCGGACATGTGCTCACCCCCGAACTCCGCAGCGAGCTGCGGCAGTCCCTGGAGGGGGCCCGGTGAACGCCGCCGCCGCGGGACCCGCCGGCGCCGGACCGGCGAAGCTGCCCGTACGCGGCGAGAACCGCCGCCCCGCCCGGGTCCGCCCCTATTCGCTCACCGGCGGACGCACCCGCTTCGGGCACGTCCTGCTCGTCGAGACCTTCGTCGCCGCGCTGGATGCCCCCGCCGACCGCCGGGAGCTGCCCAAGGGCGATCTGTCGTCCCGGGTCATGCCCGAGCTTCAGGCCATCGTCGAACTCTGCCGCCGGATGCGGACCGTCGCCGAGATCTCGGCGATCCTCAAGATGCCCCTGGGCGTCGTCAGGGTGCTGCTGAGCGACCTGGCCGACCAGGGCAGAATTCGTGTATACGGCACCGGGCAGGGCCCGGGCCGCCCCGAACGCGCACTGCTCGAAAGGGTGCTGAGTGGACTCCGCCGCCTCTGACACGCTCTCCGGTCCACTCCACGACGGAGCGGGCACCGGTCGGATCGCGCAGCCCCGCCCGCCGGACCGGACGGCCGCCCCCGGCTTCTTCGGACTGCCCGCCGGTGACGAGGAGCCCGAAGAGGGCCTCCAGTCCTGGCAGCTCGACCACACCCGCGCGCCGACCGTCGCCAAGGTCGTCGTCGCGGGCGGCTTCGGCGTGGGCAAGACCACCTTCGTCGGCGCGGTCTCGGAGATCACCCCGCTCCAGACCGAGGCGCTGATGACGGAGGCCAGCGAGGAGACCGACGACCTCTCCGCGACCCCGGGGAAGCTCACCACCACCGTCGCCATGGACTTCGGGCGGATCACGCTCTACGACGATCTGGTGATGTACGTCTTCGGCACCCCCGGCCAGCAGCGGTTCTGGTTCATGTGGGACGACCTGGTGCGCGGTGCGGTCGGCGCGATCGTCCTCGCCGACACCCGGCGGCTCTCCGACTGCTTCCCCGCCCTCGACTACTTCGAGGGCAGCGGCCTGCCGTACCTCGTGGCCGTCAACCACTTCGAGGGTTCGGAACTCTTCGAGACGGAAGACGTGCGCGAGGCCTTGACCATAGCCCCGCATGTACCCATCGTGATCATTGACGCACGGAAACGGTACAGCGTCGTCGAGGCGCTGTCGGCGCTCGTCGCCCGCGCCCTGGACGAGACACCCGAATGACACCGGGGCAGCGGAGCCCCGGTGCCGTCCGGCTCCCGGTCCCGGCCGGCGCCTGTCCGTACGCCGCCCGTGCCCGGTCCCGGCTCACGAGCCGGCCGAACCGGGCCCCCGCCCCAGACACCTGAGAGAAGAGCCTCCCGGATGCGGAAGATACTCATAGTCGGAGCCGGACAGTCCGGGCTCCAGCTCGCCCTCGGCCTCCAGTCCCGGGGCTACGAGGTCACGCTGATGTCCAACCGCACCCCCGACGAGATCCGGTCCGGCCGGGTCATGTCGACGCAGTGCATGTTCCACACCGCGCTCCAGCACGAGCGCGATCTGGACATCAACTTCTGGGAGTCCCAGGCCCCCAGGATCGAAGGCCTCGGCGTCTCCGTCGCCGGCCCGCCGGCCGCGGACGCCCCCGACGGCCCGTCGCCGCGGATCGTCGACTGGGTGGGGAAGCTGGACGGATACGCCCAGTCCGTGGACCAGCGGGTCAAGATGGCCGGCTGGATGGAGACCTTCGCCCAGCGCGGCGGACAGCTCGTCATCCATGGCGCGGCCGTTTCCGACCTGGACTTCTTCGCCCGGACCTACGATCTGGTGCTGGTCTCGGCGGGCAAGGGCGAGCTGGTGTCGATGTTCGGGCGGGACGTGTCCCGTTCGCCGTACGACAGCCCGCAGCGCGCCCTGGCCGTCACCTATGTCCACGGGCTCGGGCCGCGCCCCGAACACCCGGACTACGACGCGGTCCGCTGCAATCTGGTGCCCGGTGTCGGCGAGCTGTTCGTGATGCCGACGCTCACCACCTCGGGGCGCGCGGACATCCTCTTCTGGGAGGGCGTCCCCGGCGGCCCCGTCGACGTCTTCGCGGGCGTCAAGGACCCGGTGCGGCATCTGGAGCTGACGCTGGAGCTGATGAAGCGCTTCACCCCCTGGGAGTACGCGCGGGCCGGCAAGGCCGAACTGACCGACGGCGGCGGCACGCTCGCGGGCCGGTACGCGCCGGTGGTCCGGGGCCCGGTCGGCCGGCTGCCCTCCGGCGGTGTGGTCCTCGGGGTCGCGGATGTGGTCGTCGCCAACGACCCCATCACGGGGCAGGGTTCCAACTCGGCGTCCAAATGCGCCGCGTCCTATCTGGACTCCATCGTGGAACACGGCGACCGGGCGTTCGACGAGACCTGGATGCGGAACACCTTCGAGCGGTACTGGACCACCGCCCAGCACGTCACCAAGTGGACGAACGCGATGCTGGCGCCGCCGCCGGAGCACGTATTGAACCTGATCGGGGCCGCGGGACAGCTCCAGCCGGTCGCCGACCGGTTCGCGAACGGCTTCGACGACCCCGCCGACTTCGAAAACTTCTTCTACGACCCGGAGAAGGCGGGAGCGTATCTGTCGACCTTCGGCGGATAGCGGGGCAGTTCGGGCAGGGGGCGGCCGTGAGACCGGCCGCCCCCGCTCCGTCAGGGTGCCTCCGCGGAGGAGTAGCCCGCGTCCGGGCCGTCCGTCGCGGCCTCCGGCAGCTCCGGCGGGGTGTACTCCGGCAGCGGGGCGCTTCCGGGGTCGGGACGGACCGCGCCCAGCACCGGATTGGCCGCGAGCGGGGACACCTTGACCGGGGCGCCGGGGCGCGGGGCGTGGACCACCCGCCCGTCCCCGAGATACAGGCCCACATGCGTGGCCCCGGCGAAGTACACCACCAGATCACCGGGCCGCAACCGGCCGACCGGCACCCGCGGCAGCTCCCGCCACTGCTCCTGACTGGTCCGCGGGATCGCCCGCCCGGCCGACGACCAGGCCTCGGAGGTCAGTCCGGAGCAGTCGTACGCGTCCGGACCCCGGGCACCCCACTCGTACGGCTTCCCGATCTGCTCCACCGCGTAGCGCACCGCCCGCTCGCCCTCCGCCGTCGGCAGCGGGGTACTGCCGCCGTTCGCACCGTCGGTGCCGTCGGTGCTGCCGGGGTCGTGGGAGGGCGCGCCCAGTGCCCCCGGACCGGCGAGCAGGGCCTGCGATGCCGGCGAGGTGATGCCTTCGAGCTGCTCGGGGGTGAGCGCGGAGAGGGCCTGCTCGACGGCGGCGAGCCGCTCGTCGGCGGTCTCCCGGGCCCGCTGCTGCTCGGCCGCGAGGGCGCGCTCCGCATCGAGCGCGGCCTTGGCAGACGCGGCCAGCTGCTCCGCCCGCCGGGTCCGGGCCGCGAGCCGGTCCAGCGAGGCCAGCCGGTCCGCCGCCGCCCGCCGCAGCAGATGCCCCTGGTCCAGGGCGGCCTGCGGATCCCGGGCGAGCAGCAGCCGCAGGGACGACGACAGATTCGAATGACCCCGGTACTGCTCCCGGGCCAGCCGGCCCGCCGCGTCCCGGCCCGTCGCGAGCGCATCCCGGGCGGCGGTCAGCTCCCGCCCCAGCCGTGCGGTCTCGGCGCGCTGCGCGGTGAGCCTGCTCTCGGCGGCGGTGTACGCGGCGGCCGCGGCCTCGGCCTCGCGGTAGAGGGCGCCGAGGCGGGTGAGCAGCTCCGGGACGGTGGCCGCGGGGGCCTCCGGTTCCGGAACGGCCGGGAGGGCGGGCGCGGCCCCGGTCCGGAGGAACGTTCCGGCGGATGCGGCGGACACCGGTACGGCCGCGACCGTCGTGACCGCCGCGAGCGCGGCCGTGCACACCGCGCGGAGCATCCTGCCTGACACGTGATCACCTCCGGTCCGGGGGCGGCGGGTTCCGTCCCGTGCTCCGGAGCGTGCGGGCGCCCGCGCCCGCGCGCCTCCCGGGTGACCGCTTCGGGCGCACCTCTTCACTCCTTGCGGCGGTGCGCGCGGCGGCTGCGGCGTGTCGCCTCGCGGGGGCCGCTGGATCGGGCCCTCAGCCCCGCGGTCCGGACCAGGGCCACTTCAGCTCGCGCCGCTCCCGGCCCTCCGGGGCGTAGACGTACTTCCAGCCGCGGGGGAGCCCGAGGCGTTTGCCGTACCCGGCGGGCTCGCGACGGTAGGCGTGGACGACGGGCGGGTCGCCCCCGTCCTGCGGTACGGGCACTTCGTACCACTTCGGCGGATGCCCGGTCGGCCCGGTGAGCACGTCCAGCACCTGCCCGTCCAGCGGTCCCCCGGTGAACGGGGTCTTCTCACTTCTCACGCACCCAGTCTCTCCCACGGCCCCCGCGCGGACCGCGGCGCCCGCGTGTCCGGGACGGTGCCGTTCCCGGCCGCGGGAAGCGCTTCCCCCGGGAGCCGGCCGGGCCCGGCCCGGTCAGGGCGCCCGTTCACCCGCCCCGAGCAGGGGTCCCAGCCGGTGGGCGAGGGCGCCGACCCGGCCGTCCGGCGGTTCCTGCGCCACCAGGGCGCCGACCAGCCGCCCGGTCTCGGCGTCCCGGGCCCCGGTGGCGGCCAGCAGCGCCAGCAACTGGTCCACCAGCCAGTCGCGCAGCTCCGGTGCGGGCGGCCGCTTCTGTCCGTCCAGCCACATCAGGGACGCCGCCTCCACGGCCGCGATCCACATGCGGACGGTCATCCGCAGCCTCGGGCCCGGCCGCTCGGCGCCGAGATCGCGCAGGATCCGTTCGGCCGCCGCCCGGCGGACCTCGTCGACGATCGCGGTCGTCCGGGAGGACTCCGTGGCGCTGCCGCCGCGCAGCAGTGCGCTGAACCCGGCGTCGTGCGAGTCGACGAAGGCCAGATAGCGGTCCAGCACCCGGGCCATCCGCTCGCCGGGCGGGCCCGGGTGCGCTTCGGCGAAGCAGGACTCCAGCTCGTCGGCGGCCGAACGCAGCGCGGCCTCGTACAACTGCTGCTTTCCACCGGGGAAGTAACGGTAGACGAGCGGGCGGGAGACCCCGGCGGCCTCGGCGACGTCGTCGAGGGACACATCCTCGGGCGGGCGGTGGGCGAAGAGGGCCAGGGCCGCCGTGAGCAGTTGCGCACGGCGCTGTTCGACGCTGAGCCGCCGGTAGGCGCGGGTCACCGGCGCGGAACTGGTCATGACGGCAGGGTAGCCCCGGCCGCGGGCCCGCCGACCTGCCGCTCCCCCCGGCGGGCGGCCGCCCTGCCCCCCGGCCCGCCCTCATGCCAGCAGACCGGACGCCTGCCAGATCCGGCGCCCGGGGCCGTGCAGCAGCCCGATGTCGTCGAAGAACTCCGTCAGCCGCCGGGCGCCCGACTGCATCACCTCACGGCGGTGCCCGCTCGCTCTGACCTGGGCGACCGCCTCGTGCGGGTCGAGTCCGGCGTTCGCGTACGCCGCCGGGCTGATGAAGCAGACGGAGAAGACGAGGGCGGTCTCCGCGGCGCTGACCCGGCTCACCGCGCGCTCCCAGCGCGGCGCGCTCACCATCCGCCGCCGCAGCTCCTCACGGGCGTACCGGACATGCCGGGCCTCCTCGACGACATGGATCCGGGCGACCCCCCGGACCAGCGGCTGCACCCGCTCGTCGGGGAAGGCCAGCCGCTGCATCCAGTCGAGGATCTCCTCGCCGATGAGCGTGGCGGCGAAGGTCCCGGACGGCGTCGAGACGGTCTTCAGGACGCGGGCGAGTTGGTGGTAGCGGCGCGGTACCGGGTAGTCGGGGGTGCTCAGCTTCCCGATGAGCCGGGCGAACATCATCGAGTGCCGTGCCTCGTCGGCGATCTCGGTCAGGGCGTACCGGACGTGATGGCTGGTCAGCGGCTTGTCGTAGATATGCCGGGCGAGCAGCTGGGTGAGGATGATCTCGAACCAGATCCCCAGCGAACAGAGCGACGCCACCTCGTGCCGGGAGAGTTCGCGCCGCTGCTCCCCGGACATGCGCCGCCACAGCGGGGTGTCGTAGAGCGATACCAGCTCGGGCGGCCAGTACCAGCCGTCCGCCGTGAGCGGGGCGTCCCAGTCCAGATCCCGGTCGGGGTCGAAGGAATGCCTGGCGGAGGCGGCGAGCAGCTTCCGGGCGACCTCTTCGCGGTCCCGCAGGGGACCGAGCGCGTCATGGGTCGGCCGCGCGGGGCGGCCGGTCACGGTCGTCATGGCGATGGACACCTCGTGGTCTCCGGTACCGGCGTGGTCCCCCTTATCAGACTGTGTGTCAGCAGGCGCGTCAAGGGGGCGAGTGGGGAGAGGTGTGTTGTGGTGTAGGGAATGTCAATCAGGAGTGGCTATTCGCTCGTTCGGGCGATGACGACGGGACAAGTCAACTGAGTACCCTGATCGGGACAGGCAGACTCCGCCCCATGGGAGCACCTATGAGCGCCGCACCCGATGATGCGCAGGACGACGGGTACGAATGGCCTCGTCCGCCGGTCGACGGGTGGACGGCGGACGATCTCGACAGGCTTCCTGACCTTCCTCCGCATACGGAGCTGATCGACGGGGTGCTTGTCTTTATGAGTGCGCAGGCCAACTTCCATATGTTCGTCTTACGTGCGCTGGAGAATGGGCTTGTGGCCTGTGCACCTCAGGATCTCCTTGTCATCAGAGAGATGACGATCCGCTTGGAGCGACGCACCAGGCTTGAGCCGGATCTCATGGTGGTGCCCGAGGATTCGTACCTGAGTACGGCTCAGACTTGTTATCAGCCGGAGGATCTTCTGCTGGCAGTGGAGATCACCTCGCCCGAGTCGCAAGAACGTGATCGGGACGTCAAACCCATGAAGTATGCCCGTGCGGGCATTCCACACTTCTGGCGGGTGGAGAACGTCAACGAAGCCCCCGTGGTCTACGTCTACGAACTCGACCCCGCCAGCCGTTCCTACGCGGTGACCGGCATCCATCACAAGCAGCTCAAGTTGGACCGACCATTCGATGTCGACATCGACCTGACCTGCTTTCCCAAGGCAGGCAGCGCATCGGTCGGGCGTTAGGCGCCTTCCTCCCCCGGTGCAGGGAACACCCGGCCCAGGGTGAACGCCTGCGCCGTCGGGCCCTCCGTGCGGAGCCGGGTCAGCCGCTCCTCCGCCTCGGCGATCGTGGGGCGGTGGCCCGCCGGGACCCACCACAGCGTCGTCATCGCCTCGGCGACCCGCTCGAACCACTCGTGGCGGCGGGTCAGCAGCTCGCGGTGGGTGCCGCGGTACATGAAGTCCTTCAGCGCGTCCACGCCCTGCCAGACGGACATATTCACGATCAGCCACTCGTCGTCGAAGATCCGGATGCCGGTGGCATCACCGACGGTTTCGTCAGTGCCGGCAGCTTCGTCTTTCAACCGCCAGACGAATCCGGCCGAGGCCTCGGCCGCCGCGTTCACCGGGTCCAGGTTGTCGACGAAGTACTTCAGCTCGGGGGAGTCGAGGGGGAATTTGAGGCGGGCTATGTTCACCTGGGCGAGTTCGTGCGATGTCATGATCCGCACCCTAGGCGGGTCGAGCCCCCGGCGGCAGCACCCTTTTCCGCGCAACCGCGGGCTCAGTCCCGCAGCACCGCCTCCATCACCGCCCGGGCGATCGGCGCCGCGCTGCCGTTGCCGCTGATCCGGCCGCGGATCGCCTCCGCGTCCTCCACGACCACCGCGACCGCCACTCCCGGCTGGACCGCGTCGTCCGCCTGGGCCCAGGCGATGAACCAGGCGTACGGGGTGCCGGTGTTGTCCGGGCCGTGCTGGGCCGTGCCCGTTTTGCCGCCCACGCGGGCGCCGCGGATCGCCGCGTTCCGGCCGGTGCCGTCCTCCACCACCCGGACCATCAGCCGCTGGAGCTTCTGCGCGGTCACCGGGTTCATCGCCCGCCGGTACACGCGCTGGTGGTAGCGGCGGACCGGGCGTCCACCGGAGGTGGTGACCCGGTCCACCAGATAGGGCCGCTTCAGCGTGCCGCCGTTGGCGACCGCCGCCGACACCATCGCCATCTGGAGCGGCGTCGCGGTGGTGTTGAACTGGCCGATCGACGACAGCGCGAGCTGGTCCACCGACATCCGCCGGTCGAAGGCGGAGGGCGCCACCGGGGACGGGATCCGCAGCGACCGGTCGTTGAAGCCGAAGTTCTCGGCCGTCCCGAGCACCGCGGGGAGCCCCGCCTCCGCCCCCAGCTCGGCCAGCACCGAATTGCACGACCACTGGATCGCATAGGCCAGTGACGCGCCGCCGCAGCCCTCGGCGGCGTCCGGGAGCCGGGTCCTGGTGCCCGGCAGCACGTACGGGTCGGGGGTGTCGGTGGGCGCGTCCACATCCCGTACCAGCCCCGCGTCCAGCACCGCCGCTGCGGTGACGATCTTGAAGGCGGAGCCGGGCGGATACGTCTGCCGGATCGCCCGGTTCAGCATCGGCTCGGCGTCCGAACCGTTCAGCTCGGCCCAGGCCCTGCGGGTCGCGGGACCGGTGCCCGACAGCACCCCCGGATCGTACGAAGGGCTGCTGACCAGCGCCAGCACCCGGCCCGTCGACGGTTCGAGCGCTGCGACCGCGCCGCGCCGGCCCGCCAGCCCCCGGAACGCCGCCTTCTGCGCCGCCGGTTCGATCGTGGTGTGCACCCGGCCGCCGGAGCGGCGGGACCGGCTCAGGTCGTTCCAGAGCGGGAAGACGGAGAGCAGCGGGTCCGCGCCCGACAGCGCCGCGTCCTCGGCGTGTTCGACCAGGGAGGTGCCGTACGTCTGGGACGCGTAGCCGGTCACCGGGGCGTACATCGGCCCGTCGGTGTACGTGCGCTCGTAGCGGAGCTGCTCGCGGGTGTCGCGGGATCCGGTGACCGTCCGCCCCCCGGCGAGGATCTCGCCGCGGGGCTCCGCGTACCGGGCGATCGGGCCGCGCCGGTTGGCCGGGTTGCCGTCCAGGGCCGGGGATTCGACGATCTGCACCCGGGCGGCGTTGACCAGCAGCGACGCGAGGAGGACGAGGCAGAGCGCGGCCGCGCGCCGGATGGTCCGGGTCATCGGACGGCCTTCCGCGGTCCGTCGAGATTGCCCGCGAGCAGCGGCGACTGCTCTTCCGGTGCCGGATCCCCGTCCGGTCCGCCGGGCAGCGGGTCGCGGGCCGCGTCGCTCAGTCTGATCAGCAGCGCCACGATGATCCAGTTGGCGACCGTCGACGAACCGCCCTGGGCGAGGAACGGCATCGCCATACCGGTCAGCGGGATCAGACCGGTGACTCCGCCGGTGATGACGAAGACCTGGAGGGCGACGATGGACGCGAGGCCGACCGCGAGGAGGCGGCCGAAATCGTCGCGCAGGCCCAGCCCGGCGCGGAAGCCGCGGGACACCAGCAGGGCGTACAGCAGGACGATCCCGGTCAGCCCGGCCAGCCCCAGCTCCTCGCCCGCCGTCGCCAGGATGAAGTCGGATTTGGTGGCGAAGCCGATCAGAGTGGAGTGCCCGAGGCCCAGTCCGGTGCCGAGGAGTCCGCCCGCGCCGAAGGAGAACAGCGACTGGGCGAGCTGGCCGGGCCCCCGGCCCGCCCGTACCGAAGCGAAGGGGTCCAGCCAGTCGTCGACCCGGCCGTGCACATGGGGTTCGATGGTGCCCACCGCGTACGCGCCCGCCGCGGCCAGCGCCAGACCGGCCAGGATCCACCCGGTGCGGCCGGTGGCCACGTACAGCATCAGCACGAACAGGCCGAAGAACAGCAGGGACGAACCGAGGTCCCGCTCCAGGACGAGGACGCCCACACTGATCAGCCAGACGGTGACCACCGGACTCAGCACCCGCGCGGGCGGCAGCCGGAACCGCCGCAGCCCGCGGCCCCGGAACGCCAGGGTGCGGCGGTTGGCGGCCAGATAGGCGGCGAAGAACACCGCCAGCAGGATCTTCGCGAACTCCCCGGGCTGGAAGGAGAGGTCGCCCACCCGGATCCAGATCCGGGCGCCGTTCACCGGCGGGAAGAGGACGGGCGCGACCATCAGCACCAGGGCGGCGACCACCGAGACGTACGCGTAGCGGGCGAGCAGCCGGTGGTCCGGGAGCAGTGCCACCACCACGATGAACAGGCCCACGCCCAGCGTCGACCAGACGAGCTGGGCGGGGGCGGCGGCACGGTCCGCGGTCTCCAGGTCGAGGCGGTAGATCAGCACCAGGCCCAGGCCGTTGAGGAGGACCGCGATCGGCAGGACCAGGGGGTCGGCGGCGGGGGCGCGCAGCCGGACCGCGAGATACGCGAGCAGGGCGAGGGTGCCGAGCCCGGCACCGTATCCGAGGACATCGGGCGGTACGGCTCCGCCGCGGGCGAGGCCCACGGAGGCGTATCCGTACACCGGGATCAGTACCGCACCGGCGAGCAGCAGCAGTTCGATACCGCGCCGGCGCCAGGCGGCCGCCCGGGGCACCGGTTGGGTGGCCGTGCCCGTACCGGAACCGATATCGGTGCCTGCGCTTGCGGTCATGCGGGGCAACGTAGCAAGCGTGGGGTGTTATGTCCGTTATGCAGGCCCGCGGCGTGGGGTGGCCACCCACGTTGGCGCCCTGCCGTACGGAGCTCCGTTACGGCAGCGTGAGGCGGGCCAGGGCGCCGCCCTCCGGGGAGTTGTGGAACGTCAGCGCCGCCCCCAGGACCGACGCCTGGCCCACCGCGATCGTCAGGCCGAGGCCGTGGCCCTTGGTGGTGCCCTCGGTACGGAACCGCTCCGGGCCGTGGGCGAGGAGGTAGCCGGGATAGCCGGGACCGCCGTCCGAGACCGTCACCGCCGGGCCGTCCACGGTCAGCACCACGGGCGGCGCCCCGTGCCGGTGCGCGTTGGCCACCAGATTGCCCAGCACCCGTTCCAGCCGCCGCCGGTCCGTCTCCACGGTTGCGTCGCGCACCACCCGTACCTCCGTGCCCGGTCCGGCCGCGCGGGCCACCCGCGCGGCCAGTTCGCCCAGCTCGTACACGGCCAGATCGACCGTCTCCCGGCCGGCGTCCAGCCGGGAGATCTCCAGCAGATCCTCGGTGAGCGCCCGCATCGCCCGCACCCGGTCGCGCACCAGCTCCGCCGGGCGGCCCTCCGGGAGCAGTTCGGCCGCCGCGGACAGCCCGGTCAGCGGGGTCCGCAGCTCATGCGCCACATCCGCGGTGAACCGCTGCTCGCTGAGGAGTTTGTGCTGGAGCGACGAGGCCATGGTGTCCAGCGCCCCGGAGACCGTGGCGACCTCGTCCTGGGGGCGGGAGGGGTCCGCGGCCCGCGGGTCGCCGACCCGGGCGTCGAGATCACCGGCGCTGATCCGGCGGGCGACCTGGGCGGTCAGATGGAGCCGCCGGGTGACCCGGGTCACCGCGAACGCCCCCACCAGCAGGGTCACCCCGATCGCCAGCCCGGCGGAGCCGAGGATCGCGCGGTCCAGGGCCGAGATCGTCCGGGCGCTCTGGGTGTAGTCGATCCGGACGGCGATCGCCCGGCCGTCCGCGGGGCCCGCCGCCCACATCGTGGGGCGCTCCCGGTAGCTGCCGACCATCGTGCCGCGTTCACCGCGCAGCGCCAGTTCGCGCAGCCGGTCCGGCAGCCCGGCCGGGTCGACGCCGCCGAACTTCGGCAGCGGATGCCCCGCCTCGTACGCCTCGGTGACCTCCTCCAGCCGGCCCAGCGCCTTCTCGCGGGAGGCGTCCACGGTCTGCCGGGTCACCCCGACGTGCACCAGCACGCCGAGCAGGGCGGCGAGGGTGCAGCACATGACCGTGATGAAAAGGGCGGCCTTCCAGGTGAGGGTCGCGGTCCAGCGGGGGCGGCGGGCCCAGCAGCGGAGTCCGCGGGCGGTGCGGTTCCGCGGGCGGCGCGGCAGGGGCGCCGGGCGGTCGGCGGTGACCGGGCCGGGGCGGCCGTCCCCGGCGGCCGCGGGAGGCGGTACGGGGGAGGGGCCGTGCCCGGTCGGGGCGGAGGGCGGTACGGGTGACGAGGGTGACGGTACGCGGGACCGGGGGCGTCTGATCGGGAGTCTCACGGCCGGTCCGCCTCCGTGCCGCCGTTCCCGCCGGGATCCGCTCCGGTGCCGGTGCCGTCACCCGTGCCCTCGCCGGAGCCCGTGGTTCGCGCCGAAGCGCCCGGCACCGGTTTGCCGGAGCGGGGCTTCACCCGCACGATCTCGTCGCGCGTCGGCAGCATGGCCTGGTGCTGTTCGTCCCAGGACCAGGCCGTCCGGTACTCGTACCCCGGAATACCGGCCGAAACGGACCGCAGGATGATGTCGCGGCCCGCCAGCTCCACGCTGACGAGCTGGTCGGACGTCGCCATGATCCGGGTCAGCACGCCGGGGTCCTGCTGCGCGCCGGGCGTGAAGACCCGGACCTCGGTCAGCTGCCGGCCCAGCCGCACTCCGACGATCAGCTCCTCCCGGCGGTCGCCGGTCAGATCGCGGTAGTACGGGGTGAGGACCGGGCAGTCGCCCGGCTGCTGCGGTGTGCCCGCGGCGCCCTTCCCGCCCCGGGTTGCGCAGGCCGCCAGCCGGTCGCCCAGCGGCTCGGGCGGGCCCTTCGGGTGGTAGTAGGACATGGGGTACGTCCGGGCCTCGGCCCGGACCACGGCGACCGGGTCCAGCGCCCGGACCCCGCCCGACGGCACCCGGACGCCCGGTATCGGCACGGTGTCGATCTCGCCGTAGTCGTACGGGGGTGCGGTCACCGGCGGCAGATCGGGCCAGAGCCGTACCGGCCCGGTGGCCGTCGGCGTCGGCCCGGCGCTGCGCAGATCGCCCGCCGTACCGCAGCCCGACAGCAGCCCCGCCAGGACGGCCGCCGCCCCGGCCAGCAGGGCCGGGACGGTCGGTGGACGACGGGCGCGCGGGCGCAAGGATCTCCTCGCCGGGCGGGGACGGGCGGTGGTTTCCCGTCAGAGTACGAATGGTTTCCCGTCAACCATATGAGATGTCCGGGACCGCTCCGGCGGGCGTCCGGACGGAGCCCGGCGCCGATGCGGTCAGCGCTGGTACGGATGGCCCGGGGCGCCGGGCTGCTGTCCCGGCTGTCCCGGCTGTCCCTGCGGGAACGGGTTGCCCTGGGCGAAGGGGTTGGCCTGCTGCGGACCGTGACCCGGCGCGGGCGCCGTCGCAGCCTGGACCTGGAGCTGCTCGGCCTGCTCCCCGGAGAGCTGCGATTCCGCCCCGCAGAAGGTGCACTGCGTGCCGTACTTCGTCGAGACCGGGAACAGCGGAACGAAGAACAGCGTGAACTTCGTGACGCGCTTGCGCAGGGTGTGCGCGGCCGGGTTGCCGCAGCGGCCGCAGACCAGCGTCACTATCGCGAGCTGGTACAGATACCCCTTGGTGCCAAAGATGATCATGGACTGGTCCTCCCGTTCAGCGCCTGCCGGCACCGGGCCAGCAGCCTCTCGTCCCTCACGATGTCATGACTCCCGTACCCCCCGTCTATGGCGTTGTGGCGGCGTACCTGCACCAGCTCGGAGCGGAGCAGCCCCGCCGCGCCCCCGGGCCCGGCCGCACTTCCGTCGGCAACCGCCCTGCCCGCCAGCCGCTCGGCGGTCGGGATCCGGGTGCTCGGCAGCGAGTCCCACGCCGCCCGCAGCACCGGCCACGACAGCCCCGGGCCGCCCGTCACGCTCCACAGCGCATGGGCCGCGTCCACCCGGGTCCACGGGTCGGCGGCCGTCAGCAGCGGGGCGAGTACGGACGCGGCCCCGGCCCCCGCCGGGCCCATCGCGCCGACCGTCTCCGCCGCCACCCGCCGGGCCCCCTGGTCCGGCCCGGCCAGCGCCGCGCAGAGCACCGGCAGCACCGCGTCCGCATCGCCCTCGACCGCCCACAGGGCCGCCGCGGCCTTGGCCCCGAAGGCCGGCGACGATCCGTCCCGGCGGGCGCCGTCCCGCAGCAGGGCCCGCAACCCGGGCACCGCGTCGGCGGCCGCGGGACCGAAGGCCGCCAGGGCCCGCAGCACCAGCTCGACCACCCACTCCCTGCGGTACTCGGGCGCCCCGCGCAGCAGCCGCAGCACCTCGGGCAGCGCCTCGGACGCCCGCAGCGCCTTCACCGCCCACAGCAGCGAACCGGCGGTGTCGTACAGCCGGTCGTCGAGAGGGAGCGCGCCGAGCCGCTCGCGCAGCGCCGGGACCAGCGGCGCGGCTGCCGCGCCCAGATGTCCCACCGCGAAGCCCAGGTCCCGGGGCAGCGGATCCCGCTCCAGCAGCCGCGCCAGCACCGGTACCGCCCGGACGTCGCCGGTACGGGACAGGGCCACCAGCGCCCGGCCCAGCGCATCCGGCTCCTCCGCCCACCGCCGCACCCACCGGCCGGGACCCCCGGCGATCACATGGTCCGCCAGTGCGTCGGCCGCGGGCAGCGCCAGCCCGTGCAGGTCCTCCAGCGCGGTGACGGCGGCGTCCGCGAGACCGGGCTCACCGTCGTGGAGCTGCTCGCCGATCAGGCCGACCAGCTCCCCGTACCCCCCGCGCCAGGTGCGCATCAGCCGGGCGCTCATCCGGACGGCGTCGATCCGCTGACCCCAGTCGGGGCTGCACAACTGGTCCGCGAGGAGCGCGATCCGGTCGTCGACCCGGTCGCCGAGACCGTCGTGGAGGGTGCGCAGCAGATCGCCCGTCCACGGCGCGGTACGGGTGGTGGCCCGCTCCGCATCCCGCTGGTCGAGCAGTCTGCCCAGCAGCGTCGCCGGGCCCGGTGGCGGTACCGGGCGCGGCGGCCCGGCGGGTGCCCGGTGGAAGCGTTCGGGCCCGCGGCCCGTCCGCAGCTCGCGCAGCAGCCCGGTGACGTCCGGCACCACGTCGGCGGGGAGGGTGTGCGGGGCGCAGCGGGCGAGCTGGGCGATGGCGGAGAGCCGCAGACCGGGGTCGTACGGCCGGCCGGGGGCCGGTGGTCCGGACCGGGTGCCGTCCGTGCTCCGGCCGGTCCGGTCCCGACCCTTCGCGCGGTTCCGCCGGTCCGCGCGCTGCGCGCCGCCGGGACCGCTCGTGCCCCCCTGACTTCCCGGCCCGTTCGGACCGTTCACGCCGTCCGCATGCGGCCGGGTGCGGACCGGCGGTTCGGGCGGCAGCCCCACCGCGTACGCGTCCGGGTCGTACACCGAAGGCTTGCCGTCGTGCGGGCCGTGCGTCAGCGCGGTCAGCCACTCGACGACCTCCGGCGCCAGCCCGTCGTGCCGCAGCGCGATCCGGCCGCCGGCCTCCACATACGCCAGCCGGACCTCCGGATCCTGCTCCACCTTCAGCCGCTCCCGCAGCAGCGCCAGCACCAGGGCCGGTTCGTCGTGGAACGCGGCCAGGGCCAGCGGCACCGTCAGCCGCACCCCGCGGTCCTCGCAGCCCACCAGCGACAGGAACGCGTCGGCCCCCGCGGTCACCGCCGATGCGGCCATGGCGTAGTTCGCCGCGGACTCGAACTCCTCGCACTCCGGGTCCAGCTCGTCGTCCCCGTCGAGTTCGATACCGCCGATGCTGGTCAGCAGCTCGATGATGCCGCCGCGGTCCGGCACCGCCGGATCCACCACCAGTTCCAGCAGGAACGGTATGCAGGCGAGCGTCGAATCGTAGACGTCGCCCTGGTGGTGGACCGCCCCGTACATCGCGTCCAGCGCGGACTCCCGCACCACCGGATCGGGTGAAGCGAGCCCGCGCAGCAGCCCCGGCACATCACCGGCGGATCCGTAGGCGTGCTCCAGTCCGGCCCACTCGACCTCGTCGATCCCCCCGAACACGTGTGCCTCCTCCCCGGGCCCCGTCCTCACGGAGCACCACAGGCATACGCCCGCAAGGGGTGCGTTCACCACCCCGTTCGAACCATTCGTTCGGTGGAAGTGTGCACCACCGAGCCGACATGGAGTCGGCAACGAACGCACATGGCGAGGTTATTGCTCCCCAGGGCCGGGGACTGGTCCCATGGGCCGGAGCGCCACGCCGGGTGGCCGGGGGCCGGAGGTGAGGGCATGGCGGGGTTACTGCGCGTCACACCGGCAGGCGACCGGCTGTTCGTACGGGCGCGGGACGGCCGGATCGTCGGCTGGTACGACCCGGAGGACGGCCCACCGGGCCCCGGCGGGCCCGGTGAGGGTGGCCGGATCCGTATCGCACACGAACCACTCCGCGCCGAAGTGCTGGCCGCACTCGCGCCGTTTGTGACGGGTGAGGTCACCGTGGGCCCGCCGCCCGTGCCGACCCCCGCCCGGCTCGCCCGGCTGGCGCTGCACCCTGACGACGATCTCGCCCCCAACCGGCCCGGCGAGACCCTGCACGCCCGGCTCGACCACCTCCCGGCCCGCGGCCGGACGGCCCGCGTACTGCGCGATCCGCACCGGGCTGACCGCGCCCTGCTGGCCGCCGAGCAGACGGTGGGAGCCGCGCTCGACGGCTGGGAGGGCACGGGCTGGCGGCTGCTGCACTCCGTACCGCTGCCCGGGGACGACCGGATCCCCCATCTGGCCGTGGGTCCCGGCGGGGTGTTCGCGGTGCACACCGTGCCCGCGCGGTCGCTGCCGGGCCGCGCCGGGGCCGCCCTGCTGCACCCGAGGGGCGGCGGACGGGACGCCGCGGTGCCGCCGCTGAGGCTTGCCCGCCGCCGGGCCGAACGCGCCTCCTGCGCCCTGGCGACGGCGGTCCGCCCGATGCTGGTGCTGGTGGGCCCGGCCGGGCGGGCCGATGTGCCGACGGGCCCGGGGGAGGTACGGATCCTGTCGGCGGCGGACGTCCCGGCGCTGGCCGCACTCGGGGGCGTACTCAAACCGGCGGACATCGAGACGGTGTACGCGACGGCGCGCGACCGCCGCACCTGGACGAGGACCTGACCCCCGGCTACCCCTCCGCGCCCGCGCCTCCGTCCGCCGCTGTGTCCGTGTCCTGCGGTAGCCGCAGCCTGGCCACCGTCACCGTCGCATGGCGGGTGGTGCGGACCTCCACCTCCGCCACCAGCCCCGGCTCCAGCGGCCGGTAGCCGATCTCGCCCAGCCCCGCGGCCGTCGCCCGCCCCTCCGGTCCGGCCGTGCCCGGCGGCAGTGCGGCCGCCGCCTGTGCCCTCAGGGCCGGGCTCAGCGGGGCCGAGACGACCGGGGTGCCGTCGCCGTCCCGGAGGACGACCACCAGGGCGCGCGGACCGGTCGCCGGGCCGGTGTGACCGGTCACGGCCGCGTCCCGCAGCGTGGTGTGCCGCAGCTTCTGCCAGGTCCGGGCGCCGCTCCGGTAGGTCCGGCCGAGATGCTTGGCCACCAGCCCCTCGACGCCGATCGCCGGGAGCGCCTCGTACCAGTCGGCGGCCTCGTCGGCGTCGAGCGTCATCGGCACCGCCTGGAGCGGCGGCCCCAGCGGTGCGAGCAGTGCCACCAGCCGCTCCCTCCGGTACCGGTAGGCCCGCGCCCGCAGATCGGTGCCCGCCTCCGCGATCACGTCGAAGGCGGCGTACGAAGCCGGAAGCGCCCGCGCCAGCTCCGGCGCGTGCTGCGCGGTGGCCATGGCCCGCTTCTGCACCGCCGCGAAGTCGGTACGGCCGTCCCGCCAGACGACGACCTCGCCGTCGAGCACGGTCCCCGGCGGCAGCCGCCGGGCCGCCGCCGCCAGATCGGGGAAGGCGCCGGTGACGATCCGGCCGGAGCGGGCCTGGAGCAGCACCTCCGGAGCGCCGCCGGGGCCGGAGTCGCGGAAGACCAGCATCCGATGGCCGTCGAACTTGGGTTCGTACGCCAGATCGGCGCCGCGCGGCAGGCTGCTCACGGACACCGCGAGCGCGGGCCGCAGGGGTGGCCGGAGCGCGGGCGGCAGCCGACGGTGCGGCGCGTTCACGGCAGGGGCCGGGCGGCGGCCGGGTCGAGGAGCGGCGCCAGCAGGTCCCCGTACCGCTCAAGACGGGGGGGGGCCGATCTCCTCGAAACCGAAGGCCAGCTCCCGCCGCTCGGCGACCTCCTCCCAGGTCACCGGCGCCGAAACGGCCGGTTCGGGGCGGGCGCGCAGCGTGTACGGCGCGGCCGTGGTCTTCGCGGCGGCGTTCTGGCTGTGGTCGACGAAGACCCTGCCGGGCCGCAGGGCGCGGGCCATCCGGTGCACCACCAGCTCGGGCAGCGCTTCCGCCCCCTCCACGGCGAGCTGTTTCGCATAGGCGGACACCCGGGAGGACGGGGTCGGGGCCAGCGGTACGAGCAGATGCAGCCCCTTGGACCCGGAGGTCTTGACCCCGGCCGTCAGTCCGTCCGCCGCCAGCCGCCCGCGCAGCCAGAGAGCGACCTCGCAGCACTCCGTCACGGTCGCCGGGGCCCCGGGGTCGAGGTCGAACACCAGCCGGTCGGCGATCCCGGGCGCCGCGGCCCGCCACTGGGGGGTGTGGAACTCCACGACCAGGTTCGCGGCCCAGACCAGCGACGGCAGATCGTCGACGACGATCTGCCGGGCCCCGGGGTCGTCGGAGTGCGGTACGGCTGCCGTCCGTACCCACGACGGCGTACCGGGCGGCGGATTCTTGGTGAAGAAGCGCTGGCCCGCCGGTCCGTCCGGATAGCGCAGGAAGGAGACGGGCCGGTCCCGCAGATGCGGCAGCATCGCGTCCGCCGTGACCGCGTAGTAGTGCAGCAGCTCGCCCTTGGTGGTGCCGGTGGCCGGGTGGATGACCTTGTCGAGGTTGCTGAGCGTGATCCGTCGCCCGGCCACCTCCGTGATCGGCGTCATACGATGAGAATCACATGTTTATCGGGCAGAAGGGATCAAAAGTGCGATCCATTTGGAATGGTGCGATCTCCTTCGGGCTGGTCAGCATCCCGATCAAGCTGGTGAACGCCACCGAGAACCATTCGGTCTCCTTCCGGCAGATCCACACCGCCGACGGCGGCCGGATCCGCTACCGCAAGGTGTGCGAGCTGGACGACGAGGAGGTCCCGGCGGCCGAGATCGGCAAGGGGTACGAGGAGGCGGACGGTTCGATCATCCCGATCACCGACGAGGATCTGGCCGCGCTGCCCCTGCCGACGGCCAAGACCATCGAGATCGTCGCCTTCGTCCCGGCCTCGTCGATCGACCCCCTCCAGATGGACGCGGCGTACTACCTGTCGGCGAACGGAGTGCCCGCGGCCAAGCCGTACACCCTGCTGCGGGAGGCCCTGAAGCGGAGCCGGAAGGTCGCCCTGGCCAAATTCGCCCTGCGGGGCCGTGAGCGGCTCGGGATGCTGCGGGTGGTGGACGATGTGATCGCCATGCACGGGCTGCTGTGGCCGGACGAGATCCGGCAGCCGGAGGGGGTGGCGCCGCAGACCGAGGTGACGGTGCGGGAGGCCGAACTCGATCTGGCGGACGCGCTGATGGACACGCTCGGAACGGTCTCGATGGACTCGCTGCACGACGACTACCGGGAGGCGGTCGAGCGGATGATCGCGGCGAAGTCGGAGGGCGGACGGGCGCTGCCCGAGGCCGCGCCCGCGGAGACCGGCGGGCAGGTCATCGACCTGATGGCGGCGCTGGAGAGCAGTGTGCGGGCGGCGAAGGAGGCCCGGGAGGAGGGGACGGAGGCCGCCGGGGTCACGCCGATCGCGGGCCGGAAGCGTACGGCCGCAAAGAGGCCGGCGGCCGGGAAGGGGCCGGCCGGGAAGGGGCCGACTGCGAAGAGGACGGCCGGGAAGGCGACGGCGAAGTCCGCGGCCAAGGGGGACGCCAAGGCGGGGGCCAGGAAGTCCACCGCAGCCGGGAAGGGCGCGGAGTCGGCGAAGACGGCGGCGAAGAGCGTGAAGTCCACGGCCCGGACGGCCGGGACGGCGAAGAAGACGGCCAAGGCGGCGCCGAAGAAACGGGCGTCGGCCTGAGCGGAGCCGTACCGAAGGGCCGGAACTGCACGGGGAGGCCCGCGCACATCCGCGACACGGCACTGTCAACACCCCGGGAGGGTGACGTTCTTGAAGGCCTTGAGACGGTGAAGGCCGCGGACGGGGGGGGGGCCCCCCCCCCCCCCCCGGGGGGGGGGGCGGGGGGCCCGCGGGGGGGGGGGGGGGGGGGGGCGCGCGGCGAAGCCGCTAACGCGAGCAGGTGCGAAATGTGAGAAATTGGGA